>NZ_CP106679.1:415000-1088750 GCF_025502585.1 Reichenbachiella agarivorans | reverse complement strand
GTTGGGACTGACCCTACCACCGATTTGGCACTATTGAAGATAGAAGAAAAGGGACTTCCTTTCGTGAGAATAGGTGATTCAGATGCAGTAGAAGTGGGCGAATGGGTATTGGCAGTAGGCAACCCATTTGAGTTTAGGTCTACCGTGACAGCTGGTATCATCAGTGCCAAAGGCCGAAACATCAATATATTAAGAAACAGGGACCGATTACAGATTGAGTCTTTCTTGCAGACAGATGCAGCAGTAAACCCCGGCAACTCAGGGGGTGCCTTGGTCAATCTCAATGGAGAATTGGTTGGAATCAATACGGCAATCGCGACACCAACGGGTTCGTATGCGGGTTATTCTTTTGCAGTACCATCCAATTTGGTTCAAAAGGTTCTAGGTGACTTGGAAGAATTTGGGATCGTTCAGAGAGCGCTATTGGGTATCAATATCCAAGATGTAAGTGCCAAACTAGCCGATGAAGAAAAACTCGGGGTATTACAAGGTGTCTATGTCAATGGAGTGAATGCCAACAGTGGTGCAGAAGAAGCTGGAATCAAAGTTGGTGATGTAATCATTGCCATCAATGGTAGGAAAGTGACCAAGACAGCTGAACTTCAAGAAAAGGTAGCTCTCAATCGTCCTGGAGACACTATTGAAGTTACGTTGCTGAGAGATGGAAAAGAAAAGAAAGTGTCCGCTGTATTGAAAAACACCTTGGGCACCACCACTACAGTGGCCGCTACTAACAGTAGTGTGACCATACAAGGAGCGACATTTGAGGACTTGTCTGATACAGATCAGGAGAAGCTGAATCTCACAGGAGGCGCAAAATTAGTGGTCTTGGAAAATGGTGTATGGAAGGAAGCTGGAATCAAAGAAGGATTCATCGTGACGAGAATAGATAAAAACGTCATCTCCAACGTAGAAGACTTGTCAAGAGCCTTGACCAGATCATCCAACGGCAATGGCATATTGATCGAAGGTTACTATCCAAGTGGACAAAAGGCCTACTATGGAATCGGTTGGTAATTAGTGCTTTAACTCATAAAATGAAGAGCCACAGGGTGTAAAAACTCAGTGGCTCTTTTCATATCCTGCCAAATCACTTCAATATTTGACCAACACCAGTAGATATTCGATGACTGATTTGTTGTAATGCACGGGTTGACGCTAGCTTTGTTTGTAATTCTATCTAACCGTGTCTACCCATGAAACAAACAAAACAAATTGTTTACACCTTCCTCTTTTTTGCACTTACTGTATTTGCATGTGTTGATAACAACTCAGCAGATATAGATGAACTAAAAGAGGAGATTGATGCACTGAAGCTCTTACTAGAAGAGAACAACAAGATTTCCGAAATTTTGATTGAAGAAGATAGTTTGATTTTCTTGTTCGGAGATGGATCGTCCATAAGCACCGCACTGCCTAATAATGAAATCCCAGTAATCGGACCAAATGGAAATTGGTGGGTTGGTAGCGATGATTTAGGAGAAGTTGCCGGTAATGTAATGCCACTAGTCAATCCAAATGGTAACTGGTGGGTTGGAGACAAGGATACAGGAGTGAAAGCAAAAATTTCTCCCCGAGGCGTGTCCAATGTAGACTATGATCAGACCACTGGAATCCTGACGATAATACTCGGAGATGGCACAGTCTATGAATTTTTGTTGTCTTACGATGCGTCATTATCAGGAGTGAAACTTTCCGATCTCAATGGAGAATACATGGTTTCGGCCATTTACAATGGTGACCTCCCTTTTGTTAGTTTCGAATACGATGTAAATAACAGGTTGATTGAAGTCACCTATTATACTACACTGCTAAACAATCCAGTCAAATACCTCACGATCGAAAGAACTTACAATGCCAATGGTGACATAGCTACCCAAACTTACACAGAGTGGGCGACCAAAAAAAAGGCTGTTCCAAGGGATGAATATTTTGCCAATAAGCAAGAAGGAATTGAAATGGAATTTGAAGATGCATATAATGAAATTTGGTCTGGTGGTGTAAAGGGTTATAGCGGTGATGGTTATGCCTTTTTTAGTGAATTTAGAACTCCAATTTATTCCAGCAATGGTTATTTATATCAGATAAATGAGAATGGGTCTAAGATCAAAAAATGCTTGATGAGAGAATCATATGATAAGAGTGTCACATTTGGAGCAATTAATAGTGAACTGTGGTTCAATGATTATGATGAGAACAAAGAAGAATGGGACCAGGAATATAAAAATATCAATGCCGTTTCTGCCTCTAATGTATCCTATGGTAGTGGTTTTAGTACAGGCCCATCAGCAGTAAAGAGATACTATAAGTGGTTTGTCCCCACATATAATTTTGTTTTAGATAGTGATCCTATTGATATAGTCACAGAAAACATGATAGAGGATTATATTTATGTATATACACCAGAGGTGGAAGTAATTTTGGGGATAGTAGGGGATTACAAAGCACTGTTTTATACCTATGATGTATATGAGACTGGAGACGTTATTGATAGTCGTACAATATATTATACCTATGACGGAGCAGATTTTACGATTCGTAGTGAAGAGGAAGAAAATGAAGATAAAGATGTATTGAATATCAAAGTAGAGGGAGGGAAAATAACCAAGCTTGTGGCTTACATTGACGAGGAGGAAGATCCTCATTTTGAAGATATGCTTGGGTTCAATTATACAGATGGGAAGTTGAGCACGATTGATTTCTTGCAGAGTGACATAAAGGGTCTTGTAGGCATCACCTATGATAGCAAAGGAAACCCAATAGAGTTTGGGGTAAAACCAAGTGCTCTAGAGGAAACGCAAGACTATGAAGGGGCTGATCCAGAGATTTTGGCTGCATTGGGACTTATCTATTCGTATGATGAATATGATTCAGAGTTGGGAATGGTCGTCGAAAAGTACTTCTATCCAGAAGGCTATACTAGCATGATTAGTTTGAGTTATGACTATGGCATGAAAAATTTTATGAATCATACCTTAACTGCAGTCAACCCATTGATGTCCTTTTTTGAATCGTCTCATTCCATCAATCAAATTGGATGGGCAGGGCACGGCAGTGCGATATTCTCAGAGCACCTCAAATACAACGAAGGAGGGTATCCTACTGAAATCAAAACGTATCTCCAATTGTCTGCCAGTGATGTGCCTTTCGAAGATTCAGAGTTAGAAGATTTTGGTATCCCGATCAATGGTTCCGTAGCGATTTCTTATAAGTTGGAGTATATCAAGAAACAATAATTCTTAGTGTACAACAGAGATATAACCAAGTGGAAAACCTCAGCCTTAGGCTGAGGTTTTCTAATTTTATAGTATGCGTTTCTTTCAATACCTAGGCGTGTGGGTTTTTATCTTTTCCTTCTCTCAAGAATTGATAGGTCAAATTCTTGTGCAAGGAACGGTATCTGATGAAAATAATGTAGCCATTGCAGGGGCACATATTTCTACTGAATCTAGGATCATGGTGACAGATGACCAAGGATACTTTCAAATCGAATTGGCAACCGCAGGTGTCATTGAGGTATCACATGTCAATTTTGAGACACAATACATCATGGTCTCTCAATCACAGATATTGACAATTCAGTTGCTTGCTCAAACTAAATCTCTCGATGAATTACAAATAGAGGCAGCTACCATTCATGATGTACTAAAAGTCGATCCCGTACAAATATCTAATCTAAATAGCCTTTTTGGTGAAAATGACATATTAAAATATCTAGTGACATTACCAGGTGTGTCAAGTATCAACTCTTTTGATGCGGGAATATCAGTGAGGGGTGGAAGCACCACGGAAAATGCCTTTTTGATAGATGGGATTCGTATCGCTGAACCCAAACACATGACGATGCTGGTAACAGCTTTTGACCCCTATGTACTATCCCAGTCTGACGTGTACAAGAGTGGTTACCCTTCGATATACAATGGCAAACTATCAGGTTATGTAGACATGATCGGTCAACCCAATTATGAAAAAGGGGTAAGTGTAGAGACTACTTTGGGAATCATTTCTTCTTCAGCCAAGACATCTTTGGCATGGGGAGAGAAGTCTAACCACAACTTAAAACTATCGGGGAGATATTCCTATCTAGGCTTGGTTGCGAAAATGTATGAACGAACAAAAAAGCTAGATGAAATCCCGAATTATCAGTTGGGTGACTTGACCTTGAGCTACCATGGAGTACTCAGCGACAAGTGGTCAGTGAATGCATATGGTTTGGCATCCTCGGATGATTTACCGTTGCACTTGGATGCCGACAGAATGTATCAAATGAACTGGAACAATCAGTCAGGAGTTGTTTCGATCGACAGGGCACTCAATCAAAAGGGTAGACTGACTTTTCAAATCGGGGGGAATAGAAGTGCTACGCGCTATCAAAACAAGCAGGTGAGTCAGCGCATTGATTCAGAGTATAACAATCAACTTGCTTTGATCAGATTGGATCAGCCTATTTTGAATCAATTGACGGTTTCGCTGGGATACAAATCAGAATGGACTCAATACCGCATTATCAATGGAGAGGCTATTGCGCGTAGCAGCCAAATGGATAACCATATGCACAGTGTATTTGGCGATGCGACTCTTTATCCCAATCCAAATTTGACTATCATGGGAGGTGCCAATTTGACTTACTATTTGGGGGAGGTATCCTTGCTAGATTTATCTCCACGCTTCAAAATACAGTACTTGTTGAATCGCTTGGAGCTATGGGTAGATTACGCGAGGACACGACAATATGAGGAAATGTTGCCGTTTTTTACGGTGAGGAGTCCCATAGACATACCTGTTCCTTTGGGTAGTGACAATCAATCTGCATGGAGTGATCAGGTATCAATAGGAGCCAGTCATCAGTTGATAAGTGGGATGAGTTTGACGGCATCAGTTTTTTTCAAGAATTTGAAGCACATCAAGGATTTTAGCGCAGGTAGTAGAGCCAATCTTGAATTTGAGTCCATCACAATGATCGAAGGGAAAGGATATGTCCAAGGTATAGAGGCGGAGTGGACGTACAACATCGCCAAGATAGAAGGACGAATCAACTATACCTATCTGAACTCCAAACGCCAGTTTGATCAAATCAATGGAGGTGTATACTTCAGTCCTCCCTTTGACATTACTTCCAACATACTCATCAGTTTGCTGTATCGACTCAATCAGCACTGGTCATTTTCGGCTTTCTGGACCTACAGTTCTGGAATATATGTGACCGTCCCAGAAGGTGTGACTGTGGCCAAAGACATCACTGACCCTAGCTCGATTGCCAATTATATCCCCATCTATGGTGATCGATACAACTACAGGTTGCCTCCACGACATAGATTGGATTTAGGAATCAACTACTACAAAGAGTTGAAAAGGAAAAATGCCCTTAAAATTTCTGGGGGAACTTTCAATACATACAATCGAAAAAATGCAGATTTCGTTTATTTCGAGGTGGAGAGAAAGGACGATTTTTTTGTCTCATTTGTACCCAAGTCCAAGATGGTTTTGCCATTAATTCCCTATCTCTCGGTTACTTATTATTTGAATCATAAAGCTGGGAGCCATGAATAAATTGGGGAGGTTAATTTTATTGTGGCTAACCCTCGTTTCGTGTCAATGGGATGGAGAGCTAGACGTACAGGATGTGACTTTGGAGCAAAGTTACTTTGTAGAATGCTATATGCGTCCAGGCGAACTGTTCAACTTGACAGCTACTGAGATTTCTCCTATTTTCGAAGATTACATACTCGATTATTCTCAGGATTTTGATGTCTACATCATAGATTCTGACACCATCGAATTGTTTCAAAGCTTGTTTATTGAAGAGGGGACAGGCTATGTGTACAATTTTGGTAGTGGTCAGCGCTTGTCTGATCAGACTTTGATGGTGGAGCTGCTCGTACTGAGTCCTATGGGAGACACGATTAGGGCGCGAAGCAGAGTGCCAGAGCAAATCAAAATGGAGAATGTTGAGGCTGGAGAAGATCAGATTGTCGTGAATTTTTTATCTTCTGATTATCATCCAGACAATTACTACATCCTGATCGCCAATTATGATGTGGTTGGAAAAAATGGAGAGAAGCGACCCAAAAACAAGGTTACTTATTTGGATTATCATGAGCTTTTGGAGGAGCAAGAGATTGTCGTAGATATAAAGGCAGATTCACTGCGCTATAGTGAGAAAACAGAAATCACTTTGATGCGGGTCACGGAGGAGAATTTTAGGTATCAGCGATCTCTGGAAGAAGCGAAAAACGCGAGTAGAGAGAATGTCACTTTCCCAGCGCCCTTGGAGGGAAACTTGATTAATGCAGTCGGAATATTCACCTGCTATACAGAGGACAAGAGAATCATACCTGTTGCCGAGATTGCTAGGTGATTGGCGAGATAATAAAATTGCTTTTCATAGATTTGTCTAAACACAAATACCCAAAAACATGTCAGATCAATACGGAATAAAGGAGGCGATTCAAAGCCTTGAATTGAGTAATATCGAGCTTGGTTCTAGTACGGGAAGTCAATGGTTGAAGTCTGGTGGAGGCAATATTTCATCTCACTCTCCAGCAGATGGACAGTTGATAGGCCAAGTGCAAGAGTCCGATGAGGCTTGCTACCAACAAGTCGTAGAAACCGCCCAAAAGGCCTTTGCCGAATGGCGTCAAGTGCCAGCACCAAAACGTGGCGAAGTAGTCCGTCAACTTGGAGATGCCCTGCGCCAAAAGAAAGAGGCATTGGGTAAATTGGTCTCATATGAAATGGGGAAATCCTATCAGGAAGGTCTAGGAGAAGTACAAGAAATGATAGATATCTGTGATTTTGCAGTCGGATTGTCTCGCCAACTCTACGGGTTGACCATGCACTCAGAGCGTCCTGGTCATAGGATGTATGAGCAGTACCATCCACTGGGTGTGGTTGGGATTATTTCCGCATTCAACTTCCCAGTGGCTGTATGGGCATGGAACACTGCGTTGGCATGGGTATGTGGAGACGTGACAGTATGGAAGCCCAGCGAGAAGACTCCTTTGACAGCAATTGCATGTCAAAAAATTACTGCTAAAGTTTTTGCGGCGAATCAAGTACCTGAGGGTGTGAGTAATTTGATTGTGGGAGATGCTGAAATTGGACAATTGATGAGTCAAGATACTCGGATTCCCCTAATATCAGCGACTGGATCTACGCGCATGGGCAAGGCAGTAGGTGAGTCTGTTGGCAAAAGACTCGGGCGTGCGTTGCTAGAATTGGGAGGGAACAATGCCATCATTTTTACTAAAAATGCCGATTTGGATATGTCTCTCATTGGTGCCGTATTTGGTGCGGTGGGTACCTGCGGCCAGCGTTGTACCTCTACGAGGAGGTTGATTGTTCACGAGGAGATCTTTGACAATGTAGCAGCCAGGCTAAAGAAGGCCTATGCCCAGCTAAGAATAGGCAATCCGCTGGATGAAAAGAATCATGTAGGTCCTCTGATAGATCAATTGGCGGTGGATATGTACCAGCAAGCCATCACAAAAGCCAAAGAAGAAGGTGCTAAAACGATTGTAGATGGAGAAGTCCTCAAGGGTGTGGGGTATGAATCTGGGTGTTACGTCAAACCTGCCATTTTTGAGGTTAAGAATGAATTTGAAATCGTACAGCATGAAACCTTTGCCCCTATTTTGTATTTGATCCGCTACAAAGATTTGGATGAAGCCATAGCTCTGCAAAATGATGTCCCACAAGGCCTGTCTTCAGCAATTATGACCAGCGATATGAGGGAATCAGAGCAATTCCTGTCACATGCTGGATCAGATTGTGGGATAGCCAATGTCAACATAGGAACCTCGGGAGCTGAAATCGGTGGTGCCTTTGGCGGAGAAAAAGAAACAGGTGGTGGACGAGAATCTGGTTCGGATGCATGGAAGGTGTACATGAGAAGACAGACCAACACCATCAATTACACTACCAAGCTACCTCTGGCACAGGGTATCAAGTTTGAAATTTAATTCGTATATCCAAAATTCTCCTTTGGCTTAAGTGCTTTTTATTTATATTAGAAAGCACTTAAGCCTAGTATCAGTTGTTTGACATCAAAAAGCATCTTTTTTTTCTGGTACTGCTAGTCATTTTGGGTAGTAGCATGTTTGCTATTGCTCAAAAAGCAGCAATTCCTGAGGCTCCCAAGCTGTACTTCGATCATCTGGAGGGGCTGCACAACAATCAGATTACTGGCTTTTGTCAGGATCACAAGGGCTATATGTGGATAGCCACCGAAAACGGGCTACACAGATACAATGGAGTCAATTACCGACTGTTTTTGAACAATGGAGATTCTAGTTCTATCAATTCCAGTAGGGTAAAATGCCTGATGGAAGATCATGAGGGGACCTTGTGGATGGGCTCTACTGATGGCCTGTTTCGGTACAACAGGGAACTTGACAAGTTGATCCCCGTGACTTTAGAGAACGAGTATTTCCCAGAGCAAGCTAATCCAAATGTGATTTTGGACATGGTGGAAGATACGGTGAGAAAAAAAGTATGGATAGCCAGTCTATCCGAAGGCTTGTTGGTCTATGATTATACAACAGAAAAACTAACCCCCTATTTTAAAAGAGATGGCGAGATTCCACTAAAGAATTATTCCCTCAATAGTTTAGCACTCAAAAGCCTCCTGCTGGATCAAGATAATAATCGGTTGTGGATAGGACACTATGCCAAAGGATTGAATATAATTGATTTGGACACTCAGGAAGTTCGCTCTGTTGTTTTACTCAACAATGAGGAGGATACTGTACAGCAGCTGACTACACTCAGGATAGTGAGGGAGGGTGTTTTGTGGGTTGGGACTCTTGAGAATGGAATTTTTGAGATGAATTTGAATGGGGAGCACCCGAAAGTGCAAAGACAACTTTTACACATTGCGGGTGATAAAAATTCCCTATACAATGATTATATCGAGTCGATCTATCTGGATAGGGAAAATAGAATATGGGTGTGCAATGACAATGGCGGATTGCATCTTTATGATGATAGCTTCAATGGATTTCATCGCTATATTCCTGATAACAAACCCCATTCTATTGTAAATATCTCAGTGAGGTGCGTGTATCAAGATCGACAAAATCGACTGTGGGTAGGCACAGCGCTCGAAGGAGTAGATGTGGCAGACCCTATGCTGCACAAATTTCATCATTTGATGAAGTCAAATTATAAAAGTCAAACACTAAGTAGTAACATCATTCGAGATTTTCATGAGGATGAATCTGGTAAAATATGGATAGCAACCGATGGTGGTGGTATCAATATATATGATCCCGCCACTATGAAAATCGATAATTTGAGACTGGATGAAGAAGTCAAAAATTCAATTTCTTCCGATGCTGTCCTTTGTATGCTAGATATTGATCAATCTATCTGGATAGGAACTTGGAATGGAGGAATCAACATCATCGACAAAAAATCCAGAGATGTTAAGAGATTTCAACCAACTCATAGTTCATTGAAAAGTATCTTTTCCTTGATCGAAGACCGTGATGGTTTTATATGGGGGACTAGTTTTTCTAACGGTCTCCAGCGAATCAATAAAAGTACAGGTGAGGTCAGAAGTTATCGCTATGATGCAACCCATGAATATGGACTCAAAAGCAATATGGTGTATGCGCTCTTTGAAGACAGTCAAGGAAATATTTGGGTTGGAGGTGAGGCAAAGGGTTTGTACATTCTGAGATATGAAAACAAGGAGATGGGTAAGTTTGAAGGACTAAATTTTACAACTGAAGACGTGCTAGATATAGCGAGTGATTGGGTATCTCAGATATATGAGGACAAAGACCACCGTATTTATTGTGCTACTTCTTCTGGCTTGATTGAGGTGGATCCTACCACCATGAATTTTGAATTCGTGCTCAGAAATAAATTACCAACGACAGATATCAGATCAATCATAGAAGATCAGAAGGGGAATCTTTGGTTAGCAACTACATTAGGGTTGAGCAAGTATGACCCTGTCAAAGACTCGGTTCTCAATTTTTCGGTGAGAGATGGTTTGCAAAGAGGGAAGTTTACCAAAAACACCATAATGCTGACCAAGGGAAACCTCATTTATGTAGGAGGATCCGAAGGAGTCAATCTTTTTGATCCTTTGAATATTCCTTTCAATCGATACAAACCAGACGTACATTTGGCTGGACTCAAACTTTTCAACAATCGTGTCCAAGTTGGTGATTCTACAGCTTTATTGAAGAGTCACATAGCTGTTTCTCCTGATTTGATCTTTCATCCTGACCAATGGAGATTTACTCTTGAGTACATTGCGCTGAATTTTACCAGACCTGACTTCAATCAATATGCCTATATGTTGGAAGGAATGGAAGAAGAATGGAACTATGTCGGCAACCAAAGGGAAGTGACTTACACACATTTGAACCCAGGATCATATACTTTCAAAGTCAAGGCAGCCAACAATGATGGCGTCTGGCAAGAGCAGCCTGCCATGATCTCAATTACCGTTTTGCCACCCTGGTGGCGTACTTGGTGGGCAGTCATGCTGTGTGTATTTGTACTCATACTCTGTGTAATGGGCTATGTACGGTGGCGAACCTATAAGTTGTCTGCCAGAGAAAGAGAACTCCGTACCATGGTCAAAATGAGAACCTCTGAATTGAGTGACAAGAACAGAGAGTTGGAAGAACTTAACAAGGCGATTACTGATCAAGCGGAAGAGCTACGCACCTACAATGAAGCACTCAATGCCATGAATGAAAAGCTCGAAGAACTTGTGGAGATTCGTACCCAAAAGATTAGAGAAAAAAATGGGAAGCTTACCAAATTTGCCTTTGACAATGCTCATCGTGTCAGAGGGCCTCTCACAAGAATCATGGGCATGATGAATCTGATTGAGAAGGAGTCAGAATTGACAGAGAGAGAATTTTGGATTGAAAAAGTCGCAGAAGCATCCAGAGAAATGGATGAAATCACCCGCAGTATGGGCAGCGAAATCGATGAACACTTGAAAGACGACGTATAAGAAACTCAGAGGATTGGATCAATCTCTCTGAGTTTCTTATACGCCTTAGGTGGTCTATGTAAGGTATGTTACTGCGCCCCTTTGATGATCTCATCTACTACTTCTGGATTTAGGAGTGTAGAGGTATCTCCAAGATTTGAAGTATCATTTTCAGCTACCTTGCGGAGGATTCTTCTCATGATTTTTCCAGATCTGGTTTTTGGCAATCCCGATACAATCTGAACCTTGTCAGGCTTGGCTATTGGTCCGATAATCTTGTTGACCGTCGCACGGATTTCTTCCTTGAGGTTTTCTTCGGTACGTCCTTCCATATCACAGATCACATAGGCATAGATGCCTTGGCCTTTGATATCATGAGGATAACCAACCACAGCAGATTCGATGACTTTTGGATGCTCGTTGATGGCGTTTTCTACTTCGGCAGTACCCATTCTATGTCCCGAGACATTGATCACATCATCCACTCGTCCCAAGATTCGGTAGTAGCCATCTTCGTCTCTTTTGACCCCATCTCCTGTAAAATACATCCCTTTGTATGTAGAAAAATAAGTGCTTTTGCAACGCTCATGGTCTCCGTAAGTCGTTCGGATCATTGATGGCCAAGGATGACTGATACAAAGATTGCCTTTGACTCCATTGCCTTTCAATATTTTGCCATCAGCATCGACAATGACGGGTCGGATGCCTGGTAAGGGTAAAGTCGCATAACCTGGCTTGGTAGGGGTCAAACCTGCTAAAGGTGAGATCATAATTCCTCCTGTCTCTGTTTGCCACCAGGTATCTACGATCGGGCATTTCCCTTTGCCGATGTGGTCGTGGTACCAGTGCCATGCTTCTTCGTTGATAGGCTCACCGACTGTGCCCAATACCTTGAGCGAATCTAGTTTATAAGGCGTCACTGGATCGAGTCCGAATGCCTGCAAAGCACGGATGGCTGTTGGAGCTGTATAAAATTGGTTGACTTTGTATTTATCCACAATTTCCCAAAATCTCCCAGGCGTGGGATAGGTAGGTACACCCTCGAACATGATAGTTGTTGCACCAGTCAGCAATGGTCCATAGACTATGTAGGAGTGACCTGTGATCCAACCCACGTCAGCTGTGCACCAATACACGTCATCGGTGTTGTATTGAAACACGTTTTGGAAAGAATATTGGGTATATACCATGTAGCCTCCGGTAGTATGCACCACGCCTTTGGGCTGACCTGTAGAGCCAGAGGTGTAGAGGATGAAGAGCATGTCTTCTGAATCCATTTCCTCAGCTTTGTTGATGCTATCTACTTTGGCTACTTCGTCATGCCACCAAAGATCTCTGCCAGCTTTCATGGTAACAGGCGTTTTGGTGCGCTCTACTACGATTACCTTCTCTATGGTTTTGGTTTTTTCTAGTGCCTCATCTACTACTGATTTTACCCCAATAGACTTGGAGCCTCTAAAATTGCCATCTGAAGTCAAGACTATTTTTGCCTCGCAGTTGTTGATACGATCGGCTAAGGCAGTAGAAGAGAACCCAGCAAATACCACAGAGTGAACTGAGCCGATTCTGGCACATGCCAGCATAGCAATAGCTGCCTCAGGAATCATAGGCATGTAAATGATAACCCGATCTCCTTTTTTTACTTGGTTTTTGAGGAGTACATTGGCAAACTGACAGACCTTTTCGTGCAGTTGTCTATAGGTGAGTGTGACGTTTGCTTCCTTAGGATCATTAGGTTCCCAGATGATGGCAGGTTTGTCACCGATGGTGAACAGATGTCGCTCCAAGATATTTTCTGTGATGTTGAGTTTGCCGTTGATGAACCATTCTACTTTGGCTTCCTCAAAATCTGACTCTACTACTTTGTCCCATTTTTTCCTCCAGTAAAACTGATTAGCGATTCTTTCCCAAAACGTATCGGTGTTGGCTACACTCTTTTCATAAGCCAAAAAGTATTCACTGAGGTTTTCTACTTTACTTAACATGGATAATTATTTAGTCTCATTTTTTAATCAAATAAATATACTTTCTTTTAGATCAAATCACAGAAACTATTAGCTAGGAAGCTATAAAATGATGCTTAATGTCCAATATTGGATTGACAATGAACTTGCTAGAATCAGAGAGTGAAAAGAGATAGTTTATTAGCTTTGTGGCATAATTCATAGCTCGATACCATGGACGAAAGATATATGCAGCGAGGCGTATCTGCCTCAAAAGAAGATGTACACAACGCCATCAAAAACATAGACAAAGGGATATTCCCTAATGCCTTTTGTAAAATCGTCCCAGACATGCTCGGCGGCAGTGAGGACTATTGCAATATCATGCATGCAGATGGTGCGGGAACCAAGTCTTCATTGGCCTATATGTATTGGAAAGAAACGGGAGATATTTCTGTTTGGAAAGGGATCGCTCAGGACGCTGTGATCATGAATACAGACGATCTGCTTTGTGTAGGTGCTGTGGATAATATCTTGCTGTCATCTACGATCGGAAGGAATAAAAACCTAATCCCTGGAGAAGTGCTCACTGCACTGATCGAAGGTACCGAAGAAGTCCTCCAGATGCTCCGTGACAATGGTGTCGATATCAAGTCTACAGGAGGTGAAACGGCTGATTTGGGTGACTTGGTTAGAACCGTGGTGGTGGATAGTACTGTCATCGGTCGCATGAAAAGAGCCGATGTAATCACCAATGAAAAAATCAAAGGGGGTGATGTGATTGTGGGATTAGCCTCGTACGGTCAGGCCAACTATGAGACAGAGTACAACGGCGGCATGGGGAGCAATGGTTTGACCTCTGCTCGCCACGATGTCTTTGCTAAAAAATACATGGAGAAGTATCCAGAGTGTTTTGATCCATCCGTGCCAGCAGAGTTGATATACTCTGGGAGCAAAGATCTGCTAGACAAGGTAGATGGCTCGCCACTTGATGCGGGGAAACTCGTGTTGTCACCGACGAGAACTTATGCGCCGATCATCAAGAAAATACTAGAAAACTATCGATCACAAATCCATGGGATGGTTCATTGCAGTGGAGGTGCACAAACCAAAGTCCTCCACTTCGTCAATGACGTGCATGTGATCAAAGACAATCTTTTTGAAATCCCTCCACTGTTCAAACTGATCCATGCAGAAAGTGGGACAGATTGGAAAGAAATGTACAAGGTATTCAACATGGGTCACCGTATGGAGCTTTACGTACCAGAATCACTCGCTTCAGAGATCATTGCGATCTCAGAATCATTTGGTGTCCCTGCACAAATCATCGGTCGTGTAGAATCATCCAACATCACCAAAGCAACCATTAAGTCTGAAAAGGGCGAGTTCGAATATTTGAAGTAAGGTATTTTATTTGGCCTGTGACTCACAGACCTCACTACGGCATTAAAAAACCCATCGCTCAATGAAGAACGATGGGTTTTTGATTTTTCATTCGTGTATTGCGATACACGTTGAGAAATTAAGCTTTCTCTAGATCTCTTTTAGACTTTCTGTACAAGAAGGAATTGAAGATGTTTCTCTTGGCGAAGCGGTATTGATTGTCTGCGTTGATCAATTTGGAATAAACGTTTTTGTTGACGCCAAAGTACTCGTAGGTGGTGCCGTCCATGAAGGATACCTCTAGCAACAATCCTTTGTGTCTGAAATCTGCAATGCCTGACTCAGTCGTGGTGACCGTGTACTCAGCTAAGTTGGCCTCTTTGGTCTCAGGTGCGATGCTCACGAGGAAGTGATAGGCATCAATAATTTTCTGACTTTTTAGTTCTGCTTCCGCTTTTTCAGCTTCGTCTTGGAATTTGTCAGGGTGCCATTCTTTGACCAAGTTTCTGTAGGTTGTCTTGAGTTCTTTGAGGTCTGTGTTTGCTGCTGCGTTGAACAGCTTTCTGTATTCCGCGATACGTTTCATAAACGGTCTTTTTCTTATCCAGCCGCAAAGCTAGTGATTATTAAGTTCTAAAGTGTTTTTGGATATCAAAAGAGTGATTGGCGAATAAAGAGGAAAAAAGGAAGCCAGTCATGACTTCCTTTGGGTGTGGAGAATATCGGATTCGAACCGATGACCTCTACGCTGCCAGCGTAGCGCTCTAGCCAACTGAGCTAATTCCCCATATTTTTGCTTCTTGATTTATGACAAAACCTTTCGCTATTTCTATAGGGTCGCAAATATATTCTTATTTTTCAATTTACTCCTAAAGGTATCAGAACATTGGCTAGGGATTTGTAGATTTTGATTTTCTTCGATAATCTGTAGATAGCCAAAGGTTTCAATTCCCTGCTCAAAATTGTGTGAGGTAGAAAATGGTTTTTAGGCATTTGACTTTTACTTCTTGATCATTCATTATTATTGCGGTAGATCATATCACTATTTTATGTGCGGGATTACCGGTGTTTGGGCTTTCAATGAGGTGGGTAGAATTCAGATCAACAATCTGGATAAAGCAACAGGGTGTTTGGCTCATAGGGGACCAGATCACCATGCTATATGGAATGATCATTTGGTGGGCTTGGGACATCGCCGTCTGTCTATCATCGATACCAGTGCAGACGGGCATCAGCCGATGCAGATCATGGATGGCCGCTATGTGATGGTCTTCAATGGTGAGATTTTCAACTACCGCCAGTTACGCCAAGATTTGCAGTCCAAGGGCATCCAATTTCACTCCGAATCAGATACAGAGGTGATCATGCATCTCTACGCCCAAGAGGGAAAGGCTTGTTTGCAAAAGCTGAATGGTTTTTTTGCTTTGGCGATATACGATACCTCTGAGCAGTCACTTTTTATAGCAAGGGATCGTTTGGGCATCAAGCCGCTGCTATATTTCCAAGATGAGTTTAAGCTGCTTTTTGGTTCAGAAATGTCCGCGATCTTGGCCTATGGCTTGGATTACAAAATCGACAATGAGGCTTTGCATTATTATCTGCAACTGAATTACACACCAGCTCCGCTGACGATGATCAAGGGAGTGAAAAAACTCATGCCAGGCGAATGTTTGGAGATCAAAGGCAAACAAGTAACGAAAAGTAATTACTACGAACTACAAAGCCATCCGAGTCCATCAAACCTGTCCTATGAGGATGCGAAAAGGAAATTGGCTCAGCTGATGGAGGAGTCGGTTCAGAAGAGAATGGTCGCGGACGTGCCCTTGGGTACTTTCCTCAGTGGTGGGATTGATAGCAGTGTCATCACGAGTATAGCGGCGAGACACACCAATCAGCTGTCGACTTTTTCAATAGGTTTTGAAGGGAATTCGTTTTTTGACGAGACACATTATGCAGAGTTAGTTGCCAAGAAGTGCAAGACCCATCACACAGCTTTCAAACTGAGCAATGAGGAGATATTGTCGCACATGCCTGCGTTTGTAGATCATATAGATGAGCCCTTTGCCGACTCGTCGGCGCTCTTGGTATATATATTGAGCAAAAAAACCAGAGAGCATGTGACGGTCGCTCTCTCGGGTGATGGAGCGGACGAGATATTCTCTGGCTACAACAAACATGCAGCCTGGCTCAAGATGGAGTCCAAAGGTAGCTTGAACAAATTGATGTCATTGGCACGACCTGTGGCTGAACTCATGCCACAATCCAGATCTGGTAAGCTGTCCAATCGGATGCGTCAAGTGATTCGCTACGATCAAGCTCGCCAGCTCAAACCAAAATCTCGCTACTGGTTTTTGGCATCATTGGCTAGTCAAGAGTATGCGGATAACATGATGCGGGATTCATTCGCTGGGTCGGACATGCGAGAGCAGTGGATGCAAGATTTAGATGGCTATCGTGACATCAACGATCTGTTGTACATGGATACGCAGTTTGTCCTGCCCAATGATATGTTGAAGAAGGTCGATCTCATGTCGATGGCGTCTGGTCTGGAAGTTCGTGTGCCTTTCTTGGATCACGAGGTGGTCGAGTTTGTACACTCTTTGCCTGTCGAGTACAAAATCAATGCTCAGATGAGAAAAAAGATTTTGCAGGATACCTACAGAGACATTTTGCCCAAGGAGCTTTATCGCCGATCCAAAAAGGGGTTTGAGATGCCGTTATTGAATTGGCTCAAGACTTCTCTGTCTTCGGAGTTGTCAGCCACCTTATTTGACCGGGACAAAATCGAAGCGGGAAAGATATTTAACTGGTCTGCTGTGGAAAAACTCAAAACCAAGATGTATTCGGGCAATCCAGAAGATAGCCATGCTCATGTTTGGGCGCTTTACATTTTTCAAAAATGGCAAGAGAAGCACTTTTAAATTTGGCTTGGACTTGTTATCCTACCGAATTGCCTTAATTTTATTTCGGAATAAAAAAATAGCGAAATGCTGAACCTCAACAATCTTCTAGTCTGTCTAGATGGAACCAATTTAGATGACCATTTGCTGAAATACAGCGCAATGATGGCGCGTTTTTTCACCAACACCAAGACGACATTTATTCACGTAGCTGAGACCAATGGGGATCAGTCAATCAAACATAACCTACAAGAAAAGGTCAACACTTTTTTTGATTCAGATTGTGAGAAAGAAGTATTGGTTATTCAAGGAACTGGGGCTCATCATATTCTAAGTTGGGAGGGATTGAAGGAGATCGATCTCGTCTTGATGGGTATCAAACCTCGGTCGGTTTCAACGGGTGTTCAGGCAACCCGCGTACTGAATGGCTCGCTATGCTCCGTCATGCTGGTGCCTGTTACGGCTAAGTACGATGTATCCAAGGTGTTGATCCCGTTGGATTTTTCGGAGGATTCTTTGCGATCAATCAATACCGCTATCAGGATCAAAGAGCACACCGATATCGAGATCTTCCTGCAACACGTATATTTCGTGCCAAATGGCTACAGCAGCACCGGCAAAACTTATGAGGATTTTGCTGAGATCATGCGCAAGAACAAGGTCAAGGAGTACGAGACGTTCATCAAGCAGAATGAACTGGATGAGAGCAAATTTGAGGTGGTTTTTACGCTGGACGAGGATCAAAAACCCTCAGACAACATCTATGAGATGGCCAAGGAAAAGAATGTCGATTTGATCATCATAGCTTCCAAAGGCAGAACCAAAGCTGCTTCTATGTTGCTGGCCAGTACGGCTGTTGGCTTGGTACACTATGACGAAGATGTGCCTTGCTTGGTTGTCAAGGACAAAAACGAAAGCATTGGATTTTTTGATGCCTTGCTCAAAATCTAAGACTGAACTACACCAGTAACTTTGTATTCGTTTTTATCAAGCCCAATGATTTTTTGAAAACCGCTGAGCTCGTAGTTTGTGATTAGCCCCGTGTTGGGGTTTAGTTCAAAGACACCTTTGTTTTCAGTCTGGTAGATATAGTTGTCTTTGGTCTCGATGTAGATCAATCTGATGAGTCGGTCGCTACTGTCAAAAGTTAATCTGAGGGTCAAAGGCCCAGAGTTCTCACCGTCTTTTCTGGTGTAGATATATTCACCATTTGATTGAGTTTTGAGATAAGCACCATTGGTAAATACCCTTTCGAATTTTTTGCTGAATAGTGATTTGAATTCACCTTGTACAAAAATAGAGTCAGCCACCACTGCTTTCGATTCGGTAGTACCATTGATGTTTGCCGTTTTGTGAATACGCTCACCTAGCAACCCAATGGATTGCAAGGTGACCAGAGAGTCGAGATGAGCCAGTTGGCTGTCGTCTTTTGAGACGATCTCATCTTTAGAGAGACAGGAGAATAATAGGGTATTTATTACTAAGACAGCTATCAGACGGCTAATGTTCATGAACAGATAATTTTGTACGCAATTTAGTAGAAATCTCGATTTCGTAGGCTTATTAGACTCCACATGACACTAGGTACGTATTTTAGATTTTTTAGACCAACTCCATTCATTAGTTTTGTGGAAAATAGTAATACATGATTGACAAGTTAGAAGATATAAAGCACAGGTTCGAAGAAGTAGGCCAATTGGTCGTACAGCCAGATGCTATGAACGATATGAGCAACTATTCAAAGTTGAGCAAGGAGTACAAAGACTTGGAGAAGATTGTGATCAAGTACGATGAATATCGCATGATATTGGACAATATAGCCAGTTCGAGAGAGATTTTGGAGAAGGAAAAAGATCCAGAATTCAGAGAAATGGCCAAAATGGAACTGGAGGAACTGGAGCCCAAAAAGGAGGAGATGCAAGCAATCCTCAAAGACATGCTCATCCCCAAAGATCCAAATGATGACAAAAATTCCATACTAGAGATCAGAGCTGGAACCGGTGGAGACGAGGCGGCAATATTTGCGGGAGATTTATTTAGGATGTATAAGCGCTACGCCGAAATGCAGGGATGGAAGCTCAACGTGATGGATTTGACAGAGGGGACTTCTGGAGGGTACAAAGAGATCATCAGTATGGTGACGGGTGAAGATGTCTATGGCAAGCTGAAGTTCGAGTCGGGTGTGCACCGTGTACAACGAGTGCCAGCGACCGAGACTCAGGGGAGAGTACATACATCGGCAGCTACCGTAGCGGTACTGCCAGAGATGGAAGAGGTTGATGTACAGATCGATATGAATGACGTACGAAAGGACACATTCTGCTCCAGCGGTCCAGGCGGACAATCTGTGAACACCACTTATTCTGCGATCCGCTTGACGCACATTCCTACAGGATTGGTAGTTTCTTGTCAGGATGAGAAAAGCCAGATTAAAAACCTGGAGAAGGCATTGAAAGTCCTGAGAGGTAGGATATACGATATCGAATTGAAAAAACACAATGATGCGGTAGGTGCGCAGCGCAAGTCAATGGTCGGTAGTGGTGACCGTGCTGACAAGATCAGAACGTACAATTATGCACAAGGGCGAGTGACAGACCACCGCATTGGGTATTCTCAGCACAACTTACCCACCGTGATGGATGGCGAGATTGGCAATTTCATAGAAGAACTACGAATTGCAGAGAATGCCAATAAATTAAAAGACGGAGAGTCTTAATAGTCTTACCATTAAGCAAACAATTTGAAAATAAAACTTCCTTTATTAGTTGCCCTAGGTATTTGGGTGCTGATCCAATCCTGTGATCCAGTGGAGGAAGAAATTTCTCGTGACAGCTCCGAGTCTCTTTTGTTTTCTTCAGATACCGTCAAATTCGACACGTTGTTGAGTAGTGTGGGTAGCATCACAAGGAGATTCAGGATTTATAATCCCAACCAAAAAGCAATTCAGATCGATCGTTTGTTTTTGGGAGGAAATCGTGATTCTCCATATGGCCTGACCATCAACGGTATTCGCACAGAGTCTTTCAAGAACGAAGTGATTTTTGGTAAGGACAGTTTGCTCGTGTTGGTTGATGTCTTGATCGACCCTATGGATGAATCCTTGCCTTATTTGGTCAAGGACTCTGTTGTCATGGAGTACAACCAACAGCAAAAGGATGTCAAGCTGGTGGCTTGGGGGCAGGATGCCAATTTCTTGGATCGTGAAGTAATCGAATGCGATGCGGTATGGACAGCAGGCAAACCCTATGTGTTGTATGACACTGTCTTGATTGCCAAGGATTGTTCACTGACAGTAGAACCTGGCACTCGTATTTACATAGACAACAACTCTGCCTTGGCAGTGGCAGGGACTTTATTGGTCAACGGTACAGCGGATAGCAAAGTAATCATCCGAAACACACGTCTCGATCCAGACTACGAAGTAGCACCTGGCCAATGGAATGCGATACTGTTTCTAGAAGGCAGCAAGGACAATATCATTGATCATGCCCTCATCAAAAATGGCGTAATAGGTCTACGCGTCGGTAGTCCTGATGACGATGCGGATTTTGATTTGGTAGTGTCCAACACGAGTATTGCACACATGTCTTCGTCAGGAATTTTGGCTTTCAACTCAGATATCCATGTTTACAACACAGAAATTTACAATTGCCAAACTGAACTGCTAGGCAATTATATTGGAGGCAATTATAAGTATGAGCACTGTACTTTTACCAATGCACCGAGTCTGTACACCAGAGACCAAGCTTCTGTGATCTTGTCCGACAACCTCTTACTTGGTGATGGTTCTGCTTTGATAGAGGAGCTAAATGTGGAACTAATCAACTCTATCATCTGGGGTGAATTGGATGAAGAATTGACAATATCGGTTTCTGGACAAGCCAATGTCTCCATCTTACTTAACAACAACATTATACGGTCTGCCAACAGTGACTATGAAGAGCTGGGCAATGTGATCAGTCAAAAGTCTAATTTTCCAGGTTTTTATGCGCCAGCATTCTACAACTACCAATTGGACTCATTGGCGAGCGCCAGAGATAGAGGTACACCATCAGCCATTGTCTTTGACCTACTGGGTACCCCGAGGGATGCTATGCCAGACTGGGGCGCGTACGAAAGAAAAGATTCTTTGCCCTAGAAAATCCCCAAGGATTTCTTAATTTTAGTTTGTGTCCAACCCACTAAAAAACTACCTGAGACGGTACTTTGGCTTCACCAGTACAGAGATCCGAGGGCTTTTTGTCCTTGTACCACTTTTGGTGTTTGTCCTTTTTATCCCACAACTATACAAGTCATACCTATCAGGACATCAACTCGACTCTAGTGCCAAGGATCAAGAGGTTTTGGACGTTTGGATGAAGGAGTTGAAGAGTCAAATCAAGGTGACTGAAGATGAGGATCTTCGTGTTTTGGCAAAGCATTTCGATCCCAATCTGATAGATGCCGAGCAATGGAGGGAAATGGGTTTTTCGGAGAGTGTATCAAAGCGGATAGAAAAATACGTAACCAAAGGTGGGCGATTCAAACGAAAGGAAGATTTGCTCAAAATATATGGGATCAACACACGGCTTGTCAAGGCATATTATGACTACATGTATTTTCTTCCTGAGGAAAAATTGAGAATAAATAAAGCCTATCAACCTCTGAGAAACGAACAGTCCCTACCTGTGATACCCAAAAAAGAGCAGAAGGAGCAGGTCATTTATGACCTGAATTTAGCAGATACCACAGAACTAAAAACCATCAGAGGCATTGGCTCTTTTTGGGCGAGAAAGGTGGTGAGTCATCGTGAGAGATTGGGTGGATTCGTCGATCGTATGCAGGTATATGAAATTGATTACATGAAAGACAGTGTCGCGGATATAATTTTGGAACACACGACATTTACCGTGACCAACATCCGACAATTAAACATGAATACAGCGACTACAGAGGAGTTGTCCACTCATCCGTATATCAATTATAAACTGGCCAATGCCATAATCAAATACCGCAAACAACACGGGGATTATCAGTCTGTAGATGCACTCAAAAAAATCGTAATTTTGGATGAGCCTACCTTTGATAAAATTAGACCGTATTTAAAAGTGGCAGATTAAATCCTGAATTGGATATAAAGTCGTAGCACTTCATTATTTTAGAAACTCAACAGTCGTTATGCAAGAGATCCTAAAATCCTACCTTCGCCGATTAACCAACCTATCTGGAAGCAACAGGTCAATTCTCTTGCTCAAACTGCTCTCAGAGCAGTTTATAGATATCCATGAGTTTGACTATGCCTTGAATCAACCGTCCTTCGACATCATGAAGGGGTTGATGGCACGCAAGACAAAAATACCCCTATGCAGTGTACAAGACAGCAGAGACAAGGATAGCAACAAGCTATCTACTCGGTTGAAGAAGCTGAAACGTGTGGATCATTTGGTGTTTGAGGAGCAGGGTGCTAGAGACCTCTATGTCGGCTGGCCTTTCGTCAAAGGCAAGTTCAATGACGGGACGGTTGTCCGCTGTCCGCTGATGTTTTTTCCTGTGACCCTCGAATCTGATGAAAAGCAGTGGTATGTAAGTTTCCGAAAGGACGTCAACATTACGCTCAACAAGTCATTTGTTTTGGCTTATGCTTTTTACAACGGACTGTCCCTGGACGAAGGATTGTTGGAGCGGGTTTTTGATGATTTTGACAGAGAGAGTACAGGATTTAGAACGGATCTTTTCGAACTACTCAAGGCACACAACATGGAGGTGCATTTCAATCAGGACAATTTTCAAGATGTTTTGAAGCGTTTTGAGAGTTACAAAAAACCTGATTTGGATTTATTAGAAAAGGAAGGGGAGTTAAAACTCTTCCCAGAGGCCGTGTTGGGTATTTTCCCACAGGCGGGCTCCTATTTGGTGCCTGATTATATGACACTGATCGAGGAGGACAAGTATGCTTCGATGGAGGACTTTTTCTTGGAGAGAAATTTGGATGAAAATGATAATGAAAAGGATTCTTCATCTTATTACAGGTTCTTGAAGCGGGTCAAAGAGGATCAGACTTTCACACCATTCAAGATGGATGCCTACCAAGAGAATGCCATCAAAGCCATCAAGAAAGGAAACTCTGCTGTGGTGCAAGGACCTCCTGGTACGGGCAAATCACAGATGATATGTAACCTAGTAGCAGACTACATTGCCCGTGGCAAAAACGTGCTGGTCGTGAGTCAAAAGCGAGCCGCATTGGATGTGGTGTTTGGTCGCTTGAAAGAGAAGCAACTCAACGATTTCATCGGTTTGCTCCATGACTTCAAAAACGATAGAAAACCAATCTATGAGCAACTCGAAGGTCAAGTGAACCGCTTGACTGACTACATGGCGATGAATAATTCCTTGGATGCCCTCCAGATAGAAAGGAATTTTCTCAAGACCAGTCGACGAATTGATCAGTTGGAAGAGGAGTTGGAGGAGTTCAAAGATGCATTGTTTGATGAATCGGAATGTGGCCTCTCAGTGAAGGAATTGTATTTGACATCCAGTCCGCATGAACCATTTTTTGCACTCAATCAGGAGTACCGCGGTTTTCATTTTGATGAAGTAGATGGGTTTTTAAAGAAAATTCAAACCTATAGCCAGTATGCTTCTCGCTTCCTCAACGAGAATTACACTTGGTACAAACGCAAATCCTTTGCCCTGTTGACCATGTCGGATCTACAAAACATGGTGAAACATCTGGATGAGATGTATGACTACATCCATGTACTGGAGACAGTGACGGAAAAGGCAGTTGGCAAGAAGTTGAAGTTTGAAGATGCGGTGGAGATCATTGACAAGCGTGACGACATCACACACCTATCCGAGCTCCTTCAGGAGCCAGATGTGTACAATGGTGTACTAAAGTTGAACAAAATATCCATACGACCCGTGACCAAACAGGAAGTGGTCGAGGTAGAAAAAATTGTATTGCAGTTTTTCAAAGGACGAGGGCCAGAACTCTCCTTGCATAGTTCGGAATTGGGTAGATTCCAAGAGGTTTTGGAGCGGGGTATCAGTGCGAGAGAAAATATCTTTCGTTGGTTTACTTGGAAGTTTTTTTCCAAAGACAAAATATTTATCACCAGAGTGTTGGTTGCCAATCAATTGCGAAACAACAAAGAGGATTTCAGTACGCTGGTCACGATGGTAGACAATCGCTTGAATCTGGAACACAACATGTCTCGCTTCAAGAATGGCGATGGTCTCAACCGTCTCCCTGATATTTATAATCGAATCAATGTCCAAAACTGGTTTTTCTTCCAAAAACAAAGCATCGAGGCACGTGACATTCTCAACGAAATACGTCCGCTCAGGGATTATATTTCGCTGGAGACGCATACGGAGGAAATCTATACTGAGAAGCTGAAAAAACTGGTGACTTCATTAGAGCCAATTGGAGAAAAGTTGAAAAACTGGTTGATCTATTTCTCTATTCCTCAGATGCGGGAGATATTTTCTAGACAGATGGAAACAGGGGTGCTTTTGTCTACGCTGCGAAAGGATTTTGACTCCCTTTGTGAGTTTGACCAGCTCAGTGACAATCTGAACAATGAAGAGAAAAATATCATCGAGAAACTCAAAGATCATTCCTCCAAAATAGATGCTGAGGTATGGCAAAGGGATTTTATGAATTCATTGAAGTTGGCTTGGATTGACCACTTGGAATTGAAATACCCTATTTTGAGAGCAGTGAGCTCCAACAAGTTGGAAGACCTGCAATCTGAGCTACAGGAATGTGTGCGTGAAAAACTGAGAATCAGCAACGAAATATTGCTCATCAAAGCACGAGAGCGTGTTTATAAAAGCGTAGAATACAATCGCCTCAACAATCTGGTAACCTACAGAGACTTATTTCATCAGGTCACAAAGAAGAGAAGAATCTGGCCAGTGAGAAAATTGATGAGCAATTTCCCAAGAGAGATATTCGATTTGATGCCTTGTTGGTTGGCCTCTCCAGAGTCCGTCTCAGCTATTTTCCCAATGGAAAAAATGTTTGATTTGGTGATTTTTGACGAGGCTTCACAGTGTTTTGTCGAGAAGGGATTGCCTGCCATGTACCGAGGCAAGCAGGTCGTGATCGCTGGAGATGACAAGCAGCTCAAACCCAATGATCTGTATCAGGTCAGATGGGAAGAAGAGAATGAGGATGATCTACCAGAGTTGGATTTTGATTCCTTGCTCAATCTCGCCAATCAGCACATAATGCAAGTGCAACTCAATGGACACTACCGCAGCAAAAATATCGACCTTATTCGATTCTCTAATGAGCACTTTTATGGGAATAGACTCAAAATGCTGCCTGATTTTGAGGAGGTAAACCAACACAAGGCAGCGATCGAGTACCTCAAAGTGGAGGGTGTCTGGGAAAAGAATGACAATCAGGTAGAAGCGCAGGAAGTCTCTAGATTGGTCAAGCGATTGCTGGACCAGCGACCTGAGTTAGAGATTGGAATTGTGACTTTCAATTCCCGTCAGCAGATGTTCATCATAGAGCATCTGGAGCAGTATGCGATTGATCACAATTTCCTGATCCCTGAGACCTTGATTGTCAAAAACATTGAGAATATCCAAGGGGACGAAAAGGATGTGATTATTTTCTCTACCGTCTATGCGCCTGATAGTAGTGGAAAGTTGAATATGCATTTTGGTAGTCTGAATGCCGATGGTGGAGAAAACCGTCTCAATGTAGCCATCACACGTGCCAGGGAAAAAATCTATTTGATCTCCAGTATTCATCCACAGCAATTGCGGGTAGATGATAGTAAAAATGAGGGACCAAAACTGCTCAAGAAGTACCTAGAGTTTGCGCACAAAATCTCCGAAGGTCAGGATATCAAGTATGATTCTCAGGAGCTTGGGCATTCGTCAGGCTGGTACCTGAAGTCAAAAATAGAGAAGTTGGGTTATGAGAAATTTGAAGACATCAGGCTAGTAGAAAGCTTTCCTAACATTGATCTGACCATCAAAGAAGGCAAGGATTATGCTGGTGCTGTGTTGACAGATGATGATTACTATCATCAATCAGTTTCTGTCAAAGACGCACATGTTTATAGAGATTTTACCCTGAGACAAAAGAACTGGCCTTACACACGAGTTTACAGCCGACAGTTATGGGCAGACCCAGAGCATGTCAAGGAGCGACTCAATCGTTTGATTTTTAGAAATCTGAAAGAAGAAAGTTAGACTTCAATTTGTGTCCGTGTAGGACGATCTGTATTTCTTACTTCTCTGATTTTTCTACCTTCAATCCAAATGAGAGGATACCAGGCAGTTCTTCCATTCTCATGAATTGCTTGATTTTGAACGAATGATCTCCAGTAGTATTGAATTTGTAGTTTTCAAAAATCAATACTTCACGATCAAATAAATCGCCTACTCCATCGCCCAGTGGGGTCCCCGTTTTTTTGTCAAACAAGACGAGTTCTTGGAGCTTGGAATCAATGATTTGCTCTGTCGAGTCTTCTAGGTAATAGGTTACGTACAGATTGTAGTAGGGGTACCCCACGGCATACCTAATGATGTATGAAATATCATAGGCCTGTGTACTGTCCTCTACCCCGAAGTGAAAAGTAGCCAGAGAGTCTACATGCCATACACCTTCTGTGATATCATGGTTTTTGTCAATGAGTGTATCACTAGAGCAAGAATAAAAAAATGCAGAGAAGATAGTCGCAGACAAAAGAATTAAGTGTGTTTTCATGATTGATTAGGTTTTTTCTGATTGTTTTGGTTGCTTTTGTTTGGCGATTTTCTAAACTTATTTCTGCTCTTATTTCTTCTTTTCTTGTTGGAGGAGGACTTTCCTTTCTTGTTGAATTTCTTGTCCATCTGCTCCAGATCACTATTGAGTGATTGAAACTCCATTTCTGGCTCCTTGATGTTTTCGATCAAGGACTGAGGTGTTTTTCCAGCTGCATTGAGTTTTTGGATTTCAATGACTCTCTCAGCAGAGAGAGCGATCCATGCACTGTCATTTTTGTAACCAAACCACATGATTTTTCTGAAGATGTCAGTTTTTTGTAGTCTAGCCTCGCCTTGCTCAGTGAGTAGCCCTTTGTCTACCTGAGGGATATGCTCTAGAGCTTCTATGTAGGTCTCCAACTCATAGTTGAGACAGCACTTGAGTCGGCCACATTGACCGGATAGTTTGCTCGGGTTGAGAGACAAGTTTTGATATCTCGCTGCTGATGTAGAGACACTTTTGAACTCTGACAACCAAGTAGAGCAGCAAAGTTCTCTGCCGCACGATCCGATACCACCTAGTCGGCTGGCTTCTTGCCTCAAACTGATTTGACGCATCTCTACGCGGATTTTGAACTCTCCCGCCAATTGCTTGATCAGTTCTCTAAAATCCACTCTTTCTTCTGCAGAGTAGTAAAATGTCGCTTTGGAATTGTCCGCTTGGTATTCAATATCCGTGAGCTTCATATTGAGTTTCAGCGTATTGATGATTTCTCTGGTGCGGAATAGGGTCGGGTTTTCTCGTTTTTGAACGGAATCAAATTTTTCGAGATCTTTCTGGTTGGCAATGCGGTAGATGCTGCGTATTTCATCATCGTTCTTGACTTTTTTCTTTTGCATCTGCAGACGCACAAGCTCACCTTGTAGCGATACATAACCCAAGTGGTGACCATTGGGCACATCTACCACAACTGGATCACCAGGATGAAGTTCTAGGTCATTGGTGTTTCTAAAAAACTCCTTGCGACCGTTTTTGAATCTGATTTCTAAAATATCGAATTGATCGTTGGTTGGATTGTCCATGTTAGACAACCAATCAAATACGTTCATTTTGTTGCAACCACCGCTGCTACATCCTCCATTACTGTTACAGCCCTTTACGTTTCCGTCTGCTGCTGTAAGTACCCCACATGAACTACATCCTGACATATTAGTTGTTTATGATAGCCCTAAATATAATCAAGAATTGCTATGATAGAGAGAAGCTGGATCATTGATCATACAAGATGTCATGATTTGTAAGTTAGTAGGTCTTGACCGATGTCTTTTCGGTAGTTCATGCCCTTCCAATTGATCTTTTCGAGATTGGCGTAGGACTTGTCCAAAGCCTCTTGAATAGAACTGCCTAAGGCTGTGGAAGCGATGACTCGTCCTCCATTGGTCAGGATTTTTCCACTCTCCATTTTAGTCCCTGCATGAAAGACGATACCGTCGTTGGTGTCTCCAAGGCCTGTGATTTCTAGTCCTTTAGGATAGGCATCTGGATAGCCTTCGGATACTGCTACCACAGTAGTGGCTGTTTCAGTACCGATTTCAATTCTCTCGTTTTTCAATTCTTTTTTGGCCGCAGCGATCAAGTGTTGTAGTAGGTCAGATTTGATTCTTGGGAGAACAGCCTCCGTTTCGGGATCACCCATTCTGACGTTGTATTCGATCACGTTGGGCTCTCCGTCTTTATTCATCAGTCCGATGAAAATAAAGCCCACATAGTCTATTTTGTCTTTATGCAACCCTAGCACTGTAGGTTTGATAACTTTTTCTTCTACATTTTTCATGAAAGCCGCATCCGCGAAAGGCACTGGTGAGACGGCGCCCATGCCACCAGTATTTGGTCCAGTGTCACCTTCACCTATTCTTTTGTAATCCTTGGCTTCAGGAAGGATCAGGTAGTCTTTACCATCCGTGAGGACAAATACGGACAACTCTATGCCGTGCAAATATTCCTCAATCAAAACTTTGGAACTGGCATCACCAAATTTACCTGCCAGCATTTCATCCAGTGTATTTTCAGCTTCAGACAGGTCTTCAGTAATGATGACCCCTTTGCCCGCAGCTAGGCCATCGGCCTTTAAAACATAAGGTGCCTCTACGGTTCTTAGAAATGCTTTGCCTTCTTCGATATTGTCTTTTGTGACAGCTTTGGCACCAGCAGTTGGGACACCATGCTTGATCATGAATTCTTTGGAAAAATCTTTGCTACCCTCTAGACGTGCTCCTGTTTCATCTGGTCCTACGAGCAAAATGTGCTGTAAGGCAGGGGTAGAAGTGAAATAATTTCTAATGCCCTTGACCAAAGGTTCTTCTGGACCCACGACAACTAGTTCGATGTTGTGCTCAATTACTGCCTGTCCGATACGCTCAAAATCATTGACGCCATAAGGAAGATTGATAGCTAAATCCTGAGTGCCTGCATTGCCTGGGGTAGCGTATATTTGATCACAAAGAGGGCTTTGTTTGATCTTCCAAATAAGGGTATGTTCTCTTCCGCCAGAACCAATCACAAGTACATTCATCTTCTTTTTGCTTTGATTTGAAAGAGGCAAAATTAAGTGAAATAACTTATCAGTGGCCAATTGACCCCGAATTATGTACCGAAGAGATCCCTACGGTGCAATTCGGGACTTAATCCTTGGATATCAAATAGTTAATATACTGAATATCAGTATATTATAAATAGCATTGCCAACATGACCTATAAAAAACTTGAAGCGTATCGCAATCAGCGCGTAGCGAACAGCGGTAAGTTTAATTGGCGTACTCAGACATAAATTTGATTCTCATCAATCGTACTTCTTCTTCAGAATATCCATCGTATTCTAGTTCTTCCATGGCGACTTCTATATCATCCGTTTCGGCTGTGAGGAAGTAGTCCAGAAGGTCATCTTGCCTGTCTTCGTCAATGAAAGAATCGATGTAATAATCTAAGTTTAGTTTTGTCCCTGAATAGCAAATGTTTTCTATTTCGGCTATTACGGCATCAAAGGTCATGTTTTTAATTTCAGCAATTTCCTCTAGGTCTACCTTGCGGTCAATCTGCTGGATCAAGAATATTTTAATCTTTGACTTGTTGATAGCGGACTTGATGACTACATCTGAGGCAGTGGTCAAGTCGTTTTCCTTCACGTACTTGCTGATCAGGTCCACGAATGGTTTTCCAAATTTGGCTACTTTGCCTACTCCTACGCCGTTGATCTGAGCAAGATCCTCATTATTGGTAGGGTAGGTAGTGGCCATCTCTTCCAACGAGGGGTCTTGAAATATGACGTAGGGAGGTAAATTCTTTTCTTTGGCAACCTTCTTTCTTAGATTCTTGAGTAGTTCGAAGAGTTCCTCGTCATGGGCTTTGATATTATTGGTTTCATTCTTGTCGAGTTCTTCCACCATATAGTCATGGTCTTTGGAGAGTTCGATTGGATAGGGTGATTGGAGGTAATCATGACCTTTTTGGGTCACTTTCAACACACCGATATTCTCTATGTCCTTTTCCAAAAATTCATTGAGTAGAGTCTGTCGTACGATAGATCTCCAAAATACCTCTGTGTCGCTACTACCAATTCCAAATACATCTAACTTGTTGTGATCATAGCTTTTGACATATTGGTTTTCGATCCCACGTGCTACATCTACGAGATGTTTGATGCCAAATCTTTGTTCTGTTTTGATTGCTATATTGATGGCCTTTTGAATGAATTCTTGTCCTTGGAATATTTCTTTGGGATGAGCGCAGTTGTCACACATGCCGTCGGTTGAGCAGTCTGTATCTGTGTATTCTTCGCCGAAGTAATGCAACAATTGGCGTCTTCTACATACCGAAGATTCAGCGTAGGACGACATTTCTTCCAAGAGGAGCTTGGAGTTCTCTCTTTCTGTGACTGGTTTGTCTTTGTTGAATTTCTCAAGTTTGATAATGTCGTCCAAACTATAGAACATTACACATTTCCCTTCCAATCCATCTCTGCCCGCTCTGCCAGTTTCTTGGTAGTATCCTTCGAGAGATTTTGGTGTGTCATAGTGGATGACAAATCGCACATCAGGCTTGTCAATCCCCATTCCAAAGGCAATGGTGGCTACAATCACATCGACGTCTTCGTTGAGGAAGCTGTCTTGGTTTTTCATTCTTACAGACGAGTCTAGTCCTGCATGATAGGGGGCGGCATTGATATCATTGACTTTGAGCAATTCGGCTATTTCTTCTACCTTTTTTCTGCTGAGACAGTAGATGACACCAGACTTGCCTTTGTGTTCTTTGACGAATCGAATAAGTTGTTTTTTTACATCAACTTTTGGTCTGATCTCGTAGTAGAGATTTTTTCGGTTGAAAGAAGATTTGAATACATCCGCATCTTCCATTTGGAGATTTTTCTGGATGTCGAGTTGGACTTTAGGCGTAGCAGTAGCAGTCAGTGCTATGATGGGAATAGAACCGAGCTGCTCTACAATAGATTTGATTCTGCGGTATTCTGGACGAAAGTCATGCCCCCATTCGGAGATACAATGCGCCTCATCAATGGCTACAAAAGAGATGTTGGCTTCACTTAGAAACTCCACATTTTCCTCCTTGGTGAGAGACTCTGGAGCGACATAGAGCAACTTGACTTGACCCGCCAAGGTTTCCTGTTTGACTCTTTTGATCTCGGTCTTGTTGAGAGAGGAATTTAAAAATTGTGCATTGACACCAAAAGCATTCAACTGATCAACTTGGTTCTTCATCAGCGCAATCAGCGGAGAGATTACGATGGCCGTGCCCTCTTGCATGACAGCAGGTAGCTGATAGCACAGCGATTTGCCTGCGCCTGTTGGCATCAACACAAAAGTGTTTTTGCCTGACATGATGTTCTTGATGATAGCTGCCTGATTTCCTCTGAACTTACTGAAACCAAAAGTGTTTTTCAGTTGCTCACGAAGTTCTTCCTCCTGAATAACAACCATTTTTCTCAAATTTATATGATACTTAATTTAACGAAAATCATTCGGATATCGAATAATGAACACCAATATTGTATCAATGGGGTTAATTTTTTAACTACTTTATTATTCAAAATAAACTCTACCAAAGACAACCTATGCGCTTTGGTCTTATATATTTGCACGAAAGAATAGATGATCTAACATGAACTCAAACGTACATATTGTAATAATGGCAGGTGGGGTTGGAAGCAGGTTTTGGCCTTATAGTAGAAACTCCAGACCCAAACAATTTATTGATGTCATGGGTGTCGGCAAAACCCTATTACAAATGACCTACGAGAGGTTTTTGTCAGTCGCCAACAAAGATAATATAATAGTTGTTACAAATCACCAATATGCGGACTTAGTAAAAGAGCAAATTCCCGACATGAGTGATAATCAAATTTTGTGTGAGCCAAGTAGAAGAAATACAGCACCTTGTATTGCTTATGCTGCATATAAAATCCACCAGAAGAATCCCAATGCAGTGATGGTCGTCACGCCAGCGGATCATGTGGTGTTTCAAAATGATAAATTCGCCAAGATTACGCAGGTGGCAATTGATGCAGCGGATCGATCTGATAAGATTGTCACCATTGGTATCAAACCAACTAGACCCGAGACGGGTTATGGATATATCCAATACTTGGAAAGTGAGGGTGATGTCAAAAAAGTCAAGACTTTTACCGAAAAGCCTCAGTTGGAACTAGCGAAAACATTCCTTGAGAGTGGTGATTTTGTATGGAATGCTGGCATATTCGTTTGGTCCACTCAGGCGATTACCGATGCGTTCGCTGAGTATTTGCCTGATATAGCGGACACCTTCGAAGAAGGAAATAACCTATACTACACAGGTCAGGAGCAGGACTATATCAACAGAGTCTATCCTGCTTGCCAAAATATCTCCATCGATTACGGGATTTTGGAGAAGTCACCCAATGTCTATGTGATTCAAGGGGACTTTGATTGGTCAGATTTGGGCTCTTGGGATTCGTTGCACGAGATACGTGAAAAGGACGAAGATCAAAATGTAATTGATGCAGAATCACTGATTTTCAATAGTAGAAACAACATCGTAAAGAGTGAATCTAACAGACTCATCGTACTGGATGACCTAGATGGCTACTTGGTTGGGGATTTTGATGATGTGCTAATTGTCTGCAAAAAGAACAACGAGTCCAAGTTTAGAGAGTATGTAGCCAGAGTAAAAGCAGAGAAGGGAGAAAAGTACCTCTAACTTCTCTGGCGTAAGCTCTCAAACAAGATCACTCCTGCCGCCACTGACACATTGAGCGACTGGATATTGCCCATGATGGGGATTTTCAATCTTAGATCTGCTGCTTGGAGGAGTTCTTCTGATATTCCATCTTCTTCCGATCCTAAGATGATAGCTGTAGGGATGGTTAGATCAGCGCCATAGATGACCTCATCGGTCTTTTCTGTACAGGCGATGATTTGGAAGCCGCTATCCTTTAGGTATTTGATGGATTCGCTGAGGTTGTGCTCTTTGGCAATGGATACGTAGTTAAGTGCGCCTGCCGAGGTTTTGACGGCATCACTGTTGATCATGGCACCACCACGACTAGGAATTACGATTCCGTTGACACCCACACACTCAGCACTACGACAGATAGCACCAAAGTTGCGCACGTCTGTGATTCTATCGAGTACCAAGACCAAAGGAGCTAGTCCATTTTCATAGCTTGAGGCTACAATCTGATGCAGTGCTACGAAATCAATTGGAGAAACAAAGGCAACCACACCCTGATGATTCTTCTTGGTGAAACTATCGAGTTTTTCAACAGGTACTTTGGATACACTGACCATTGATCCTCTGAGCATTGACATGAGCTCTTTGATCAGTTCATTGTCTGCACCTTTTTGAACGAAAATTTTGTCGATGGTTTTTCCTGACTTGATCGTTTCGATGACTGCTCTGGTACCAAATACCATGTTGTCATATTTGATTGCTTTAGGTTTGTGGTGGTTTACGAAATTCCTTTTCTCCATTTTTTTATTTCTCGGTACCAGATCTCTGCATAGACGCTATCTCTTACCAGCGTGTAATGATGCTGCGTAAATAGATTGATCTGTTTTGCAAAAGTAAACTTAATATCCCCCTCATAGGCTTTAAACTCCCAAATTTCTTCATTGCCATTTCTGCTTACTTTGTCTGGTGTACCATAGATGATGTAGATCATCCCTTGGTCGGTCTTCCATCCTGATTTATAACTGGTAAATAGCTCATTGGCCTCTTTGATTCGCTTGTAGTAATTTTTGATGGTACTTGCGGCCATTTTTTTGGATGGAATTATTTTTAGCCAAAAGTCTTCAAAAGCTTCTCTGGGTTCAGTTGCCAAGAGCAATTTTTCATATTCTTCTTGGGTGGAGATGAAAATTAAAGGAGTGATGAGTTCTTCAATTTGTGTTGCTTTTGGGAAAGTAGCAGTATGGCTAAGGCAAATTTGTCCTTGACTGGTACTCGTGTCGTTTTGTATAAAGTACAGACTATTTTCCGCATGGATTGAAAACTCATTACCAATTAGGCTTGATTTGATGATCTCCAACTCTTGGTTGCCATTGGGGTCTGGTTGCATAGCCATAGGGGGTAACCCGTTCTTAAAGGCATTGGGATATTCATAGGAATAAAAGGGAGCTGATTGACCACTGATAGGATGTAGAACCAATGTATCACCAAGGGTCAGGTCATGAAACATCTTGGTCGTGTCTGCAGGTTTAATGATGAAATCAGCTAAAGGAAATGACAAGGATTGATTGATAGGGATGTCAAAAAAGTATGTTCGAGAATGATAGACTAGTTTTACAACCAAATAATTTTGATCCGTATCAACTTTGAGTTTTATTTCTTTTTGTTCCCCTTGAGTTAGTTTTCTAGTCGTTTCGGATAGTAATTCTACAGGGAAGTCACTGGAGGAAGTAAATTTTTCCTGAGCCAATAACTCAAAACTGGTGATGCTATCTGATGCCGAAATTCTTGTGTAGCCAAACGATAGCAACAGTGTGTAAATACTGTCAACTTGAGCTATCTGATAGTTCATTTTGACAGAGGAGTTCTTGTAGTGGTCAGCATAGTTGATGTTGGATAGATCGACAGCATGACTCAGAAATGAGACAAGAAGGGTGCAAATAGTGAGAAGTGGGATTTTCATAGTAGGCATGCTCTAAATATAAATTATTTTCATGTTTTGAGATCATTTATGCCTTAGTTTTGCTGGATGTCTACATTTACTACGGAAATAGCCTCGGACAAAATTGTCTCTGACAATCCCATTCATCAGCGTCTACTCAAGGCATACTATGTAGCCCAACCCATGGTATCAGGTACAGTACTCGAACCAGGTTGTGGGGAAGGTCGAGGGATTGAATTGCTAGCACCTCAGGCAGATCAATATTTGGCATTGGACAAAATCCAGTCCGTCATCGATGCGCTCAAATTGAAGTATGATTCAGTTGATTTTAGACAAGCTGTTTTTCCTCCTTTTGATGGATTGGTTGACAATACTTTTGACACGGTCATTAGTTTTCAGGTGATCGAACACATCCAAGATGATCTCTTGTTCTTGAAAGAAATACATCGTGTATTAAAACCTGGAGGCAAAGCCATCATTACCACGCCTAACATCAAAATGTCGCTTTCTCGCAACCCATGGCATGTCAGAGAATATACCAGCGCCGAACTCAAAGAGTTAGCACAGGGTATATTTTCGTCTGTAGAGATGAAAGGAATCGCAGGGAATGAAAAAGTGATGACCTATCACGAGCAAAACAGGAAGTCGGTCAACAAAATCATGCGCTTCGATATCTTCGATTTGCAACACAAATTACCAGCTCCTATTCTGCGTTTTCCTTACGAGATTTTGAATCGAATGAATAGAAACAAGCTTCAAACTCAGGATACTGGTTTGGTAGCCGAGATTCATCACAGTGATTATTTTTTGGCAGAGGAGTCTGATCAAAACTTAGATTTGTTTTGTATCTTGACTAAGTGAGTTATTATGATCAACTAGAACCCGAAAGCGAACGAAACAATAAGTTTTGGGGGGGTGATTCTTTTAATAATAATTTTGGGGCTTCCATATTTGCTATTCAAATTGTTTGGGTGATATTTGCGCCTCGGTTACCGAAAAATGGGGTATTAGCTCAGCTGGTTTAGAGCGCTGCCTTGACAGGGCAGAGGTCACTGGTTCGAATCCAGTATGTCCCACTCCTTTTTCACTCATTTTCAGATTTCATGCTTTAGAGTGCTGCCTTGACAGGGCAGAGGTCACTGCGGTTCGGCGTCCCGATTCGAATCCAGTATGTCCCACTCCTTTTTTCACTCATTTTCAGATTTCATGGTTTAGAGTGCTGCCTTGACAGGGCAGAGGTCACTGCGGTTCGGCGTCCCGATTCGAATCCAGTATGTCCCACTCCTTTCTTTACTTCCCATTCATTCTTCATGTTATTGTATAGATCACTGGCTTGACAGAGCTTACTACTCTCCGTGGTCTGTGGCACACAGACCAACAGACCAGTTTCAAAGATGAATACCACAGACCTTGGTGAGATTTGCGATTCCAAACAAGCATTTGATATTCTCAGCGGAAAATTTACTAATTTGTAAGCATGAAATATTTACTCATTTTCATATCAATGATCACTTGGGAAGTGCATGCACAAACTGTCATAGATTCTACAGCTTCTTTGCGTGGTATTTCTGTTTTGAATCAGGAAGTGGTCTGGGTAAGTGGGACCAAGGGCACTATAGCAAAGACTGATGATGGGGGTGCTTCATGGCAGAAAGTTGTGATCCCCAACACTCAGGAGATGGATTTTAGAGACATAGAGGTGTTTGATACGAAAACTGTCTTGGTGATGAGTGCTGGTGAAGGCTCAAAATCTAATATTTATCGAAGTGAAAATGCTGGAAAGTCTTGGTCTTTGGTGTATGCCAATACATTTGAAGAAGGCTTTTTTAACGGATTCTCTTTTTCGGATTCTTTGAAGGGAGTATTGACTGGTGATCCGATAGAGGGTAAATTGTTTGTCCTCAGAACTACCAATGGTGGCAAGACTTGGAAAAGGGTGAATCCAAAAAAGCTCCCCGAGATGGCCGACGGTGAGGCAGGTGGATTTGCTGCGAGTGGTAGCCATCTGTATTTGAATGATGAGATATTTGTGAATGGTACAGGGGGATCAATAGCACGACTCTATATATCGGATGCTGGTTTGAAAAGCTGGAAGGCCGAAGCTGTGCCTATTATCCAAGGAGAAAGTAGCCAAGGAATTTTCTCAATCGATTTTTGCAACAACCTGTTGGGAGTCGCAGTAGGTGGGGACTATACCAAAGAAGACGAAGGAAATCAAAATGTGGTGGTAACGGAAGATGGAGGAGAATTTTGGATTCATTCGGAGAATTTTCCCGTTTATCAATCCTCCGTTCGTTTTGTGGATTGCCTGCATGTGGTGTCTACAGGCCCAGGAGGTACTTACATTTCCAATGACTCTGGCTATACTTGGATCAAGACCAATTATCCAGGGTTTCATGCCGTGGATGTGTCCGCAGATGGTGCCATCTGGGTGGCAGGTAGCCAAGGGAGAGTGATGAAACTAGATTTATAAAACACACGTGACTTTAAAAGAAGACATTTATCATGCTTGTCTGAAGACACTCGATGATAAAATTGAGATTGCCAAATCAAGTATGGAAGCAGCTCAAGAATCGGCAAATAATGAAACAAAATCCTCTGCTGGAGACAAGTACGAGACGGGTCGTGCCATGAGCCAAAATGAGAGAGATATGTATGCCAAGCAATTCACGGATTTGCTGCATCAAAAGAAGGTTTTGGGATCAATAGATCCTAAGAAGAAGATGTCAACCGTAGAGTCTGGTGCTTTGGTCAAAACAGAGAAAGGTCTCTTTTTTATCTCAATCAGTATTGGATTGGTGCGTGGCAAAATGAACCAAGCGATGGCTATCTCACCTATTTCTCCCATCGCACAGCAGATGTTGGGTAAGAGAGAAGGAGAGACTTTTGACTGGATGAAGAAATCCGAACAAATTTTGGAAGTGCTATAAAAAACAACGACACCATCTTCATGGTGTCGTCAGCAGCATTTATTCGAGAAAAATTATCTTGTAATAACTTAGTTTAGGTGTCAGTTGATTACAATTCAAAGATGACCATTCCCTACACCTTATTCAATACCCAGATTTGGGTATATTTCAGAAAACTTTCACTTTTATAAATTATCAATATTTTGTTATTGGCTGATTTATAGGGTCTTAGTAAAATCACGATTTTTTTGAAGATGGCATGCTTATTGTCAAATCATCAGAGGAAAATAGAATTTGTGATTTAAATGCTAATAAGATGATTTCAAAAAAGGTGAATTATTTAGGCTTGGGTTTGTTGGTAGGATGTGTATTGGTCTTTTCTTCATGCGACGATGAGATCAATCCTTCTGCGACCATTACCACAGAGGAGATTACTGTTGGTGATTTCAGTACCATTCAGGTGTCTAGTGGGTTTGACGTTGAGATTTTTGAGGCTGAGGGAGACAACGAATATGTATTGATCGAATCAAATGAAAATCTCCACCAGTATATTGAGGCCAATCAAGAAAATGGGAATTTGAGTATTCGTTTGGATAATGTCAATGTGAGCGGTAGAACGATCCTGAAGGCACGAGTATATACAAACCATCCAATAAAGGCCATATCCCTTACAGGAGGGTCTAGACTGACGGCTTCTGGTGTGACTTATGAAAGTGCAGTTACTTTTGATCTCTCGGGAGCGAGTTTCTTGCGAACAGAAGTGAGTACGGCTAGTTTGACAGCCAATCTTGCTGGCGCATCCAATTTAGAGATTAGAGGAGAGGCTAATTCTATCGTCTTGAATCTTACAGGTGCTAGTAGAGTGTCTGATGACCGAATGGAAGTCAACATGGCGAATTTGACTTTGTCTGGAGCGAGTCAGGCAAAATTGGTCATCAACCAAGAGCTACGCCTCAACGCTACAGGTGCGAGTGTACTGAGATATGGTGGAGACGCAGTAATCAAGGCAATAGACATGAGTGGTAATTCCACCATAGAAAAAATATAATACACACATTTATATTCACACAAAACCACTGTGGTATGATATTCATACCACAGTGGTTTTTTATTTGTGTCTTGCCTCTAGTATTTTCACTACATCATGTAAATCATATCCCTTGGCGCGGAGCAAGATCATGTAGTGGTACAATAGATCGGCAGATTCGTTAAGAAACAGACCTTCGTCATTGTCCTTTGCTTCGATGACTACTTCTACCGCTTCTTCACCTACTTTTTGGGCAACTTTGTTGATCCCCTTTTTGAATAGAGAGGAGGTGTATGATTTTTCGTCAGGATTGTCATGACGATCTTTGATGACAGCTTCTAGCTGAGAGATGAAACCAAAATTCGGCTTGTTTTCTTCTCCCCAACAAGTGTCGGTTCCTTTGTGACAAGCTGGGCCAACTGGATTGACCGAGATCAACAGGGTATCATTGTCACAGTCCAATTTAATGTCCCTTAGTTCGAGGAAATTTCCACTGGTTTCTCCTTTGGTCCAGAGTCTTTGTTTGCTGCGACTATAAAAAGTCACCTTGCCCGTTTCTTGGGTCCTAGCGAGTGCTTCTTCGTTCATGTAGCCTAGCATCAGTACATTTTTGGTTTTGGCATCTTGAATGATGGCTGGTACTAATCCGTTGGTTTTGTTATAGTCAATGGTCGATAGTCGATTGTCCATGGTATCTTTCTTGTTAATAGAGGGTCGATAGTTTATTGATCGACAAACTCTCGGTTGTTAAAGTCTTACAGGTATTCCCTGTAGTTTTAATTCTTGTTTTAGGGTTGGGATTTCTATTTCCTTGAAATGGAAAACACTGGCAGCTAGTGCTGCGTCAGCTTTTCCGAGGGTAAAGGTATCAGCAAAATCCTGAATACACCCTGCACCACCTGAGGCAATGATCGGGATGTTGACCAACTCCGAGAGTTTGGCTAATGCTTCATTGGCAAATCCTGCTTTTGATCCATCGTGATCCATGGAGGTGAAAAGTATCTCACCAGCGCCTCTGATCTCAGCCTCTCTGACCCAATCGAACAAATCAATCTCAGTAGGAACTTTTCCTCCCACAAGATGAACTTTCCACTGTCCATTGATTTGCTTGGCATCTACAGCGAGTACTACACATTGACTCCCAAACTGTGCTGCGAGTTCGTCAAGTACTTTGGGTTCCTTGACCGCCCAGGAGTTGATAGAAATCTTGTCAGCACCGCGATGCAACAAAGTGTAGACATCTTCCACAGATTTGATTCCTCCACCGACTGTAAAGGGGATATTCACCTTTTCAGCTACTTTTTCCACCAACTCTGCGGTGGTTTTTCGTCCATCTCCAGTCGCAGTGATGTCAAGAAATACCAACTCATCTGCGCCTTGTTCGGAGTAGATTGTAGCCAGCTCCACGGGATCGCCAGCGTCACGAAGATTGACGAAGTTGACACCTTTGACTGTTCGGCCATCTTTGATGTCCAAACAAGGAACGATTCTTTTAGTCAGCATAAGCTTCGAGTTGTTTCAGTGAAATTTTGTTTTCATAGATGGCTTTCCCGATGATGATGCCGTCCATTTTTAGAGCCGCGGCGGCTTCTACATCGGTGATGTCTTTGACCCCTCCACTTGCTACTATCTTTTGCTTCGGAAATTCGCGCATCAAATCTTCGTACAAATCTACAGCGATTCCTTGCAACATGCCGTCCTTGCTGATGTCCGTGCATACCATGTACAGGTTGCCCATGGCCTCATATTCTTTGATCAGGTCAAAAAGATCAACTTGTGATTCTTCTTGCCATCCATTGATAGCGATTTTTCGGTTGGTGGAGTCGGCACTGAGGATGATTTTTTCGCTTCCAAATTTCTTGAGCCATTCTCCAAATAGGGCTTTGTTTTCCAAGGCTACACTGCCGAGGTTGACTTGTGCTGCACCTGCGTCAAATGCGATATTGATGTCCTTGTCTGAGCGAATCCCACCTCCGAAATCAACGATTAGGTTGGTGTGAGTGGTGATGCTTTCTAGTACCGCTGCATTTTTGATTTCACGGGCTTTTGACCCATCAAGATCCACGAGATGGAGGAATTTGATTCCTGCTGCCTCAAATTCTTTGGCTACTTCGAGTGGATTTTCGTTGTATATTTTTTTCTGGTCATAGTCGCCTTTGGTGAGTCGGACGCATTTGCCGTCTATTAGATCGATTGCAGGTATTATTCTCATATGTCAACAGTTGACGGTCGACTGTGGACCGTATTACATTTCAATAAAATTCTTCAATATCAATTGTCCGAAAGTCCCACTTTTTTCGGGGTGAAACTGGCAACCGTAAAAATTGTCCTTGTGCAATGCAGCACTAAAAGCATCTGGATAATTGGCCTTGGCGATTGTCCATTCAGAGTCAGGTACGTAATAGGAGTGCACGAAGTAAACAAATTCTTTCTCACTCAAACCGTTCATCAGAGGGGTTTTCAAGGCTTCAATTTGATTCCATCCCATGTGAGGGACTTTCACGTCTTTAGCTGAAAACAATTTGACTGGCAGCGGAAAAATCCCTAAGCCTTGGGTATCATTTTCCTCTGAGTATTCACACATTAGTTGCATGCCTAAGCAGATACCTAAAAAGGGTTGTTTGGCATTTTTGATCACTTCTACAAGACCTGCTTCTTTTAGCGCTTTCATCGACGAACTCGCTTCTCCCTGACCAGGGAAAATTAATTTATCTGCCGATTCGATCACCTCGATCTTGTTGCTCAGTTCGGCCTGCAGTCCAAGGCGTTCACAGGCGAATTTGACGGAGCGGACGTTGCCCGCACCATAATCTATGATGACGACTTTGCTCATAACATTCCTTTGGTCGAGGGTAAAATCATTTTGTCTTTGTCTTGCTTGACGGACATTTTGATGGCTTTCGCAAAAGCCTTGAAAATCCCTTCAATCTTGTGGTGCTCGTTGTCTCCTTCTGCTTTGATGTTCAGATTGCACTTGGCTGCATCCGAGAATGACTTGAAGAAGTGAAAGAACATTTCCGTTGGCATTTTCCCCACCATCTCACGTTTGAATTCCGCATCCCATTCGATCCAGTTTCGTCCTCCAAAATCCAAGGCTACCTGACACAAACAATCATCCATGGGCAGGCAGAATCCATATCTTTCGATCCCTTTCTTATTGCCCAATGCCTGTGCGATTGCCTCGCCTAGTGCGATACCTGTGTCCTCGATGGTGTGGTGCTCGTCCACTTCGAGATCGCCTTTGACTTGGATTTTGAGATCCAACAGTCCATGCTTGGCGATTTGATCAAGCATGTGATCGAAGAATTTGATACCCGTGTTGATATCAGCTTGTCCAGTCCCGTCTAGTTCTACCTCGATATCAATATCGGTTTCTTTGGTGGTGCGCTTGACAGTACCCTTGCGTGAACCACGACTGACGAGATTATAGATGTCTTCCCAATTTGTGGTCGTCAATGCGATGCAGTTTTTCAGTTCTTCCACCTTGGCAGAAATCTCATCTGCACCGAGCCCTTCTTCGTTATTGATGAAAATAGCTTTTGCACCGAGGTTTTTTGCCAATTCTACATCTGTAATACGGTCACCGATCACATAAGAATTGGCTAGGTCGTAGCTGCCATCCATGTACTCCGTAAGCATGCCTGTTCTGGGCTTACGTGTGGGAGCATTGTCGGCAGGAAAGCTGCGGTCGATCTTGACAGCATCGAATTTTACACCTTCATTTTCGAAGGCCTGCATACACTTGTTGTGTGCTGGCCAGAAAGTGTCCTCAGGGAACGAAGTAGTCCCCAAACCATCTTGGTTGGTGACCATGACTAGTTCGTAACCGAGTTTGGCGATTTTGGCCATCCATTGGAATGCACCAGGGTAGAACTCTAGCTTTTCGAGGGAGTCTAGTTGGTAATCAACAGGTGGCTCTAGCACAAGTGTGCCGTCTCTATCAATGAATAATATTTTTTTCATAATTGGTGTTTGGTCAACAGTCGATAGTCAACGGTTCATTATTTCTTTTCGTAAGCAGCTATTCCCTCGATCAATCGCTGATTCTCCACGGGTGTACCGATCGTGAAGCGGAGACAATTGTCGCAGAGGTATTCTTTAGACCTGTTTCTTACGATTACTTTTCTCTTTAAGAGGAAATTATAAAGTTCAAGGGCGTTCTCTACCCTTGCCAATACGAAATTGGAATCCGATGGAAACAACTTTTTGATCACTTTTGAGTCGGTCAAAGCCTTTTCTATTTTCACCTTTTCAGCCATGATGACTTTTAGGTGCTGCTTGAATTCTTCTTCTCGATTCAAGGCATCAAGTGCTGCTTTTTGAGACAGAATATTGATGTTGTAGGGAGGCTTGATGGCGTTCAATACCTTGATGATTTCCGCAGATGCGAAACACATACCTACTCTCAATCCAGCCAATCCCCATGCTTTGGACAGTGTCTGGCATACTATCAAGTTGGGGTATTTGTTCAAATCGACCAACCATGAATCCGTCTCCGCAAAGTCAATGTAGGCTTCATCTATCACGACAATCCCTCTCTTCAAATCCAGAATCTTTCTGATTTCTTCCTTGTTGAGCAGGTTGCCAGAGGGGTTGTTGGGTGAGCAAATGAAGAACACTTTGGTGTTTTCATCAGACGCATCAATCATTTTTTGTCCATCGAGGACAAAATTTTCCTCCAGATTGACTTTTCGAAGCGGTACGTCATTGATCTCAGACAAAACAGGATACATGCCGTAGCTCGGATTGTGTGAGACCACATTGTTGATTTTGGGTTCACAAAATGCTCGGTAAATCAAGTCCAATACCTCATCGCTCCCATTGCCTATGAGGATGTTTGCTGCTGGCACGCCTTTGATCTCACTCAGCCTGGTCTTGACAGTCTTTTGGTATGGGTCGGGATAACGATTCATCCCGTTTTCGAAGGGATTTTCGTTGGCGTCCAGATATACCTCTGCTATGCTGTCGAACTCGTCACGAGCTGAACTATAAGGAGTCATCGACCTGATGTTATCTCTTAAAAGACTTTTGATATTCATTGCTTTGATTCTTAGCTGTTGGTCAGGTATTCTAGTCTTAAAGTCACTGCGTTTTTATGCGCTTGTAATTGTTCGGCTGCAGCCATGTGCTCGATGGCTGGCCCGATGTTTTGGATACCTTGTTCGGTGATCTTTTGGAAAGTGATTTTCTTCATAAAAGCATCCAGGTTTACACCACTATAGGACTTGGCATAGCCATTGGTCGGCAGGGTGTGATTGGTGCCTGAAGCATAGTCTCCGGCACTTTCTGGTGTGTAGTTGCCGATGAAAACCGAACCTGCATTCCTCACCTGATCGAGATAAAAGTCTTCATTTTGAACACAAAGAATGTAATGCTCTGGCGCATATTCGTTGATGAAATCAACACAGTCCTGATCATTTGGGATACAAATGATTTTAGAGTTTTCAATGGCTTTTTCGGCGATCTCTTTGCGTGGCAATGCGGCCAACTGAGTCTCTAATTCTTCTTGAATTGCTTGGATTTGATTTTTATTTTTGACGACACAGATCACTTGACTGTCGATCCCGTGCTCTGCCTGAGAGAGCAAATCTGACACGACAAAAGCAGGAATAGCTGTTTCATCTGCCATGACCAAAAGCTCCGAAGGACCTGCTGGCATGTCGATAGCTACTCCGAGTTGTGAGGCTCGCTGTTTGGCAGCTGTCACGTATTGGTTGCCAGGTCCGAAAATCTTGTCCACCTTGGGAATGCTCTCTGTGCCGAAGGTCATCGCGGCGATGGCTTGAATTCCACCTACCTTGAATATCTGTTTGACTCCCGCAAAACGAGCCGCAAAGAGAATGGCAGGATTGACTCTACCATCGGACCCAGGAGGTGTGCAGAGCACAATCTCGTCACAGCCTGCTATTTTGGCTGGAATCGCCAACATCAGCACGGTCGAAAACAATGGGGCTGTCCCTCCTGGGATGTAGATCCCTACTTTCTGAATGCCTTTGGCTTCTTGCCAGCAGACTACGCCAGGAGCGGTTTCTACTTCTATTCGGTTGGGTTTTTGAGCGGCATGAAAGGCTCCAATATTCGTGGCTGCTAAAGTGATGGCATCTTTGAGTTCTTGAGAGACCAATTTTTCGGCAGTATTTACTTCCTTTTCACTGATGACAGAACTGCTCAAGCTAGCTTTGTCAAACTGCTCGGTATAGGCAAGCAAGGCCTGATCACCTTTGGAGCGGATCGCGTTGAACACACCATCTACCGTAGCTTGTAAGTTTTGCTGCTCCAACGCTGGACGCTGGATCAGTTCTTTCCAATCAGATTTGTTGGGATTGATAGAGACGATCATAGTACCATTTTTTCGATTGGAACAATCAAAATACCTTCTGCACCAGCGTTTTTCAACTCGTCGATGACTTGCCAGAATTGACCTTCTTCGATTACTGTGTGTACCGAACTCCAGCCTGCTTCGGCCAGTGGAAGTACGGTGGGGCTTCTCATCCCAGGTAGCATTTTGATGATGTTGTCAATCTTGTCATTGGGTACGTTCATCAAGACATACTTCGATTTCTTCCCCTTTTGTACAGCATCCAGTCTAAACAAAAGCGTACTGAGTAGTTCTTCTTGTTCCTGAGTAAGCTTTTTGCTCTTAACCAACACTGCTTCGGATGTGAGTATTAAATCCGTTTCTTTTAACCCGTTTTTGAACAAAGTGCTGCCTGAGCTAACTAAGTCACAGATACCTTCGGCCAATCCGATGTTGGGGGCTATTTCTACAGAGCCTTTGATGACGTGGATATCAGCTTTGACTTGGTTTTTGTCCAAAAATGCCTGAAGTGTGTTTGGATATGAGGTAGCGATACGCTTGCCATCGAAGTATTGGAGACCTTCATAGTCGAGGTCTTTGGGAACAGCGAGTGACAATTTGCACTTAGAAAAACCGAGTTTTCTCACTACTTCTATGTCGTTTCCTGCTTCTACCAATAGATTTTCACCCACGATGGCAATATCTGCCACGCCATCTTCCACATACTGTGGGATGTCTCCATTGCGGAGATATAGCACGTCCATGGGGAAATTCGTCGCACTGGCTTTGAGTTGGTCTTTGCCATTGTCGATGTGAATTCCGCAGTTTTTTAATAGCTCGATAGATTCTTCGTTTAGTCTTCCGGATTTTTGAACTGCGATTTTGAGTACACTCATTTTATTGTTTTTTTAAAGCCTGGGTTCTATTGGAAAGGAGCAAAAAAAATCCCGTCCAAAATTAATCAGACGGGATGGATAATATTATTTTTTAGTCACAACTATATCACCTCGCCTGCGCGTTCATTGTATGGTGATGATGTTGTTTGTTTGTTTTCATATTCTTGAAAGTGGGGCAAATGTAGGAAAAAATAACATTTCTCTACAGCCTAAGTCTGATTTAATTCTTAAAATAATATTTCAGATAATACAGCCAGAGTGGCCCCAACTAGGCTTATGATCAATTTGCGTGAACTCCAGCTATGGCCAGGGCTGGATTCCAAGAATATCGTGGTGGAGATATGCAAGAAATTGCCAGATACAAAGGCAAACAGCAAGACCATCCCCGCATTGTCCAAAAGCCCAAAATCACCTAACAAATGTCCTGCGAACACTCCTGCAGGTGATGCCAGCGCAAAAATTGTCAAGAGTATCAGTTGAGTAGATCTGGATTTGTATTGACATGCCAGTACAGAGATCAGCGCCAAGGCTGCAGGGACTTTGTGAAAAACAATTCCTGCCAACAGGGTGCCTTCGGTATGGTTGGCGTGGACGCTTTCTGGATGAGCCAATAAGGTGCCTTCGAGAAATCCGTGAACACTGAGAGCGACCATCAGTGAGATGCTCTTTAGGGTAGTGTGTCCTTCTCCATGATGATGATGGTGCATGTGTCCATGTTCTACTCCATTGGTAAAGTACTCCAGTACCTGCTGGAAGAAGAAACCCAGTAGAATGAATCCACCTACTTTGAGATGGTCGTGGCTGGCTTCAAATATCTCTGGCAGGATGTGGATGATCGTCACAGAAAACAGGAATGAGCCTGCAAACACCAATACATGCTTGATGTTTTTGCTGATGACATCTACAGAATTGATGGCAAGTATTCCACCTAAGAAGGCAGACAGGAATAGAATGATGGCGCTTTTGATCATGCAGGTTTTTGTATCACGAAGATAAGTCTATCAGATTTTTCCTTTTCGTAAGGGGCAAGATGATAGTCTCCAAATAAATCTAGCACAATAAGCCCATTTGCTTCAAAATAGTTCAAAAAATCTGTGCGACGGATTGCTTTTACTTTTTCCATGTACTCATAGTGTTGACCATGGTCATCTACTATGATGTTTTTGATGATGTATTGATCGTCGGTGTATTCGCGGCTGATCTTGAAATGTATGTTGTCTATGGTCTTATCTTCTTCTTCTACCAGGTTGTTGATCACGACATAAGGATTGAGGAAGTCAATGAGGAGTTTGCCTCCTGGCTTGAGGGAAGCAACCGTGGCACGGATGACATCCAGATTTTCTTCGATGGAGTCAAAGTATCCAAAGGAAGTAAATAAGTTGAATACGTAATCAAAACTTTCGGGTCTGTAAACATCCCGCATGTCATGGATGTCGAAATGCAGACTGCCTGTTTCTTTGGTCTTGGCGTAAACAATGTTTTGCTCTGAGAGATCTACTCCTGTGACTTCAAAGCCTCTTTCGTTTAGGTAGATAGCATGTCGGCCCTTGCCGCAGGCCAGGTCTAGGATTTTCGCATCTTTAGAGATACCAAAATAGGCGATGAGATTGTCCAAAAATTGGGCAGCTTCTGTATAATTTCTGTTTTTATATAATATGTGGTAATAAATGGTGTCGAACCATTCATCAAACCATTCTTTTTTTTGTGGTTGCTCGCTCATAAATCTTATCTGCTGCAATATTAGTACTCAGTATTAACAACACCTAGTTTAAGGTCGCGCTATAATGAATTTTTGAGGGCTCTTGGTAGCTATCAATCATTGTTGTTCATGATTAATGTCATCTATGTGTGATGTTGGAGCCTACTTTCTATTGGTAGTTTTGCGATTCAATCAATTTATAGTACATGGAATCTGCGATGAAATCATTACAGTTGAGTTATGGAAGATGTGCCAGCTCTCCTCTTTTTTTTAAAGACTTTTATGACAATTTCTTTAACTCGTCACCTCTCATCAAGCAAAAATTCATTGATACGGACATGGATGCGCAAAGGGGTTTGTTGAGACATGGATTGTCTCACTTGATCATGTATGCGGGGGGCAGTCATGCTGCGGAAATGAAAGTGGATCGATTGGCACACTCACATTCTAAGACTCAGCTTGATATTCAACCTTGGATGTATGATTATTGGATCAAAGCACTCATGACAACAGTTAAAATGCATGATCGAAAGTTTGATGAGTCTCTCAGTGCTATTTGGGAAGGTGCATTGAAGATGGGAATAGAGAAGATGATCAAAGCTCATTGAATGTAAACACGGGATGCTTTAATACAAGCATCCTGTCAAATCAACTTTTGTCAAATGGTCACATACTCTTGCGCATGGCGCTAGGTTTCAAGGCAAAAAAGTTACTTTAAAGCTGGAAATGGTAGTTTATTTCAATATTTCTATGGATGACATGATTTTTTCTGACCCATAGTAGTTGAGCTTTCCGTTTTCATCCGAGAAAATCAAAAACCCTTCGAGTTCTGGGTTTTCTTCGATCATTTGGATTGATTTTTCTAGTCCCAGTACCATACAAGCAGTCGCATATCCATCGGCCAGAGCACAATTGGGAGCATAGATAGAGGCACTCAAGAGATTATGCCTGATGGAATAGCCCGTAAATGGACTGATTGTGTGAGAGATGATGCGTCCTCCTTCCTCGTAGTAGTTTCGGTAATTGCCCGATGTGGCCAGTGCCGTATTTTTGATAAAGGTGGTAGCAAATAGTTGCCCTCTTTCTGGACTCACTTCTGGTTTTTCAATTCCGATTTTCCAATAGGTTTCCGAATTGTTTTTGCCTCGGCACACTACTTCTCCTCCAATTTCTACCATGAAGTTTCGGATGCCTTGTTCATAGATATAGTCAGCTATTACATCGACAGCATAGCCTTTGGCTGTTGCACTAAAATCCAGATAAACACCTGTCTGTTTGGTTGCGATTTTCTTATCAAAGAACACTTTCTCAAAACCTATTTTCTGTTTGAGGGAATCTATGAATGCAGAGTCCAAGTGGAGTTTTTTTTCAGGCCCAAAGCCCCAAGCATTGACCAGCGGCCCGATGGTAGGATCAAACGCACCGTAGCTTTTTTTATAAATTTCTTGACTGATATTCAAAATTGGCATCAAGTAGGGCGTTTCGTAGGTCACCGTGTCTCGTGCATTGAATCGTGAAATCTCCGAACTTGGGATGTAGGTAGAGAGAGAGTTGTTGAAGTCTACCAAAATAGAGTCTATTTGCTTTTGGTAATCTCTACCTGCCATGTCTATGTATTTGATAGAATAGGGTACTACGCCCATCGTAGTACCTGTGAGATGGATGACCTTGGCTTCATCTTCTTTGTGTAACTGTCGCCAGACAATCAAAATACCTAGTGCCAAAACAATGAGTAATAACCTTCTCTTTTGCATGTGTTCGTGATCTATATCGGAGCGCAAAGAAATCGAAGAAAGACTAGAATGAGAAACTGTGACCCAAACTTGTTGAATCCTTTCTAAATGAGAATCACTAATTTTGCGATCAATCTCCCTATTTTAGCCAATAATTCAAGCCCATCGATGAGAGAAGATTATTTGAATCCTGAAGATGAAAACATGGTACCAGAGGAAGTAGAGTTTGAGAAAGCTCTGCGCCCCCTGTCCTTTGATGATTTTGCAGGCCAGCAAAAGGTGGTGGACAACATCAAGGTTTTCGTACTAGCCGCCAAGAGACGAGAGGAACCTTTGGATCATGTGTTGCTCCATGGCCCTCCAGGTTTGGGCAAGACGACCTTGTCACACATCATCTCCAACGAGTTAGGCGCAAGTATCAAGATTACTTCCGGTCCGGTACTGGACAAACCAGGAGATTTGGCTGGGTTGCTGACCAATTTGGAATCTGGTGATGTATTGTTCATAGATGAGATACATCGTCTCAATGCCGTCGTGGAGGAGTATCTCTATTCTGCTATGGAGGATTACAAAATAGACATCATGTTGGACTCTGGTCCGAATGCACGCTCTGTGCAGATAGGCTTGAATCCATTTACACTCATAGGTGCTACGACCCGTTCTGGACTGTTGACCTCTCCATTGAGAGCGCGTTTTGGGATCAATGCCCGCTTAGAATATTATGATTCTGATTTGTTGGCGAATATTGTCAAGCGTTCCTCAGCCATTTTGAACACACCCATAGATGACAATGCCGCACTAGAATTGGCCAGAAGGAGTCGAGGGACCCCACGTATCGCCAACAATCTGCTGCGTCGAACAAGAGATTTTGCTCAGATCAAAGGCAATGGCACCATCACCAAAGCCATCGCTGACATGGCTTTGGAAGCCTTGGATGTAGATGCCAATGGCTTGGACGAAATGGACAATCGCATTTTGTCAACGATCATCAACAAGTTCAAAGGAGGGCCAGTTGGATTGACCACTATCGCTACAGCGTGCAGCGAAGAGGCGGATACGATAGAGGAGGTCTATGAGCCATTTTTGATCAAAGAAGGCTACATCAAACGCACCAGCAGAGGTAGAGAGTGCACCGAATTGGCCTACAAGCATTTGAAAATCGTACCTCCTACACGGATGGGTACATTGTTTGATTGATTTTGGATACACAAAAACTCACACAGCGAATCAAACAACTCGCTCTTCATGAGGGGTTTATGTCCTGTGGGGTTTCCAAAGCAGGATTTTTAGAAGAGGAAGCTCCCAAATTAGAAAAATGGCTAAACCAAGGCATGCATGGTGAAATGGCCTATATGGCGAATCATTTTGACAAGCGATTGGATCCGACCAAACTGGTGGAAGGAGCCAAGTCTGTGATCTCACTCACCTACAATTACTATCCCGACCAAAACTTTGCAGAGGAGAGCAACTACAAAATTGCCAAATACGCTTATGGCAAAGACTATCATTACATCATCAAGCCTAAACTCAAAACCATCCTCAATACCCTCATAGAAGAAGTAGGAGATATCGAAGCAAGAGTTTTCGTGGATTCAGCACCTGTGCACGAGCGTGCCTGGGCTGCCAAGTCTGGATTGGGTTGGGTGGGCAAGAATTCATTGCTGATCAATCCTAAGACAGGTTCTTTTTATTTCCTGGCTGAGATCATCGTAGATATCGAGCTGGATTATGATGGTCCTATGCGAGATTACTGCGGCACGTGTTCCAAATGCATGGATGCTTGTCCAACGGATGCCATTCCTGAACCCTATGTAGTCGATGGTAGTAAGTGCATTTCTTATCTCACGATAGAGTTGAAAGATCAGATCCCGTCTGAGTTTCAAGGAAAGATGGAAAACTGGATATTTGGTTGTGATATCTGTCAAGACGTGTGTCCATGGAATCGTTTTTCAAAACCACACCAAGAGGTTAATTTTCATGCCAATGAAATGCTACAAGGGATGAAAAAAAATGAATGGGAAGACCTGACAGAGGAGCTGTTTCAGGAGGTATTCAAGGGTTCTGCGGTGAAGAGAACCAAGTTTTTGGGATTGAAGCGAAATGTGAACTTTGCAAAATGAGAAGTAGACCTAACACCCCTACGGAGTGTTAGGTTGGTTTTGTTATTCTTTGAATGTGTAGTAAATACCTACGTTGAAAATTGATTGTGGCGACATGTTCACGTCAAGTACAAAATGGCTGTCATAGATACCTACACCAGCCAATCGACCGACCATACCCCAACGTGGAGCCAATGAATATGCTATACCAGCATCAACAAAAAGGTCTACCGTCGTGTGAGAATCTCCTGGATCTTGAGAAACAGTATTGACTCTGAAATTGGCGCCAGCATACACCGAGAATTTTTCAGAGATAGGAACCCAATATCTGCCGTATACATGAGGAGCCACAGTGGTTTGCTCTGTTGCACCTCTGTTGTCTCCTTCTAAAAAGAGCACCACGCCTAATTGAATATTGTCCGCCAACCAATAGCCTGCTTCAGGAGCAATTTTCCAATAGTCTTCTTGGAAACCTAATGCACCACCAGCATACATGCTCCCCTGTTGAGCATACATTGTGTTTGCAGCAAAAAGGATAACTGCAAGTGTTAATAGTTTTTTCATGTGTTTAAAATTTTATGTTTAATATAAAATTTGTCATAAAAGTGTCAGTATGCAATAGTGTCTGACAAAATTTTTGACAAAAGAAACCTTACAGATCATACTTGTGAAACAATCGTATAATTTAGCCAACCAAAATATTGCGTAGATATGTCTGAGATGAACCCTTTGTTGTTGCCTTTCGAAGGCCCATTTGAAGTTGCCCCTTTTTCCAAAATCAAATTAGTACACTACAAACCAGCTATCGAGCAGCTGATCCAAGAATCACTGTTGGAAATAGATGCTTTGGTCAACAATCCTGAACCCGCTACTTTCGAAAACACCGTGGTGGCATTGGATAGAAGTGGCAAGCAACTCAATCAAGCAGCTGAGGTGTTTTTCAATCTCAACTCTGCAGAGACCTCTGATGAGATGCAGACCATCGCGGCAGAACTGTCTCCAATCTTGACAGATTATGGCAACCAAATCATGCAAAATGAAGGCTTGTTTGCCAGAGTGAAATTTGTCTATGAACATGCTGGTCAGTTTAGCCTAGACAAGGAGGATAAAATGCTGCTAGAAAAGTCCTACAAAGGATTTATCAGAAGTGGCGCCAACCTGAATACTGATGAGAAAAAGAAATACAGCGAAATCTCCAAGGAATTGGCGCAGCTCCAACTCAAGTTTGGAGAGAACGTACTGGCAGAAACCAATAGTTATGAACTGATCATAGATGATGAAAAGGACTTGGCGGGGTTGCCAGAAGGAGCGATAGATGCTGCAGCACTTGCTGCAGAAGAAAAGGGCTACAAAGGCAAGTGGTTGTTTACCCTACAGGCTCCAAGTTATTTGCCTTTCATGGAGTATGCAGATAGCAGTGAACTACGACAAAAAATGTTCATGGCCTATATGTCAAAGGCATTCAAAGGTGATGCCCTCGACAATCAGGAGAATGTGAAGAAAATAGTCAAGCTCCGACACGACAAAGTGAAATTGCTAGGTTATGATTCCTATGCGGATTATGTATTGGAAGAGAGAATGGCTGAATCAGCCGACAAGGTGATTTCATTCCTCAATGATCTGCTAGAAAAGGCCCTGCCCAAAGCGAAACAAGAAGTAGAGGAGGTAAAGGCATACGCCAAAAAGTTGGGATTGGAAGGAGAACTCAACAGGTGGGATTGGGCTTATTACTCTCAGAAATTGAAAAACGAGAAGTTTCAAATCAACGATGAGATGCTGCGTCCCTACTTCAAGTTGGATCAGGCTGTCCAAGGAATTTTTGATGTGGCGAAGAAACTGTACGGCTTGACTTTCAAGCGAAATGAAAGCATACCAGTCTATCACAAGGACGTGAAAGCTTACGAGGTGATCGACGAAAAGGGCAAACATATTGCGGTATTCTTTGAGGATTATTTCCCTCGGCCTGGCAAAAGAGGTGGGGCTTGGATGACGTCCTACAAGAGTCAATACAAAGACGGACAAGATCATCGACCCATTGTTTCAATAGTTTGTAATTTTACACCTGCTACAGAGAAGAAACCATCATTGCTGACGTTCAACGAAGTGGAAACTTTGTTCCACGAGTTTGGACATGCACTTCATGGTATGTTGGCAGATAGCAAGTATGAGTCTTTGAGTGGCACGAGTGTTTATTGGGATTTTGTAGAGTTGCCATCGCAGATTTTGGAGAATTGGGTGCAAGAGAAGGAGTGTCTCGATTTATTTGCAAAACACTACGAGACAGGAGAAGCCATCCCCGAGGAATACATTCAGAAAATCAAAGATTCGTCCAATTTTAACGAAGGGTATCAAACCATGAGACAGCTCAGTTTTGCGTTGATGGACATGGCATGGCATTCTTTGACTTCAGACGAATTGACTATTGACAGTGTTGCCGATTTTGAGAGAAAGGCAATGTCCAGAACGGAGCTTTTTGACAGGGTGAATGGGATTTGTATGAGCACACAGTTCAGTCATATTTTTCAAGGAGGCTATGCCGCAGGTTATTATAGTTATAAGTGGGCAGAGGTCTTGGATGCAGACGCCTTCTCAGTATTCAAGGAAAAAGGCATCTTCAACAAAGAAGTGGCGACTTCATTCAAAGAAAATATCTTGTCTCGTGGAGGCAGTGAACACCCGATGGAGCTGTACAAGCGATTCAGAGGACATGAACCGACTGTGGATGCTTTGTTAGAACGAAGTGGCTTGAGATAAAATATTAAGAATTACTATCTGCAACAATCAACTCTACTTTGAATGGATGGGTTTGATCCGTTTTTTCATCGGATACACTTGGATACAAGATTCGATTCAAGGTGATGTTAAAGCCATTGATGTGCGAGACTATTGGCTTTTCATCCCCTCGCAACAACAGGTCAAAATCTTGATTGTCCATTGCCACCTTGATGACTAGTCGACCCGCCCAAATGCAGTTCAGATCAGTAGGACAAAGTGAATGTTCGAGAACCTTGACGAAAGTGATAGGGTGACGCGTTTTTTTGATTAGTACAGTTTCTCCTTCCTGAATAGAGAAGGGTTGGTCAAATGAAACGAGTCTCATGGGGTCATTTTCATAGCCAGAAGAAAGCAGAACAATGATTGTAGCAGCTACCAATGCACCTAAGGTTATGATGAGTTTTTGGGTCATATCCCCAAGACACAGCCTGTTTGGCTTTGGTTGTAAGTGGATCAAAATTTATTCTTTCGATCAGAAAATTGAAAATTGTATTTAAATTGCTCCACCATTAAATACTACGTGTCATGTTAATTGTAAGAAAGAAGAATACCGTCAGCTCGATGTGCGTCTAGCTCTAGACCCATCACTAATTTCTTTTTTTACATTCAACATTTGACTTATGACACAATTTTCTAGTAAAATCAATAAAGCATATAAATACTTCCTTCAGGCATTGAAGGGAGAAGAGACAGAGTTTACCTCTGGCAGTATAAACAAGGCCATTTTTCTACTGTCAGTGCCGATGGTATTGGAGATGGTGATGGAGTCACTTTTTGCTGTCGTGGATGTGTACTATGTAGGCAAGGTCAGTGTAGATGCCGTAGCAACTGTTGGACTAACTGAGTCCGTGATGATGATTGTGTATTCGGTAGCGATTGGACTGAGTATGGCAGCCACGGCTGTAGTTTCTCGTCGAGTCGGTGAGAAGCAATACAAGAGAGCTGGCAATGCGGCCTTTCAAGCCATACTCATTGCCACTATTTTCTCCGTGATAATTTCAGTTTTTGGGATCATCTATGCGGAAGATATCCTCAGACTGATGGGAGGTTCTGAGCAATTGATTGCCAATGGGTTTGGATACACCAAAGTCATGTTGGGAGGAAACCTGTGTATTATGCTCTTGTTTTTGATCAATGCGATCTACAGAGGAGCGGGTGATGCATCCATGGCGATGAGGTCGCTTTGGATTGCCAATGGACTCAACTTGATCTTGGATCCGCTGTTTATTTTTGGTTTTGGACCAGTTCCTGCAATGGGAGTAGAGGGAGCAGCAATCGCAACTACAATTGGCCGATCTATGGGCGTATTTTACCAAGTAGTGGGTCTGTTGGGAGGAAAAAGAATCATCACAATAGGCATAGAAAACCTCAAGTTTAAATGGAAGACTATCAGAAACATCTTTAAGATCGCTCTTGGAGGGATGGGGCAGTTTTTGATAGAATCAGCGAGTTGGTTGTTTTTGGTCAGGATTATTTCAGAGTTTGGTTCTTCTGCCTTGGCAGGTTATACAATTGCTTTCAGGATCATTGTTTTCACCATTTTGCCTTCGTGGGGGATGGCCAATGCAGCGGCTACCTTGGTAGGTCAAAATCTGGGAGCCAATAAACCTGAGCGTGCAGAGCAATCCGTGTGGATCACTGCCCATATCAATACGGGGTTCTTGTTTGCAGTTTCTATTCTGTTTTTCATCATGGCACCCGAGTTTGTAGGGATTTTCTCTATGGACGCAGAGGTGATTGACTATGGTTCTTTGGCCTTGCGCATCATCTGTTTGGGCTATATCACTTTTGCATATGGTATGGTGATCAGTCAGGGATTCAATGGTGCTGGTGATACCAAGACTCCTACCATTTTGAACATTATTTTTTTCTGGTGTGTTCAGATTCCATTGGCTTACACTTTAGCTTTCGTGTTGGATATGGGATTTATGGGGGCTATTATCTCTGTGGCCGTTTCGTTTGCCTTGCATGCGAGTGCATGTGTTTTTTGGTTCAGAAAGGGGAGATGGAAATTGGTTAAGGTTTGATCCTTTTGATATTCCAATTGATTTGTGAGTCACAAACCAAGGAAGGAGAAATTGGTGAAGACACGATACTTTCTTTTTCATCCGAACTCAATTATTGGACTCCAATGAAAGTGATCTGCTCTAGTGAAGGAGGTTTGTCGTGCACAACCTTCGGACTGTGTAACTGAACACAATGAATTGAGACAAAAAAAGCGGAGACATGTACATGTCTCCGCTTTTACTTTTTAGGTTTTTTATCCTGATTAGATCAACACATCACCAGACATCTCTTTCGGGATATCTACACCTATCATGGTCAAGATAGTGGGAGCCAAATCACCCAGTTTGCCATCTTTTACAGGAGCTTTGATGTCTTTGTCTACAAAGATGCAAGGAACCAAATTGGTCGTATGAGCTGTGTTGGGTGAACCGTCAGGGTTGACCATGATGTCTGAGTTGCCATGGTCAGCAATGATAATGACAGAGTAGCCATTGTCAACAGCAGTCTCTACTACAGATTGAGCACATGCATCTACAGTTTCGCAGGCTTTGACAGCTGCCTCAAACACGCCAGTGTGACCTACCATATCTGGGTTGGCAAAGTTGAGACAAACGAAATCTGCCTCTTGCTTTTTCAACTCTACGTTGATTTTGTCTCGGATGTCCCCAGCGCTCATTTCTGGTTGTAGATCGTAGGTAGCCACTTTTGGCGAAGGACACAGGAGTCTGCTTTCTCCTTCGAATGGTTGCTCTCTACCTCCTGAAAAGAAGAAGGTCACGTGAGGATACTTTTCAGTCTCAGCGATTCTGATTTGTTTTTTGCCAGCTTTGGACAATACTTCGCCCAAGGTGTTTTGGAGGTTGTCTTTGTCATACATGACCGTCACACCTTCAAAGGTGTTGTCGTAGTTGGTCAATGTATAGTATTTTAATTTCAGTTTTTTCATTCCCACTTCTGGGAAATCTTTCTGGGTCAAGGCCTCCGTAATCTGACGTCCTCGGTCTGTACGGAAGTTGAAGCAGATGACCACATCGTCTTCTTTGATGACACCTACAGGGTTGCCAGCATCATCAGTTTTGACAATAGGCATGATGAACTCATCGGTCACATCTTTGGCATAAGACGCATCCATGGTTGCGAGTACGTCGGTAGTTTTCTCTCCCACACCATTGACCATGGCATCATAGGCTAACTTTACACGTTCCCAACGTTTGTCTCTGTCCATCGCATAGTATCGACCTGTTACTGAGGCAATCTGGCCAGTGGTTTTGTTTAGGTGGTTTTGTAGATCAGTGAGGTATGCTTTGCCACTCTTGGGGTCGGTATCTCTGCCATCAGTGAAGGCATGAACAAATACATTGGTCAACTTTTGTGCCGCTGCTCCGTCACAGAGTGCTTTGATGTGGTTGATATGGGCGTGAATCCCACCATCTGATACCAGTCCGATAAAATGTACCGCTTTGTTATTTTTCTTGGCGTAATCAAATGCCTCCAACAATGTTTCGTTTTGTGCCAATGAGCCATCTTCTGCAGCTTTGTTGAGTCTGACCAAATCTTGATAGACGACACGTCCAGCACCGATGTTCATGTGGCCTACCTCAGAGTTGCCCATTTGACCTTCGGGCAGTCCCACTGCTAAACCAGAAGCCTCCAATCGGCTATTGGCATATTTGCTGTACATGGAATCGATAAATGGCGTTTTCGCACTGTTGATCGCTGACACCTCGGGATTTGTACCTATTCCCCAGCCGTCCAATATCATTAATATTACCTTCTTGTTCATATAGCAAATATAGATTGTGCCAACTTTGAATCGAAGGTTTATACACTAAAAGAGCGCATGATTTTGAGCAGCTCTTACAGATTAAAGTACTTATTGAGAATTGCTTGATTCAAAAGTCAAGATATGAGAATCAAGATGGTATGTCTACGGTCTAGCGTCTAAAATCTAGCGTCTTGGTTCTTTAATCTTGTCTCGTGGTTATTTGAAACCAACCTTACTTAATCTGCAACCACTTCTCTGGATCGAGCTTCACATTGTTTTTCCACACTTGGAATTGCAACTCTGAGATACCGTCTTTGTTGGTAAACACCGTACCGATATTTTGTTTGGCGTTGACGACCTGTCCTTTTTTGACGTTGACTGTTTTCAATTTGGCATAGAGTGTATAGTAGTCACCATGCTGGATGATAACTACGCTATTCATACCAGGGACAAAAGCTGTGGTAGCCACTGTACCAGTGAATACGGCATTGACACTGGCGTCTTTTTGTGTTTGGATGTCCACACCTTGATTTTCTACGATGATATTTTTCAAGACAGGGTGTGGGTGCTTTCCGAATTTTTCGGATACGAATCCTGAAGTGACTGGCCAAGGTAGTTTGTTCTTATTTTCCTCGAAAGAGGCCGACACCACAGCACCCTCTGCGGTCAGTGCGATCGTGTTGGCAGCTTTGCCAGCATTGGATTTTTCGATTTCCTTTTTGATGATGTCAGCAATGACCTTGTCCAATTGCTCAATGGATTTTTTGCGCTCTGTTAGTTCTCTTTTTAACTCTTTTTCCTTTTTGCTTAGATCTTGAATCAGGTTGTTTTGTTTGCCTTTTAGGGTATTGAGGTTTTTGTTTTCCTTGATCTTGGAGTTCAACAGTTTGTTCTGTTCTTCCTTTTTACGCAGCAAACTAGATTTTTGTCCGTTGAGCGCATCACGGACTTTTTCGATTTGGGCGACTTGTCTTTTTCGTGCATTGGAGTACTGTTCTAGGTACTTCAATCTCAAGAAGAGCTGATTGAATGTTTTGGCGGAGAACAAAAATGTAATCTGGCTATAACCATGGTTGGCTTTGTAGGCGTTGTAGATCATGTCAGCATATTCCTCTTTGAGCTGTGCCAGATCGGATTCCATGGCCTTGGTCACTATGGTGAGATCACCGATTTCTCCATTGAGCATGGAGATTTCTTTGTTGATCCCTTTGATCAAATCTTCACTCACGTCAATTTGGTGATTGATCGCTTTCAGCTGACCTAGCGAAGAGGTCTTTTCCGAAGCGGTTTCTTTCAGGATTTTTTCAGTTTCACTGATTTTTTTGAGGTTCTCCTGCTTCTCTTTCTCTAGCTGTGCTTTGCTTTTCTGAGAGAAGCTCTGTGTAGAAACCAGTAGCAATAGGCCGACAAGACACCAATTAAATGTTCTTGAGCTCATATTTGGATGGAATACTGATCGAAAGGTTGTAGTTCTTTTTGTCAATTTCTACTTTGTTGTGACTCATGGTAATATTAGCACTTTTTTGCTTCTTATACTTGGTGTCATAGTAGCTCGCGTCAAAGGTAATTTCTTTGGGATAGACTGCATGGTCGATTTGCTCAAAGTCGGAGAATGTAGCGGTCAATTTGTTGTTGCTGCTGATGCTTTCGGCGAGCAGTCGCTCCAGTTTCATGGATTTGGAGCCAATGAAACTCGTCAGACGGAGGTCTCCTTTTTCTTGTACCGCGACGAAAAAGCCCGTTCTTTTTTCGATATGGTCTCTGTTGGTAATGGGCCATACCAGGTTGCCGACTATCATGGACTCGATCATTCCGATTTCAAAATCAAAGTTGAAGCCTTTGAACATGTTGTGTAAGCTGCGGATCGCGTATTCTTTGTTGATTTTATCGATGAGAATGATAGAATCTTTGTTGATCAGACCTCTGGCTGCTTCGATACCAAGGCCTGGAGACAGCGAAAACCAAACGGCACTGTCTTTTTTCATCCGAATATTTGCTATGACCTTGACTTGGTCATCTCCATCGTATTTTACTTTAGATTTGATCGCAATGTTGTCGTACTTGAGATCATTGAGGTGGTAGCGTTCGGAGTTGCTATTGAACAACGTAAAGCTCTTGTTGCAAGAAGATAGAAGTATAGTGCCGATGATGCACAAGATTAATTTATTCATAAAGTTGTCGATCCGCGATTTTTTTATCCAGTGTGGTACTGTCACCATTCAAATCTCGTGCCTTTTTCCATTGGATGACTGCTTCTTCTATTTTTCCTAATTGAAACAAGGCATCACCGTAGTGTTCGATGATCACGGCACTTGCATCATATTTGATGGCCTCTTTGAGGTATTCTACGGCACCAGCATAGTCTTCCATCATGTAGAGTACCCATGCATGGGTGTCTAGGTAGGTAGGGTTTTGTGGATAATCTTTGACCAGTTTAGAAGACATAGACTTTGCTTTTTCTAAGTCTTTTTTCCTTAATGACAGGAAATAACTGTAGTTGTTGAGGACGTGATCATTGTCTGGTTTTGATTTGAGAGCCAGTTCGTAAGCTTCGTCTGACTTGCTATGATCTCCTATGCTGTTGTATGCGTCACCCAATTGTCCGTAGAACAGGCTGTTCATGTTGGCATCACGAGATGCATAAGCTTTGCCAGCGTTGAAAGCCTTGATCGCACCTTCGTAATCCTTGTTGATGAGATGAGCTGTCCCATTGTAGTAATAGAGTGAGGCTTGGTTGGGAAACATCTCCAGTGCCTGATTGGTATGACTGATGACAGCTGCATAGTCTTGCAAATCCATGTCCAGGTTGAGGATGTTTTGCCACACACCAAAGTTGGATCCATCTACTTTGATGGTCATCAAGTAGTATTTTCGGGCATCTTCCAGTTTTCCTAGGTTGTAGTAGAGGTCACCAGTCATCGCGAGTGCCTGGTATGAATCTGGATGGGTCTTTACGAGTGTCACGGCAAGCGCCAGCAATGGTTCGTTGAGCTCTTCGTTGGGCAACATGCCAAGGTAGCCAGCGAGTGTTCGGATCTTTGCTGTCACATCTACTGTCGTGCTTTCGAAGGGGATTTGCAAGGTTTTCAATGCTTTCACTACTTCGCCATCTTTGCGGTAGACTTCAGAAAGCATGATAGCCAATTCATCATTTTTTGGATCGAGTTTGATTTGTTCTTCGAGGAATTTTTCTGCCTCTTCTAGTCTTTCATTTGATATCATGATTCTTGCTTGTGTCATGACATATGATTTTTCGTCAGGGTTGAGCCGCATCAGTTCATAGCCTTCTTTGATGGCCTGATCGAGTTGATTTTCTTTGAGGTAAACGTGTTGTTTTTGTAGAGAAATCTCTTCCATGGGCCCTAATAGCAGTTGTGCTTGTTCGTAGGTTTTGATGGCTTGTGGGTATTTCTGCTGGTAGATTTGCAATGCCGCCAAGTCAAACAAATAATTTTCTGTCCCAGGTACTTTGTTGACCAACTCTTGGTAAGTGACTTCTGCTTGATCTAGTTCTCCCAGACTGGTTTGTACATTGGCTAGGAGCAAGTAGTAGAACTTGTTGTCAGGAGCCAGGTTTTTGGCGTCCTTGGCAAACGGAAGGGCTTTGATTGCTTCTCCCTTGTCATTGTAGATTTGTGCAATCTTGTAACTAGCCGTTGCATTGTATGGATCTATCTCCAAGACACGTTCGAAGTAGGTGATGGACTTAGAAAAATCCTTGAGAATGAAACACTTTTCTCCCTCCATGAAATAATGCTCAAGTTCCGTCTGCTTCTCTTCGCTCAATACAACTGAGGCTTGTTTGCCCTTGTCTTTTTTGCGGTTTTTGTTTTGTGCATAGTTCGCTTCAACAACAAAAAGCATGGTCAGTGCGATGACGCAGACCCTTGGAAGAATAGAAGTGTTTGATAAAGAAATCATTGTGTCGATTTGAACGAAAAACAAAATTAACTAAAAAGAAGAGTTACTTATCAATTTTGATGCCTTTATAGCGCATTTTGGGAGATTGCTTACTCATGGGAGCTTATATCCGAAAATTATTCTGCCTGCAAGGTGCTTTCGCTCCCTGAGATAAATGTACGTGACGAACAAAAGCACAGATGCATTTTTGATCAGAAAATTGAGTGCCCAGTGTCCAGCGTCCAGATTGAACAGCAACCAAACTGCTACAGAGGAGACCAATAAATATTCAGCAGCTTTGGCTACATCATAGGGCACTGGAAAATGTTTTTGGCCCAACACAAAATTGATTACCGTCATGACAAAAAAGGTCAACAAGGTAGCAAGTGCACTGCCGAAGTAGCCCATGATAGGGATCAAAATGTAGTTGAGTACTACAGTCATCACAGCACCAAAACCTGTGATTATAGCACCATATTTGGTTTGATCCGTGATTTTGTACCATACAGAGAGGTTGTAATAGATCCCATGAAACAAGTAGCCGAGCAACAAAAACGGCACGATATACAGGCCTTCTCGGTATTCAGGGTTGCGCAAGAATACCATGCCGATGGGTTCCAGATTGACAGACACCGCCATGAATACGATCGCATTGAGTGCAATGAAGCCCGACATGATTTTGGCAAACAGTACAGGAGAGTTTTTGTTGCTGGCTTCTGAAAAAAAGAAAGGCTCTGCAGCGTAGCGAAAGGCTTGAATGCCCAAAAGCATGAACACCGAAAGTTTGTAGCAGGCTCCGAATACTCCTAAGGCGGCAAGGCTAGATTGTCCGGGATAGAAATTGTCTGGCAGCCACTCTTTGAGCAGCGCTCTGGACAGCATTTCGTTGGTGATCCCAGCGAGCCCCATGATCAGCAATGGCAAGGCATATGCCAACAAGGGTTTGAGTTGGTCGAATTTGAGCGTGAAATTGAAATCTTTCAACTCTTTGCTCAGCAAGACAAGAACCAGGGCATTGGCTACCATGTTGGAGAGGAATACGTATTTTACTTTGAACTCCTCGTCAAAGAAAGAGTCAACAATGCTTTTGGCTTCTGGAAACCAAACTCCTTGGTAGATTTTGTAACAGAGGAGGTAAAAAAATAAGTTGAGCACTATGATCAGGATCACCTGAAAGAGCTTGATGAAGGCAAACTTTTTGGCTTTCTTCTGTAGTCTGAGTCGAGCATAAGGTATCGATACGATGGCGTCAATGGCAATGATGGCAGCCAGCCAGTAGATCACGACTTCTTTGCCTTCATACCCGAGAATAGCAGCTATGTCCGAGGAGAAAATCACTAAGATGACAGAAAACAAGAAGCTACTGGTCAATATGGCACTAAAACTGGTATTGAAGATGGATTTTTCATCTTCTCCTTTGGTGGCGAAACGGAAATAGGCCGTTTCCATCCCATAGGTATAAATCACGTAGAAAAAGCCAATGTAGGCGTAGAGTTCCGTGACGATTCCATACTCTCCTAGTGCAAAGACGGCTGTATACAGTGGTACTAGCAGGTAGTTGATCAGCCGACCAACAATACTACTTAACCCATACCACATAGTGTCCCCTGCCAACCCTCTTAGCCCTGCCATTTAATCGTATTTTGGATTATTTGCCTTGAAAATTTGGCTTGCGCTTTTCGATGAAAGCCGTAGTTCCTTCCAAAAAGTCTTCGGTTCCGCAACATCTGCCAAAGGCGTTGGCTTCTGTTTGGTAGCCGTTTTCTCCTGTGGTATGCACCGCATTGACACTGTCTATCAACAGACCAATGGCGATGGGTGCTTTGGTTTTTATTTTGTCCAGAATCTCAAATGCTTTTTCCAAGACGGCTTCTTTGCTATCAAAAACATAGTTGACCAGACGCAGATGTAGCGCTTCTGCTGCATCGATCATGTCTGCGGTCATCAGCAATTCCATGGCTTTGCCTTTTCCTATCAACTGGGTCAGGCGTTGCGTTCCTCCATACCCAGGAATGATGCCCAAATTGATCTCGGGTTGCCCAAATTTGGCAGAGGACGTTGCGATTCTGATATGACAAGCCATCGCCAATTCACAACCACCACCCAGAGCAAATCCATTGACAGCAGCAATCACTGGCTTGGATAGCCGTTCGATTCTATCAAATAGTTCTTGACCTTTTTCTGCCATGCTGCGACCATTGACTTCTGTAACCAATGCCAGTTCTTTGATGTCTGCACCAGCCACAAAGGCCTTGTCTCCAGCCCCTGTGATGATGACTCCTTTGACATCTTTGTCCACATCTGTTTCTTGAAATACTTGATCCAATTCGTTGAGCGTTTGCTCATTGAGTGCATTGAGTGCACTTTCTCGATTGATCGTGATGACTAGAATGCCATCTTTTTTTTCGAGTAGTAGATTTTTTAGTTCTTCCATTTTTGTAAAAAAGGTCAAGTCAAATCTATTTAAAGGGATTTATAATTACTAGTTATGGAACGTTTATCCTAGCCAGTGGTTACCGATGCAGGAACTGTACTGTGGTTTTTGCCATGGAGAGGACTGGTTGGAGTTTGTACGATCAAGCTCAAAAATCAAATCCTGATCGGTATTTGATGAGGATTCGATGTAATTTGCGCCTATTAGAAGTGAGTTTTTATGGCCAAATCAAAAACAGTTTTTTTCTGTCAGAATTGTGGAGCACAGTCTCCTAAGTGGGTAGGCAAATGTGCCAGTTGTGGTGAGTGGAATTCCTATGTGGAGGAATTGGTGGAGTCATCGGAGAAAAACAGCAAGATATGGACGGATCGGGATGCCAAAGCAATCCCCAACCGCCCAGTCAAAATCAAAGAAGTCCAATCGGAAAAGAGCGAACGAATCGATACCCATGATATAGAGCTCAACAGAGTACTGGGCGGAGGGATCGTCGCAGGATCCCTGGTGTTGATCGGGGGTGAACCTGGTATTGGCAAATCCACTTTGTTTTTGCAAATGGCACTGATGATGAATGATCAAAAGATACTCTATGTGTCTGGAGAGGAAAGCCCGCAGCAGATCAAGATGAGAGCAGAAAGAATGCTGCCCTTGTCATCGGACAACTGCTATTTGCTGGCGGAGACCTCTGTCAGTCAGATTTTCCAACAAGTGCATCAAGTGGAACCAGACATCTTGATCGTAGATTCGATACAAACTTTGTACAGTGCTAAAATCGAAAGTTCGGCAGGCAGTGTCAGTCAGGTGCGAGAGTGTACAGTTGAACTCTTGCAGTTTGCCAAATCGACAGGCGTGCCTGTTTTCCTGATAGGTCATATCACCAAGGAAGGCACCATTGCGGGACCCAAGGTTTTGGAGCATATGGTGGATACGGTGTTGCAGTTCGAGGGGGATCGACACCTGAGCTACCGCATCCTACGCACGATTAAGAACCGTTTTGGCTCTACCTCAGAGATCGGAATCTACGAGATGCTCGGTACAGGCATGCGACAAGTCACCAACCCCTCTGAGATATTGATCTCTAACAAAGACAATGCGTTGAGTGGGGTGTCTATCGGTGCATCCATAGAGGGCAATCGACCTTTGCTGATCGAGACGCAGGCTTTGGTGAGTACCTCGGCCTATGGCACGCCACAGCGCTCGACGACAGGTTATGACGCCAAGCGCCTCAATATGCTGCTGGCAGTGTTAGAAAAGCGCGGAGGGTTGAGATTGGGCAACCAAGATGTCTTCCTCAACATCGCTGGGGGGTTGAAAATAGATGATCCGGCACTGGATCTGAGTATCTGTGTGGCGGTGGTCTCTTCGCATGAGGATCAGGTGGTGTCTTCTGACATTTGTTTTGCTGGCGAGGTAGGTCTCGGTGGAGAAGTCAGAGCGGTCAACAGGATAGAAAACCGTATCTCAGAAGCGGAGAAATTGGGCTTCTCAGAGATTTATATTTCCACAGTCAACAAGAAGGGCCTTGATTTCTCCAAATACAAAATCAAGATTCACTTAGTCTCCAACATCGTAGAGGTCTTCAAGCAATTGTCGAGTTAGGAGAGGATATTACGACCAGAGGAGCCTCCCATCCTGTCTGATGCTTCGGTACTGCTTGTCTATTCTTCGAGAACCTCAGAGTGACAAGGAGAGAACCTCAGCGTGGCAAGTGATCTAGGTTGTAACTACACCTTTTATTATATCATTTCTACTGCTGAGAGTCCTAGCCATTTACTACCTGAAAGGTAAAATGCAGCTTCCTGATCTCTGATTGGATAAGCTGATCCCACCATATTGCTAAGGTTTTAATGCTGCTAAACAAGATAGTACCTTTAATGAAAAATGCATTTACACGTGTCCGCCGGAGGAGAGAAATGCTGCTTTCTGCCCCAATGAGAAGAAGGCGTAGTGAATACTACGCCTAGTGATTTTCTATTCTACTCTCAGTGGGGGCTACTCGATATTGGGTAGCTCATCGAAAAACGGATACCCTTTATAATTCTCCAATTCATTGACTTGTAGCAACCCTTTTGGTACTAGCGAATGATCAACTTCGATATTGATCCCAGCTTGGAGTGCTAATTTAGCTATTGTAGTAGCTTCATAATTGATATATTCCTTGGTGATTGGAGGATGTCCTTGATTATCGTGCTTACCTAGTAGTTCATAAATGCCTTGCTCCACTTTGTCTTTATCCTTATTCAGTATTCCTTTGAAAGCAGTTACCATACCTTCAAAGTTCTTCTCCCAGCCACCCTTGCTATGTTTCTCTAAACCAAGAATGCTCCTTTCAAGACTTAGGTTATCTTTCTTCATGACAGACTGCACTGCCTGGCCAAAAAATGTGGAAAAGGCGTCAAAGTATTGTATAGGTTCATAAGTCAGGTACCTGCTGATCAGGGTCGAGCTATCGCTCAGTATGGGAAAAGTGAAGGTATTGACAACCTCAAAAATATCCCTGCTGCCAATTTCGGAATAGTAGGAATTCACCATCCCCATTTTGTATAAGTACGCTTTACTGCCCTGAATGTCATTTTCAATAAAGGCCTTTCCAAGAAAAAAGTATTCGTTTACTGATTTTAGGGAAAGGACGAATGATAGTTTTTCTTTTGGAATAATCACTTTCTCTAGTAGAAACGACTCATCGCTTTTGGATTGTTCTATTGCACGTTCAAGAGACATTTTAACCATAATACTAAAATATATCTAGTTTCATAAAAATAACTTGTTTTAGATCTTATCAATTGTCATTACATAACCTTCTATGTTAGATTAGATTTCTAAACAAAATATCACCTAATTCACTAATTCTTGGGTTATCACTGGCTCTCATTCTCCCCTCTAGGTGTAGTATTCACTACACCTTTATATCATTTCTACAGCTAATAGTCCTTGCTGTCCGGTATAATTTCTTGCACTACTGTAAAGATAATCGGAAGGACTTTCAACCCATCCTGCTCTTACTGGATTATCATGAATATAATCAATTCGACTGTTCCATTTGTCATTGCTATTCATCTCTATGGCATGATTTTCATGTGTCCATAGTTGGCCCACCTAGGTGTAGTTTGTAACTACACCTTTTATATCATTTTCTACTGCTATCATAGAATTTGTAATTAAAAACAAAAAGACCGCTGAGAGCTATTCTCAGCGGTCTTTTTGTTTCGTGCTTTGCGCGCTTATTTTTCTTCTTCCTTCATCTCACCCAAAACGTGGATTTCTGGAATCTCGACGTAATTGAATTCGTAGTTGAAGAATGAGCTCAAGTCTTCTCCAGCCTCTTGCATGTCTTCGTCTCCTTCTTCAAAATACCAGTTTACTTTGATGGTTTTACCTCGGTCTATTCTCAGGTCATTTACTTTCTTGAACAAAATGTAAATGCACTTGGACGAACTGGTGTTAAAATATTCGTAGGCGATGTTGAGGGTCAAAGACGGCGTATCCGCATTGCCAAAAGCATCGATGCTCTCATGAATGTGCTTGTAGAAGGCCAATGGATTTTCTGGGCTTGATTTTCCTCTGATGTCAAGTAATCCTTTTTGAGGATTGAAGTAAATGGAAGGTGTGATACGCGTCGCTCTTATAAAAAATCCTTTCATGGTGAACTTTATCTATATTTCGTAATAATCAAAAATGAAAAAATATTAGCACATAAAAAATACAGGAATCTCTTAAATGTGAAATGAGATAGAATGTATCTAATATTTTTGATTTTTAGCTGATTATATCATTAAAACAGCTTTTTAAATATGCATTTGCTACGCTATAGTAGCTCCTGACTAGGAAATATTCCTATAAAGGGGCTTTAGTTTTCTGTGTCTTCGTCCAGGTCAGAAAAGAATCTATCTGTGTCATCGTCAGCGTTTGGATCCTTTTGGACTTCTTCTCCTTCTATCTCTCCTTCATCATCGTTGGTCTTTCTGCGGTCATACTTGGTGACTTTAAATTCTGTACGACGGTTTTGCTGATGTTCTAGCTCGGTATCTGCATTGACGATGATGACTTTGGTTTCTCCATAGCCTTTGGCAATGAGTCGCTTTTTGTCAATCCCCTGTGAGATGATGTAATTGACGGCTGATTCTGCTCTTCTTTGTGATAGTTTGAGGTTGTACTCATCATCAGCTCTGATGTCGGTGTGCGAACTGAGTTCGATCGTGATTTCAGGGTTGTCCTTCATGATGGTTACTAGTTTGTCCAATTCTTTGGCGGCCTCAGGTTTGATGTCAGCCTTGTCTAGGTCATAGTAGATGTTGTTGAGCACAATGGGCTTCTGGATGACGATTTGATCCAAAGGCAGGTCTATTTCAAAGTTTACATCAGTCACCATTTCGGTAAGGGTAGCCTTGTCTAGGGACTTTCCAATGGTTGAAAAGTCTATTCTTGTGGTGAAGTAATCATCTTTTTCAGCGATGAGATAGTAGTTTTCCTCTGGGAAAACACGGAATTTGTATTTCCCATCTACTTTGGTGAAAACCTCATCTATGATGCCGTCTTCTTCATCTACCAATACCACTTTGGTATTGGACAAGGGGACGAGTTGGTCTTGGTCATCGGGAGTAAGTGTCCTGCCAGACAGGTAGTAATTGACAATTTTGAGATCAGGGTCATCATTGACGAAGGTGTAGATGTCGTCATCTCCCATGCCACCTTGCCGATTGGAGGTAAAAAAACCTCTGGATGGGTTGAATAGATACAGACCAAAATCATCGGCAGCTGAGTTGATGGGTTCTCCCAAATTTTCTATCACCTCTGCTCCAGCATTTCTGGTGGCTTGAAACAAATCAAGTCCCCCAAATCCTGGATGCCCATCCGATGCGAAGTAGAGCATGCCCGTTCCTCCTACATAAGGAAACAGCTCGTTGCCTGGTGTATTGACACTTGGTCCCATATTTCGTACATCTACCCATCTACCTCTTCGGTTAAGCTTGGCTACATAGATATCTAGACCACCATACCCACCTTCTCGATTCGAAGAAAAATATAGGGTTGTGCCATCTGGGCTGAGTGCAGGAGTAGAGTCCCATGAATCTCTCCCGTTGATAGAGAGGGGCCTTGCAGCACTCCATTGACCATTTCTGTAGCGTGTAAAATAGAGATTGACTTCATTGGTGCCACTGGCTTTTCCGTTGTTGGCTTTGGCAAAAATCACCGTTTGACCATTGTCAGACATGGTAATTGATCCTTCGTTGATATCCGGATCATTGATGTTCTCATCCAGCATTTGAAGTGTGTTGAGCTCTACCTTTGCTCCCTTGCTGCGGACTCTGTAGATGTCTGTGAAGGGCGTACCTGTTCCTTTGTAGGTTTTTCCTCCATCACGATTGGAGGTGAAGTACAGATAACCATCATTGTACACGGGAGAGTATTCCGCATACTCGGTGTTGAGCGCATCTAGGTTTTTTACTCTGAAATAACTCACCTGTGCTCTCACCTCATCGATTTTGTTGAGGTTGTCAAGTTCTCTTTGTGCCCAAAGAACAACATCTTCGTCCGTGTCTTCTTTGGATAGGTAGGTATTGAGTACCCTTTTTGCTTCTTCTTCCTTGTGATTGGTTTTCAGTGCCAGCGCATAATAATAGTAGGCCCTTTCCTCATTTGTATGGTTGTCTATGGCTGCCTTGTAGTAGGGCTCTGCTTTTTTGAGCTGGTTGGAATGTCGGTAGGCTTCTGCTAGGGCATAGTTGGATACAGGGTCATCCTTCTTCAGTGCCTTTTGGTATTGGTGAATGGCGGTGCTGTATTCGCCAGCTTCAAAGCTCTTGTTGGCTTTTTTGAGAGGGCTACATCCAATCCAAAAAACCCATGCGATAAGTCCAAGGTATCGATTTATGTTTTTCATCCAACTGTAATCTAATCAATCAAACGGAGCTTAGAAATACCTATTGATCCAGGTGTCTTGAGCTGGCACCATCCATCCTTCTTTCATTTCCTTGATGTTTGGCACTAGGTTGTTGAAAGTAAGCGTATTTTTTGTGATTTTCCCCTGTTGAATCAAAGATTTCAGTTCTGTGAGTGGACTCTCAAATATTTCATCGCCAACCATGAAGCAGACTTTGGTTCTGTCAAAGAAAGTTGTATGGAGAGTTTGTTCTAGTTTTTTGACCAAGCCCACTGAGGCATCTATAGAACAACCACTAGCTTGATTGAAGGATTCATCTACTGTGATGATAAGAAACTTGTTGTGTAGTACTTTGAAGGCGCTTTTTAGTGCAGCACCATGTGCAGCCCAGCTGTTCAGGAATGGCTCGGCAGCTTGCTGAATCAAGTCTATATCTTGCGTGTCTAATTCTTTGCTGGCTTGATAGATCCAGACTCTGGCTGAGTCTGGCATGTCATCAAAAGGAACGATCATAATGCTAACTTTTTATAGACTTACGGAAAAACGAAAAAAAAGCTACGCTTTGTTTTCAGTAGTTTCAATAGGCTCGGCAGGTTCTGGGGCTTGAGGGAATATGACAGACAAGACAATTGAAAGTGTCAATGCCAAAATAATCACCACAAATGACCAGATGACAGGAATGTGAACATGACCCAGTCCAATGTACTGGAATCCGCTTTGGATCAAATCCCATTCTAAGAGCATTTTGGCTCCAATGAATATCAAGACAATAGAAAGTCCCTTTTGCAAGAGGTAAAATTTGTCCAAAACATTGGCCAATAAAAAGAACATGGCTCTCAGACCCATGACTGCAAATATGTTGGATGTATAGATGATGAATTCGTTTTGGCTGATAGCAAATGCTGCAGGTATAGAATCCACGGCAAAGATCAAATCAGTGGTTTCGATCAAAATGATGACCAAAAACAGGGGCGTAAACCAAAACTTACCATTTTCTCTGAAAAAGAACTTTCCTCCTTTTTCTTCTTTCGAAATAGGTAAAAATTTTCTTGCCCATTTTGCCACGAGGTTCTTTTCAGGCTCGATATCCATTTCTTCATCTTCGTTGAAGATCTTGATGCCTGAGTAGATAAGGAAAACACCAAATATGTACAGAATCCAATGGAACTCACCAATGAGCAATGCGCCAAGGAAAATAAAGATCGCTCTGAACACAATGGCACCTAGGATACCCCAAAACAGGATGTCGTGGTAGTATTCGTCTTTGACTTTGAAATAGCGAAGAATGAGAAGAATGACAAATATGTTGTCAACAGAGAGTGCCTTTTCGGTCACATAAGCCGAGAAGAACTCTAAGGCATCTTCTGTGCCGCCACCGAAGAAGTAGATCATTGCTCCAAAGACTGTGGATATGAATATCCAAAAAATTGTCTGCAGCAGCGCGTCTTTTTGACTGATTTTTTTTGGCCCTTTGTGAACCAGCCCTAAATCGACGACTAGGAACAGTATGATAACAATTCCAAAAAGACCAAACAATAATAGTTCGTTGGTTCCAGAAAAGAGATTCGTAAATATTAGGTTCATTCAGTAAAGTCGTTAATAACGCAATTTCAAATTGTCAGTGCCACAAAGAAAGCCATAATATAGCACATTACGTATATATTCAACAAACACTTTTGATTGCTTTAGATCAGTGCTTATTTTCAGGGGTTTAACACTACGATTTATTCGACCAACTGTAAATTAACCAAGTGATTGTAGGTGCTATTTGTTCTACCAAGCAATTCGTCGTGATTGCCTGATTCTTTGATACTTCCATTCTCCAAAACAAAAATATTGTCTACCGATTTGATGGTCGCTAGTCTGTGCGCGATGATCAAAGTGGTTCTGTTCTTCATCAGTTCATTGAAAGCCTGCTGTACTTGGTTTTCTGACTCTGCGTCCAAAGAGCTAGTCGCCTCATCTAGGATAAGGATCGCAGGGTTCTTGAGGATGGTTCTGGCTATGGCGATGCGCTGGCGTTGACCTCCTGATAGTTTGATGCCTCGTTCGCCTACCAATGTGTCGAGACCCTCTGGGAATGAGTCGATGAACTCGATGGCGTGGGCTTTTTTTGCTGCAGCGATTATTTCCTCTTCGGTTGCTAATGGATTGCCATAGGCGATGTTTTCACGGATACTTCCGCCAAACAGAATAATCTCTTGTGGCACGATTCCAATACTTGCTCTGAGTTGAGCAAGGTCATAAGTGCCAATTTCCTTGTTGTCAATTTTGATCGCTCCTTCATAACCTTTGTAGAGCCTCATGAGTAGCTGAGCAATGGTTGTCTTGCCAGCACCACTTTTGCCCACGATGGCTACTTTTTCTCCTGATTGTATGTTGAGCGAAAGTTGATTGAGAACTTTGATGTCTTTTCGGCTTTCATAGGAGAAGGTCACATTTTCGAAAGAGATATTCCCGAGCACATTATCCACTGGTTGAGTTGATACGACCACTTCCTCATGCTCGGTGTCTTCTTGTTGAATCTCCAAAATCCGCTCGGATGCACCGATGGCTCTTTGCAATTGTCCAAACAAATCACCCAGTCCCGCGATAGAACCACCAATAAAAGCAGTATATAGTACGAACGAAATCAAATCACCAATGCTCATTTCCCCACGTTGCATTAATAATGCACCATACCAGATGATAGCAACCATCGCCCCAAAGAGAGCAAAAATGATGAAGGATATAAAAGCAGCCCTGTATTTGGCTGCTCCGATAGCTGTACTGGCTACTCTGCTTTGAGCTGCCGAGAAGCGTCTGTTTTCGAAGGTTTCGTTAGTAAAAGATTTGACAGCTAAGATGGATTGAAAAGTCTCTTCAGCAATGGTGGAGGAGATTGCCAACTCATCTTGAGATTTTCTAGATAAGACTCTGATCTTCTTTCCAAAAATCATAGCCGCCACAATCAATACAGGCAACACGCAAAGCATAAATACACTGAGTGCCGGTGTGGTGATGAAGATAGCTGTGAGTCCGACAACCAATGTGACGACTTGGCGGATCAACTCAGCAAGTGTAGTGGAAAACGTAGTTTGCAACATGCTCACATCTGATGTGATTCGACTCATCAAATCTCCCGTTCGATTTTTGTCAAAAAAATTGATGGGCAGATGGATCAATCTTTTGTAGAGATCATTGCGGACATCCGCCATGGCATTTTCGCTCACTTGAGCAAAAAGGTACACTCTGAAGTAGGAAATAACCCCTTGTAAAAACAAAATGGCCATCAAAGCAAGGGCGACTTGATTGATGTCCTTCAGATACCAGCTTTGATCACCACCAGCGACATCTATGAGCTTGCCAGCGATATATGGGAATCCCATCAATAGAAAACTACCTACTACCAAAAAAATCAGCCCGACGATGAACTTGGTTCTGTAGGGGATGAGGTATTGGAATATGCTGTATAGCTTTTTGAAGTTCTCACTGTTAAGCTTTCTTTTGTCTTCTTCCTTGAGCTTCTCGCGTGCCATTGAGTGTATAGATAATTTTGCGCAAAAGTAAAGCCCTAATATTTACGGAGCAATCCTTATTTGCTATTTGGAACTAATGTCAATAGTAAGATGATATTTGAGACTAATAAATCAGGAAGCAAGAGCCATCATTTTATGATCTGTATCTCGCATCTTGGTATCACGTCTCTTACAGAAGTGGTTTTGTATATTTGCTGAATCTAAAACATGAAGGGATGAAAAGTATTTGTGTGTATTGTGGGTCTTCGATGGGTAACAATCCCTTGTTTTTGTCTGCTGCCCAACTGCTCGGTAGGCAATTGGCTGAGGGCGACATTGCGTTGGTGTACGGAGGAGCAACGCTGGGACTCATGGGTGCTGTTGCCAATGCTTGTTTGGACGCTGGGGGTCAAGTATTGGGTGTGATCCCTCGTTTTTTGGATGAGGTGGAGATTACCCACCGCGGCTTGACAGAGATCGTGATTACTGAATCGATGCACGAGCGCAAGACTATCATGGCTGATCGAGCAGATGGATTTATCGCTTTACCAGGCGGATTTGGCACACTGGAGGAACTGATGGAAATTCTGACTTGGAGTCAATTGGGTTTGCTTCAAAAACCCATTGGAATATTGAATGTTGCTGGGTATTATGATGCTTTGATTGCTTTGTTTGCACAAATGAAGAAGGAAGGTCTGATTAAAGAAGTCAACATGAACCTGTTTGTCGTAAAGGATAATGTGCAAGATTTGCTCTTGGCACTTTCTGATTTTCAATCTCAGATAACCAACCATAGGCAAAAATTAGGTCTTACCTAGATCTTGCATAGTAGCGCATTATTTTGTTTATTTGATTGCAGCGGGTTTGGGAGTAGAGCTTACTACTGTGCAAGAATCCTTTTTACACTTCGTCTGGAACTACCAGAGATATGATCATGCTGATCTGAGATCTACACAAGATCTACCGATAGAAATATATAAGATTGGAAATCACAATACGGATGCAGGGCCAGATTTTCTCAATGCTAAGTTGAGTTTGGCTGGTATCCAATGGCATGGAAGTGTCGAAATCCATGTCAATTCGTCGGATTGGAATCATCACAACCATCATCTCGATGAGAAGTACAACAATGTAATTCTCCATGTAGTATGGAACCATGATGTTGACTGCTACAGGTCAGATGGCGAGGTGTTGCCCGTTTTGGAATTGAAAAACAGAGTGCCAATTGCATTGATTGATCGGTACAAAAAATTGGTGTATGATCCACATGAGATTCCTTGCCAAGACCAATTTAGTCAAGTGAGAGACATTGATAAACTGTCTATGTTGGATCAGATGGCTATAGAACGCCTCAGAAGAAAGTCGACTTTGATTTTGGATCGACTGGAGAGAAACAAAGGTTCTTGGGAAGAGACTGTGTATCAGTTGGTGGCTCAGAGTTTTGGCTTTAAGAAGAACGCAGACTCGATGCTAAAACTTGCTGAAGTGCTCTCTCACAAAGTTTTGCTCAAACAGCAGACAGACAGGCTGGATACAGAGGCATTGTTATTCGGTGTAGCAGGATTTTTGGATCAAACAGGGCTAGATGAATATGCTGAAAAACTGACCGAGCGTTATGCATATTTGTCTAAGAAATACCGAACAGGGGACTTTCAGATGCTAAGGGTGGAGTGGAATTTTCTCCGCATGCGACCAGGTAATTTCCCTACCGTGAGACTAGCAGAGTTGTCAGCTTTCATTTTTGCGCATGCTAAATTTTTTCATTTGATTCTTCACCATACTTCTATCAAAGAGCTCAGGCAATTATTTGAAGCGGAGCTTTCTCCGTATTGGCAAGTGCATTATGATTTTGGTAAGAAGTCTACACGACCCCATCATGGATTGGGATCTGCAAGTATCGATGTGCTGTTGATCAATACAGTTGCGCCCGTGTTGGCGGCATATAGTCAATATGTCGGTGATGAGTTGTATATGGATCGCGCAGTGGATTTGCTTCACCAGCTCAAGGCTGAGAAGAATCGAGTCATTGAGGCATGGCAGAACATGGGGATGAGCGCAAAAACTGCCTTTGACAGTCAGGCACTGCTCGAACTGAAGAATGAGTTTTGTTTGAAAAAGAAGTGTCTTTCCTGTAAAATTGGGCTCAAGCTCATTTCCGATTGACATTGCAGACGATCCTGGTATACTTATTCAATCTTGTTTTTATGACCCTAGTAGTCATGCTGGCCTATAGGTCAGCCAGGAAGTTACTGTCTCCTCTTGTTTTTCTTTCGGGGTTGAGCTTCAAGTTGCTATGTGGTGTGTTGGTTGGGTTGCTATACCAGTATCATTATGATGGTGGTGATACTTTCTATTACTATCAGCAGGCATTGATTTATGTACAGAGGGATGATTTTTGGCGGTCTGTTACGGAAACAGTATTGATTTCTGACCCAGTCAGGGCAATTTGGTTTTCTCGATGCGTGGCAGTGCTGATCTATGTGACACATGCGGATTATTGGTTGTGCGCTATTTATTTTTCAGTGTTTAGTTTTTTAGGGGTTTGTTATGCGGTTTGTAAACTCACCATTTGGCTGCCGAGTCTGCGCCTTGCATCAATTATTGCTTTGTTTTATTTTCCATCTACTGTTTTTTGGTCATCAGGATTGCTCAAGGAAAGTCTGGCCTTTGCTGCCGTATTTATTATTGTGGGTTTTTATGCTGGACTTCAATCTGGTCCAAAGCGACGCTGGTATGATTACATGTTACTTTCATGCGCTCTGGGCGTACTGATTGTACTTAAGTATTACATCGCTGCACTTTTGTTACCTGCACTAGTTTTTGTGTGGGTGTATCACTGGAGTGAAAATAGGATGTTCGCAACTTGGCCTTTTTGGCTAAAATCTGGCATGCTGGCAGCAGCGATGTTACTTCCTGTATGGTTTTTTTTACACAGCTTGAGTTATAATTTTAGTTGGGAAAAGTTTTCGGTAGTCATACAGTCCAACCATCTTTTTATACTCTCGGAAACCCATGCGGCGAACCGTTTGCCTGTCATACATGTAACCGACACTGTGCTAGATGATGTGATCAATGTGTTATACTTTGCATTTTCAGGTTTGTTTAGACCCTTGATTGGAGAGTCATTTTATTTTCCTTTTTGGCTAAGTAGTGTAGAGAACACTTTTCTTTTGATTGGTGCGATTGGCATCTTCAAACGGAAAGTTTTCATTCCTCCAAACCTAAAACCAGAAATTTTGGCCATGTTGGCATATGTTATTCTTTGTGCTTTATTTCTGTCTTATAGCGTGCCCAATTTGGGTACTATTGCCAGATACAAAGTGTATTATCTACCCTTCCTTGTGATGCTAATTGTAGGCTTTCGCTCCCGAATTGATAGCAGCAATGATGAGGTACAAAATAAAAAGCATAATACTAAGTGAGTTTAAGAATCACGATAATGGCAATATTCTCATTTTTAAGTCTTGCTTCCTGGTTCTAGTATTTAGATATCTACTAGAATAGATAACTTTGCCGCATGGATAACCCAGTAATAATATTTGGTGCTGGCGGTTTGGGAAGAGCCGCTTTGGAGATTTTTGAGTCAAACGGCAATGTGATTTATGGATTTTTGGATGACAACAAAGGTTTGCACAACACTGAAATAGACAATGTGCCCGTTTTAGGCAGCACCTCGGATGAAGAACTTTTGAAAGTGATTGGTAAAAAGTGCGAGGCATTTATTGCGACGGACGATAACAAAGAGAAAAAGAGTTTTGCTAAGATGCTCATCGATGAGCGAAAAAAAATGCCCGTCAATGCTATCCACAGGGGTGCTCATATCTCTAAATCAAGTATCATGGGTCATGGCAATTTTATCAATGCAGGAGTGACTATCGGTGCGGGTGTGACGATAGGAAATCACTGTTTGATACATTCTGGATCTACTGTGGATCACTCAGCCCAACTGGGTGATTTTGTGCAAGTAGGTGCTGGAGCGGTTGTGGGAGCAGGTGTAGTTGCTGAGAGTGGCGCTTTTATTGGGTCTGGATCAGTGATTATTTCTGGCGTGACTTTGGGCAAGGGAGCGAGAGTGGGTGCAGGCTCTGTCGTGATCAGTGACGTAGCTGCCAATCAAACTGTATTTGGTAATCCAGCAGTAGAGGTGAAAAAGTAATTTTCTATTTGAAATCATTCTATTCGGTGGGTATTCAAACTTTTCATTATCTTGAAATCTCTCTTGAGCTCTTAACATAATGCAAGTAATATCTGAGACTGATCTAATAATCAACAAAGACGGTAGTGTCTACCATCTGAATCTGAAACCTGAAAACATTACTGATACCATCATCACGGTTGGAGATCCTAGCCGTGTGTTTCGGGTCAGTCAATACTTTGATAAGATTGATTTTGAGATGAATCGTCGTGAGTTCATCACGCACAAGGGTACATACAAAGGCAAAAAGGTCACGGTCATTAGCACAGGAATGGGAACTGATAATGTCGAGATCTTCATGACAGAGATTGATGCATTGGCCAATGTAGATCTAGAAACCAGAGAAGTCAGGGCAAAAAAGAGAAAGCTTAATATCATACGCATCGGTACCTCAGGGAGCCTTCAGGAAGACCTCAGGTTGGGTTCTCATTTGGTTTCCGATTTCGGAATCGGACTGGATACTTTGATGACTTTTTACAACCTACGCCAGACTGGTTTTGAAAACACACTGACCAATAAACTCAAAGAGTATCTCAATTTTCCTTTCAAACCTTATTGTGTGGAGGGTTCTACCATACTGAGGGAAAAATTTGCCCATGATATGGTGCGAGGCAATACTGTAACGTGCCCTGGTTTTTATGCACCACAAGGTAGGATCGTAAGGATGGATGTGACCTATCCCCATTTGATGGAAGATCTGATGTATTTTCATATGGAGGATTTTTGGTTGACAAATTTTGAGATGGAGACTGCAGGCTACTATGCACTGGGTAGATTGATGGGACACGAAGTACTCAGCCTCAATGCCATCATCGCCAATAGAGTCAAGAACAAATTCTCTAAGGATCCAGATAAAGTAATTGATTCTTTAATCAAGAAGGTTTTAGACAGACTTTAGTTTAAGAATCTTGTCACACAGGCAGCTCCTCAATAGGCTTTTGTGAGGCAATTTGTTATCTTAAAGGGTAAAATTGTGATTATGAAAACACCAACTCGCGTATTTGATTTTCTATATTATCAAAGGGATATGACGCCTCAGAGCGTTTGTTTGGCTCACAAGCAAAATGGGAGTTGGAAGAAATATTCTACACAGGACGTACTCGATATTGTTGCCAAGCTAGGACTAGGCCTCATCAAGTTGGGTGTGGAGCCTGGTGATAAGGTGGCCATCATCTCATCCAATCGGCCAGAGTGGAATTTTGTGGATCAAGCCTGTGCAGAAATCGGTGCTGTTTCAGTCCCGATGTACCCTACGATTACTGCGGATGATTTCAAATATATTTTCGAACATGCAGGAGTCAAAGTCATCTTTGCGTCAAGCAGTGAGTTGATCTCAAAGGCACAATTGGCAAGTCAGGATTTGTCTATTGAACATTTGTATTCTTTTGATGATGTGGAGGGTGCGGCGAATTGGAAGCAGATTTTGAGTCTGGATCCAGAGGGAGATTTGCACGTGATGGCGCAGCGCAAAGCGGCAATTGTACCAAACGATTTGTTCACCATTATATATACATCAGGGACCACAGGCAGACCCAAGGGTGTCATGCTCAGCCATGAGAATGTAGTCAGCAATGCACTGGCGGTGAAAAGTGCCTTGAAGGATTTGCTGGATGCAGGATCCAAAGCATTGAGTTTTTTGCCCCTTTGCCATATTTTGGAGAGGACAGCTTCCTTTTTCTATTTCTATAGCGGGATATCTGTTTATTATGCCGAAAGCATGGATACGATTGGTGAAAACCTGAAAGAGGTGCGTCCGCAAATGTTTACCACAGTCCCTAGGTTGCTTGAAAAAATCTACGATAAGATCATTTCAAAGGGATATGAATTGTCATGGGCCAAGAGAAAACTGTTCTTTTGGGCGGTGGATTTGGGATTGCAATTTGAACCCTTCACAGATCAAGGCCTTTGGTACAATCTGCAATTGACATTGGCTAGAAAGCTAGTGTTCTCCAAGTGGAAGGAAGCATTGGGGAATGATTTGTCATATATATTGGTGGGTGCGGCAGCATTGCAGCCTAGATTGGCTAGGGTGTTTTGGGCCGCCGAGATTCCTGTATGTGAGGGGTATGGGTTGACTGAGACGTCTCCAGGTATCGCCTTCAACGTGCCATATGAAGGTGGTGTGAAGGTAGGGAGTGTTGGCAAAGTTTTGGATCGAATAGAGGTGAAGATTGCCGAAGATGGCGAGATTCTTTGCAAAGGTCCCAATGTGATGTTGGGATATTATAGGTCTCCTGAGCAGACTGCAGATGTCATGGTCGAGGGCTGGTTTCATACTGGAGACATTGGTGTGCTGGAAGACGGTTTTTTGCGCATCACTGACCGGAAGAAGGAAATGTTTAAGACTTCAGGAGGAAAATATATTGCGCCACAGCAGATGGAGAATCGATTCAAGGAGTCTCCCTATATAGAACAAATCATGATATTGGGTGAGGGGCAGAAATTTCCGTCAGCACTGATTGTACCGAACAAAGAGGCGCTAGAGGAGTGGAGCAAAAGTCAAAATATAATTGACACCAATCCTGAAATCTTGTACCGTCATCCAAAAGTTTTGGAACTTTATCAGGCTGAAATCAATCGCTTCAATGAAGACTTTGGTAACTGGGAACAAGTCAAACGATTTGAAATCGTGGAAAGCGTTTGGGGAATTGACACAGGGGAGTTGACACCTACACTCAAGTTGAAGCGAAGAGTGATCAGAGATAAATTTGCGAACTTGATAGAGCGTATTTATGGTCTTTCGTCTTGACCAGAGTTCGATTTTAAGTTTCCCCCGCTGGCGGGGGTTAGGGGGTGGACTTTTGGAGTCATCCCATTACCTAAAACAAAACAATTGATGGCATCACACATTCCTATGAGGGAGTATTATAGATTACCCTTAGATCATAAACCTAATGAGTAAACAAAGAAGGCAGAGTTTAATTTACACTACCAAGCCAAGTCCAGAAGCTTAATAACCACAGTTTGTGGTCCTACCAATAAGGAGTACTATAGTCTCTTGTGGATCATGAACCCTCTTTCAGAATCGAACTCAGGTTCTTAGTGAAACGCATCCTCAAATGGTGTGATCTTCATTTGTGCATCTATTGATATGATGTCGAACCGGATATTTTTTTGCCAGTCAATTTTGGTGAGGTAGTGATCCGCACCAGACAGAATGAGTGACCTTTGATTTTTAGAGACAAATTCCTCGGGGTATCCGTATCTATTGCCTTTTCTAAATTTCACTTCAATAAAAACAATCAGATCCTTGCTCCTTGCAATGATATCGATTTCAGCTTTTCGGTATCGGTAGTTTCTTTCCAATATCTTGAAACCTCTTTGTACATAATAGTTTGCCGCTAGATTTTCTGCGTCTACTCCAGTTTGTTGATTATTCATGCTAAGTGCTACAGTTTCACTATATACTAATGTACGTAAAAATTTACGTATCTCCCATCTTTGCGTTTTTAGGTGCTTCGGGTAAAAATACCGAGCAATAAACCTGCTATAACGCAATAAATAAAATGTAAACACCGCATAATAGGTGTGTTTCTGTCAATATTAGAGCTGTTTTATTGAATATTTATCAATGAATGACATGTTGTGTGCAGTGAATTTCAAATAAATCAAAGAATTACGTGCAAAATTAGAAATACTATAAATATTACTGAAATCATGTGAATTTATGCGTAACAACTAAGTAGTTCTACTTGGTTTTGTTACTTTAGCGTCTGAGGAAATAAAAAAGCACTCACAGTCACCGAAGATTTAAAGGGAAACGATAAGTCAACAGTGGCACACAACTAAGTGTTTCACTCAGCAGAATGAGGCTAGCAGCAGTCTCATTTTTTAGGCTGACTAGAACTATAAATTATTTTAAACTTAAAATTATTGCTATGACAATTTTGACTAATGTAATGAGTGAGATGTCTACAGAGGTTGCGGCTCAAGCTTCCGAAGGAGCTGTTGCACTTTTTACGGCAAACAACATCTGGATGATGTTGGCTACAGCTTTGGTGTTTATCATGCACTTAGGCTTTGCAGGTGTGGAGGCTGGTTTTGGACAATCCAAAAACACAGTAAACATCCTGTTTAAAAACACTATCACACCTATCATCGGTTTGTTGACTTACTACATCTGTGGTTTCAACTTGATGTATCCTGGTGAATTCAACGGTTATTTGGGTTTTGCTGGTCCATTCATTGGATTTGATTCAGCAACTGATGGTGATTCAATTGATTACGCAAGTGCTGGTTACACTTACTGGACTGACTTCTTGTTCCAAGGGATGTTTGCTGCGACAGCTGCAACTATCGTATCAGGTGCAATCGCTGAGCGCGTAAAAGTTTCTGCTTACATGATCTTCACTGTGATCTACGTAGGTTTGGTTTACCCTATCCTAGGTTCATGGAAATGGGGTGGTGGATTCCTTGATGGCATGGGCTTCTATGATTTCGCAGGATCTACTTTGGTTCACTCTGTTGGTGGATGGGGTGCATTGGCCGGTATCATGGTTTTGGGACCAAGATTGGGCAAATACGTAGATGGCAAAGTGATCGACAAGCCAGGAGCATCTGTTCCGTTGGCAGTTATCGGTGTATTCTTGCTATGGTTAGGTTGGTTCGGATTCAACGGCGGCTCTGTCTTGTCTGCTGATCCAGATCTAGTATCTTATGTATTGGTTACAACTTGTCTTGCTGCATGTACAGGTGGTCTATTTGGTTTCATCACTGCAAAATTCGTCTTCAAAAGAATGGATTTGGGTATGATGCTCAACGGTATCTTGGCTGGTCTAGTAGGTATCACAGCTGGTGCTGATGTGGTTTCAGTTCCTTCTGCATTGATCATTGGTGCAGTAGCTGGTGTGATTGTGGTATTCTCTGCGATTACTTTGGACAAGTTCAAATTGGATGACGTAGTAGGTGCAGTTTCTGTTCACTTGACATGTGGTATCTGGGGTACACTGGCCGTAGGTATCTTCGGTATCGGTGAGTTCTCATTCATGACTCAATTGATCGGAGTGCTTTGCTATGCTGCTGCAGCATTCCCAATCGCTTTCATCTTGTTCTTTGTGATGAAGAAAACTATTGGTATCAGAGTGTCTGAGCAACATGAGACCGAAGGTCTTGACAGCCATGAGCACGGTATCAGAGGTTATACCATCATTGTTGAGTAATAATCATTAAAACATAAAAAAAGACCTGTTCACACTGTGGTGCGAACACAGCGAGCAGGTCTTTTTATTCTCTAAAAATATTTCAACTCTAAATCAAAATTAAAATGAAAAAATTTACCAAAATATTATTGGCTGCACTTTTAATTGCCTCTTTTGCTGCTAATGCACAAGATGAAGAGGAATCTTCTTCTCCATTGGAGATTTCAGGATCCGTTGATACTTATTATTTTGCCGATTTTTCTGATACTAAGAATAGAACAACTTGGTTTGCTGAGGATCAAGCAGCTGTTGGTATTGGTATGATTGACTTAGCACTCTCCAAAACTGTAGGTAAAGCTACTTTCGTAGGAGAATTAGGTTTTGGTCCTCGTGGTGATGGCGCTGGTGATAATACAGGTTTAGCTGCAACAGCTGCTGGAAGTATCCAAAATTTGTATGTTTCATATGCATTTTCTGATAAATTCTCAATGACTGGAGGTTTTATGGGAACGTTTGTAGGTTATGAGGTTATATCTCCAGCTGCTAACTTTAACTATACAGCTTCTTACCTTTTCTCAAATGGTCCTTTCCAAAACGCAGGTGTTAGAGCTGATTATGCTTTTTCGGATAAAGTATCTTTGATGGTAGGAGTATTCGGAACCCAGTGGGATTCATACAGTTATACAGGTATGGATAACTTTGGTACTCAGCTGACATTGTCTCCAGTAGATGGTTTAGATATTTATTTGAATTACATCACTGGTTCTCAGTTCAAGCAGTGGGATATTACTGCTGGATACCAAGCTACTGATGCACTTTACATCGGTGCGAATGTTTCTCAAAACATGGAGTATGGAGACGATCCTGATGGAGGATTCTTTGGTGCTGCGGCATACCTACAGTACGGAATCTCTGATTCTTTCGCTTTAGGCTTGAGATATGAGAATTTTGCATATGAGTTTGATGGAGCGCCATCTATTAATTCATTGACTTTGTCAGGAAATATCTTTGCTGGTCCTTTGACAATTATCCCAGAGATTAGATTTGATTCATCTGATCAAGATATTTTCGTAGATGCTGATGATGCAGGTACTGGTTCATTTATAGAGGCTGGTATTGCGGCAGTGTTTGCATTCTAATAAAGAACTTATTTAAGTGTTTAAGCAATTTTATGGTTTTGGTGTGGTCATATGACCACACCAAAAACTATTAAAGCCGGATAGAATCTATTGAGAGTATGATGGTTTGAAAAAAGTTGCTAAATTTGATTCCGTATTTATACGTAAGTTCTCCATAAAGAACCAAACAGATCTGACTCATCTGCTTTAAAAAATCGACAACCCCAAAAATTGAAAAAAGCTTAGAATTAGAAAATTATTAAATACTTATAGAAAAATGGCAAAATCAAAATTAGAGTACATTTGGCTAGATGGTTACAAGCCTACTCAATCCCTAAGAAGCAAGACGAAAGTCGTTAGCAACTTCAGTGGCAAACTAGAAGATTGTGAAGATTGGTCATTCGATGGTTCATCTACGCAGCAAGCAGAAGGTGGTTCGTCTGATTGTATCATGAGACCTGTTTTCGTTTGTCCAGATCCAGCTATCGAGAATGGATACTTGGTAATGACTGAAGTATTGAATGCTGACGGTACTCCTCACGTAACCAACGGAAGAGCAACTATCGACGACAAGGATGATGATTTCTGGTTTGGTTTTGAGCAAGAGTACTTCTTGATGGATCCTGCGACTAACCGTCCAGTTGGCTTCCCTGCTAACGGTTATCCAGCGCCACAAGGACCATATTACTGTGGTGTAGGTGGGCAAAATGTATTCGGTAGAGAATTTAAAGATGAGCACTTGGATCTTTGCATCGCTGCTGGTCTAAACATCGAAGGTACCAATGGTGAAGTTGCTGCTGGTCAGTGGGAATGGCAAATTTTTGCAAAAGGCGCGCAACAAGCGGGTGATGAAATCTGGATCGGAAGATTCTTGATGGAAAGACTTTCTGAAAAATATGGGGTATATGTAGAATACCACCCAAAACCACTAGGTCAAACTGACTGGAATGGTTCTGGAATGCACGCCAACTTCTCTAACTCATTCTTGAGAACGGCTGCATCTGAGGAAAAAGTGAAAAAAGTATGTGAAGCATTCAGAGGTGTAGTGAAAGAACACATCGAGGTATATGGTGCATACAATGATCAAAGATTGACTGGTAAGCACGAAACGGCTTCTATCAATGACTTCTCTTATGGAGTATCTGATAGAGGAGCTTCAATCAGAATCCCTCTTTATACTAAAAACAAAGGATGGAGTGGATACCTAGAAGATAGAAGACCAGCGTCTAACGCAGATCCGTACAAAGTGGCTGCTAGAATCATCAAAACAGTTAAAACTGTAACTGGTTAAGTTATTTAGCAATAAGAATGTAAGAAGGGCAGCCATACGGTTGCCCTTTTTTTGTGCCTTGGGATTAGTGACTTTACTGTCGTCCTCGCTGAGAGTGTGGACGACAGTTTCTTTTCTACTTACCAAGTTTCTTGTCCTCACGAAACTTAATTCTGCTGACAAAACCTACTTCGGTTCAAAAAACTCACCAGTAGGAAAGATGCAACCGTCCTTTCTCCTTGTATCGGCAAGTGAAAAAATCTTCCAGCCTTCATGGGTATGGACTAGTTGAAATGCGTCCACTCCGCAGTGGCTAAATCGTTCTCCAGCAAAGAAGGCATATTGGCACCAAACCTGAGCAAGACCATCGTCAATAGTGATTTGGTAATCCCAACTTTTTTCAATCCATTTGACGTTGTGTGGGCTCCCTATGGCTGTCAGAAACTGTGGGACGCTGCCTTCGTGCCATTGGGTAGAATCATTTTGCTGAAAGATGGAGTATAGTTTTGCTTCAGGTCTGAAAACCTTGCTGGCCTTGCTACTGTCCCCGTCGTACATTGCCTGAAAAAGATCCAATACAACTTGTCTGACTTCAATTTCTTGTGAAGAAGGGCTGTATTGAGTGATTTTCGGGCTCTGTTCATTACAGGACCATATGAGCGCACTACTCAGAATGGCATAAATTGTCGAGTGAACTTTCATCTTTTTGAGGTAGAAGTTGCGATTAAATGGCAACTAAATCAAGTGTCTGTATGTCAGTGGGTGAAAGAAGGGACGAATGGTGCTGCCTTTTATATTGCAAAAGCCATCAATGAGCCACTGAGTAGGACGATAATCAATATAATGATGAACTGTTTCATTTTTGTTGTCTTATGTTTAGCAGACAACCAAATCATGTGCCACCCTTATTTAGAGTATAAATATCTTGCAACTGATGCCCCTTCAAGGGTTTCTTTGCCTATTTGTCAAGTGTCCTTTAATTGGCTCTGATGTCACTCAAGAGCCTTTCTTATGAATCGAACCTAGATTTATAAGCCAGCGAGCTAGACTTTGCTTGAAAATACTGGGTGTCCCTGCTAGGTGAAAGTTTTACTCAGTTGTACCTGCTTCTTCTACCTCTTGCCCTGCTTCTTCTTTTGGGGCGATAAAGAATTTTTTCTGGAAGATGAGGATAATTGCTACACCTACAAAAATGGCAGCATCTGCGATGTTGAATACAGGCCAGAGAGACATGTACTTGCCACCCATGATGGGCAACCAGTCAGGAAGTCTTCCTTCCCATATATCTATGTAAAACATATCTACAACCTGGCCATAAAACCAAGGAGTCGGTGCGTCATAGGGAGCATTGTCCAAGAACACACCGTAGAAAGTACTATCAATGACATTGCCAATCGCTCCTCCTAATATCAATGCAATACAAACCAGCAATCCAGTAGGAACTTCCTTTTTGATCAAGGTATGGAGGTAATACCCTATCCCGACCATGGCAATCAACCTGAACAAGGTCAAATACAATTTCCCATACTCTGTACCGAGTTTCATACCAAAGGCCATTCCTGGATTGGTAAGGTAGTGGAGTTTGAAGTACTCTCCTATGATCTGAATCTGACCATTGACACCCATGTCCATGTTGAAGTGTACGACCAGTTTCACGATTTGATCCAAGACGATAACCGCTATGCTGATCAAAAAATATTTATAGTATTTCATTTATTGCTCTTATGTTATACGACTAGCAAACTTCGATTTGAACAATCATTTTCAAATCGTCAATATCCAATTCCTCTCCACCATTGATGGATTCTACCAGCGCCAATTCGTTGGCTTGTGTCTCCACACAGATGTATTCATTGAAAGCATTGACGGCCTCTGATACGATTATTTCATTGCTACTCAGGCTAATTTTAATCTTGTCTTGGACTTCTAGTCCTTGATCCTTTCTCAGGTTTTGAATCCTATTGACCAAATCTCTAGCTACCCCTTCTTGTTTCAGTTCCTCAGTCAGATTGATGTCTAGTGCTACAGTCAATCCATTTTCACTAGCAACCAGCCATCCAGGGATGTCTTGCGAAGCGATTTCTACATCCTCTAGTGTCAACTGATAGGTTTCACCATTCAATTCTACTGATAGAGAATTATTCTTTTCGATCTCGGCGATTTGATCTTGACCTAGCGCAGTGATGAGATTGGCAATGTCCTTCATTTTTGGACCGTACTCTTTACCCAATTTTCTGAAATTCGGTTTGATTGACTTGACCAATACGCCAGAAGCATCGTTCAGGAATTCAATGTCCTTGATATTTACCTCGTTCAAGATCAAATCTTTGACGGCATTCACCCGAGCTTCCGTACTGGCGTTCAGCACAGGAATCATAATCTTAGATAGCGGTTGACGTACCTTTAATCTTTCTTTCTTGCGCAGAGAATGTACGAGAGATGAGATATTTTGTGCCATTTCCATTCTTGCTTCCAGTTCGCTGTCTATGGCTTGCTCATTGGCTACAGGAAAATCTGCCAGATGAACCGACTCATGCGATTCGCTCTGTGATACAGCATTTAGATCAGCATACATTCTATCCAAGAAGAATGGTGCGATCGGAGAACCCAATTTGGCCACAGTTTTGAGACAAGTGTAGAGCGATTGATAGGCCGCACATTTGTCCTCGTTGTACTCGCCTTTCCAGAAACGCTTTCTGTTGAGACGCACGTACCAGTTACTCAAATCATCGATCACGAAGCTTTGAATCAATCTGGCTGCTTTGGTTGGCTCATATTCATCGTAGGCTTGATCTACTAGTTTGACCAGGGTGTTGAGTTTGCTGATGATCCATCGGTCACTTTCTGTTCTCTTCTCCAATGGAATTTCTTCTTCCTTGAAGGAAAAACCATCCAAATTGGCGTAGAGCGCAAAGAATGAATAAGTATTGTATAGGGTGCCAAAGAACCTTCTTTGTGATTCTGCGACTCCTTCGATATCAAATTTGAGGTTGTCCCATGGATTGGCATTGGAGATCATGTACCACCTCGTAGCATCAGGGCCATATTTTTTGAGTGTTTCAAATGGATTGACGGCATTGCCCAAACGTTTGGACATTTTGTTTCCATTTTTATCCAAGACGAGTCCGTTTGCTATGACATTTTTGAATGAAACTTGATCAAAAAGCATCACAGAGATGGCATGCAGTGTAAAAAACCAACCTCGGGTCTGATCTACACCTTCTGCGATGAAATCTGCTGGATACACTTCGTTCAAACCGCCTTGTTTCACACTATCAGCTTTGGGATCTTCTCCCATAAAGTGGAATTGTGCATAAGGCATGGCACCAGAATCAAACCACACATCAATCAGGTCAGGCTCACGGAACATTTTTTGTCCAGAATCACTGACCAAATAAATATCATCGACATAAGGTCTGTGTAGATCGAAATTATCACCGATTTGCTCAGTCATGAATCCAGCATCAACGGCCTTTTCTATCTCAGCTTTCAGCTCAGCAATCGAACCAATGCACTTTTGTTCCTTTTTGTCCTCCGACACCCAGATAGGCAGCGGCGTACCCCAATACCTAGATCTTGATAGATTCCAATCCACCAAATTCTCCAACCAGTTGCCAAAACGCCCCGTTCCTGTAGAGGCTGGTTTCCAGTTGATGGTCTTGTTGAGTTCCACCAGTCTATCCTTGTAAGCCGTGGTCTTGATAAACCATGAATCCAAAGGATAATACAATACGGGCTTGTCAGTTCTCCAGCAGTGTGGGTAACTGTGCTCATATTTCTCTACTTTGAATGCTTTGTTTTCTTCTTTGAGTTGGATGGCAATCAGTACATCTGTCGCTTTGAAATCCTTGTCAGCAACGATTTCATCACTGTAGTATTCTGGTTTGACATATTTGCCAGCATAGTCAGTTACTTCATCCACGAACTTGCCTTGACGATCTACTAGGGGGACATCTTTGCCTGTTTCGTCTTTGACCATCACGGCAGGTACGTCTGCCAGTTTTGCTGCCAAAAAGTCATCCGCACCAAAGGTCGGTGCGATGTGCACGATACCTGTACCATCCTCTGTCGATACAAAATCCCCAGGGATTACTCTGAATGCCTTTGCCTCTAGTTCAGCATTGGTCACATAAGGCATCAATTGCTCGTAGGGCATACCTACTAGTTCTTCGCCGACAAATTCTTGTTGGATAGCCCAAGGGATTAGTTTATCTCCTTCCTTATAGTCTTCGAGAGCAATGTCCTTTGCCTTATCGGAAAAGTATTTACCCATTAGGTCTTTGGCCAGTATCACAGACACAGGCTTGAAAGTGTAGGGGTTGAAGCTTTTTACTTTGAGATAAGTGATTTTTTTGCCCACCGCCAAGGCAGAGTTTGAAGGCAACGTCCATGGGGTAGTCGTCCATGCCAGGAAAAATACCTCTTCGTCTCCGTCAAACAGTCTTTCGCTAGCTGGCGTTTTCTTTACTTTGAATTGCGCTACTACGGTCGTGTCTTTGACATCTCTATAGGTACCTGGCTGATTCAACTCGTGAGAACTCAATCCAGTCCCAGCAGCTGGAGAATATGGTTGGATGGTGTATCCTTTGTACAGGAGGTCTTTGTCATAGAATCTCTTGAGCAAGTGCCAGAGGGTCTCCATGTAGTCCTTGTCGAAGGTAATGTAGGGATTGTCCAAATCGACCCAATACCCCATTTTTTCGGTAAGTTCATCCCATTCATTCTTGAATTTCATGACCGCTTCACGACACTTCTGATTGTACTCTTTTACAGATATTTTTTTGCCAATGTCTTCTTTGGTGATTCCCAGTTCCTTTTCGACCTGAAGCTCAACAGGCAGACCATGGGTGTCCCAGCCGCCTTTTCGGTTGACTTGATAGCCTTTCAGTGTTTTGTATCTACAGAAGATGTCTTTGACAGCCCTTGCCATCACGTGGTGAATACCAGGGGTGCCATTGGCAGATGGTGGCCCTTCGTAAAACACAAATGACTCAGCCCCCTCTTTCTCATCCACGGATTTCCTAAAGACTTCGTTTTTCTTCCAAAAATCCAATACTTCGTCCGCTACCTCAGCGTAATTGATGTTTTTATATTCTCTGTATTTCACAGTGTTAATCTTCTTCGACTTGTTTATTACTTATTCTTTCGTAGTGTTGGGATCTACCTCTATCATATCTAGGTCAATTTCCTCATCCTCTGATTCTTCATAAAATTCTGGGTATTGCTCAATCAGCGGATGCTCTTGCTTGTTGCGCTTGCCATTGTCAAATCTGAGTAGCAATGCAGGTAACAAAGTCAGATTCGTCAACATCGCCATCAACAGGGTAGTGGAAGTCAAAGTTCCCAAAGCAACTGTACCTCCAAAATCTGAAGCAGCAAAAATCACAAACCCAAAGAACAGGATTACTGACGTATAAATCATACTGGCACCAGTCTCACGAATACTCTTGCTCACTGCCACTGGCACGAAGAAGTTATTCGCAAATAGTTCTTGTCTGTATTTGGCTAGGAAGTGAATCGAATCATCAACTGAAATCCCGAATGCAATGCTAAAGATCAATGCAGTACTGGGTTTGAGTGGTATCCCTACCAGCCCCATCATTCCACCTGTAATAAGCAAGGGGATGATGTTAGGAATCAAACAGATGACGATCATCTTGAAATTTTTGAACAAAAGCCCCATGATGAATGCAATGATCACAAAGGCTATCACCATACTCATGACGAGATTATCGATCAGAAACTTGTTTCCTTTGATAAACAATAGTGTTGTTCCTGTGATCGCTATATCAAATTTTTTGTCGCCAAAGATGGTGTCAATTCTTGGCTGAATTACTTGATTGACTAGTGAGTCCATTTTGACTGAACCAATGTCAGCCATCTTGAGAGAAATTCTGATTTTTTGCCCTGTTGAATCCACGAAAGCAGAAGCCAAATCACCCTCATCCGTAGCCTTACTCAAATACCGCAGGATGAAATTTTTGTCTCTCTCATTGGGCAGATCATAATAGATCGGTTTGTCATTGTAGAAAGCCTGTCGCGTTGCTTTGATGAAACTCACCACAGATAGTGGCTTGGATATGAAATCAATAGAATCCAAAAAAGACTCAAATTGGTCAATTTTCCGCAGGTTGTTGAGATTCTGGACACCCTTTCTTTTTTTGGTGTCTACCACGATCTCCAGAGGCATCACCCCAGCGAAATGTTCTTCAAAAAACAACAAATCTTGTTTGGTTTGGCTCTCTTCTGGCAAATCATCCACCATGAAAGACACAGCTTCAATCTTGCTAATGCCATACACACATACTACACATACTACTGCTGTCACGACAAAAACAACCTCTTTGTATCTATGAACCAACAAATCCAAAGCTGTCAATACCCTATCTAATGGTTTGAACTGTAAGTGCTTCAAATGACGCTTGCTAGGAGGTTTGAGGTAGGAGAACACTGCAGGTATCATGATCATACTGACCATGAAAGTTGCCAATATATTGATGCCTGCTACAATACCAAATTCTTTGAGGATCACAATATCTGTCAAGGCCAAGACCAAGAACCCAACTGCAGTAGTCATGTTGGTGATGAAAGTGACGATCCCTATTTTTCTGATGATGGTACGGATCGCACGTTCCTGATCACCATGTGCAAAATATTCCTGATGGTACTTGTTGATCATATAGACTGTGTTGGGTATCCCAATCACGACGATGATTGGAGGTAACAAGCCTGTCAACAAAGTAATCTCATAATCGAGTAGAACCAAAGTCCCTATGACCCAGACCACTACCATGCCTATGATACACAGTGCAACCAACAGTACCTTGAATGATCTGAAGAAAAGAAATAATATAAAGCCTGTGACAATCACTGACAATATCAGGAACATTCTGAGTTCATCTTTGAGTAATGAAGTGTTGATGTAGCGCACATATGGCAATCCTGCATATCGCAATTTGATACCTGTGTCTTTTTCAAATGCATGTGTGATGAACAAAATGTCTGAAATCACACGGTTTCGTTCGTCGGAGTTCATAAGCTCTTTCTGGATCGTCACCAGGACCATATTGGCGCCATTGGTAGGGTTGATCAACTGTCCGCTGTAGAATTTGATACCCAATGCGTATTGGATCAAACTATCTAGCTCTGCTTGATCAGAGGGTATTTTGTCAAAAACTGGTTCTAGTTTGAATTGTTTTGCCTCTTGGTCTTTGACCAGCTTTTTGAGTGAGGGTAGACTGAGCACATCATTGACGCCATTGATATTCATCAACTCATCTGACATGTAACCCAACTTTCTAAAGTTATCGGTTTTATAGATGGCACTGTCCAAAATACCTAAGGCAAGAATATTCCCGTCTTCGCCAAAAGACTCTTTGAATGCCTTGAAATCGATCATGTCTGGGTCATGATCGGGCACTACGTTTGCTAAGACAAACGACCATTTCACGTACTGACCCTTGTATCCCATGAAGGCTGTGATGCCTAACAGTAAGATGATCAGATACAAACGAAACTTAATTATTAAACTAGAGAGTAGATTCCACATGCCTGAAAAAAGAAGTGCAAAGGTAAAGATTTTTGAATACTAAGAAAGAGCAATATAGATCTTCGAATCTTATGCCATTACAGATTACAAAAAAAGGGGCAAGGCCCCTCCAATATTGTTTTTATATCCTCCAACCAAAACATTAGTTTTGATACTTCATGACTGCCTTTTTCAAGGAGTCTTTGTTTGAAGTAATGGCAGGGTTAGAATAGATTTTGGCCGAGAGTTCAGCGATGACTGCCTTTTTGAAGCCCAACTTGACAGCTACGTCTTCGCAGTATTTGACCTCACTCAAGAAAACTTCTTTGTCAATTTTCATCAATTGGACGACATTGAAGAGGTATTCAAATTTTTCGTCATCCGACATAGTCCCCAATGGAGGTAGCGGCACTGGATTTTTCAACAAATCTTCAATCTCGCTTTCTGGGACACCGTTGGCCTTGCCGACCATATAGATCATGTCCATTTCATCATCAGCAAAATCATTGTCGATATTTGCCAATCCAATAAGCATGCTGAGTTGGGATTTAATATTCATAGTCATTTTAGTTAATAGGATATCTCAATACAAGATATTAATTATTTTCAAAATTAAGTTGTCTTATGTTTTTGGATCATGGCCTTCAAATGGTCTCTATCTCCTGTGACATCCGGATCACTGAATATACCACTGCTTAACTCTGAGACAACGGATGCCTTGTAACCCAATTTGGTCGCCAGTTTTTGACAAAAACGAATTTCACTGAGGTAAACTCTCTTGTCAACCTTCATCAACTGTACGATGTTGTATAAGTATTCGAATTTTTCATCCTCAGATAACAATCCCAAATCAGGAAGAACAAGCTTCTTGCTACCCATCAACTCATCAAACATTGCGTCCAATTCACGTTCTGGTATTCCATTGGCCTTGCCCAATGCATATACATACCTTTTTTCTATGTTAGAGAGTTTGTTATCTATCAGTGCCAGCTGGACCAAAACACTCATCTGAGCTTTGAAATTCATAAGATTCTTTTTAATACTTTAAAATTAAAGATACAAAAATTTGAAACATTCACTCACTATGCAAATCATTCTTCTGTGAAGTTTTTCATTAGCGCATGTTTTTTGACTCATTTGTGAAAAATGCCAGAAATAAATGAAGTCTGTGCAAGAATAAGCAGGCTTTCGCCAAGTGTTAAGTTTTTGTGAAAATTCATATTCACAATACGCCATCTGTCAAATAAAAAAAATAGTTTAATTTAGGCTTCCAATCAGCAAGGAATCAAAAACTAACCACAAATCATGGCCTCAAAACCATACCTAAAACTTAAAGAATGGGCATAATAATTCCACTAATACTTATTGCCATCAGTTGTCTTGTCATCTGGCGAGCTGGCGATGGTTTTATGACCGCATCAGAGTATATCGGTCGCAACCTATCAGAAGGGGTCAGAGGTGCTTCTATCAATGCGATAGCCAGTTCTATGCCTGAGGTTTTTACCTCGATTTTTTTCCTATTTGTACTCAAAGATGCTTCGGGGTTTTCTGGAGGGATTGGCACTACAGCAGGAAGTGCAATCTTCAACGGCATGGTGATTCCTGCTGTATCAGTCATTGCGGTGATTGGAATCGGTTTGGCCAAAAGAATTGAGGTGTCCAAAAAGGTGATGCTTCGCGATGGCATAGCATTGATTATCACAGAATTGATTTTCTTGATTCTCATCTCGGGATCTGAATTGAATTGGTACCATGGTTTGGTGTTGATGGGAGTGTATTTGGTTTACATTTCATACATGTTTCTGTCTATGAAAAAAGGAGAGACCCTTTCTTCTGAAGGTGAAATAGAGGAAGAAGAGGAGAATGAACCAAAACCTTCTTTCTTCAAGAGTTGCTGTACTTTTGATCTTGAAAATATATTTATCAGACGCAAGATGTCTGGTTCTAATGCATGGTCATTGTTGTTGTTTTCAACAGCAGCTATCGCAGCGGTTTGTTATTTGCTCGTGGTGGCTTGTGAGTGGATGGGGGCGGACAGTTATGAGGTGCCCTTTCTAGGGACTTTCAAAGGACTCAACATTCCGCTGATGTTTGTAGCCTTGATATTGGCCTCTGCCGCTTCAAGTTTTCCTGACACAATCATTTCTATCAAAGATGCTCAAAGAGGGCAATATGATGATGCCATATCCAATGCTTTGGGGAGCAATATTTTCGATGTTTGTTTTGCCTTGGGATTCCCACTCTTTTTATTTACGATCATATATGGGCCAATTCATATGCCCCCAGAGTTGATTGATTTGAGTAGTGAACTCCGACTTTTGCTTTTGCTCTTGACGATTATCATTGTAGTGATATTCACCGCGACCAAATATATTGGTAAAACCAAAGCCTTTGTTTTGCTTTTGTTGTATCTCCTTTTCGTGATGTACATTATAGGCAGAAGCGCAGGCAATGAATTTACCAATACAATTGCTCATTATCTCGTTGAGACTGTGCATTTTTTCAGCATCAAATGATTTAATTCAACCTAAAAACAATGGGGACTATCATTCGTACTTTCACTGGTTTTCCCCTTTGTTTTCCAGGTTTCCATGAGGGGGAGTTGGCGATTACCCGCATAGCTTCCTCATCACACCCTGCACCTATACCCTTGATTACTTGAATATCTGTCAGCGATCCATCGCGATCTACCACAAATTGCACAAACACACGGCCTTCGATCCCCATACGCTGGGCCGTCTTGGGGTAGCGCAGCGATTTGCCGATATGACTGTAAAAACTGCTCATCCCATGAACAGGTGCAGGCATCTCCTCGACTATTCCTATCCAAACATCTGGTTCTTCTTCTATGGGTTCGTCAATGAATGGCAAGCTGATTTCTTCTGGTTCATCGGGGATTAATTCTTTCAAGACTTCTTCCACTTCTTCCTTGGTTTCTACGAAAATAGGTGCTTGCACTGATTTCCTGACTATGGGTTGTGATCTCTCTGGTGGCCTGATCACTGTGGCTACTGGTTCCATGAAATGAACCAAGTCTAGGTCCTCTTGATCGTCTGGAACAATTATTTTTTCTACTTTGCTCGTCCACTCAAAGGCCATCAAGACCATTGACACGCTGAGCAACAAGCCGATGCTAAAAAACATACCTCTCTTTCTTTCCAGATCGAATGCTGGATTTTTTCTCAATTCCATAATTGTAGATTTTAATGGTTAAATAAATATTCAATCACAGAATTAAGACTACTCCCGGGCGGAGTCTCAATTACAGTTTACTTGTGTTCAAACTCCTCGAATAAGAGTTGGTCAACATTTTCAATTTTCTTTTTTTCTTCCTGTTGGGTGATCTTAATGACGCCACCTGCGACCATAGCGATCAATAGAAAAACAGAGATCAATAGCAACCATAGTTTGCGATTGGCGACTGCATGTTTTTCTTGTGCAATCAGATTACTCAAAGATTTGAAATCCTTGTGTTGATCTATTTGGCTCTTTTTGACGGCCTCCCTCTTCAATCTGATGTCATACTTGGTCATGATTCCTCCTTTATTGAATCAAATTTCGCCTTCAACTTGTCTAGAGATCTGTACATTCTCATTTTGATTCCACTTTCTTTTTTATCCAAAATGAAGGCGATTTCTTTAAAATTCTTGTTCTCAAAAAACTTCAGTTCTAGTATCTGGATCTCGTCATCATCCAGTTCGGCGATGAGTTGCATCAGTACCTCTTGCTTTTCCTCATAGTCTTCCAAATCATCACAACTCATGACTAGTTTGACTTTTTCATCCTCCAAACTCAAGCATTGCCGCTGCTTTGTTTCTCTAAAACACTTTTTGATCTCATTGGCAGCAATTTTGTAGAGCCATGCGCCGAATCCTACCTCTCTGATCTGATACTTTGGCAGTGCTTTGATGGCATTCATGAATACACGAGAGGTAATATCCGCCGCTGCATTTTCTTCGTCAGTTCTTCGATACACAAATCTAAAAATGGGCTCGTAGTATTGATGATACAGCGGCTCAAAGTGCTGGATATCAGCCTGTGCCTTGAGTATCATGTCTGCTTCTGAGTTCATCACGTTGGCTTATGTGAGCAATTATTTACCTCTACAATCCGTTAGGGTCAATAAAGTCACAATTATTCGTTCAAAAAATTAATAATTGTAGCAATTTAATTTCAAAACACTTTAATTGTCATGAGATGAGTACTGTGGACAAAGCCAAACTAAGAGCCGTGTATCTGAGAAAAAGAAAAATGCTTTCCTCAGATCAGTGTGCGTTTTTGTCTCAACAAATCACGAATCGCTTGATTACATTTTTGGGTATGCAGCGGTTCAAAATGGTGCATGTTTTTCTTCCTATTTTGAAACACAACGAAATCAATACTTGGCCCATCGTCCAATACCTCAAAGAAAGGGGAACAACCGTCGTGGTGTCCAAATCCAATGTAGAGTCAAACGAACTCACTCATTTTATTTTTGAACATGAATCGCAGCTAGAAAACAACAAATGGGGAATACCCGAACCGACATTTGGACAAGAGGTGTTGAGCGGAGAACTGGATATTATTTTGATACCGATGGTCACTTTTGATAGACGAGGGCATCGGATCGGGTATGGCAAGGGCTACTACGACAAGTTCTTGAGTGACTGTCGCGATACATGCATCAAAGTGGGGCTGAGTATGTCGCCACCACTGGATGTCATCTCTTGTACCGATCCCTTTGATATTGCGCTGGATTACTGCGTCACACCGCTAAAAACGTATAGTTTTGGGCATGAGTGAACACAAAGTGTATGACGTCATCATCATAGGTGGTGGTCCGATAGGATTGGCCTGCGCGATCGAGGCAAAAAAGAAAAATTTGAGCTACCTCATCATCGAGAAAGGCTGCTTGGTCAACTCCCTCTACAACTACCCGATGAACATGACCTTTTTCTCCACTTCGGAGAAACTCGAAATCGGTGGGGTTCCCTTCATCTCACACAGTCCCAAACCTACCCGCACAGAAGCATTGGAATATTACCGCAGAGTCACTATGAATTGGGACTTAAAAATTAGACTATATGAAAAGGTGACCTCCGTAGAAAGGAAAGAAGTATTTCTCATCCAGACGGATAAAGACAGTTATCATTCCAAGCATGTGGTGCTATCGACGGGATTCTATGATTTGCCATTCTTGCTCAACGTGCCTGGAGAAGACCTACCAAAAGTAAAGCACTACTACACCGAACCTCACCCCTATTTTGGACAGAAAGTCGTGGTGATAGGAGCGGCCAACTCTTCAGTAGATGTAGCACTAGAGACTTATCGAAAAGGAGCTGCAGTCACCATGGTGATCCGCGATGCGGAGATCAATTCGAGAGTAAAATATTGGGTGCGTCCAGACATAGAAAACCGCATCGCTGAGGGTTCGATCAAGGCCTATTTCAACTCGTCTCTCACGGAGATAAGAGAACATGAAGTGGATATCCTGACACCAGGAGGTAGCTTGACACTCAAAAATGATTTCGTTCTAGCGATGACGGGTTATCAACCTAGTTTCACCCTGATGAAAGCAATGGGAATCCAGATCGGAGACGACCCCATGAAAACGCCCGTCCACAACCCCGACACCATGGAGACCAACGTCAAAGGACTCTACCTTGCTGGAGTGGTATGCGGCGGCCTACAAACCAACAAATGGTTCATCGAAAACAGTCGCGTACACGCTGAGGTAATTATGAAGGAGATTGTGAGTTCGAAAAACTAATCATAGTGATGCCTACATTTGGCGATCAAAATTTCATCTTCGCGGACTTTGTAAATGATTCTGTGTTCTCCATCTATTCTCCTAGACCAAAATCCTTGATATTTATATTTCAGTGGTTCTGGTTTCCCTATCCCGTCAAATGGATTTCTAGAAATCTCTTTTAGCAAAGCATTGATTCTCTTAAGAATTTTTTTGTCCATCTTTTGCCAATACAAATAGTCTTCCCAAGATTCCTCTACGAAGACATACTTCATTCTACTATGAGATCACGCGTGACACCCTCGTGCTTGTTTAACTTGGAGATAGCAGAATCAAGCCGCTGTTCGTTGGTCTTTGAGGATAATTCGTGTTGAGTTGCACAGAGAGAATTGTACTCATCCAAGGAAATAATGACCACTGCATTTTTCTTCCCACGGTTGATAATCAGTGTTTCAAAATTCTCTGTCACGGAATCAAAGTAACTTTTGATGTCCTTTCTAAAATCTGAAATGGTAGTCGTCAACATGATTATGTATTTATTTTGTACTCAATAACGTACAAATATCAGCAATTATCATAAAACTTGATATATTAAGTTGATATTATCAATGCTAACATGACACGTAGCATCTATAAGCATGAACCTCACCATGACAGGGAAACTAAAGCATTGGCGACTACCAGCCACAAAACCAGCATAACCAGTCCACCAGAAAACTAGACAAACCAGAAAAACCAACTTACTCCACCTTCGCGAAATAAATCTTGGCGGCTTTCATGACTTTTGGGGCTAGGTAGAGCGTGGACACCATCGTAGGGATCGCCATCAATCCATACATCACAAAGATGAGACTCACTACTCCGTCAAGACTCCAGACCGAGCCGATGATGATGATCCCAACATACCAGTAGTTAAAATATTTGCCGTATTTCACGCCCACCAAATAAGAAAGGCATTTCTGTCCCAAATAGGAAAATCCGAAGACGGTAGTGAATGCAAAAATCAATACACAAGCCAAAAGTATATAGGTGCCTACATAAGGGATCGAGTGATCAAAGGCCTTGGCTGTCAATGAGATTCCGTCCAAACTAGTATCTGTCCAAACGCCAGTAGAAAGAATACAAAGTGCGGTCATCGTGCAGATCACCAAAGTATCTATAAAAGGGCCCAACATCGCCACCAAACCCTCTCGGATGGGCTCGTTGGTTTTGGCAGCTCCGTGCATCATGGGTGCTGTGCCGATTCCCGCTTCGTTGGAAAAGGCCGCTCGTTTCGCTCCTTCGATCATGATCGCACCTACTGCACCACCTAGTACTGCTTTGGCCTGAAAGGCATCTTGGAAAATCAAAATAAAACTATCCACTACATGAGACCAATTGATCAGCATGATTGCTACCACGCTCAATATGTAGACCACTACCATCATAGGCACCATGCGAGAGGCTACCTCTCCGATTCGTTTGATTCCTCCAAAAATCACCAAGGCAGCGAAAAACACAATCACCAAGCCTATCGATAAGTCTACGATGAACTCATTGCCATCGATCCAGCCAAGAGGCCTGATCAGTACATCTTTGGTGACTTGTACGATCTGGTTGGCTTGAAAAATCGGCGTGGCACCAAAGAATCCAGCGATGGCAAAGAAAGCAGCTAGGGGTTTGAAGTAGGATGGCATGGCCTCACGGATCACATACATAGGTCCGCCTTGCAGTTTGCCGTCACTGTCATAGCCACGGTACATGACGGCCAGGGTACAAGTGAAAAATTTGGTAGCCATCCCTACAAATGCACTGACCCACATCCAAAAAATGGCTCCAGGACCTCCCGCTACAATCGCCAAGGCGACTCCACTGACATTGCCCATCCCAACTGTGGCAGCTAGGTGTCCAGACAAGGCTTGAAAGTGAGAAATGTCTCCAGGTTCGTCGGATTCATCATATTTTCCTCTGAGGACATTGATGGCGTGACGGAGGTATCTAAAGGGTAAAAATCGCGAGTAAAGTGTGAAAAAGAGACCTCCTCCTATCAATAAAAACAACAAGGGCTTGCCCCAGACAAAGGACTCGGCCTCTTTGAAGAAGGCTTCTAAAGTATATAAAAATTCCATTCAAAAGGGTTTAAAGCAAAGGCTGCAGTATCTTCCAAACATTGTCAGCAAGTATCTGATGCCCCTCTGCGGTAGGATGAATCCCATCCTCCAAATTTAATTCTTTGATGCCAGCCACTCCTTCCAAAATAAAAGGAATCAATGCCAGATCATACTCTGCAGCCAACTCTGGATAGATGGTTTGAAAATCCTTGCTATAGGCAATGCCCATATTGGGAGGGATCATCATTCCTGCTAGGACGATTTTACATTTGGGGTATTTGGCTTGTACTTTCTCTATGATAGATTTCAGATTTTTGCGGGTTTCGGTGGTGCTGATCCCTCTGAGGCCATCGTTTGCTCCGAGTTCGAGAACGAAAATATCTACTGGGTTTTTCAGTACCCAATTCACTCGCGAATCACCGCTGGCAGTTGTCTCTCCACTCAGGCCGGCATTGATAGTCTGATAAGACAATCCCAAGGAATCCAATCGCTCTTGTATCAAGGCTGGAAAAGCCTCTGTCAAATCCAACTGGTAGCCTGCTGTGATGCTGTTGCCAAAGAAGAGGATGGTTTTTTGGTTAGTAAGCTCTTCGCTGCGTTCTTCCACAGGAGTCTGGGTTTCGGTAGTATTCTCTGTTTTGCTCGTACAAGAGATCCCCAGCACAAGCAGTGCTATGAGTATGATGAAGTTAAGTTTCATGTTCAATTTATTAATATTCGAAGTTATTCCTTTTCATTTGCTTTTACTAAAAGACGGGAAATTGGCTGCCACGGATCAAAGCACAAAGCTCATACATTACATTTCTTTGCTGATTTATATACTCTCAGCTCTGCTGCTGTACTATTCCAGTCATGACCTGAACATGTCCTTTGATTCGTACCAATATTTGGCAGCTGCTCAAAGTTTCGCCGACTCAGGCACTTTGCTCAATGCAGATGGCTCAGTGTATTCGAATTGGGGGCCTATGTTTCCTGTGATTCTTTCCTTTGTGGCAGATGTAGATAATTATCGAGCCGTCAATTTGGTCGTGTATGCTATGTTGTTTTGGCTGAGTCATCTGCTGATTGTTCGTATGGTTGATACTCCCATACTGAGGTTGTTGGTTTCCCTCTGGATTGCGTTTTCCACCCCGGTATTGATGCAGTTCAATTTCTTGTGGTCCGAGTCCATTTTCATCTTTCTTTTTCTCGTTCAGATTATCGTTTTCTTCCGCTACCGCGAAACAAACAAAATGGGTTGGCTGATACTCTTGATTGTCCTGAGTGCCGTGTCCTGTTTGCAACGCTATGCAGGATTATTTATCATTCCTGGCTTTGCTCTGTTGATCATCATGGACCGTGGCTATAAGCTGAGATCCTTTCTTATCAGCTTTGTTTATGGAGGGCTTGCTTGTCTTCCAGTACTGGTTTGGATGTATAGTCGCTACCAATCCAGTGGCGGGGGATTCAGCATGTTTTTGACTAATCTCTATGCTAGCTTCTTCAGCAACTTATACCGCAGCTATTATCAAGATGTCTTTTTCTCTTGGTTCGTCCCTAGTTCTCTGACATTCGAGCTTGGGCACTATTATGTACTTGGCACCCTGATTTTGGTTATTCTATTTCGTAAGCAGCTCAAAGTACCTCGATTCAAGTTCGAAATTCAATCGCTTTTAATCTTATCGGGGGTTTATTTTTTGTTCCTCAATCTCATCGACTACTCTGCCATCATTCATCCTGACATGACATTTGGAGGTTTGTCTGATTTCGAACGTTACCTTTCGATCATTTACATCCCTGTCATCCTCCTACTTTTTGTTTGGTTGAGTCAAAAGTTACCACTCATCGAACATAAGACAACAAGAGTTGTTCTCCTTGGATTGATTTGCCTCTGGAGCATCTATCCCATCAGCCGAAGCATCAAAAACACCTTGGATTGGAAGGAATACACCAGTTCGGCTGTTGTCAAATAGACGATAGGAGGGAGGATTGAGCTATTGTGTATCTTTCTTTCAGATTCTAAATGATTTGAAATAAATTAATATTTAATTTTGTCGGTTCATAAACAACATATAATTGCAACAAATCGTAAGTGCAAAACCTGATAGAACGACTTGAGTATGAGATGGATGATGAGATCTAAGATTCACAAAGCGGTAGTTACCGAGGCGAATCTTAATTATGTAGGGAGTATCACGATCGATAAAGATTTTATCGAGATGGTTGGCTTGCGAAAAAACGAGAAGGTTCAGATCGTGAGCAATACCTCTGGGGCAAGACTCGAAACGTATGTCATCGAGGGTGAAAGAGGCTCTAAAGAAATATGTATGAATGGTGCTGCATCGCATCTGATTGGCAAAGGAGAGGAAATCATCATCATTGGCTATGAACTGACCAATGAGGAAATCACTCCAAGTGTGATCCTACTAGATCAGCACAACAACTTCGTAGAATACCTCGAAGAATCAGTGGAACTGAACAGGTTCTTGTAAGCTGAAAAAACATAACGATTGAAAAGGTTGATGGAGCATAAGGTCCATCAACCTTTTTTTGTGCTGTCACACTCCTGTTGGTTGCTGAAAATTGGCCTTCAAGGCTTTCAGTCCAAACCACAGCAGATATGAGATCAAGAAAATGAGTATACCATAGATACTTGTAATCGAAGAGACCTTCAATCCACTTGCCAGCAAGGCTTGGGATACTTGCCCCACCACTTCAATTGACTGAAACGCCGCATACAATCCTATAAACTGCCCAAGTACTCCAAAAACCATTGCAAACGTACCAATCGACTTGATGATGCCAAGATCCATTGAAAAGCTTTCTTTCTGTTTCAACATCACGACAACTTGTATTGTCATCACAACTATAATAACTAAAAGCAATAGAGTAAGAATCCCCATAAATAGGCTCCCGCCCATGTAAAATAAATCTACCATGATTTTTAAATTTAAGTGAAATAATTTGAGATCAAAGGTAGAATTGAGCCTTTGTCAAGTCAATGTAGAATCCATCGCTAAATAGGTAACTCATCGACTATAGCCTATAGATTCCTATTTTTTAGGCATTTTAGCAACATGAAAATTGTTGGACACATTTTGTTTTGGATCACGATCACAGGATTGCTCACGTTGATATTTGGCAGATCGTACCAGAGCTTTTCCGAGTCATTTTACTTTGTATGCCTACTCCTGCCTGTCATAGTAGGCACGGCCTATTTCTTTAACTATTACATAGTCGTGAAATACTTGTTCGCTAGGAGATATTTCAAATTTGTGCTCTACAGTTTTTATCTGCTCATCATTTCCCTCAATCTAGAAATGCTAGTGATCACAACTGCATTCATCCTATTGGCAGAGTATGATTATGCCAATATGAATCCAATCACCACAGATGTCTCCATTCTTACCATCACTTTGTACTTCGTGGTCTTTGGCTTATCCTTCATTCGCCTGATTCGTTTCTATTTCCACAATCAAAAATCGATTAGTTACTACCAAGACGAGGTAGAAAAATCAAAAATAGACTCAATTACCATCAAAGAAAATCGGAGCAATAGGCAGGTGTTTTTCGAAGACATACGGTACATTGAGAGTCTCGGTGATTACGTCACGATTCATCTATTCAATGAAAAAATCATTACTAAAGAGAAAATCAGTTCCTTGGAAAACCGAATGCCCCAGATTTTCGTGAGAATCCACCGATCATTTATGGTCAACAGACTACACATCTCTTCTTTCAACAAGGAGCAGATTACTATTGCCAATCAAACTCTGCCCATCAGCAGGACTTACAAGCAAAAAGTGTTTTCATCCCTGAACTAACCAACCATTTCGGCTTCCCTGCGTAAATTGTGACTTAAGTCTATATTCTATGTCGTATATCCTGGAAGTAAACCAACTCACCAAATCCTATCAAAGTGGTCAAAAGAAACTCACGGTACTCTCCGACATCAATTTTGCACTAGAATCAGGAAAATCACTATCCATCGTTGGTCCGTCTGGTAGTGGAAAAACTACGCTACTTGGACTATGTGCTGGCTTGGATGTGATCGACGAAGGCAGTGTGACAATTAATGGCCAAGATCTAAGTTTGCTCTCAGAAGACCAAAAAGCACAGATCAGAAATGAAAATGTAGGTTTTGTGTTTCAAAATTTTCAGCTCATCCCTACACTCACTGCCCTAGAAAATATAATGATTCCTCTGGAGCTATTGGGAGACAATGGTGCGATACAAAAATCAATGGAGCTGCTAGACCAAGTGGGCTTGTCCAATCGCAAAAATCACTACCCTACCCAGTTGTCAGGTGGAGAGCAACAGAGGATTGCGCTGGCTCGCGCATTCTCCAACAGTCCCAAAATCCTATTTGCAGATGAGCCAACGGGTAACTTGGACGAAGAGACTGGAGAGAAAATCGAAAAATTGCTCTTCGATCTGAACCGAGAAAAAGGGACGGCGCTTGTCCTCGTCACCCATGACATAGAACTGGCTCACAAAACGGATCACCTGCTCCGGCTCAAAGGCGGCAAAGTCTTAGAATCAAACATGCTCAGCAAAACCCTAGCATAAGTTGGAAGCTACACCCAAAAACTCAAGAAAATTCTCTCATCTCTGGTTGCTCAAAATGGCTTGGCGAGACAGTCGCAGCAGTCGAGGTAAGCTCTTGCTCTTCACACTATCCATTACTATTGGCATAGCAGCACTGGTAGCTATCAATTCGTTCAAAGAAAATCTCAATGACGAGATCAATATACAATCCAAGTCTCTCCTTGGAGCAGATTTGGAAGTGTCCTCACAGCAGCCTTTTACTGAGGAGCAGTCAGGATTGATAGATTCTCTGGGCGACGAACGATCCTTTCAGACACGATTTGTATCCATGGTTTACTTCCCTAGCACAGGAGGGACACGTCTGGTTCAGATCAGAAGTCTAGAAGGGAAATACCCCTATTATGGTGAGATAGAAACTGTTCCAACCCATGCTTCTTCAACATTTAAATCTGGACAGTATGCATTGGTGGATGAAACATTGATGCTGCAGTACAACGTCGATATAGGAGATGACATCAAAATCGGAAATTTGAATTTTCAAATCCAAGGAAAGCTACAGAACATCCCTGGACAAAGTGGCATCAACACCTCCGTTTCACCAGTCGTTTATATCCCAAATCAATACCTACAACAAACTGGATTAGTCAAAAAAGGGAGTCGCATTACTTATTCGTATTTCTATAAAACACCAGATGAAATAGACACAGAAGCTTTTGACAAGCAGTATGAAGACAGGTTTGAAGAGTTGTCACTCAGATACGAAACGGTGCAAAAGCGGAAAGAGAACACCAGTGAGGCTTTTAACAATACAACGGTGTTTTTGAATATGTCGGCGTTTATTGCTTTGCTACTGGGCAGCATAGGTGTTGCAGGCGCTGTGTATAGTTATCTCAAAGAGAAAAACGCTTCCGTGGCTATACTCAGGTGTTTGGGTTTGAGCGGTCGAGATGCTTTCATTATCTATTTTTATCAAGTCATCTTTATGGGAGCATTTGGCTCATTGGTAGGGACAGGGATAGGGACAAGCATACAGTTTTTCCTGCCTGAGTTGGTAGAGGAAGTGCTTCCATTCTCAATCGAAACACATTTTTACTGGATTATTGCGCTGGAAGGTCTGTTGCTTGGATTGGTGGTGACCGTACTGTTTTCTCTTTTGCCACTCCTATCCATTCTGAAAGTCTCGCCGCTCAGCTCGATTAGATCGGGGTATCAATTGGAAGAATCACGTCAGACCAATTTGATTTTAAAAAGTGTCTTGTATGGTGTGATCACACTTTTCTTGTTTTTGTTCTCCTATCTCCAAATTCAGGAATGGATGCAAGCAGGCATTTTCATGGGAGGGCTGTTGGGTACTTTCTTGATTTTATTTGTGTTGTCCAAAGGCTTAATTTATTTGGCCAAATCTATCGTTTCTCCTAAGTGGAATTTTCTTGTGAGACATGGGATAGCCAATCTTCACCGTCCACAGAACCAAACGGGATTGCTCATCATCACCATTGGGATGTGTACGATGTTGATCTCCATCATGTATTTCTCCAGGCACGTGCTGATCGACCAAATCACCATGGCTGGTAGGGAGGAGCGTCCTAATATGGTACTCTTTGACATCCAGACGCACCAAACTGAGGAGGTGGAAAATCTCGTTACCAACTTTGATCTCCCAGTCGTTCAGAGTGTACCAGTGGTAACTATGCGGTTGTTAGAGATCAATGGGATTTCTAAAAAGGAAGCTAGCCTAGACTCTACCTTGGAAATCCCAGATTGGGTCTACAATAGAGAATACAGGGTGACTTTCAGAGACTCGCTCATCGACTCTGAGACAATCACCGACGGTGAATTAAAACCCTATCATCAAGACAGTATTTTCGTCTCTGTGGCAGAAGGTTTTGCAGAGGGACGCAAATGGAAACTGGGAGATGAAATCACCTTCAACGTACAAGGAGCGGTCATGAAAACCTACATCGGAAGCTTTCGAAAAATAGATTGGAGACGGATACAAACCAACTTCATTATTCTCTTTCCGTCTGGTGTTCTCGAACAAGCGCCGCAATTTCATGTGCTAGTGACCAAAGTGGACAACAATGAGGTCTCTGCCAAGTTTCAACAGGCCATAGTCAGAAACTTTCCGAACATCTCCATCATAGACCTAGAATTGATTCTAAAAACCGTGGAAGAAGTTCTGACCAAAATTTCCTTTGTAATTCGATTTATGGCGCTGATCAGTGTCATCACAGGTTTGTTGGTGTTGATCAACTCTATCGTCCTGAGCAAGTCGCAGCGTGTCAAAGAAAGTGTGCTGATGCGTACGATTGGAGCCAAAGCCCGACAAATCATCGCCATTATTACCATTGAATACAGCGTGCTGGGGTTTATCTCTGCCATGACAGGGATCATCACAGCTCACTTGATGACTTGGGTACTATCAGAGAGTCTGTTCAAAGCAGATTATTCCTTTGATGGTGATGCGACCTTATACATTTTGCTAGCTGTGACTGTTGCTACTTTGGTAATGGGATTATTCAACATTCGCCCAGTTCTCAAGGAGCTGCCACTGACGATCTTGAGGAAGGAAGCATGAGTGTGCTATTCGTTTTGATCCTGCCATCAATAAAAACGGAATATTAGAGAAGAGTCATTCTTCAGGGTTTTTCAAATCCCCATCTCGATCCCTTGTCCCAATCTTTTCGAGAGTTGCCATAGCTTGGGTATCCATTTTGTTCTTTGAGGGATTTGGCTAGGTGCAAAAGATTGTAGGTCATGAAGGTAGTATTACGATTTGTAAAGTCATTGCTGCTAGCATGAGACTCTTTGTCCAAATAGCTGGGGCCTGGTCCTACTTCACCGATCCATCCACAGTCAGCCTGTGGAGGAATAGAGTATCCTATATGCTGTAGTGCATACAATATCCCCATGGCGCAGTGTTTGATACCATCTTCATTGCCTGTGATGATGCAGCCGCCTACTTTTCCATAATACAGGTATTGTCCTCTGTCATTGGTCATGCCGCTCATGGCATATAGTCGTTCGATGAGTTTTTGTGCAACAGATGATTTTTCGCCCAGCCATATGGGTGTGCCGATGATGAGGATATCTGCTTGGTCGATTCTCTCAAAAATCTGTGGCCATTCGTCTGTTGTCCAGCCATGCTCTGTCATGTCTGGGTACACACCACTCGCTACGTCATGATCTATGAATCGGACTTCATCTATGGTGACGCCTTCATTTTTCATGATTGTTTGTGAGACCTTCATGAGACCAGCTGTGTGACTGGTTTCAGGAGATTTTTTCAACGTACAGTTGATGTATATTGCTTTGAGATGACTAAAATCTGGATTGTGCATAGCTAGATGGTTGATGGATTCAAGATGTAAATGAGCGGGCGATTGATAACCCTAGGTATGAAACTAGGTAAAAGAGGAAGGAAAGACAAAAAACACTGTAGGCAGTGATGCATGACGACAAATGAGACCCCAAATCTAAGGTCTCATTTGTTGCATCGATGATTATAGCCACGAATGATGGGAGTCGAAACCTGACTACTTTTCCAGCCAGTTCAAAAACTCTGGGACTCGCACACGACTGATCAGAATTTGATCTTTGGTCTCTGGTTGTAGAATTACTTCTAGTCTACTGTTGAAATATTTATTGACCAATTTTACCGAATGGATGTTGACGATGTATTTCCTAGAGATACGGAAAAAGTCATTGGGATCCAGCATTTTGACCAATTCGTCGAGCTTGAAGGAAATAATGAATTTAGCATTTTCTTTGGCTACCAAATAGGTGTAATCGTCCTCTGCGAAAAAATAGGCGATGTCCTCTACGGACACATGTCTCATTCTATCACCAGACTTGATGATAAATCTCTTTTTGTAATCCTTTTGATCGTCCGACAACTTGAGCAACTGCTGTACCTGATCGACACTCAACGAAACGGTACCTTCTTCGGCTGAATGGGGTGCGTTGTTTTTTAGGTCATCGTACTTTTTGATAGCAGCTTCTAGATCGTCCTTCTCGATAGGCTTGAGTAGGTAGTCAATGCTATTGACTTTGAAAGCCTTGATTGCGTAGTTTTCAAAAGCAGTTGTGAAAATAATGGGACAGGTCACTTCTGCTTGCTGAAATATCTCAAAACTCAATCCGTCGGACAACTGTATGTCCATAAAGATCAAATCTGGTTCGTCATTTTCTTCGTACCATTCTACCGTTTCTTCGATAGACTCAAAACAGGCTAAAACTTCTATGTCATAAGATGTCTCCGCCAGCAATCTTTTCAATTCTTCTTGGGCGAATTTTTCATCCTCTATAATCAATACCTTCATAATCAGGGCTTAATAATGGTAATAATACAATAAAATGTTCTTCTGTCTGCTTTATTTCTACATTTTTATCAGTTACAATGTCATAGTGACTGATGATGTTGTCCAATCCTATTTTGGATGAATATCCCTTGGAGGATTTTAATCTCAAACTATTCTTGATGACAATCTGATCTCCTTCGTGGTAGACCCAAATAGACAAAGGATACTTGGTAGATACGACATTGTGTTTAATAGCGTTTTCGATGAGCAACTGAAAAATCAATGGTGGCACTTGCCAGTCTTCTACTTCTTTCATCGGGTCTATCGTGATGATCAGTTTTTCACCAAATCTCATACGGATTAGTTCTACGTAAGATTCTATGGATTCCAGTTCTTCTTTGATGCTTACCAGACCTTTGTTGCGATGCTCCAACACATTCCTATAGACGTTGGACAATTTGCGAATGAAACTATAGGCTGTATTGGGATCCGAATATACCAAAGAAGACAAGGTGTTGAGACTATTGAACAAAAAATGAGGGTTCACCTGTGTTTTCAACATTTCATGTCTAAACTCCAATCCTTCTTTTTTGAATCGCTCGATTTCTATCATAGATACTTTCCACTTGTTGAGAAAAAACATGCCCATCTCAATTGATACTACCAAAATAGTCAAAGATGATGCAGTGGAGATCACTACTATATCATCAAATAGAGGTCTAGAATGATGCTCATTGATGAATTGGTATAAGTACGCACCAAAAAACGCAATGATAGCGAAAGCGTAGATGGTATTGGAAGATAGTTGAATAATGAATCGGCTCTTGGCTCCTTGCTCCCAGGGACGAACCTTGTCTAGTAGTCGGTTGATGAATCGAATACCCTCCAGCACGAAAAGTGCAAGTATGATGGCATATAGATACTCATTCAACTCTAGGAAGATGGGTAAATCTGAATAAAATACACTGTAAATAATATCGATGAACAGTCGAATACCCGCACCCATAAATACGACACTCAACCATCTCCACCAATTAACCCTAGACCATCTAAACACTCTCAAAAAATCTGACATCAATGCAATTGTATGATACACGAAGTACGTGCATAATTACTAATATAAAAATAGGTAATGCACAAAAAACCCTGAGCAGTTAACTGCTCAGGGTCTTATTCTTTTGGCTAAAAGGGAATTAATTTTTAGCAATTACTTTCTTTACAGAATACAGGTCGTTAGCAACCATGTATGTGTAGTCTCCTGCAGGCAAAGCAGAGATGTCAAACTTTTTAGTGAAGCTCGTGCCTTCTGTTTCCTTTTCAGTATGTACCAATGCACCGTATGCATCGTAGATCTTAACCTTTACTTCTTCGCCTTCTAGTTTAGCGAATATTACTGCGACACTAGCTTCGTCTACAGCCACAATTCTTACAGCCAATTCAGCACTTACTGCTTTTTCAGCTTTTTCTCCATTCTTACCTGCAAATGAAAGAGTAGACATGGCTACCATCACTGCAATTGCAATTGTTTTAAATGTAGTTTTCATGGGTTCAATATTTAATTTTGAAATTGATTACGATACAAGATTACGGGGACTATAGTGAGTCTGAAACCCAAAATCGGTGAGCTTTAATTTTTTTTGGGTGAAATGAAGGATAAATTATTTGAACAAATAGAACTATTCTTGGATTTGACTGTATTTGGAGGTGACAGTTCAAAACCTGTCATCTATTAGGGTTATCACTTGGCCCAACAATTGGACGGATTCCGTGGGGGGACTTATTTTGGTAAGGGCATAAAAAAAGCTGCTCATCCCGTCCGGATCAGCAGCTTAAGCATGATTATGAAAGACTAAATTACTATTCTATTTTGGCGGAGCGAGTTACCTCAGCTCATGTAGTTAATTTCTCTTGTTTCTACTTCGCTACCTGATCAACTACAATGCAATGATATGCACGCAGCGTATATTTCTAAAGTTGAAATCGGTGAACTGTATTATTATTCAGGTGAAGTGAAGGAATAATTGTTTGAAGAGTTTTCGAGTAATTTTCATGTGCAGTGATTCCAGATTTGCAACACACAAATCATTTTCGGGTTGTTATCAGAAAAGCCTTGCGCTTTACGAATGCAGCTAGTACGCAAGGGCGCAAAAAAAAGCTGCTCATCCCGTCCGGATCAGCAGCTTAAGCATGATTATGAAAGACTAAATTACTATTCTATTTTGGTGGAGCGAGTTGCCTCAGCTCATGTAGTTAATTTTTCCTGTTCTTACTTCACTACCTGTTTAACTACAATGCAATGATATGCATGCAGTGTATATTTCTAAAGTTGAAATCGGTGAACTGCATAATTATTTAGGTGAAGTGAAGGAATAATTGTTTGAAGAGTTTAGGTATAAATTCTTGAATTGACGATGTTGAATCTTGGGTGTCAAACTCATCTTTTGGAGAGACGTTTTGAGTGTTGTCGTATCTAGTACGTCGAGGAGGGTACAAAAAAAGCTGCTCATCCCGTCTGGATCAGCAGCTTAAGCATGATTATGAAAGACTAAATTACTATTCTATTTTGGTTGAGTAGGTTTCCCTTTTCTCTTGTAATCAACTCCAACTTTTCTCTTCTCTTTTACCGTTTGACTACAATGCAATGATACTATCCCAAATCAATTTCTTAAAACAAGAATCGGTGAACTGTATGATTTTCTTGGTGAACTATATTTCAATGTAGGTCAATAGAAAGTGGCTTTCAAGGTAAATAGGATGTGTTTTTGATAGTCTGTCACAAGACATTGTACTTTATGATATATGGCATAAGTGAAAGGCGTGTATATCATAAATGAGATAGAACAGTCTTCTGTAGAGAGTAGATTAGCTCGTATTGCATGGTGACAAAAATCCCCAACAAGGGGTCTATCTTCTACGATGTATTGAGTAAATATTGCTGAAATTGTCAGAATTCAGTTGGCAAGGTTCATGCAACATGGTTCAAGCAATCTATTGATCACTAAAACTATCTAATCATGACATCAGCTCAATTTCCAGATCAATCTCAAAAGAAGCAACCAGGCGAAGAGAAACGAATGAGACCTCAACCTGAAACCATGCGGACAGAATACATACCTAGTGGTAAACTGAGAGGCAAAGTGGCCATCATCACTGGAGGGGATAGCGGAATAGGTAGGTCTATAGCCATGCATTATGCTGCAGAAGGTGCCAGTGTTGCCATCGTCTATTACAATGAGGATGAAGATGCCGAGGAAACAAGTACTCTGGTGGAGTCATTGGGAGGTGTGTGCATATTGCTGCGGGGGGATGTCAAAGACAAATCTTTTTGTAAAAAATGCATTCAAGAGGTGATAGCCAAGTTCGGGAAAATCAATATTCTAGTCAACAATGCAGCTGTGCAGTTTCCTGAGGATACTTTACAAGACGTGAGTCAGGATCATATGGTAGAAACTTTCCAGACCAATATCTTCTCGTTTATTTACATGACTCAGCTTGCCTTGCCACATATGCATAAGGGAGATCGTGTGATCAATACTACTTCCGTCACAGCATATAGAGGCAGCGACCACCTCATAGATTATGCCTCGACCAAAGGAGCAATTGTATCCTTCACACGATCTCTAGCAAAGAATCTAGCACCATCAGGTATACTAGTCAATGGCGTGGCGCCTGGCCCTATTTGGACACCACTGATTCCTGCCACCTTTGATGATGTCAGTGAGTTTGGATCAGATACACCTCTAGGTCGAGCAGGACAGCCCTCAGAGGTAGCTCCGGCATATGTGTTCCTCGCATCTGAGGACAGTACCTACATCACTGGGCAGATTATCCATGTCAACGGGGGTGAGGTTGTGGGTGGTTAAATGCGGTCGACTGTACATGAGCAACAAGCATGGTCTACATTATTCTTTATTCCTTCAAATGCATTTGTCTATTTTTTTGTTAAATTCTTATTTATCAAAAAAACCTGACTTATGCCTATCACACAAATCACCCACCAAGGAAAGAAAATTATATTCGTAGATTACGAAGGTTGTCGCAACAAACAGGACATGCTGGATATGGTTGTGCAGAGTACGGATTATCTCTTGGCACAGCCTGACAAGCACCTGCTGATCCTGTTTGACTACACACATGCTCATGGCAGTTCGGAGTATATGAGACTGGCTAAAGAAAGCAGAGACAAAATCTACCAAACCAAAACCACCAAAAGTGCCGCAATCGGTATCAGTGGTATCAAACGAATCCTACTCAATGGATACAATGCCCTCAGTAGCGCAAAGGGCATGCAGCCCTTTGATACTAAATCGGCAGCTTTGGATTATTTAGTTGGGGAGGATTGAATTGACGGGGTAGAATATTTTAAGCATTTGTATACTTGCCTTGAGTGATTTGGCAAATGCGAGGCATTGGCTTTGCCGAACCTGCGATTTCATGAGCTCCTTTGAAAATCAAATACCAAGTGAATAATGTGTATGGCTGAGTAGGGGGGCTGTTGCTGAAAGCTTTTTCGAAATACTCAAGTCTGAAATGGTCAGCCATGTCAATTACTACAGTATCCTTCAAGCTAAAACTCAAATATTTGAATTCATTGAAGTTTGGTACAATAGAAAAAGGAAACATGCCTATCTAGGCTATAAACACCCAATGAATTTGGGAAAGATAATTATTCAAAATGCGCTTAACTATTTGTCCATTTTTTTGTTGCAAGTCCAGATAGTCGGACCTAGTAGGCAGATTGGCTTATGTTTAGCTTTCTCGGCACAAGGCGTGACATGATTTGTACAGCAGAGGTAAACACTTCTCTATATCCAGTAGATTTCCCCCTATGATGATATGCTGACCTGCTGAAGTCCTCGATGATTACCTATGGCATGATTAATTTTATTGATGAAAATATCTCCTACACACTGCAAGAGATGCCTAATATTGCGACATCACTAGAATCAAAATAAAGAACTACAGATATGAAATTACCTATCATCAAGCATACCCTGGCCTTCATCCACGAACATGACGAGGATTGGGTGCACGAGACCATCGATTTTCTAGAGCACATGGCAGATGCCAAAGGAATCAAAGACGAAGAAGTAGAAGTGATCGCCGAGCTATTGTCCAACATGTATGGTGCCCTAGAGGTCAACAAAGAAATCAAATCAGGTACTCCAGAGAAAGACGCCCTCAATGGCTTCATGAGCCGTGTGATGGGTTCTATTGGGAAATAATTTTAGACATTAGACAAAAAATCTAGAATGGAAAATAAAAAGCCCTTGACCAATTGCTGGACAAGGGCTTCTACTTGTTTCAAACCTAATTCTTACATGTGGATCGGTCTGTCTTCGGTAGCTGCTAGGCAGGCTTCTTTGACTGCCTCCATATAGGTCGGGTGTGCATGCGACATGCGCGATACGTCCTCTGCAGATGCTCTGAACTCCATCGCAGTGACGCCCGCAGCAATCATATCTGCAGCTCTCGCACCGATGATGTGCAGACCTAAAATTTCGTCGGTAGTTTTATCTGCCAAGACCTTGACCAAGCCATCGGTATCCATACTTGCTCTCGCTCTTCCCAGTGCTTTGTACGGGAACGAACCAGTCTTGTATGCCACACCCGCTTCTTTGAGTTGCTCCTCGGTCTGTCCTACACCTGCTACCTCTGGCCATGTGTACACGACACCAGGGATCAAGTTGTAGTTGATGTGTGGCTTCTGACCAGCCATCGTCTCTGCGACGAATACGCCTTCTTCCTCAGCCTTGTGAGCCAACATGGCACCTTTCACCACGTCACCGATCGCATAGATGTTGTCTACGCTCGTTCTCAGGTGAGCGTCGGTTTCGATTCTACCTGCTTTGTCGGTTTGGATGCCTACATTCTCTAGAGCCAAGTTGTCCGTATATGCGCGTCTGCCTACTGATACCAAACAGTAATCTCCTTTGAGCTCCAAGACTTCTCCTTTTGGTGTGTCAGCTTTGACGATTACTTCTTTGTCTTTGGCTTCTACGCTAGTCACCTTGTGCTTGAGGTAGAAGTTCATGCCGAGTTTCTTCAAGGACTTGGTCAATTCTTTAGACATGGTACCGTCCATGCCTGGAATGATTCTATCGAAATACTCCACCACCGAAACCTCAGCTCCCAATCTCGCATAGACCGAACCCAACTCCAATCCAATCACACCACCACCGATGATAACCAAGTGCTTTGGTATCTCTTTCATCACCAAGGCCTCTGTGCTGGTGATGATTCTCTTCTTATCAATTTTGATAAAAGGCAAAGAAGAAGGTTTTGAACCTGTCGCGATGATCACTTTATCTGTAGAGATTTCTTCGTTTTTCTCTCCTGCGACTTTGATTGTGTTTTTATTGACAAAAGAACCGTGACCGGTAAACACATCGATCTTGTTCTTTTTCATCAAGTAGGCAATGCCTTCCACGTTTTGTTTCACGACATCCCCCTTGCGGGCAATCATCTGTGTGAAATTCACTTTTGGAGCAGGAATGTCAATACCATGCTCTTTGAAGGTATGCTGTGCATTGTGAAAATGCTCAGAAGAATCCAACAATGCCTTAGAAGGAATACATCCCACGTTGAGACATGTACCACCCAAGGTGCTGTATTTTTCTACAATAGCTACTTTGAATCCTAATTGTGCCGCTCTGATGGCTGCAACATATCCACCAGGACCCGATCCGATTACGGTTACGTCGTATTTCATTTTTTTAGTATTGAGTACTGAGTATTGAGTATTGAGACACTCTGCTACTCTTTATTATTTTAAGGAATTCCTTAGGCTAAAAAGCATTTTTTGGATTTCCTGAATGTCATTATTTAATCCCTTGAATTTATCATCCCCCAGCAAACCAACTCGATTAGAAACTATCAATTGAGTTTCTAGTTCACATGAGCTTCCGTAGGAGTATCCCAAGAAAAGATTGAAATCTTTGTCTGTGGATCTTCCTGATCCCTCAGCAATATTAGAAGAAATGGATACAGAACACCTTCTTATTTGACTCGTCATACCATACTTCTCATCTGATGGAAATGAAGAAGTCTCTTGATAAACCTTAACTGCTAAATCAACAGACTTCTTCCATACATTGAGTTCCTTGTAATTGTGCATAAAATTAGATTTGGTTTCAAGAGTTAAGATAACAACATCAATACGTTATCCCAATACATAACTAATCTCAATACACAATACTCAAATCTCAATACTTATATGCCAAGCATCAACCTAGCTGGATCTTCCAACAACTGCTTCACTCTAACTAAGAAGCTGACGGACTCGCGTCCATCGATGATTCTGTGGTCGTAGGACAGTGCCAAGTACATGATCGGTCTGATCTCCACTTGTCCGTTGATCGCTACAGGTCTCTCTACGATGTTGTGCATGCCTAGTATCGCTGCTTGTGGCGCATTGATGATCGGAGTTGAGAGCATAGAACCGAAGATACCGCCGTTGGTCACGGTGAAGGTACCACCCTGCATCTCGTCGATGCTGAGCTTGTTGTCTCTTGCTTTGACTGCCAATCTTACCACTTCGCTCTCAATCTGATTGAAGGACAAAGACTCTGCATTTCTGATCACTGGTACCACCAATCCTTTCGGTGCTGATACAGCGATAGATACGTCACAGTAGTCATTGTACACGATCTCGTCTCCATCGATTTGGGCATTGACTGCAGGCCATTCCTGTAGCGCCATACATGATGCTTTGATGAAGAAAGACATGAATCCAAGACCTACTTCGTATTTGTCTTTGAATGCGTCCTTGTACTTCTTACGGAGATCCATGATAGGCTTCATGTCTACTTCGTTGAAAGTAGTCAACATTGCCGTTTCATTTTTCACAGACACCAATCGACGAGAAACAGTCTTTCTCAAAGGAGTCAATTTTTTTCTTGTTTGCTCACGGCTTACACCAAAAGATGGAGCAGCAGCTGCTTTGGCTTCTGCAGCAGCAGGTTTTGCTGGAGCAGCTGCTGGTTTAGATTTTTGAGCAGCAAGTGCATCTTCTTTGGTGATTCTGCCATCTACGCCAGTGCCTTTGATTCCCTTAGCATCGATTCCTTTTTCAGCCAAAATTTTGGCCGCTGCAGGAGAAGCGTGACCTTCTGCGTAATTACCCCCCGTACTGGCAGCAGGAGCAGAACTTGTTTCAGCTTTTGCTACAGGTGCATCGCCTTCTATCACTTCTATTTTGCAGATTTCGCCACCAATCTCGATGGTATCACCTTCTTGAGCCACGATCTGCAAGATGCCTCTTGCCTCAGCAGTCAATTCGAAGGTTGCCTTGTCAGATTCGATTTCAGCGATGATTTCGTCCAATTCCACCATGTCGCCATCTTGTTTCACCCATGAGCCAACGGTCACTTCTGTAATCGATTCCCCCACAGTAGGTACAATCATGGTGTAAATTTCACCAGTTTTGCCTCCACCAGATGATGGTTTGCTTTTTTCAGCACTTTTTGCTGCAGGAGCTGCTTCAGCGGCCTTGGTAGATTTGCCTTGGCTTCCACTTTCATCTATGGTACATACTATGGTGCCGATTTCGATGGTCTCGCCTTCTTCTACTTTGATGCTTAGCGTACCTGCCGCTTCAGCGTTCAACTCAAAAGTAGCCTTGTCAGATTCCAATTCACAGATCACTTCGTCCATTTCGACATAGTCACCGTCCTTTTTGGTCCATTGGGAAATAGTCACTTCCGTGATCGACTCTCCAACTGTTGGTATTTTAACCTCAATCATATTTCTATGTTTTCAATTTTTTTAAAACTCTATTTAATTAGGCGAAGGCAGCATTCATGATGTCTTCCTGCTCTTGTTTGTGTACTTTGGAGTATCCAGTTGCTGGAGAAGCAGCGGATTTTCTAGAAATCACGTCTTTCTTCACTTCTCTAAACGTCCTCAACATAAATGACCAAGCGCCCATGTTTTCTGGTTCTTCTTGTACCCAGTGTACCATGTCCACCTTGTATTTGTCTAGCTCTGCCATCACTTGTTTTTTAGGGAATGGATGCAATTGCTCAACTCTGATGATTGCCACATCCTTTCTCTTGTCTTTTTGCTGTTTTTCGAGCAAGTCAAAGTAAACTTTACCCGTACATAGCAAGACTTTTGAGACTTTTTTGGCATCTGCGTAATCGTCCCCAATCACCTCTTGGAATCTACTATTAGTGAATTCTTCCAAAGGAGACACGACCAAAGGATGTCTAAACAATGATTTAGGCGACATCAAGATACACGGCATTCTAAATGGCAGTGCCATTTGTCTTCTGATCATGTGGAAGTAATTTGACGGCTTGGTCAAGTTACAGATATACATGTTGTTTCCAGACGCCAGCTGCAAATATCTTTCTGGTCGCGCATTGGAGTGCTCTGGCCCTTGGCCTTCATAGCCATGCGGCAATAACATTACTAGGCTGTTCATTCTTCTCCATTTTGTATAAGAGCAAGAAATGAACTGGTCGATCATGACTTGAGCACCATTGGCAAAATCACCAAATTGTGCTTCCCAAATAACTACCGCATTTGGATCTGCCATGGCATAACCAAATTCAAAACCCAAAACTCCAAACTCGGATAAATGTGAATTGAAGATATTGAATTTTCTCTCCGATCCTTCTATATGATCCAAGAAGCTATAAGGGGCATTGGTGTTCATGTCTCTCACCACTGCATGACGGTGAGAGAAAGTGCCTCTCTTACAATCTTGTCCTGACATTCTTACTACCTTGCCATCCAATTGCAACGAACCGTAAGCCAGAAGTTCAGCAGAAGCCCAGTTGAGTTCCTTCTTGTCAAAGAACATTTCCTTGCGCTGTTTTAGCACTTTTTCGATCTGCTTGATTGGTTTAAAACCTTTAGGAACAGCACTCAACGCTTTACCAACTTTGTTGATATAATCTTGGCTGATGGCCGTATCTGGTGACACATCAAAATCTTCTGGTCGGGACAATCTCATTTCTGAGAACTCCTTTTCAGTTTCTTGAAGAACATAAGGCAATTTTTCCTGCTTGACCATGTTGAGTCGGTCTTGGAGCAATTCCTTAAATTCCGTGTCCATTTTCACAGCCAGACTTGCATCAACATCACCTCTTTCGATGAGAGATTTGTTGTAGATTTCTCTTGGGTTGGCATGTTTGGATATAATATTATAGAGAGAGGGCTGAGTAAACTTAGGTTCATCCGCTTCATTGTGTCCATGACGTCTGTAGCATACCATGTCAATGAATATATCTCCTTGGAATTTTTGTCTGTATTCTGCAGCCATTTTCATACAGAACACCACTGCCTCAGGTTTGTCACCATTGACGTGCAGCACTGGTGCATCCACAGTTTTAGCCAAATCAGTACAGTATATACTCGATCTAGCCTCATCAAAGTCAGTCGTGAAACCTACTTGGTTGTTGATGATGAAATGAATGGTACCGCCTGTTGCATAGGCGTCTAATTTGGACATCTGGATCAATTCATAACCGATACCCTGACCAGCAAGAGCAGCATCACCATGGATCAGAATAGGCATTGCCTTTTTACTGTCTAGGTATAGGTTGTCAATTTTGGATCTGACAAAACCTTCTACTACTGGATTTACAGCTTCGAGGTGAGATGGGTTTGGAGCCAATTTTAGATTGACCTCATGCCCTGATGGGGTCACCACTTGAGACGAGAACCCCATATGGTATTTTACGTCACCATCACCCATCGTCTGATCTGGAGCGAATGATCCTTCAAATTCGTTGAAGACCTGTTCGTAGGTTTTGCCCATGATATTTACTAGGACATTCAATCTACCACGGTGAGCCATACCGATGACCACTTCTTCTACTCCCAGTTCTGCACTTTTAGTAATGAGTGCGTCCATAGCAGGGATTGTGGTCTCACCACCTTCTAGTGAGAATCTTTTTTGACCGAGGTATTTGGTATGTAGGAAGTTTTCAAATGCTACCGCCTCATTGAGTTTGGATAGGATTTGTTTTTTCTCTTCGATAGGAGGATTGTATTGCAATGCCTCTCTTTCTATTTTTTCTTTGAACCAATCTACGATTTCTGGCTTGCGGATGTACATGTACTCAAACCCAACAGAACCAGTGTAGATTTCTTGTAGCGAAGCTACAATCTTCCTCAAGGGTGCTTTGCCAATTCCGATCAAATTGCCACATTCAAATTCTGTGTCCAAATCAGCAGATGTCAAACCGAAATCTTCGATTTCCAGCAAGGCCGTTCTATCCTTTCTTTCTCTGACTGGGTTGGTGGTAGATTTTAAGTGACCTCTTGATCTATATGCATGTATGAGATCTCTTACGGCTATTTCTTTGTTAGAAATAGCTGCAGAAGTACTGGTAGTAGCAGGAGATGCTGCTGTTGCTCCATTCTCTCCAAATTTGGCTAGAGAGAAGTCGTACCCTTCAAAAAAACGCTGCCAAGTAATATCAACAGACTCAGGGTTTTCTTTATACGATTGGTACATATCGTCGATCACATTGGTATGTGCGTTTGCGATATAAGTAAATTTGTCCATCACATCAATTTAGATTTAACGGGGACAAATATATAAGCTATTATTTTTATTTGAAAACCGTATATTCGCTTTATCGAATAATAGTCTAAAATTGAAATTTGAAAAGGTTTTAACCTGCAAATGACCCTGTGGGAGCAAGATACCCGCTTGATAAGGTAAAAATAAAACATGTTGTAAAGGCAATTATTTTTAAGATATATGATTTAAAATTCCAAATGGGCTTCTATGGCCAACTCAATGAGACTTTTTGCAAGTGAATACTTTATCCTGTTTTCTGGTCTGGTTGATATAATTCAGTGTATATCATTTACTTCTCAGAAATAAATAATCTATATTTGCGGACTTTTTTAAATAAATGCGGACGCGATCCGCGATCATTTAACATTAAATACAATGGCAGTAAAAATCAGATTGGCCAGAAGAGGCCGAAAAAAACAACCGATCTACGACGTAGTTGTAGCGGACGCTCGAGCACCACGTGATGGTAAATTTATCGAGAAGTTGGGTACTTTCAACCCAAATCAAAACCCAGCATACGTCAATATCAATATTGAAAGTGCTACTCAATGGGTTTTGAATGGTGCGATCCCAACAGAAACGGCCAAAAAAATCCTTTCAGATCAAGGTGTAATGTTCAGAAAGCATTTGCAAGTTGGTGTGAACAAAGGAGCTATTACTCAGGAAGCAGCAGATGCTAAATTTGATGCATGGTGGAGTGAAAAAGAGTCTAAAGTAAAAGGTACTGCAGATGATCTAGCTAAAAATCAGGCAGCTGATAGAAAGGCAAGATTGGAAGCAGAAGCTAAAGTAAACGCAGCTAGAGCCGAGGAGATTGCTAAAAAGCAAGTCGTAGTGGAAGAAGTGGCTGAGGTTGAAGAAGCACCAGCGGCGGAGGCCACTGAAGAAGCACCTGTAGCTGAGACTACTGAAGAAGCCCCAGCAGCGGAAGAAGAAAAAGCAGCTGAATAAGGTTTTATGAGAGTCGACGATTGCTACCAGTTAGGCTATGTGATCAAGACTCACGGATTGAAGGGTGAAATCCAGATTTTTTTGGATGTGGACGATCCTTACGATTATCAAGATTTGGAATCAGTGTTTGTGAAACAAGGCAATACACTGGTTCCATTTTTTTTGGAATACATACAGGTCAACCCAAGAAAGTCAATCACCAAGTTTGAGGATGTCAATGCACTAGAAGATGCCGAGAAATTGGTAGGTTGTGAATTGCATCTTCCGTTGGATAATCTCCCTCCTCTTGAGGATGGCGAGTATTATTTCCATCAACTGGTCGGATTGATGCTATTGGATGAGGGCAAAGAAATAGGGATTGTAGATAGCGTGTACGAAATCGCTCCTCAAAACCTAATTTCTTTGACACATATGGGCCATGAAGTCATGATTCCAATCAACGATGAAATCATTCTGTCTGTGGATTTTGACCAAAAGTTAATTCATGCCAATTTGCCCGAAGGGCTCATAGATGTATATCTAGAAGACAATGAGAATTGATATTATTACCTGTCTACCAGAGATGTTCAAGGGTACTGTGGATCAAAGCATACTCAAGCGTGCTGAGGACAAAGGCCTTGCACAAATCCATATTCATAATCTGAGAGACTATGCAGTCAACAAGCATAATCAAATCGATGATTATGCTTTTGGCGGCGGAGCAGGTATGGTGTTGATGATAGAACCGATAGACAAATGCATTTCGAAACTCAAGGCAGAGAGAAGCTATGATGATATCATATATATGAGTCCAGATGGCGAGTTGCTATCTCAGGGTATTTCCAATGAGTTGAGTTTGCATCAGAACATGATCTTGCTCTGTGGACATTACAAAGGTGTGGACGAGAGAGTGAGGGAGCATCTGGTGACAAGAGAGATCAGTATTGGCAACTATGTGTTGACAGGAGGTGAGTTGGCCGCTGCAGTGGTTGCAGACTCGATTATTCGATTGCTTCCAGGAGTGATGAATGACGAGACATCAGCATTGACGGATTCGTTTCAGGACAATCTTGTTGCCCCGCCAGTCTATACTAGACCTGCGGATTACAAGGGGTGGGCTGTACCAGAGGTCTTGACATCAGGCCATGAGGCCAAAATCAATGATTGGAGATTTGATCAAGCCGTGAAGCGTACCAGACAAAAACGACCTGATTTATTAGGAGATGAAAGTAATAACTAACTGATCAGGTAAAAAAGATCAGAGATTCAATGAATTATATTTGAATCCATGATTTAATTTAAAAATAATATTTCCTATATTTGCAGTCCGAATTTTGAGAAGGCATAAAAGCTAATATAATGAGCGAGTTAATAAAACTTATCGAAGAAGAATATAAAGAAAGAAGAGAGTCAGCTCCTTCGTTCGGCCCTGGTGATACCGTTAATATTCACGTGAAAATCACTGAAGGGACTAAAGAAAGAATCCAGCAGTTCCAAGGAACAGTCATGCAGAGAAAAAATTCTAACACGACTGGTGAGACTTTCACTGTAAGAAAAATCTCTAACGGGATCGCTGTAGAAAGAATTTTCCCATTAGCTTCACCAAACATCGACAAGATCGAGGTATTGAGAAAAGGTAAAGTGAGAAGAGCGAAACTTTATTACCTAAGAGGAAGAAAAGGTAAAGCTGCTAGAATTAAGGATAAACTATAATTCTTCAGTCTTGAAAGATCTGAAGCCATTCATCATGAGATGAATGGCTTTTTTTATAGTCCAAACCAGCTTAGTCTAAAATCGTATCAACCTTAGATTATCATTCTTCTATGTCGATTAATTTCTACAAATACCAAGGCACTGGCAATGACTTCATCATGATAGACAACCGGGAAAATGTCTTTGCGCATGATATTGAGCACATCGCGACCTTATGCAATCGTAGAACGGGGATTGGGGCAGATGGTCTGATTCTCATTGAGAATCACCCGAATTTGGATTTTGAAATGGTTTATTTCAATGCCGATGGCAGCAAAAGTCTTTGTGGCAATGGCAGTCGCTGTGCGGTGAACTTTGCCAAGTTCCTAGGTATCATCTCCGATAGCACTAATTTTCAAACAATAGACGGTGAGTACTCTGCTCAAATCAAAGAGGAGATTGTCCATTTGAAAATGAAAGATCAGGCAGCTCCAGCTAAGTTTGAAGATCATTATTTCCTCAACAATGGCTCGCCCCACCACATCATTTTTGTAGAACGAGTAGAAGAGTCTCCCGTGGTAAAGCAAGGAGCGACCATCCGATATTCTGAGCAATACAAGCCCCACGGCACCAATGTGAATTTTGTAGAAGTGATCAACCAGCATCAGGTTTTTGTCCGCACCTACGAAAGAGGAGTGGAGGATGAAACATTGTCATGCGGCACAGGAATCACAGCGTCTTGTTTAGCCGCGGCAGACAAAGGCTTGATGAGTCCCATCCATGTGCAATCCAAAGGAGGTAATCTACAAGTGCAGTTCGAGAAGAAAAATGGCGGTTTCACCAACATTCATCTCATAGGTCCAGCGGTACAAGTATTCCAAGGTACTATCAGCCTATAAAGGGTACATCTCTGTCAATTTGTCTTTGTTTTTTCTTTTGGCAAGATTTTCAATGAATCTCTGTCATGGATTCATTGTGTCCTTTCGTTAAATTTCTTCTGGGAATAAAACATGAATAGGTAGGCAAGAATCAAAAAGAAATTAAATTTACCTCTTTATTTAATCACTACATTTTATGTTGGATATATTAACCAAGGGCATTGCAAAAGTATTTGGAACGAAAGCAGATAGAGATATCAAAGAGCTGATGCCTTATGTAGATTTAATCAATGGTGAATATGAAAAACTTGCTTCACTGTCTGACGATCAGCTCAGAGGCAAGACTCAAGAATTAAAAGATAAAATCACTGCACACCTCAAAAGTATCGATGATCAGATCGCTGCTCATCATGCTACCATTGCTGACAATCCAGAGATGGAAATCAATGACAAAGAGGCTGTATTTGCACAAATAGATAAACTCGCCAAGGAAAGAGATAAAAGTCTGGAAGAAGTACTCCTTTCTATACTTCCTCAAGCTTTTGCGATAGTGAAGGATACGGCTCGTAGATTGACGGTCAATGAGAAGCTGGTTGTACAGGCTACCATGATGGACAAAGCCATTGCAGCCAAAAAACCTAACGTAGAAATTCAAGGAGAGACAGCCATCTGGCACAACAAATGGAAGGCCTCTGGAGTAGACGTAGTTTGGAAAATGATCCACTACGACGTACAGTTGATAGGGGGAGTGGTTCTCCACCAAGGTAAGATTGCTGAGATGATGACAGGTGAAGGTAAAACCCTCGTAGCTACTCTTCCAGCATTCCTCAATGGTCTATCAGGACAAGGTGTACATGTGATCACAGTCAACGATTACCTCGCCAAAAGAGATGCGGAGTGGAACGCACCGATATTTGAATTCCATGGACTGACGATCGATTGTATCGATAAATACCAGGCCAATTCTCCTGAAAGGCGACAAGCTTATAAGTGTGACATTGTCTACGGTACAAACAACGAGTTTGGCTTTGATTACCTGAGAGACAACATGGCGCGTCACCCAGACGAACTGGTTCAAAGGAAATATCATTATGCCATGGTCGATGAGGTAGATTCGGTTTTGATTGATGATGCGAGAACACCGCTGATTATTTCTGGTCCTATTCCAAAAGGAAATGAGCATGAGTTTTACGAACTCAAACCAAGGGTAGCCAAACTAGTAGAGGCACAAAAGAAAGAGGTTTCTCAGTTTCTAAATGAAGCCAAGAAGAAAATCGCCAGTGGTGATGAAAACGAAGGAGGACTGGCACTTTTTAGAGCCTTTAGAGGGCTGCCGAAGTACAAACCTTTGATCAAATTCTTAAGTGAGACTGGCATGCGTCAGATTCTCCAAAAGACCGAAAATATTTATCTGGCAGACAATCAAAAACTGATGCCAGAGGCAGATGCACCTCTTTATTTTACCATTGATGAAAAAACCAATGGTATCGAACTGACTGACAATGGTATTGATCTGATCACAGGTTCTGGGGAAGATCCTACATTCTTTATTCTCCCAGATATTGGGATGGAAATCGCGAGACTGGAAAATGATTCTACGCTTTCCGAAAGTGATATGCTGCATCAGAAGGAAGCTTTGGTACGTGATTATTCTGCTAAGGCACAAAGAATTCACTCAGTCAACCAACTCTTGAAGGCTTATTCGTTGTTCGAAAAAGATACCGAATACATCGTAGTGGATGGCAAGGTAATGATCGTTGATGAGCAGACAGGACGTGCCATGGATGGCCGTAGATATTCTGATGGCCTACATCAAGCGATAGAAGCCAAGGAAAATGTCAAAGTAGAGGATGCCACGCAGACCTATGCTACTGTCACCTTGCAGAATTATTTCAGGATGTACCACAAACTAGCTGGTATGACGGGTACTGCGGAGACAGAGGCAGGGGAATTCTGGGAAATCTACAAAATGGACGTCATTGTCATCCCAACCAATCGTCCGATGCAACGGGACGATAGAGAAGACATGGTGTTCAAAACCATGCGTGAAAAGTTCAATGCTGTGGCGGATGAAATTGTCAACTTGTCCAAAGCAGGACGTCCTGTCTTGGTCGGTACGACATCTGTAGAAATATCGGAACTCGTGAGCAGAATGCTCAACATGAAGGGTATTCAGCATCAAGTACTGAATGCAAAGCAACACGCCAGAGAAGCAGATGTAGTGGCTGAAGCAGGTAAGCCAGGCACTGTCACGATCGCTACCAACATGGCGGGTCGTGGTACAGATATTAAACTGACCAAAGAATCTATGGCAGCTGGTGGATTAGCCATCATCGGTACGGAAAGACACGAGTCAAGACGTGTGGATAGACAGCTTAGAGGGCGATCTGGTCGTCAGGGAGACGTCGGTTCTTCACAATTCTTTGTGTCTCTGGAAGACAACCTCATGCGTCTATTCGGTTCAGACAGAATCGCCAAGATCATGGACAGATTGGGACTGGAAGAAGGAGAGGTAATCCAGCACAGTATGATTACCAAATCCATCGAAAGAGCGCAGAAGAAAGTAGAGGAAAATAACTTTGCGAGTAGAAAGCATCTTTTGGAGTATGATGATGTCATGAACTCTCAACGAGAAGTAATCTATTCACGTCGTAAGAATGCGCTGTTTGGAGAGAGGTTGGATCTAGATATCCTCAATATGATGTATGATACTACGGAGGAATTGGTGTTCAATGCGAAGAATGCCAATGATTACAATGGTTTCAAGCTCAACGCGTTGAGTATTCTTGGCTTGGATAGCAAAGCAACCCAAGAGGTTTTTGCTTCAAGCGATCAAAATAAGTTGACGGACACTTTGTACCATGAGGCACTTGTCAACTACAGAGCAAAGAACAAGCATGTGGCTGAGAGATCCTTGCCGATCATGAGAAATATCTTGAACGAGCGTGGAGCCACGTTCAAGGAGGTGCAAGTGCCATTTTCAGATGGTCAAAAACAAATCGGCGTGGTAGCCAACCTAGAAAAGGTGGTAGAAACGGAAGGCCGTGAGTTGATCAAACAAATGGAGAAACTTATCGCGCTAGCAATCATTGATCAGAGTTGGAAAGAACATCTTAGAGAAATGGATGATTTGAAACAATCGGTGAGAATGGCTGTACACGAACAGAAGGACCCATTGTTGGTGTATAAGTTTGAGTCTTATCAGATGTTCAAGCAGTTTATCGCAAGAGTCAACGAAGACACCGTTTCTTTCCTGACCAAGGCAGAAATACCTGTACAAAATCCAGATCAGGTGCAAGAGGCTAGACGCCAGCGTGTGTCTCAAAACTACAAGGAAAGCAAGGAGGAGTCGGGTTCAGCTTTAGGAGGGAATTCTGCAGGAAATGGCAACAGAACTGCACCCGTAGAGAAGACTGCCCCTATCAAATCACAAAAGATCTATGGTCGAAATGACAAAGTTTCTGTACAATATGCAGATGGTACAATCAAGAAAGACGTCAAATTCAAGAGTGTAGAGGCTGATGTGGCTAGTAACAGTTGTGTAGTCATCGAAAATTAATTCATAAAGATTATCTTTAGAACATTGAAAAACTATCGTCATATTAATCCGCTGGCTGTGTTTCCAATCATCACCATTGCTACGCTGCTGCAGTTTTGTGCCCCTAGTGCCAAAACAGCCAGCAGCAGTTCGTACAACGAAGATTTGTCCATTTACAGAAATGATTACAGCACGACAGAGGTCGCACCCACCGAGGAATCGGCTGTGGTCACAAATCCTACTGTGACAGAGGTAGAAGATGTGGAGCCTACGCATGATATCCATGCGGATTTGGATAGTGTGACCAACATCATCATTGCTTCTCGAAAGGACGTCAATTATGTAGATGGCTTTACGATTCAGATTTATTCTGGCAACAGCAGAGATGACGCCAATGGGTACAAAAGTAGAGCCTATGATTTGCTGGAGGATCAGAAGCCACGAGTGATTTATGATCAGCCAAATTACAAAGTAAGAGTGGGTAAGTATTACTCCAAATTAGAGGCTAATCGTGATTATAATACCCTGAAAGCTTCTTTTTCAAGAGCTGTCTTGATTCCAGACAGGATTCCATTGCGAGATTAGTATTGATATTACGGAAATTGTGATTTTCGCAATTATTCAAACAGCTTGTTGGAGATCATTCAATTTTATAGACTTTGAACAAAAGTCGAACACGGTAAAAGTGTAAATTGATTACCTTAGCCAAAATTTACCTATGGATTTGATCAATAAGATAAAATCACTCTCTGAGTCATTTCATGAAGACACGATTGCTAACAGAAGACACCTGCATGCCAATCCAGAATTATCTTTTGAAGAAACAGAAACCGCTGCGTTTGTCATCGCAACCTTGGACAAACTAGGAGTAAAATACAGAACAGGCATTGCTGGAAATGGTATAGAAGCGATCATCGAAGGCAAAAATCCAGAGAAGAAAGTCACTGCCTTGAGAGCAGACATGGACGCCCTGCCAATCAAGGAAGAAAGCTTAAAATCGTACAAATCTAAGAATCCAGGCGTGATGCATGCCTGTGGGCATGATGTTCATACTTCATCATTGATGTCTACTCTCAGAATCATCAATGAACTAAAAAATGATTTTGAAGGGACGGTCAAATTTATTTTTCAACCAGGAGAAGAAGTCTTTCCAGGCGGCGCTTCCCTCATGATCAAAGAAGGAATACTGAAAAACCCTCGTCCTGAATCCATTTTTGGGCAGCATGTCATGCCGCTCATTCCAGTAGGAAAAGTAGGATTCCGAAAAGGGATGTACATGGCCAGTGCAGATGAAATTTATGTCACAGTACGTGGCAAAGGTGGTCACGGTGCTTTGCCTGAAATGTGTGTGGATACAGTATTAATTGCTTCGCACATCATAGTTGCCTTGCAGCAGGTAGTTAGCCGTATGGCAAAACCCATTACGCCTAGTGTATTGACTTTCGGTAAAGTCATGGCTATGGGTGCAACCAATGTCATACCTAGTGAAGTGAAGATTGAAGGTACTTTTAGAACACTTGATGAAAAGTGGAGAAAGGAAGCACACGCTCGCATGAAAAAACTGGCATCAGGTCTGGCCGAATCTATGGGAGGATACTGTGATTTTAATATCCAGGTAGGGTATCCCTACCTCGAAAATCAACCAGAACTGACCGAAAGAGCGCGACAAGCGGCTATTCAGTATTTAGGGGAAGAGAATGTCGTAGATCTGGATGTGTGGATGGGTGCGGAGGATTTTGCCTATTATTCCCAAAAAACCAGTGCTTGTTTTTACCGTTTAGGGACGCGAAATGAAGAGAAAAACATCATTTCTCCAGTGCATACTTCTACTTTTGATATAGACGAAGATGCGCTTGCGTTAGGTCCAGGACTCATGGCATGGATAGCCCTCAATGAACTGTCAGCATGACAGCCTATGGTCAGAAAATAATCAAGGTGTTATTAGGGCCTTTGTTGTTTCTACTGATCTATTTTGGCTTTGAGATTGAGGGCTTGTCTGATCAAGGACGGGCAGTTTTGGCTTCTACAGCATGGATTGGTTGGTGGTGGATGACCGAGGCAATCGCCATAGAAGCAACTGCACTGCTACCAATTTTGCTTTTTCCTCTTTTGGGCGTACTCCCGATCAAAGAAACTACTTTTCCGTATGCACATCCACTCATTTTTCTTTTTCTTGGTGGCTTTATCATAGCATTAGCGATTGAGAAATGGAATCTTCATACCAGAATCGCTCTCAACATCATTTTGCTAATTGGTAGCAAGCCCAGTCAGGTTGTTTTGGGATTTATGATTGCTACTGGCTTTCTGTCCATGTGGATTTCCAACACCGCTTCTACCTTGATGATGCTGCCGATTGGCCTATCAGTGATCGCCAATTTAAATGGAGACAAACGGTTTTCTAAGTCCCTATTATTAGCAATCGCCTATTCTGCTTCCATCGGAGGAATGGCTACTTTGGTAGGCACTCCGCCCAATATTGTTTTTGCCAGTGTGGTCAAAGAGAGTTTGGGAATTGAAATATCATTTGGAGAATGGATGCTATTTGGGTTACCGTTTTCAATTTGTATGATTGCCCTGACATGGTTTGTCCTTACCAAAGTACTGTACCGTTCTGGTGACAACCAAAGTAGAGACTTAGGGATTCAGGTTAAATTGGATAACCTTGGGCGGCTTTCTGCTGAAGAGAAGAGGGTACTTGTGATTTTTGGACTGGTTGCATTTAGTTGGATTAGTAGAGAGTATGTTTTGAACCGGTTCATTCCTGCATTGGATGACACGATTATAGCGATAGCTGGTGCAATGTTGCTTTTTATCATTCCAGATACCAAGGGAGGGAAACTGTTGGATTGGAAGACTACCAAAAAGATTCCATGGGGGGTGCTATTGCTTTTTGGAGGAGGATTGTCCATTGCTAATGCTTTTATCAAGACAGATTTGGCCACTTGGATTGGAAATTCACTGAATCATCTTCAAGCTGTACCGCTGCTTCTCGTGATTGTGGTCATTGTGACTTTGGTCAATTTCCTAACGGAACTTACTTCCAATGTCGCCACGGCGAGTATGGTTTTGCCAATTTTGGCAGCTTTGGCCATTGCCATGCACATTCACCCATATTACCTCATGGTTGGGGCTATATTGGCGGCTTCTTGTGCATTTATGCTGCCAGTAGCTACACCGCCCAATGCCATTGTGTTTGGGAGTGGACATTTGACAATGAAGGATATGATTAGAGCAGGAGTTTTTCTGAATATGCTGTCAATCCTGTTGATTACGCTTTTCGTGTACATAATTATGCCTCTTTTGTGGGATATAGGCATAACCCCAATATTCTCAGGCATAAAATAGATTTACTTCTATCGCATTTCACTTATATTTATAGCTCATAAAAAGCATTCTACACGTGATAGATATACTTAATATCAATAAAATAAAAAGCGCCCTATCAGACTATGTCAAGGTCAAGATTGAGTTGTTCAAGCTTGATATGACTACTCAAATTTCCAATGCGCTGGCGCAAGTGATCGCCTATTTTATCATTATTCTCATTGGAGGATTAGTTGTATTTTTTGTCAGCATGGGCATGGCATTTTTATTCAATCAATTACTAGCCAGTACCTATTTGGGGTTTATTATCGTGGCGGGGATTTATCTCTTGTTTTTATTAATTGTACTTTATCTTCTGAAATCAGGAAATTTGAAGTCCTTTTTTGAGGATAAATTGATGGAAAATTTTAGCTCGAAAGAAGAATCAAATGAAGAATAATCAGCAACTCTTGTCACGTAAAAGCAAACTACAGAGAGAGGAAAGGGAACTTATAGGTGACTTGGACTATGAGGCACAAGAATTGGAAAAAAACTTGAAAAAGAGTCTCACGGTAGTTGGAGCTATAGCGGCTGGTTTGGCTGGAGGATATCTGATTTATAAACTAGTCTCGCCTTCACGACCTAGTCCCAAAGTCAAAACTAAGATAAAGTCTGGACCACCTAAGGCTGCCAGCATGATCAGTCAGTCTATCCTCACATTGGCTCTCAAGAGCCTGCTCCCAATCGCTATTGAGAAATTGAGCAACAAACTAGAAGCAAATGACAATGAGCCTACTCAATCAACTGGTAGAAAATAAAAAGGTCAACAGGAAATCTCTTGCGATACTCATCGACCCAGATAAGGTAGAGGATTCCTCTAGTCTGATTCAAACCATCCATCTCTGTACGGAAAACAAAGTTGATTTTCTGTTTGTGGGAGGGAGTTTGATTACAAATGATAATTTTTCTAAGGTCATTTCGATCATCAAATCAAACACGAATATTCCAGTACTGATTTTTCCAGGCAACAACATTCAAATCGATTCTAATGCAGATGCCATTTTGCTGCTGTCGCTTATCTCTGGAAGAAACCCTGATTTCCTCATAGGACAACATGTGTTGGCTGCACCCATTCTCAAGAAGAGCAAATTAGAAATCATCCCAATGGGTTACATGTTAGTCAACTCTGGACCAGCAACCTCAGCCAGTTATATGAGTAATACAACCCCGATACCTTCGGACAAGCCGACCATTGCCGCATGTACAGCGATGGCAGGAGAGATGTTGGGACTGAGAACGATCTATTTGGATGCAGGGAGCGGTGCGCAAAAGGCAATTCCACAGAAGATCATATCAACGGTATCTAGGTCTATATCTGTACCTCTGGTCGTTGGAGGCGGGCTGAATTCGATCAGTAAAGTAGGATTGGCTTTGGAAGCTGGAGCTGACATGGTTGTGATCGGCAATGCACTGGAGAATGATTACAGTTTACTCATCGAAGCTTCGGACAAAATCAATAGCATGAATGCTACCTTAGACATTCATCAGTGATTCTCTGCGTCTCATCTTACCTGCGGGAATCCCAAACATCATTTTGAAGCGTCTGCAGAAATAGGCAGTGTCTTTGAATCCTACCTCTTTCCCTATTTCTCGGATACTTTTCTTAGAAGTGCGTAGCATGTTGACAGCCATCTCCATGCGTTGGTACTCGATGTAGTCTTGTGGGTTGATACCAGTTAGCATTTTGAAATATTGTCCTACATAATCTTCAGATACGTTGGCAACATTGGCCAGCGCTTTGTTGGACAAATCGTCTCTGAGGTTATCTTTGATGTAAGAGAAGATGTCTATTAATCGAGGGTCTTTGAAGTAGGTAGAATTGGTCGCCAACTGTTCTACAAATAGGCCTTGCTCTAGGATGTGACGGATCAATTCTACTACGACTTGATCGGTCTGTAACTTGACAACTCTGGCCTTTCCTGGTAGATCAGCATATATTTCACTCACAATTTGCTTTGCCAATGAAATCAATTTGTTGTTGTTTCGGATGACAAATGGTGGAATGTCCAACGAAGCGAAGAAGTTGACCGTGTCAAAGACCTTTGCTTCAAAATTAATCATGGTGACATTGTCATTTTCCAGCTTAGGAGTAAACTTCTCATTGTTTTGGAAGTATTTCTCTCGGCTATTGATGAAGTCATCATTGGATAAATTGATGGCCTGACCAGTACCGTAGGTAATGGAGACCATTTTTCCTCCTGGTACAAATAAAATCTCGCTCTCGGATACGACTTCCTTTTCCTTCCCAAAAGAAACTTCGCCTTTGTGTACATAGAGAAATACGTTCTCTACATCGTAATAATTTTCAATTGTAACCGGCTGTAAAATATTAATATTCTTAGCCGATATAAATCTAACTCCGAGCGACTCTATGATTTTGTTGTAGTCTTCCACTGTGACTTATTTAGGATTTACCTTCGAATATTGACAAATATCAAATATTCTATTGTATAAATCTAATATTTACTTAAAAAAACACAAAGGAAATGACTCTCATGCAATGCCCAATCATTTATATTATTTCAATAATTCTCGTGCAATTACAATGTTTTGAATTTCAGAGGTGCCTTCGTATATCTGAGTAATCTTGGCATCTCGCATCAATCTTTCTACATGGTACTCCTTGACATAGCCGTAACCTCCATGTATCTGTACAGCCTCAATGGTCGCATCCATGGCTGTCTGAGAAGCAAATAATTTGGCCATGGCAGCTTCTTTGACGAAAGATTCTCCACGGTCTTTTTTCATGGCTGCTTGGAGGATCAGCAATCGGGCTGCCTCTATCTCAGTTGCCATTTTTGAGAGTTTGAACTGGATGGCTTGATGATCAGAGATGGACTTGCCAAACGCTTTACGCTCTTTTGCATATTTGATCGAGAGTTCGAGGGCACCAGAGGCGATCCCCAAAGCCTGGGATGCGATACCAATTCTACCACCATTGAGTACCTGCATGGCAAAGCTGAACCCAAAACCGTCATCTCCAATTCTGTTTTCTTTAGGAACTTTGACATCCGAAAACATCAATGAATGGGTGTCAGAACCCCTAATACCCATTTTATTTTCTTTGGGTCCAATGGTGAAACCAGATTGACCTTTTTCGACAATCAGCGCATTGATGCCTTTGTGTTTTTTGTCTGGGTGTGTCTGGGCGATCACAATATATACAGAAGCGGAACTACCATTGGTGATCCAGTTCTTTGTTCCGTTCAGCAGATAATGATCATCTTTGTCTTCAGCGGTAGTACGTTGAGAGGTGGCATCAGAGCCTGCCTCTGGCTCAGATAGGGCAAAAGCACCGATGATTTGACCAGAAGCGAGCGGCTTGAGGTATTTTTCTTTTTGCTCGGCAGTACCATATTTTTCTAATCCCCAGCAGACCAAAGAATTGTTGACAGACATCGATACGGAGCAGGACGCATCTATTTTGGATATTTCTTCCATAGCCAAGACATAGGAGACGGTGTCCATGCCTCCACCTCCATACTCGGGCTTGACCATCATGCCCAAAAATCCCAATTCACCCATCATTTTTATTTGCTCGGCGGGGAATTTTTGATGTTCATCACGGTCTATTACTCCTGGTAGGAGCTCGTTTTGTGCAAACTCTCTAGCGGCTTCTCTTACAGCCATTTGCTCTTCTGTGTATTGAAAGTCCATAATATTCGATTGATGTTGTGGTGAAAATAATGAATCCAAAATATTTAATAGTATGCACGCATACTTTTTATCAGACAAACAAAAAAAAGACCCGATTTCTCAGGTCTTCAGTCAATTCTTATTTAATAGATTAATCTCTATTGGCTCCCATAAACATCATGACGAAGTAGAGCAATTGTGTAATTGCCGATATCGCTGCTACGACATAGGTCATAGCTGCCCAGTGCAAAGCATCCTTGGCCATGACATGCTCTTCTTTGGTCACAATGCCACGCTCATCTATCCAAGCCAATGCACGTTTGCTCGCATCAAATTCTACTGGTAATGTCACCAAAGCAAACAAGGTGATTACTCCTTGCGCAATTACCACTACTAGAAAGATCGTATCGAGTCCCATGGAGTAGACCATGCTTCCGAACAAGAACATGCCTATCATGAGAAAATTTAGAACCTTGGCGCTTAGGTTTTGGATAGGGACCATCGCAGATCTGAACTCCAAGAAGCTATAGGCAGTGGCATGCTGTACGGCGTGTCCGCACTCATGTGAAGCCACAGCTGCTGCTGCCGCACTTCGTCCACCATACACTTCTGGGCTTAGGTTTACAGTTTTGTTGCCTGGGTTATAATGATCTGTCAATTGACCTTCTACGGACATGACTTTTACATCATAGATTCCGTTGTCTCGTAGCATCAATTCCGCAATTTCACGTCCTGACAAGCCAGATTTAAGTCCCACCTGTGAGTACTTTTTAAATTTGCTTTTCAGTCGACTACTGACGAAAAAGCCAACTATCATGAACACTATTAATATTACTATCATATCGCTGTGGATTATAATTATTTAGCAAATGAACTTCAAAATCACATTACGTTATTACTTCCTTTTCTGTTTTATTTCTTTTAGGCACAAAAAGACTGATTCCTAGGCAGGCACCTCCTACGACAATGATCATGATGACCTGAGAGGTGTGCAACAAAGTGGCAAAAAACAAGCCTGTCGTAGCACCTACTCCATAAATGACGAGTACACCGCTGACCAATGCGTGGTAGGCACCAATTCCTCCTTGTACAGGCATCGCCATGGATACACCTGCTGCTGCCAATATCGATAGCCCTGCGCCAAATCCAAGTCCCATGGTTTCATCCATGGAATAGAAAATCACATAGCTCATCAAATAATATAGTACCCAAATAGCAATAGTGGATAGGATATAGCCTACGGGACTTTCCACTTTTCGGATGGACCAGAGACCATCTAATATTTCTAAGAATTTACCTTTCAATTTGTTGAATGTAGCATTGTTGAATTCTTTGCTCAGCACATATCTGAGTCCAAGTATGCCAATCACACCACATATGGCCAGCAAAGCACCAATGCCGAAGATGAGTTCTTTTTTTTCTTTCCAATCTTCCCATCTGACAGAGGTCATGAAATATTGAAAAATTTTGTCAAACTCAACCAATAAGTCCAGCGCAACGAGACTCAGTAGAATTAGAAAATCTAATACTCGTTCGGTAATGACAGAGCCGAATCCTACGCTGATGGGTACAGAATCGATGCGTTTCAATACACCACACCTGGTGACCTCTCCCAATCTTGGGAAGGCCAAGTTGGCTAGGTATCCTGTCATCAGAGCTAAAAATGTTCTCCAAAGCGTCACTTCATACCCTAAGGGTTTTAATACCAAATTCCAACGGTAGGATCTGAACAAATGACTCACTATCGACAGTGCCATGGATAACCAGACCCACCAATAGTTCACTTCAGAAAGTTTCTCGCTAAAATCATCGAATGAAACATTTCGAAATACAAAGTAGAAAATCAGTCCGCCTAGAATAAGTGAAACGCTAAATTTTACAACTGTTGAAGTTTTCAATTTTTCTGTTTTAAATACAAGTTATCAATTATTCTCACACCACTCACATATGCTGCAGCACAAATAGAAACATCTGTGGTGTCATGTGCGTTTTGTAGAACTTTCATGGTATCTGATGCTACAATCTCTAGATATTCTAGGTTGAGATTGTCGAGAGACATGATTTCATTTTTTGTGTTTTCAATGGCGTCTGCGAACGATACCCCACTGGCGATAAGGTCTTTTGTTTTGAGCATCGATTGATACAATTGTGCAGCTGTTTCCTTTTCTGAGTCAGAAAGCCTCAAATTCCTAGAGCTCATTGCTAGTCCATTGGACTCACGCATGATGGGCACTCCTATGACCTCCACAGGGAAGTTTAATTCCACGGTTAGTCTTTTGATCACAGCCAATTGTTGCAAATCCTTTTGTCCAAAGTAGGCTCTATCTGGCTGAATGATATTGAATAGTTTGGAAACCACAACCCCTACACCTGAAAAGTGGCCAGGTCTGAATTCACCTTCCAGCACTGTTTCTAAGTGTCCAAAGTTGAATTGAATCATGGTTGTTTGCTCATACATTTCATCAGTAGAGGGGATGAATACCAAATCACAATTGCCTTCCCTTAGCATATCCAAGTCCTTTTGTTCTTGTCGAGGATATTTTTTCAAATCTTCGGGATTGTTGAACTGTATCGGATTGACAAAAATGCTACAAACAGTCAGGTCATTTTGAGCCACGCTATGTGTGAGCAGGCTGAGGTGGCCTTGATGAAGCGCCCCCATAGTTGCTACCAGACCAATGGATTTACCTTCTAGTCTTTGCGTTTTAAGAATTGATCTCAGCTCTAAAATACTGTGTATTACTTTCATAAGAGAAGGTATAACTAAGATGTCTTTTGATGTTAAAAGCCATTTTAGTTGAAAATGATCCAAAAATAGTGTAATTTTGTGGTCATTTTGAAACAATAACATTTAAAAATAAAGGTTTATGTCACAGTATAAAATACTCTACGTTGCAAATGAAATAAACCCATTTTTACAGACCACAGAAGTGGCCGATTATGTTAGAGCCTTACCACAGGCCATGCAGGAGCGAGGAATGGAAATACGAATTTTGGTCCCAAGATTCGGTTTAATCAATGAAAGAAAGAATAGATTACACGAAGTAGTAAGATTATCTGGAATAAACATTTCGGTAGGAGATGAAGAAAAGCCTTTGATCATCAAGGTAGCTTCTATCCCCAATGCCAAATTGCAAGTTTACTTTATTGACAATGAAGATTATTTTCACAGAAAATCTGTATTTGTTGATAAGGAGGAGAAATTCCACGAAGACAACGACGAAAGAGCCATCTTTTTCTGTAAAGGCGCCTTGGAAACAGTGAAAAAGCTGGGTTGGGCACCTGATATCGTTCATTGCAATGATTGGATGACTAGTTTCATCCCGTTGTATTTGAAGACAACCTACAAAAACGATCCGATTTTCAAAAATGCTAAATCTATCTACAACATCTATGGGAACTCTTTTGAGCACAAGTTCAATGATGATTTGATCAGCAAGGCGATGATGATGGATATCGATGAAAGCATGTTGGATCATTTAAGATCAGCAGACTTTGAGGGATTCGTAAGGTTGGGTATGGAGTATGCAGATGCTGTGATCAAGTCCAAAGAAGAAGCTGGTGACATTATTGACAAGTTGATTAATAATGCACCAAAGAACAAAAAAGTTGAAACAATACAAAAAGACGCTAACTACTTAGATTCGTACTACAATTTATATAATGAGCTTGTTGGATAAAAATTGTTTAGGGCTGTTGACATTCGCAGCCTTTTTCATTTTTTCGTGTGAGGATCCTAGTGAAGTTGGCTTGGGATTGGATCCTGATGGCGTGGCATCAGGAGTTTTTTATGAAGAAATATACTTGCCTGCGCAAAATGTCTTTATTGATAGCCTTAGAACCAGTGGAAATACTAGGTTGTTGGTAGGGTCAGTCACGGATGATGTGTATGGCAAGACTAGTGCTATGTCGTACAATCAACTGTCTACGACATCTGGGATTCAAAGTCTAGGGTTCAAACTGGATACTGTATCTACGTCTCCATTGGTTGTAGATACACTTTGGTACTCTTATGTAGTGGATTCGACAGTATTGACTTTGGGGTATGATTATATCCATAGCAAGGAGTCTATAAAGGCGCAGACCATTCGTGTCTATGAAGTCGATGATCAACTATTTTCAGGTGTTTACTATTTGTCAAAATTTAACACGCCTATTTTACCTCTCGAAGCTGGAAATGAATTTTCGTTTGTACCGCGCTTAGATTCTATTGTGAATGAAACTGTGGATACTGTCAAGTTCTATTTGAAAAGGGAATGGGGCGATCGATTGTTTGATATTGCCAGACAATCTAATAGAGCTACTCTGCTTGCTACTGATTTCAAAGGTATTGCCATTGGAGGGGGAGATGATAATACGTCAATTATTGGGTTTACCTCTACAGGATATACTGCACTCAATGTGCATTATCATATCGTGGGACCAGATAGTAACAAAGCCGACTCAGTTTACTTCGATAGTCTTGCAGTTAATTTTTCGCTCTCTGCATCTGCTGCAAAGTATAATAAAATTACGACGGACCGAACAGGTAGTTTGATAGGTACAGGTATAACTAATCTTGGGAATTTCGATGTGGATGATGGCAATGTCTATCTCAATGCGGCAGCTGGTATTTATCCGAAAATCGATATGCAACCTCTTGTTGATTTTCTTCGTGGTGATGAGCAAGAACTGATTCAGATCAATAATTTGGAATTTGAACTGCCTACAGACGGAGAGGAAACTACGCTCGATGAAAAAGTGTCTCAAGTGAGACTTTATTTTGTGGGCGATAGCACTCAGATAAATGTCCAAGGTCTAACAACAAATGATATATACAATACTGGGGTTTTGAAAGATATTGGGTATTTGACAGGAGCACTGGATTTGTTGAGTTTGGCTATTGACACAACTAGTTTTTCTTATCGTGGTGCTGCCACATTTTTTGGTCATTCGATTGCTAACGGGTATATTTTCGCTGAACCAGAGGATGTAAATGAGGAAGTGTACAACAAAGTAGTGGTCATGCCAGTAGATCTGGGCAAAGTGAACCAAACAGTAATCCCAAAGGACGGGATCAAAGTAAAAGTATTTTATTCAAAACCTAATTAAGGCGCATGTGTGGTATAGTCGCTTATCTTGGTAATCAAGAAGCTTACCCTCTGATCATCAAAGGACTCAAAAGATTGGAATATCGTGGCTATGACAGTACAGGTGTCTCCGTACACCAGGATGGTCAGTTGCAGATATTTAAAAAGGTAGGGAAGGTTGCTGAGTTAGAGAATTCATTGGCAGGGAAGTCGTTGAAAAGCACGATTGGAATAGGACACACTCGTTGGGCAACGCATGGAGAACCAAACGATATCAATGCTCACCCACATTTCTCCAGCAGCAAGCAACTTTCGATCATCCACAATGGGATTATTGAAAATTACAATGCGCTCAAAAAGGAATTGATATCCAAAGGGTACTCTTTTGTAAGTGAGACGGATACAGAGGTGTTGATCACTTTCATCGAAGATATCAAAACACACAACAACCTTTCTCTAGAAGCTGCTGTTCGTCAGGCACTGTTTACCATTGAGGGAGCATATGCCATAGTGATCATGGATCAAGACAACCCTGATCAACTGATTGCCGCTAGGAAAGGTAGTCCCATGGTATTGGGTATAGGTAAGGAAGAATACTTTGTTGCATCAGATGCTACACCTATCATTGAATATACTGATGAAGTAGTATATCTGAACGACGAAGAAATTGCTGTAATCAACCGTGACGGGTTTAAGATCACAAGCATTGAGAATGAAGAACTCACACCCTACATCCAAAAGGTGGAGTTGGAGCTGGATGAAATCGAAAAGGGTGGATACGAGCATTTCATGCTCAAAGAGATATTTGAGCAGCCCAATTCGATCGCGGACAGTATGAGGGGTAGATTAGATGCCAAGAACTCAAAAATCACACTTGGAGGTATCAGAGAATATGCGGATGCTTTGACGGAGGCCAATCGAATCATCATCATCGCCTGCGGTACCAGCTGGCACTCTGGCTTGGTCGCAGAATATCTCTTCGAAGAATTCTGTAGAATCCCTGTTGAGGTAGAATATGCCTCTGAGTTTAGGTACCGAAACCCCGTTATCAATAAAGGAGATGTGGTGATTGCTATTTCTCAATCAGGAGAAACGGCCGATACTTTGGCTGCCATAGAGCTGGCCAAGTCGAGGGGGGCTATCATCCTAGGTGTGGTCAACGTAGTAGGGTCCTCTATCTCAAGAGCTTCACACGAAGGAGCCTATTTGCACACAGGCCCAGAGATAGGTGTGGCTAGTACAAAAGCATTTACAGGTCAACTTTCTGTTTTGATCATGATTATTCTGTCGGTGGCGGTCAGGAAAAAGACTATCACTGATGCTAGACTCAAAGAATTGTTGACAGACCTTGCTTGTATTCCTGACAAAATCAGAAAGGTATTGGCTAGCAATGATAAGATTGAATACATCGCCAGTCTCTTCAAAGACGCGCGCAACTTTTTGTACTTGGGTAGAGGGTACAATTTCCCAGTTGCTCTTGAAGGTGCTTTGAAGCTTAAGGAGATTTCTTATATCCATGCAGAAGGATACCCTGCCGCAGAGATGAAGCATGGGCCGATTGCTTTGATTGATGAAGAAATGCCAGTGGTGGTAATCGCGACAAGAGACAGTTCGTATGACAAGATCGTATCAAACATCCAAGAAGTCAAAGCAAGAAAGGGTATTGTCATAGCAGTAGTCACAGAGGGGGATGTTTTGATCCCCAAGATGGCAGATTACGTGATCGAAGTGCCAAAATGTGATGAAGCACTGATGCCGTTGGTTTCTGTCGTTCCTCTGCAATTGTTGAGCTATCACATAGCTATCATGCGAGGTTGCAATGTCGATCAGCCAAGAAATTTGGCCAAATCTGTGACTGTGGAGTAACATTTGAGACTTTGACTAGGTCAAAACATGTTAAAAAAACGAGAGGATTTTCATACCCTATCTCCTTCTAAACGAGGATTTTAAGGTAGTTTGGGAGGCAGTACTCTAAAGTAAGCTTACTATAGCCTTCATGATAGCTTATATGACCCTCTAAGTAAGCTTACTTGAGCCTCCATGTAAGCTATCTTGGGATCTGATGTAAGCTTACATGGGAGCTGAAGTAAGGGTCAATCCAAAATCAACTGCCATCGATCCTGGTGTTTGACAACAACTACCAACTGGTACTGGGCCAGTCAGGTTTCCAGCAAGTGACAGAGGCAGCAGCTGAGGATGGGACAGATGTCGATCATGAACATTTGTCTCACAGCATCACGATAGCAGAAGCAGGATATGTCTATATTTACCTATCGAACGAAAACGGCACGACCGATCCGATCGATGTGTTCTTTGACGATTTCAAAGTAGTACAGCAGCACACACCCATTGTGCAGAAGGATGATTACTATCCTTTTGGGCTTACTTTTAACTCGTATTCGAGCGGTATTGAAAATCTTTTTAAGTTCAACGGGAAAGAGGAACTGGAAGAGACTGGGTGGTATGATTATGGGGCTAGGATGTTAGATCCATCGTTAGCTAGATGGTTCAATATTGATCCATTAGCTGATAGGTATAAAAATTTGTCACCATACAATTATGTAGCTAATAACCCTTTGAAATATGTTGATCCCGATGGGAAAGAAATTCGGTTTGCAGACAATAAATCTACGAATTTGTTATTCAAAATGAGGGTGGTTGCAAATATGGCTGCGAGTTTTGTTTTGTCAAAAAAAGCTAGGTCTAACATTAAAACTCTAATGGGGAAGGATGCAAATTTACACGTAATCCAAAATAACAGTGGAAGGAAAAGCAAGGTAGTACCAGCTGGATTGGAGAAATGGGAAAATGATAGACCAGAACCACCAAAAGTTGAGTTTAATGAAAATGGAGATATGGTTTTTCCAGAGGGCGATGGACAAAAAGAGATAGATGAATGGAGGGGAAATAAACCAGCGAATAATCATAATAACGGAGAGGGCGATGGTACACTTATAAGATTGGATTTAGATCAAATGAAGGATTTCCAAAAGAAAGGTGATATAATAAACGTTGGAACAGGTATTGATCATGAAATTTCTCATGCAGTTGCAATCGAAAAAGGTAAAGCAGGAAAAACTGCCCCTGAAGAAGAACAAAGAGCCGTTAATGAAACTGATGTAATTCGGACAGAAAAAAACAGGTTCAGGATTTTTAATAAGATAGAAAAGAGAGACACATATGATAGAACATATTAAAAGGCTAGTTGTGTTGTTGACTTTGCTACAATCCATTGTGATGGATTTGAATGCTCAAATCTTATCAAAGGTCAATGGTGAAATTGATAATATGCAATTATCTCTAAATGACTTTGCAGATAAAGACACACTTGTGCTTAGTATAAACTTCAATAAGATAAAGGGTGAGTTGGTTAAAATTGAGATTGATAACAATCTGGGGGAAGTTTATTATGAATCTGAAAGATGGAATGGTCAAATAATTAGTTTGAAGAAGAAAACTGAATTGGATATTCTGTTTCCGAAAGAGGCTTCTGAAAAGTACCCATATTGGTTTATTACTTTTGGAGTTAGGCAAAAAGGTTTGGTTAAGGATTATAGATATGTAATAAAAAGGTATGCAAAAATTTTGAATAGTGATTATTCTGGGGGTGATTTTGAGGTCTCTTCTAGAAGTAACAATGTTGTTTTATTCCGTACGGAAGGTGGTTTAATTGAGTTGAAAATAAGAAAGGAAGGGAGAACCGTTTTTGAAAGTCAGTATTCTGAAGGGAGCATTGTTGAGTTTGACCTTGATAATTATGGATTCGGCACCTATAGTATTAAATATGATACCCATTATTATAGTACGGAGTTTGAAATTGATTATTTGAAATAGCTAATTATATAACAGAAACTCCCCCACCTGATCTTAGAATAGAAGAAAAACCCTAGTCGTATGTCTGAGACTACCCCGCTGGCGCAAGCTTGTAGCTTGTGCTTTACGTTCTTGAGATAGAAAGTCAACAGATATTACTTTGGATCAATTAGATTTAGGTAATGAGTAGGAAATACAAGTTTCATAATCCGGAGGGATTGTATTTTATCAGTTTTGCCACGGTTTATTGGTTGGATGTATTTGTGCGAGACAGGTATTTTGATTTGATGTTGGAGAGTCTGGATTATTGTCGAAAAAATAAAGGGATGGAAATTTATTCCAGCTCGGGCGCATCTGTGATGCGACTGAAACATTTTGGAAAGTGGTGGAAAAACAGCAATTGCATTGCGGTGAAGAAAATACAAAGCCTTTGAGAGATAGGAGGTTTTATTGTCCCCCCGCTAACGCACCCAAGGTCTATCTCAACTACCTAGTGTTTGACAACAACTACCAGATTGAAGAAGTACAGCAATATCACCCCCTATAAATAGATCAAAATATGAAGATAAATCGTTACTTTGTATAAAAGCATTTTAATATGACTACTGCACAAGCTTTAAAACTGGAATTAATGGAGTGGCTCGCTACTGTCCATGATCAAAAAATAATCAAGGAACTATCCAAGTGGAAAGAAGAGCATCAACACATCAGTATCGAACAATACAACAAGGAATTGGATGAGGCTGATGCAGCCATTGATAGAGGAGAATACATAACACATCAGCAAGCGGTCAAGGAAATCAGTGCATGGAGAAAAAAATAGTCTGGAACACAAGACCCTCAAAGTCTTTTGCTAGCGCACTTAAAAATATCAGTCTAGAATCTTATCAAAATGCTGAACTAGTTGAAGCCGCAGTTTTATCTGCGATTGAAGGGATACAAGAACAACCAGAACGATATCCCCCAGATAAGTTTAAATCAGAGAATAAAGGAGATCATAGAGCTTTTGAAACACATAGTTATAGAGTAGCTTATCGGGTAACAGATACTCAAATACGAATATTGAGAATCCGTCACGTCAAACAAGAACCCAAACCATATTAGTAATAACCACGCCCCCCCACCTGATCATAGAATGGAAGGAAAACCCTAGGTGTATGTCTGAGACTACTCCTTTCTATTTTGAGTAGAGCAACGTGGGAGCATTTCCCTCCTCAGGCGGACACGTGTAAATGCGGTGATACATACAGTGAAGATGCTAGAGTAGAAATGAAAAAGGAGGCTATCTCATACTTTGAGACAGCCTCCTTTTTGTTTGTGTGCTGGTTGCTATTGATGTGACACAGAGAAGTCATATACTAAGACCTCCCCATAGTTATTTGGGTTGCCTGTATCACTGCCTTCTTCGTTTGCATTACTCTGCGTATAGTTACCTACTTTAAAGTAAGCTTCACCGTAGCTTTTGTTCATGACATACGAGTTGCTTCCGTCTTTAATTAAGTAGCTAGAGGCATTGCCACTTGCATAGGCACTGGCCAGATTGCCATCTTCACTGTAGTAGCAGTAGTGTTTACCGTCTATTACCTCAAAGATTACCTCATGTTTGGTTCCCAATGTATAGTTAGACTTGATCGTCACGTCACTTCTGAGTTTGCCACCGTTGAAGCTTAGGAATAAATGAGAACCCTCAAGTCTCATGACCATGGCGTCATCAATACCATCTGCTTTGTTACCATGAATTTGTGTGGCAACCAAGTGGTCTTTATTCATCGGCAGGTGTGTAATGGCTTGCTCCACATATACTACATGTTTTCCGCTAGTAGTCCAGTAGATATCTGAGCTGCCAGATTCTGTTCTTTCTCTCAATTCAGAACGGATGTAATTTGAATTGGGGGTAGAGCCATTGTTGCTTCTGATTGGCACTCTAAATACGATGGCATTTTTATCGTTGTTGACATAGAAATATTCATTGTTGCTTTCGCCACACAATGTTTTGTCCTCTACACCATCTGGATACGTGATTTTCCATTGGTTACAATTTTCCATCAGATCAGAAGGGATGTTTGCTGTACCAGGCTCAGTAGGATCTACAGGATCAGGGTCAACTGGGTCTGGATCTGGGTCTGGATCAGTACCTCCATCTTGTGCCTGTCCATAGATTTCTACATCAGTGATGCTGTTCCACGTATTTGCAGAATTGCCAAGGCAAGTGATGCGTACATATCGTCCAGTGGTGCTTTCAAAGTTGTAGGTCTCTAATCCTAAGGTACTGCCCGATGAGCTTGCTGAAAGTACCTCTGTGAGGTTAGAAGTACTATCGCCGATTCGGATTTTGAACGAAGAACTTCTCTCGTTACCCTTGTACCAAGCAATTTTGATACTGCTTACCGTTTGAGATGATCCAAGGTCAAAAGTAATGTACTGCCCTGAACCATTCGCAGACCATCTGGTAGATAGATTTGGGTCTTCATCAATGGCATTGGCAGGGACGTTACCATCATTGGCACTGGCCGATACACTAGAGATGGATAGCTCTCCTGTGGTCGGATCTGTTGGGTCATTGTCGTCATCGTCATCACCTCCATCGGTGTTGCCGCCTTCTGTTAGTACAAAATCATCGAAACGCCCTGTATCACCACCGTATGCACCATAGATTGTGATAGCGCTGTTCGATCCAGAGTTGAAGGTTACAGATACTTGAGTCCAATCACTGTAATCTCCTCCATCACTAAAGTTGCTATTGCCAACTTGGGCTCCAATAATACCCGCTTCCAAAATATAGGCAGAGAGTGTGTAGTCAGTGTTTTGTTTGACTGCAATGCTTTGCTCGAATTTGCCACTAGACCCTGTGATTTTAGCTGATTTGGATCCTGAATGTGCGTCACTTGATGTTGCCGAAGGGTCTGTATCGATCCATCCGGACCAATTACTCTCAAACCCTGGATTGGTGATACTTACTTGGTCACCAGCTGCTAATGGTGAGTTTAATAGTAAATCTTGTTCTTGTAAATCAAGATTTTCGTCGCATGCTTGAAAGCCTATGGCTAAGGCAGCAACTAAGATTGTGATGACGAAACTTTGATAAAAGTCCCCCCATCTAAACAGGTAGTTTTTCATAATAATTTTTAATAGTTAAAAAATAGTCTTTCTTTTGGCTTCCCAAAAACTGGAATGTCAATTATTGGTTAACCAAAAGTGAATGTCGCAAAAAAAGACCTGAAATCAAAATAAGAGATTGTTTCTCACGTGTTTGTCACAGGCATGACGTAGCTAAAAAGCTACTTTATGAATAGCAAAATATGGTTTTTGATGGTAAATTGCCTGTGATATATTTTGTTAGAAAATAAAATTTTTCTTAAAAAATTTGTCCTTGGGTAATAAATAACTAAATTGGTCAACCAATTAACAATGGGTCAACAAATAACGAATGGAATTGTTAAATAACTTCACACAAATCGTAATCGAAACACCAGTAGATAAGATTATCAACCAAATAAAGGAGTTAATCACTTCTGGTCAACTCAAACCAGGAGATAAACTTCCACCAGAAAGGAAGCTTTGTGAAGTTTTTGGTATCGGTCGATCACATGTAAGGGATGCGATAAAAAAGCTTGAATTTTATGGGATCCTCAAGACACTTCCACAAAGTGGGACAGTCGTTGCTGGACTAGGAATGACAGCCCTGGAAGGTTTGATTTCAGATGTTTTGAGACTTGAAGTGAAAGATTTTAGATCTCTCGTAGAGACCAGAGTTATATTGGAAACCAATGCTGCTGCTTTGGCTGCACAAAACAGGACAGAGGAGGATATTGAAAATATTGAAAGTGCTCTGGCTGCTTATAAGAAAAAAAAGGATGCAGGTATTCATGCGGTAGATGAGGATTTGATGTTTCACTTGAGTATTGCAGAGGCTAGTAAAAATTCGGTGCTTAAATCGTTGATGTTGGTGATTACGCCCGATATTTTGACAAATTATAGAGAACTAGATGCTTGTGGGGATGGAAGGTCTGACACGGCATTGGAGTTGCACGAAAGAATATTGTTCTACATAAAAGAGCAGGATATTGAAAAGGCTACTCAGGCGATGAGGGATCACCTTAGCGATATATTGGATTTTTCAAATACGCTACAAGTGGAACAATTTAATCTTAAGAAGAGAAAAAAATAAAAGGGGTACTAAAAAGTTAGTGCAAAAAAAATGGATTAACCAAGTGCTAATCCATTTAGGAGGGATAATCACATCAATATAAATATCAATTTGGCCGTCGGTATCTTCATTGAATTAGATTAATCACCATTACAAATATAGTAATTATCTGTAATTCTACAGGTCGACTATATTTTATTAGAATCTCTCCTGGTCACAGTGCCATTCTGATGTCCATTCAGATTTGCAAAACTCAATTTTGGTATATCTCTAATAAGATTTGGGTTACAATTAATAATTAGTTTGAATGTGAATATTGGTGGATGAAAGTCCGCCAATACTTTGCTGACAGACTCAAAATGCACTTTATGAAAAGTGTCTAGCGTGAGCTGGGTTAATCAACTGCATGATAAAGACTAGGAAATTGAATATGAGTGATCGTATAGTGAAGATAGATTTAGTAGTACATCGTATAGTGCTTATTGGGTGTTTGAACCTGCTGCTGTTGTGCGTCATGGCATCATGCAGTCAGGAACAAAAGACAACAGTGGGTTTGAATCACCAAAGTATTTTGTTTGATAAACAGTCTCTTGCTTTGATTCAAAAGGAGTATAAAAATATTCCTTTGTTCAATGAATCAATTCAAGAGGCGATGAGGCAAGTGGAACAGGAGATTGCCAACGGTATAGAGGTTCCTGTACCTCAGGATTTGGCAGGTGGATATACCCATGAGCGTCACAAGCTGAACTACTTGACCATGCAAAAGGCAGGTAATCTTTTCATGATCACTGGTAATGAGAAATATGCTGTTTATATCCATGATATGCTACTGCAATATGCGAAACTCTTCCCTACCTTGTCGTTGCACCCAAGTGAAAAATCCTATACTAGAGGTAAGCTTTTTTGGCAGTCTCTTAATGATGCCAACTGGATGGTGTACACAAGCCAGGCCTATGATTGTATATATGATTGGTTGAATGAGGAGCAGAAAGAAAATCTAGAGAAAAACTTATTCAGACCCTACGCAGATTTTCTTTCGGTAGAAAATCCCCAGTTCTTTAACCGTATTCATAATCATAGTACTTGGGCCTGTGCAGGTGTAGGCATGATGGGCTTGGTAATGAAGGACGAAGAATTGATTCAACGTGCTTTGTATGGATTAGAAATTGATACTTTGGCAGTGGGTGTCAAGGATAACGACGGAGGCAGTATTTTGGCTCCTGGTCAAAATAGAGCAGGCTTCTTGGCACAGATGGATATGCTGTTCTCACCTGATGGCTTTTATGCCGAAGGTCCCTATTATCAGCGGTATGCAATTTATCCTTTTGTGGTATTTGCAGCGAGCCTTGAGAATGCCAGACCTGATTTGAAAATATTCGAACATAGAGAAAATATCTTGGCCAAAGCTGTATATGCACTGGTCAATCTAGCAGACAGTGATGGGGAATTTTATCCGATCAATGATGCGCAAAAGGGCATGTCTTATTACTCCAGAGAACTCGTGTCTGCAGTAGATATTGTGTATCATTTTGCGGGTCAAAACCCTGAGCTACTTTCTATAGCAGAAAAACAAGAAAAAGTACTCTTGGATGCTACGGGCTTTAGTGTGGCGCAAGCTATCACTCAGGGTAAAGCCAAACCATTCATTCCCAAGTCTTTGGAGCTGAGAGATGGAGCTGACGGTAGCGAAGGTGGTGTAGGCATCCTCAGAATGAATCACAGTGGTGGAGATATCAACGCTGTATTGAAATACACTGCCCAAGGAATGGGACATGGTCACTATGACAAACTTTCTTATTCGCTGTATGAAAATGGCGATGAAGTGCTACAGGATTATGGGGTGGCGAGATTTGTTAATATTGAACAAAAGGATGGGGGAGGATACCTCAAAGAAAACAAGACTTTTTCGAAGCAAACGATTGCTCACAATACGCTGGTAGTGGATCAAAACACCAACTATGGAGGTAAAATAGACAAAGCCAATCTCCATCATTCAGATCGATTTTTCTTTGATAAGAACCGCTCTGATATTCAGATAGCTAGTGCCAAAGATGTAAATGCCTATGAAGGGGTCGCTATGCAGAGAACCATTTGTCTCGTCGCAGATTCATTGTTTGAAAAGCCGCTCGTTATAGATCTGTTTGATGTGCGTGCAGTTGAGTCACATAGTTACGATTTACCCTACTATTATTTCGGACAGATTTTGTCTAGCAATTCAAATTACAAGACAAACGCGACACTCCAGCCAATGGGTGAGAAAAATGGCTACCAGCATATTTGGGAAGAAGGCCGCTCAGATCAGTTGCCATCCAATACCAAGATGACTTGGATGCAGGATTATAAATTTTATTCTTGGACTGCTGTGACAGGTGATGGCGATGAGTTTTTGTTGGGTAGAATAGGAGCCAATGATCCACATCACAACCTACGTTCTGATCCGATGTTTATGTTGAGAAGACAAGCCAAAAATGCGGTTTTTGCTTCTGTATTGGAGTCACATGGACAGTATTCGCCAGTGAGTGAGTTTTCTACCAATGCCTTTTCTATGGTCGATAACATCTCCATTACTTTTCAATCCGAGGAATTCATTGCCTTGAGTATCAGACATACGGGGGGATCTGAGCTCAGATTGGTTGTATGCCGCTTGGACAATGGCACAGATACAACACACGAAATAGAAATTGATGCAGAAAAATTGGTCTGGACAGGGCCTTATTATTATCAAGTCAAGTAGACGTATGGTTTGCTGACAAGTAAAAGCGATTAACAAACGAATATTATGAAGAGGTTTAGTGACAAATTTATTTTAGCTGATAAGATGGAATGGGAAGAATTGGGAGGAGGGGTTTCTCGTAAATTCTTAGGATATGACAATCAGATCATGATGGTACAGGTCAAATTCGAAGCAGGTGCTTTGGGGTCGCCTCACGCTCATTTTCATACACAGTCTACTTATTGTGCCGCAGGTAAATTTGAGTTTACTGTAGGTGGAGAAAAGCAAATTGTAAAAGCTGGCGATGGTATCTACATGGAACCAAATGTACTTCATAGTGCAGTTTGTCTAGAAGCAGGGATACTTATTGATGTGTTTAGCCCCGTACGAGAGGATTTTCTTGAGGGAGGTGAAGTATCATATTTTGGAAATAAATAAGCTAGGGTACTAAGCAGTGCAATACACAGTGTTTGCAACTGGAATTGAAAGACTAAATATTAGAACATGAAAGTAAAAGGACTAAGGTGGTGGATTATAGTGTTGATTTTTATAGCGACGGTAATCAACTACATTGACAGGACGGCTATCAGTGTGATGTGGCCTGGTATATCAGAAGAGCTTGGATTTACTAAGCATCATTACTCTATCATGTTGAATGTGTTTATGGTGGCCTATGCTATTGGGCAGTCAGTCTCGGGGAGGATGTTTGATAAAATAGGCACTCGAATGGGCTATGTCGTCAGTATTATGGCTTGGGGAGCCTCGACTGCTTTGCATGCGGTGGCATCAGGACTCATGTCATTTGGATTGTTCAGAGTGATGCTCGGCGTATCCGAAGCGGGTAATTGGCCTGGAGCCGTGAAGAGTAATGCAGAGTGGTTTCCCGCAAAGGAGAGAGCCATGGCACAAGGTATATTCAATGCTGGGGCCTCTATGGGATCTGTGATTGCACCACCGCTTATTGCCATGCTATATCTTGGATATGGGTGGAGATTGACATTTGTGATAGTTGGTAGTTTGGTATTGCTATGGGTGATTCCATGGTTGATCATCAACAAGGCTGCTCCTAAGAAGCACCCTTGGATTACCAAAGAAGAGCAAGATCATATATTATCTGATCAGCCTGCTCAGACTAGCGATGAGGAAGAACGAGTATTGTCTTTGCGTGAGATTTTATCTCACAAAGAAGCTTGGTCTGTACCTGCATCTCGATTCTTTCTAGAGCCACTGTGGTGGTTGTTTGCAGGATGGATGCCTATTTACTTGGCTGACACATATGGTTTTGATGTTAAAGAAATCGGGATGTTTGCATGGGTACCTTATGTAGGTGCAGCTATTGGTAGTATGGCAGGTGGATGGTTCGCTGGAAAGCTGATCTCACAAGGAAAGGGAGTAGATAAGGCACGAAAAACAACTATTTCCATTGGCGCGGTACTTATGTTTTTGGGATTGCTAGCTACCATTTTCATGGCAGATACACCTGAAAAGTTTGTAGGTATTGTGGCTGTTGTCCTGTTTGGCTTTCAGTTTTCAATTAGCAATGTACAGACTATCCCTAGTGATTTGTTGAGCGGAAAATCTGTGGGTGCATTGGCTGGATTTGGAGGGACAGTTGGTCTTTTCTGTGTGATAGGAATGAATTTCCTCATCCCATTCATTACGGAGACTTCATACACGCCAGCATTTGTGATCATTGGTGCATTCGTGCCATTGAGTGTGATTGCAATATTTGTACTATGTAAGGAAATTAAGAGAATAGAAATAAAATAGAACTAGATATTAAATTTATACAACTATGAAATTAGAAGGTAAAGTAGCAGTAGTAACGGGAGCCACAGGTGGAATCGGTTTCGCAGTAGCCAAACGATTAGGTAAAGATGGCTACACTGTTGTTTTAAACGGCATTGAGGATGAAAAAGGAGCTAAATGCGTAGAGGAGTTAGCTGCAGAAGGTATAAAGGCTGAATATGTTGGGTTTGATGTGACTAGCGATGAAGCTGTAACAGAAAACATTACTAAAATCGGTGAAAAGTACGGTAAAATTGATCTTCTTGTAAACAATGCAGGTGGACTTGGAGGAAGAGCTAGGTTTGAAGAAATGACAACAGAATTTTACAGATTCGTGATGGCTCTCAACCTTGATTCAGTATTTTTTGCTTCAAGAGCTGCCATTCCATTCCTTAAAAAGGGTGAGAATGCTTCAATCATCAATTACACATCTAACGCAGGTTGGAATGCAGGTGGACCAGGCGCTGGTGTTTATGGTACTTCTAAAGCTGGAGTTCATGCAATTACAAGAGCATTGGCTAAAGACTTGGCTGAGTATGGAATCAGAGTAAATGCCGTATCACCTGGAACAATTGATACTCCATTCCACGCGCAAATAAAGGAAACTAAGCCTGAAGTATTTGCTACATGGAAGAACAGCATTTTGTTGGGTAGATTAGGCGAAGCAGAAGAGGTTGCTTCTGTCGTAGCATTCCTTGCTAGCAATGATGCATCTTTCATTACAGCAGAGACGATCCAAATTGGTGGAGGTCAGGCTTTAGGAATCTAATATTGTTTGCACAATTGAGTGAATAATTTTTATTTAAAGATGTTATAAAAGAAAAGGGAGATCTCAACGAGATCTCCCTTTTCTTTTATCCTATTACAACGTTTCAATTGGAATTAAGACTGATAATTAATTGGCTAGTGTGGGCTTTTATGAACGGCAGTTTATTCATTCTTGCATGGGGATGATTTTTTCCTACCTTTTACAATAGTTTTCTTAAGATAAAATCTTCTATCGACTCCTCATCCCGGGTGTCAATATCCAGTTCTGGAATGTAAAATCTGGAAGAAAGACCAGCTTCCTTTGCCTTATCCATCAGTACTTTGGCATGTAACGGATGATGGTATAGCTCTGAACTATTTGTAGGGACACTATTGGCAATTTTTTGGTTGGCAATGTAGATTTCTGGATCATCGGTAGTCATCAGACTCAGTATATCTAGGTGAGAACCCCATGTTTCATCAGAATTCACGTCTGTATCCTTCGCTCCAAGGTATTGTTCAATTCTAGATTTTCCGATGATGGATATTATGTCTTGATGATTAAATCCTAGTGTTTGGTACGTTGAAAATACCAATTGATCCCATTTGGCTATATCATAGGTAGCTTGTGTTTCGGTGCCTATGACTCCTAGTACTTGGGTAGACTGGTGTAGTATGGGCTCTGCACTAGTGAGGTCGGCTAAGTCACTGCTTAGTCCGATATACAGTGCTGTCCCAGCGCCCGCAGAGCTTCCCATTAGGATGATTTTGGAGCTGTTTATGCCTAAAGAATCGCGGTGGTGTTTGATAAACTGCAAGGCTCTTTTACAATCATTGATGCTTCTCATGATGCCTCCATTGTCATCTACATAGCGGTAATTGATGGTAGACACGGCTATGTTTTTGGACAATAAATTATTGATCAAATGGCGGTGGTAAGAGCTGGAGTATGCTTGTTTTTTATCTCCCTGTACAAAACCACCTCCATGAATAATGATTAGCAATGGTGAGGAGTTTCCATTCGATGGGGCGGGTAGGAAAATATCTAATTGATTCCTTTCATGTTGATCATAGGGGATATTTTGATAAAAGGTACTATTGTCTGGAAGTGTGAATGGTGGATTTTGTTGATAGGGTGCAAATTGAGTATCGTCAGAATAAATGATTTCATGCAAACATGAAGCAAAAACAATGAAAGCAAGTAAAGTGAATAGAGGGGCTATCTTTTTCATTTTTAATGCAATTTTTTCTCAGGTTTGGTTAGAAAAAAGCCGCTTAGGGTTTCTAAGCGGCTTTTAATTATAGGATTAATATTAATTAATCCTTAGTAATGATGATGTTGTCCAACCAGCTCTCATTATTACTATCAGCTGCTGGATCAATGCTCTTCAAAAAGAAGACCAAAGACGTCGTTTCTGCTGTGAAGTTCATTGTATAAGTGACCCATCCAGATTTAGTAGCATCTGCTTGCAATACGGGACTCTTAGCTGTAACAGACGTATAAACGTTATCACTTGCACCCCCGTCATCAATTATTTGCGTTTCAGAAGTTATAGGGCCTGTTAGCAAATAGGCTTTTAGTTTATCTACTTGCACACCATCAATCCATGTTTCTGTTGAGGCATCGAAGGTAACAGTGTATGAGGTACCTATTTCAACCACTATTTCTTGGTACAATCCTCGTAATGCATCAGCAAACTTGATACCGTTGGTTTTAGTCTCACCAATTTTTTTACCGTCAGTACTCATTCCCCCTACTTGGAAATTAGCGTCATCCCATCCATCAGGCTCTTCCCACATATCGTTATTTTTCTGATAGTTTTCTGTATCAGTACTAGCATACAAATCAAATGTGCCATTATTAAATTCTACAACAAGGACAGCAGCAGCTGCCACAGTTACTTCTGCAGTAATTTCGTTTGTTGTTCCATTGTCATCACTTGCTATCAATTTAACAGTGTAGGTGCCATCTGTAGCGTAAGTATAAACGGGATCTTTGTCTGTAGAGACGTCTGTATCGTCACCATCTACCCCAAAATCCCAAGAATAGGTAGTTGAATTAGTGGATGTGTTGGTAAATGTCACCTCAAGTCCATTGGCTACAGAGGTAAAACTTGCTACTGGCTCAGTTGATGCTTCAACTGTAATACTAGCGGTCGTCGTGTTGGTTAAATTGTTGGCACCTGTAGCTACCAAAGTGACGGTGTACGTACCAGCCGCTGCATAAGTATGCACTGGTGCAGCATCAGTAGAGGTTTGGTCATCACCAAATGTCCAAGCATAACTGGTTGCATTTTCTGAGGTATTGGTGAATGTAACTACCAAGAAATCAGCCGCAGAAGTGAACCCAGCAGTTGGTCCAACTACAGCTACTTCTACTGTGATAGATTCTGTTTTTGTGTTTGATTGCTCATCGTCATCAGTTGCTACGAGCGTGACGGTATAAGTTCCTGATTCTGCATAAGTATGAACAGGAGACTCATCAGTAGATGTAGCATCGTCACCGAAGTTCCACGCGTAAGATGTCGCGTCAGTGGAAGTGTTGGTGAAGGTTACTTTCAACTCATCCACCACTGAGGTGAAATTAGCTACAGGCTCAGTACCTGGTTTAGGATCATCGTCTTTACACGCGGTAAAGACTACTCCTAATACCATTATCATGGTAAATGTTTTTAGCCCTGATAATGGCTTTTTGAAAATAGTAAAATTTTTCATAATCTGTCTTTCATGTTAAATATATAGTAATTAGTACCAATCATTGGATTTCCAATGATTGGTGTACCAATATATTGGTTTTCCAAATATGACGCAAATTTTTTTGAGAGAATAAATTTGGATTGGAACAGTATATTTCTTCAGTTTATTTCTTCTAAATAACTACACCATCTTGCCAAATTTACCTGTCCTAATACGGAGAGGTAAAAAAAAAGCATTGAGTCAAACTCAATGCTTTTTGTATTCTATATTTTGCTAGGGTATCATTTTAACGTGATCTCGAAGTTGTCAAACCAAACTTCACGATTACTGTCTGATCCTACTGGATCCACAGATTTTCCGAAGAAAAGAACTTTGTCAGTTGTAGCAGTGAATTCAAATGTGAAAGTTTTCCAAGATGTTTTACCACCATTTGGATCACTTTGAACAGAGACTTTGCCTAAAGTGTTTGCATCTGTTACGCCATCTTTGTTCGTGATGATTTCACTCAACATATAAAAAGTAGCTAGGTCAACTTCTGGTACATCTAGCGCCTCTGTAGTAGCCTCGAATTTAACCTCGTATGTAGCTCCAACAGTAACGTCAACCACTTGGTAAACTCCTCTGTTTGGAGCATTGTATTTAATGCCATTGGTTTTGTTGCCTTCTGCGTCTAACTTGCCGTCAGTAGTCATACCACCAGCTCTAAATACTGCTTCATCTATTACCCATCCATTCTCTGCTACAGGCTCCCAATCATCATTATTCAATTGATAGTCAGGGCTATCACTAGCATATAAATCAAAGTTTCCATTTTTGAATGCGGCTTCTGGGATTACAATAGAAACGACATTCTCTGCAGTAGAAGTAGTGCCATCAGCACCAGTGATAGTCAATGTAACAGTGTAGTCGCCTGGAGATGCGTAGGTGTGTATAACATTTTGATCAGTAGATGTTGCATCATCCCCAAAATTCCAAGCATAGCTTACAGCTCCTTCAGAGGTATTGTAGAAAGTGACCTCAAATACTTCTACTTGAGCAGTAAATGAAGCAACAGGATCTACTTTTTTCCCCCCACCATCGTCTTCGCCACATGAAGTGGCAAATATTAATACACTCATAGCCATTATTGAGGCTACAAAACCTTTTGAAAGGAAGGCTACAACCTTGTTGTTTGTTAGAATCGTTCTTTTCATAGTCATTCTTAATTTTAGTATAGTAATTTTTCCTAATCTTAACTGGAACATGAAATGGTGTTCCAAAAATTGGTAGACCAAATTAATTAATACATTCCTTTTTTACAACTAATAGTACGTTTTAGAATTGAAAAATATTGAGAAATGGATGATTTGGGACAATATTATCGGTCAAGCTGTAAATTGGTACATTAATATATTGGAATACCAAATGGAAGAGAGTAATAAAGCTAGAGATAGATGTAAACATTTGATTGCTCCAAATGTTTACATCTTGATTAGCATAGATGATAAAACTCAAAACTTCCAATCTAAATAAAATGCAGTGCTGAAATTAGTAGAGTTCCATATCGTAGATAACAACCTCTGCCAAGTCATCCACATCATCATCAGGGTAACTTTTGCCATTGCATTGGTTTTTTGAACTCGATTGTGAGTAACAACCTGCTTTGAAGTAGCAATTTTTCAGAGTGACATCCCAGGTCAATTTATTTTCACCATTGTAGTTGACGATTACCTGATTGTTTTGAGCAATGATTTCGACAGTGAATATTTCTCCTAGTGTATAGTCGTTATCCAGTACGACATATCGCTTACTGTTTTCGTAGTAGCATCTTAAATCTCCAGTCTTGTTGTTAGGATCTCCAGCCTCAGTGATAGTCCCTGTGCAGATATCTCCATCTCCATCAGTGTATGCATCATATCTACCTCTGCCATTGCCAGTGAATCGAATGAGAATTTGGTCATCGCCATTGTGAATTTGTCCGGCAGCTACTTCAGGTTTGTTGGTAGGGGCTTGTGTGACGGCTTGACGCAAAACCATTTTATGAAGAGTGTTTCCTTCGTTGCTCCAATCTCTGGCGCCATTTCTATTGTATTCTCTCAGTTCTGACCTAGAGTAAAGTGTGCCAGTTGAGGTTCTTTCTCCTCCACAGTTGGCTGAGAAAGCTACTCCATACTCATCGGTATCTGGGTGTTGCACTGTTTTGAAAAAACCGTATGTCAACTCTTCATAAGTGATGAGTTCTTCTGGTTTTATTTCTTTGGCATCACCTGCATGGCTGTCCGTTACATATTCGTCGGATTTATTGAGTGGCAATGTTATTTTCCATTTACCTCTCATATTGAGGACGGCATGAGGAAATCCAGTTTCATCTTCATCTTCAAAAACTGATACTATGTATTCCTGTGTTGTTCCATCTTCAGCCGTGACAGTGTAAGTAACTGGAGAAGAAAAATCTTGACTCTCGCCAGATGCTGGAGAAATGGTCGCTTTTTCGGAAACTACAATGGTTGGCTTTAGATTCGTGCGGTCTGATTGAAACGGAAGCCAAGCTTCTGCTTCTTTGTATTTTTCATCAATGTGAGCCTCGACTTCAGGATTCAGATCGGCGAAGACGAAAGACAGTATTTCCTTCGATTCATCAAAAGGGTTTTCTGCAGTGATCACGGTCACTACATATTCTTGTGTAGAACCATCCTCCGCTGTTACTGTATAATTCACTGGAGCGGAAAAGTCTTGGGCTACGCCCGAAGCAGGTGAAATTGTAGCTAAGTCTGAAATAGTGATACTGCTTACTAGCTGAGTCAAATCTGTGCCATAAGGAACAGTAAGTTCAATGTTATTTTCAGAAATGACTCCTGTAATAATCGGATCCAATTCATTGAACTCAAATGATTCTATTTGCTTTGCATCACTGAGTATTTTTTCACCTTCATCTTCCTTGCAGCTCACAAGTGTGATTATTGATAGGAGCGTTATGCCTGATAGTAATAGTAAATATTGTTTCATTATCGTATTTTATTTAACCTGAATTAAGTGTTTCAGGAATTGATAGTGTTTGATCTTAATGACATTGATTCCCGTTCTTTTGTGGTTAAATCATGTCTAGTGCCGTCATTTTTATCAATCCCTGAAGTTTTGTTAATTTTTTAGTACTAGTTATGGGCTGTTCTTACAGAATACAATGTGACCTGACTGTCTTCCGTCATGTCACTGTTCCATTTAAAGTAATTGCCTGTTTTGAAGTAATTGTGATGTACATAGCCATTAGCCGCATAATCATATAGTTCAACGTATTCAGTATCAATGTCCTTGGCTTCACAGTGCAGAGCATAGTAGAGTACACCTCTTTGAACTTTGAGTTTGATCGTGAAGATTTCATTGTCCACTTGTCCAATATCCTTCTTGAAGATGTACTTGCTAGTCCATTCGTCACCTTCTTGGGTAGGCTTTCTGTAATATTCGATCAGCAGTTCGCCGTTATCCCATAGTACTTTGACTGTTGCAGGATCGCCAGGCACACCAAAAGTAGATTTTCCATGTATCTGTGCCACGTATGTTTGTCCGATACCATTGCAGAAATCTACTTTTAATGTAGAAGCCATAGCATGCGAACTTTTTCCATCCATAAACCAGTTGTCATTTGTATTTTGATTTCCTCTCCAGTACTCTCTTAATTCTGTTCTACAATACTTACCACCATTAATGCCAGAAACCCCCGAGGTAGTTTGTCCTGTGAACTTGGTGTACATCGTATAGCTATCATCTTCGTTTAGATAGAAGTATTCGGATGCTTCATCACTCAATGCATCGTTTTCGATGTCTTCATAATAGATAGAAGTAGCCCCACTAGTGCCTATAGGTACTGATAGATACCAATTGATCCAGTTGAAGGCAGGGCCTGAATCTACATCTAACTCCATTTCTTCTACTACAGTGACTGTATAAGTCTGCGTTGTACCATCTTCAGCTGTGACTGTATAAGTGACAGGAGTTGAAAAATCTTGTCCTACTCCAGAGAGGGGTGAAACTGTAGCATTGTCAGAAGTGACTATAGTAGGGACTAGATTCGTGACGTCTGTTGCCACTTGAACCCACGCCTTGATTTCACCGTCCTCTATGTAGGCAGATGAAACGGGATCAAGTTCATTGAATATAAATGAGGTGATTTCTTTGGCATCATTTAATGAAATCACTGCTGTCACCACATAGATCTGTGTTGTGCCATCTTCTGCTGTTACTGTATAGCTGACTGGATTTGTGAAGTCTTGACTGACACCTGATTCTGGAGATACAGTTGCTAAATTAGATATATTAATACTAGGCACAATGCTAGTCAAATCTGTACCATAAGGAACGGTTATTTCAATTGTATGGTCTGCTGTGATGGTACCTGTTATGATTGGGTCAAATTCATCAAAAACAAATGTTTCTATTTGCTTGGCATCACTGAGTAGCTCTTGGGTTTCGCCTTCATCTTCTTTGCACCCCGTCAATACAAGGAATAGGATGCATATAATACTGGATAGTAATATTAAATACTGCTTCATAATCTTTCTTTTAATCTTGTTTCATTCCCAGATGAATGAAACAAACCTAACTATTTATTAGAATACTATCTATTGGTTGATTAAAAAATATTAAATTGGTTGACCAAAATAAATCAATTGTCATGATACTGACCTATAATGTTATAGATGTGAGGGCATAAGGATTAGGCACTTACATTATTTGAGGCAGACAGTTTTTCATAATCTAAGTGTCGTGCTGATCTGTTAAATCTCTTGAAGCTGTATTCAGCATTCTAAAATTCACGGAGTGGGAGGTGTTTTCGCTTGATGGAGAGTGTGAAAGAAGTTATATTGTATAGCGGGTAATCAATTTGATCAGATTACATAAAGCACAGATTTTTTCTGAAAACATTGTGGACTTATTTGGATATTATCTATATTGGCGTCTCAATTAATTGGTAGACCAATTAATTGATCGTCCAATTAGAGTGAATTGCTAAATTTTTTAACTAATAATTATGAAAAGACTATTACTATTAAAAAGTAAATACATGGCGATTGGTGCCATGTGTTTGATGTCGTTTTGGTCATCTGCGCAGAGTACTGTGACAGGTGTCGTGACGTCCTCCGAAGATGGAGAGACTATTCCAGGAGCAACTGTATTGGTAAAAGGCACATCCAATGGTACAGTAACTGATCTGGATGGTAAATACAGTATCTCAGCTCCTGAATCAGCTACATTAGTATTTAGCTTCGTTGGTTTTGAAATGACCGAGGTAGCAGTTGCTGGTAGATCTGTAGTGGATTTGGCTCTTAAGCCTGATTACAAGCAATTAGAAGAAGTAGTCGTAGTAGGATACGGTACTGTCAAGAAGAGTGACGTATCAGGATCATTGTCTTCAGTGAAAGCAGAAGATTTGAATGCATTCCCTACGCTAAGTGCAGTTCAAGGTTTACAAGGACGAGCTGCAGGTGTGCAAATTCAATCTACCAATGGAGGCCAGCCTGGTGCAGAAATGAGCATGAAGATCAGAGGAGGTAGCTCTATCAATGCAAGTAGTGCGCCACTTGTTGTCGTGGACGGATTCGTAGGTGGAGAAATGCCTCCTCCAGCTGATATCGCATCCATGGAAATCCTAAAAGATGCTTCCGCTACTGCTATCTATGGTTCTAGAGCTGCCAATGGTGTAATACTAGTGACTACTAAGACTGGAGCTGTAGGCAAAACAAAGATCGACTTCAATAGTTCTTACTCTTATCAGCAAACTAGCAACAGATTGGATCTGCTTCAAGGAGAAGATTTCGAAAGCTACATTAAAGAAGCTCTACCAGCTTATGCCTACGACCCTACAGTGAATACTGACTGGCAGGATGAAATCTACCAAGCGGGTTCTATTTTGAACAATCAAATATCATTAAGCGGTGGGGGTGAAAACACGAAGTTTTATATTTCAGCTACACAATATGATCAAACAGGGGTAGTATTAAACTCTGGTTATGAGCGATACTCAATTACAAGTAATGTACAGGTAAAAGCTTCAGACAGAATCAATGTAGGGATGAACCTATATGGCAGAAGAAGTACTGATACAGGTATCTTGACACAGGAATCAACTGGGGGATCTGCTTCAACAGGTGTGATTGGAGCTGCCATGCGTCTGGAGCCAGATACCGCACCTCTTGACGCTGATGGGAATTACAACTTTTCAAGAATCGGTGACAACATTGATAACCCTGTAAATATTGCCAATTCATTGGATAGAGAAAAGGTAACAGATCGCTTCCAAGCCAATGGATTTGTAGATATTAAAATATTGGATTGGTTGAGTTTCAAATCTACTTTGGGGGCAGGTGTTACTTCATACAGAGAAGGACAATTTGCATCTTCTCAATTAAAAAGAGGAGGAACCACTGGTAATGCCTCATTGGAGTTTGATAAATCAACCAACTTATTGACAGAGAATTATTTCACTATCAATAAGGAGTTAGGTGTTCATAGAATCAATTGGGTGAATGGTTATTCTTATCAGAAGAGAGTAGGTGAAAACCTTACAGCAAGTGCTTCTGATTTCTTGTCTGAGAGTACAGGTTACTGGTTACTAGAAAGTGGTGCAGGTATTAACCCTTCTACTTCTTATCGTGATACTAGAATCTTGAAATCATATTATTCTAGAGCGCAATATACATTGTCAGACAAATATGTATTGACTGGTACAATTAGGTATGATGGAGCATCAAACTTTGCAAAGAACAACAAGTGGGCATTTTTCCCATCTGCTGCAGTTGCATGGAATTTAGGAGATGAGGCATTTATGCAATCAATTGATGCCATCTCAAACTTTAAATTGAGAGGTAGCTATGGATTGACTGGTAACCAAGGTATTGGCGCCTATCAGTCACTTGCTACATTAGATCCTCGTTATTCTAATATGGTTGGTGAAGGTTCTTTGATTTTGGGTAGTGTAGCTAACCCTGATCTGACTTGGGAAACTACAGCTCAATTGGATATTGGGTTTGATTTGGGCCTATTTGGTGATCGTGTGACTTTAACAGGCGATTACTATGATAAAATCACTTCCGATTTGCTCTTTTTTAGACCTATCCCATCATTTATTGGTGTGAATTCAACTCCATCTGTACAATTACAGAATTACGGTGAGGTTCAAAACCAAGGAGTGGAACTCATGTTGACCACTAGAAATTTGGTAGGAGAATTGAAATGGACGTCTAACTTGGTGTTTTCAATGAACAGAAACCAAGTATTGTCATTGCCAGACACTACTACATCATCATATAGCTCTACTCCAGGTCATTTCAATATTAATTCTGGATGGCAATTGCTACAGGAAGGTCAGCCAGTTGGTGTTTACTATGGGTTTGTTTATGAAGGGGTAACACAGCCTGGAGATGTGTTGTTGACAGGTTCTGATGCAAAAATTGGAGGTGAGCAATTTGCTGATTTGGATGGCGATGGTGCATTGACAGAAAAGGATAAGAAAATAATAGGTAATCCTCACCCTGACTTTACATGGTCATTCAACAATGATCTTACATATAAGAATTTTGATTTGAATGTTTTCATTCAGGGAGTTCATGGTAATGACATGATGAACATTACTAGAATGGAATTGGAATCAATGAGAGGTACGGCTAATGCTTCTGCTACTGCAGCAGACAGATATAGATTTGATAACCCAGATGGCAAAATTCCTTCTGTAGATCCATCAAGAACACAAAAAATATCTTCTAGATGGGTTGAAGATGGTAGCTATGTAAGATTGAAAAATATTGCATTGGGCTATACAGTACCTCAGTCAGTTTTAGAGAAAGTAAGAGTTAGATCTTTGAGATTTTATGTAAGTGCGCAAAACCTCTTTACGATTACTAACTATTCTGGCTTGGATCCAGAAACTGCGTATGGAAACGAAGGAGAGGGAACCAATGATGGAGATTCTAATAGAAACCTAGGATTGGACTATGCTGGATATCCTAACGTAAAAACTTATACTGTTGGTCTGAACTTAGGTTTCTAAGTAAGGCTTAATTCTCAATTCTAACAGTAAATTTTTAAAAATAAAATCATGAAAAAATCATATATAATATCGGCAATGTTTGCCATAGTGATGGTCTTTGGGATGTCTTGCGAGGACTTAGAAGAAAGACCAACTAGTGTTTTGGCTCCCGAAGGGTTGTTTAATACACCAACTGATTTGCAATCTGGAGTGAATGGTGCATATTCATTCTTATGTGACGAGAATTTCTACGGGAGAAAATTATCTTTGGCTCTTTTGGTCAGAGGTGACATGTGTGGTATTGGAGATCCATCAACTGCAGCCTATAGACAGGAGTGTGACAAGATGGCTATGAGTGTCAATAACAATGCGTTTGTTGATATATCTTGGCCGATGGGTTACAAAATTTTGGCAGCGGTTAATCAGGTAATCAATGCTAAGGATTTAGTGTCTGGATCACAAGAGGAAATTGATGGCGTGGTTGGTCAGGCGTATTTTATCCGTGCACATATCCATTATGTTATGGTTAGACTTTATGGAAAATTCATATACATGGATGGTTCTAATATTCTTAACCCTTACGACGAAGTAGAATCTGAAGTAGACGATATTTATGCAGGTATTATTAGCGATTTGGAGTTGGCAGCTGCAGGATTACCTGATGTACCAGTAGATAGATTCCACCCTGGAAAGGCAGCGGCCTATGGTATGTTAGCATCAGTCTACTTGACTAGAGGTGAGTGGCAAAAGGCTTATGACAATGCTAAAGAGGTCATTGATAATGCAGGTAAGTACAATGTAGGTTTGGAAGCAGATTATTATGATCTTTTTGATCCTGCTGTCTCTTCTAATGAGATCTTGTGGGAACTACGATTCAATGCAAATGATTCATATGAAAAAGTAGATGGTAGCCTAGGGGGCTCGAATTCTGGTACAGATCAGGTTACTTCTATCACTGGTCCAAGAGGTGATGAAAGATTCAAGGCCTTACATACTGATGCTTTTGGATGGAGTGCACTTGTTCCTGAGCTTTCAGTTTACTCAACTTGGAATGGCAAGGATTACCGCAAGGCTGTTAGTTTAGATACGGCTATTACATATCAAGGTGCGGAGAATTATTCTTATACCAACTGGGGAACTATTTCTCAAAACGTAGCAAGACCGCATATTGCCAAGTACTTTAGAGCGACTGGGGAGTCTGGTTTGAGAAATGGAGTCAATACAGGTCCTAGTTTGAGAGATTCAAATACGAAGCAAATCATATTGAGATACGCTGAGGTCTTGTTGATTGCTGCAGAAGCTGCAGTAGAGTTGGGAGACAATGCATCTGCAGTTACCTATGTGAATATGGTGAGAGCCAGAGCAAGGGCTGCTGCTGGAGCTGGAGACGCTAAATACCCACCGAGTGCAGTACCTGCTGATATCTCTGGAACAGTGACTTGGGAAGATGTAGTGGAAGAGAGAAGATTGGAGCTTGCCTTCGAAGGAGGTAGATGGTATGATATTGTAAGAAGAAAGATGGGTAATGTTTTCTCTGGTGCTGCACCAGCATTGGAAAACAGAACATTTAATCCAGCCAAGGATTACTTGTTCCCTAAATATCAGGTTGATGTGACTCTTCTGAAAGGATTAAATCAAAATCCAGGTTACAATTGATTCAACATAATTGATATAAAAAAAAACCGAGTCTAATGGCTCGGTTTTTTTTATGTCAATTTTTATCTGACACTTCTGAGAATTGGTTTCTGGATGGAGCGAATTTCCTTAGCCATAAGAAAGAGACAAACGCGAGTTTTTATAGGATTGAAAAGCACTAATAATTAGAATGACATATAGCTATCTTTGGGCAACTAGATTTCTAGAAAGCTACTGTAATAAACAATCAAATATGCACGAAGTAATATACACCAAACACGCTCCTGAGCCAATAGGCCCATATAGTCAAGCGATCTTAGCTGGTAATACACTCTATGTATCTGGACAGATTCCTATCAATCCTGAGACCACTCAGTTGATCAAGTCTAGCATAGAAGAAGAAACCCACCAAGTGATGAAAAATATAGCTGCCATCCTCAAAGAGGCTGGAGCTGATTTCTCGAACGTAGTGAAGTGTGGCATCTTTGTCAAAGACATGGGGGACTTTGCAAAGGTCAACGAGGTGTATGGTCAATATTTCTTGGACAACCCTCCAGCCAGAGAAACGGTAGAAGTAAGCGCTTTGCCCAAAAATGTCAATGTGGAGATCTCCTGCATCGCTTACATCGCATAATTAACTCTAAGCACTACAAAACAAAAACGGTCTCACTACAGCGAGACCGTTTTACAGTGTGATGCTATACATTGCTTAACGGTCATTCCAAAATCAACTGCCATTGATCAGATTCTGCGAAATGTTTGATGCTTTCAGCGCTTTGGATTATTTTACTCATCCAAGATCTGGAGAGGAAACATATGGCTCTTCCATTATGGATGAAACTGAACTAGTGTTTTTTTAGGACATGACGCACCTAGTCAACTGTGTGGGAGCTTGAATGATTATGGCGAGAATCAGTTTTCTAAATATATTAGATAGTGTTGATATCATGCTTTTTGCATGTAATTCATCAGACTTTTTAGGAAGATCGAACGAAACGCTGACATTGATTGCTATGTGATATTCGGTGATATGCGGACAGACTGGAGCACATCCAACATAATAGAGATAAAGATGCTCCTTTCTTAAAGGACTTTGAAGACGATCACTTGGAATAATACAAGTCAGTCATTGTTGAGTCTGTTCTAGAAGGTGCTAAAAACCGAGTTCGGGCGAATTCGATAATTGGGATACCAAAAAGGATTTCATTTGTTGTAAATCAAAAAAATGAGGTGATATGGATCAAAAGTGGAGTAAATATCAGAAACGTCCGATGATTGAACTACTAAACGATTTTAAACAGGAAATAAACATGCTCAACCTTTATAAATGTATATTCCCCCAGAACTCTAAAATCCAGCTATAGCATACCCATCCTACAGACGTGGTTAATGTTGCTTTTGGAAGAGACATAGCAAATCCTGAATCTACTTTTTCCAACAACCCTTACTACAGAATCATTCCTTTGTCAAGACCACCTCGTAAGTATACTCTTCTTCATTATGGGTTTCATAAAAAATCAGGGTAAGCTGTTCGTTTTTGATATCATCTACCGTGAACATCTGGTGATAAAACTGATCTCCATTGCAGTTGGCTGCTGGTTCCTTATATTTCTCATCTGTGTAGATGCCACAGAAGTATTTTTGGTCACCATTATTAAATAAACCTCCATGGATATAATGTTTCCAGGTATATCCGCATGGATCCTCCAGACTAATGGCATCTGTAAATCCATTGATCAGCATGTCGAAAGTACCGTCCTCGTAGAACGTAAAAGTGTAAGCAGTAAATGAAAAATAACCTGTATTGGGATCAGGATACAATCCCCAGGTTCCGATTATTTGATTGTCCTTGTAGCGATCGGTGGATTCGCAGTGGGCTAACAGTTGGGTTCTCTTTGATTCGATTTGAGAGGAGTGTTCATCAACACAGCCTAGCATAGCCAAAGATAGAAGAAGTAGTGTGTAGCGGTATTTATACATAATGTTTTAGGATTAGTTACTAACTCATAGACTCTGTATTTTCAGATATGGTTGGAATCCACGTGCAATTAAGCTTCCACGCTGTTGTATTTCTAAAGGCGACTCAAACAAACCTTTTGAACATCCTTCCCGGCCGGCATACTGGTGCAATGCAGGTAATTATACCCTCTCCAAAATCGCCTCCCTTTATAAATTTCCAGCCTTGCAGTTAGCTAAGAAAATTAAAATATCGACCTTTGCGCTACCGGATGCTATCCGGTATTTTTTTGAAGGAATAATTAATCAAAAATGAGTCAAGAAGTTAGAGTAAGATTTGCGCCCAGCCCAACTGGAGTATTGCATATAGGAGGAGTTCGTACCGCATTGTATAACTACCTGTTTGCCAAAAAGCATGGTGGTAAATTCCTGTTGCGTATAGAAGATACTGACCAATCTAGGTTTGTAGAGGGTGCCGAAAAATACATCAAAGACTCATTGGCTTGGTGCGGGATTGTTCCTGACGAAGGTCCTGATCAAGGCGGCCCTTATGCCCCCTACAAGCAATCCGAAAGAAAGGATTTATACAAGCAATATGTAGATCAGTTGCTCGCAGAGGACAAGGCCTACTACGCTTTTGATACCCCGGAGGAACTGGACGTGATGCGCGAAGAGTTGAAAGCTGCCAAGGCCAATTCGCTCAACTACAATTCCATCACCAGAAACAACATGAAAAACTCTTTGACCCTCTCCGCAGCTGAGGTCAAAGAAAGATTGGATTCAGGAGAAGCCTATGTAGTGCGAATCAAAGTACCAGCCAAAGAAGATATAAGACTCAAGGATATGGTCAGAGGGTGGGTCAATGTACACAGCTCTACCATGGATGACAAGGTGCTGATGAAGTCCGACGGCATGCCAACCTACCATCTGGCCAACGTCGTAGATGATCACCTGATGAAGATCACTCATGTGATCAGAGGAGAAGAGTGGTTGCCTTCTGCGCCCTTGCACGTGTTGCTCTATCAGTATTTGGGTTGGGGAGATGAGATTCCAGAGTTTGCGCACTTGCCACTGCTACTCAAGCCTGATGGTAATGGCAAGTTGAGTAAGCGTGATGCAGAAAAGCATGGTTTTCCTATTTTTCCATTGGCATGGCAAGGACAGGACGAAGAACTCAAAGGCTTCAAAGAAGAGGGCTATCTATCCAATGCTTTTGTTAATTTCTTGGCCTTCTTGGGATGGAATCCCGGGACGGAAAACGAAATCTTTACTTTGGATGAACTGATTGAAGCATTCACCATCGAAAGAATCAATAAATCAGGAGCCAAATTTGACATTCAAAAGGCTATCTGGTTCAACCAACAATATATCAGAACTAGTTCGGTGGAAGTGCTAGCTACGGAGCTTTTGTCTCAGACCAAAGAAAACCAAGTAGAATGTACCACAGAGAACGCAAAGAAAATAGCTGCTTTGCTCCAAGAAAGAATTGATTTCATCCCTGAGTTATATTCTAAAGGAAAGTTCTTCTTTTCTGCACCCGATAGCTTTGATGACAAAGTGGTCAAGAAGAAATGGAATGACCTATCTCAATCTGTCTTGACGACCTTTTCAGCTCGATTAAAGGAGAAGAACGGACTGTCTGCAGAAGAGATTCATTCAGTGTTTGAAGAGGTTTTAGCCGCCAATGACACCAAGGCAGGTATGGTGATGCAAATTTTGCGCGTGGCAGTCACAGGTGAGGCTGGAGGGCCTGATTTGATGAAAACCATGGAAGTCTTAGGAACAAATGAAGTGGCTGATCGTATAAAAAAGGCCATGGAGTCATTTTCTTCCATGACCTCTACTTTATGAAAAAAAAGAAAGCGACACAGCCCAAGGTAAATTCTGCCCTCAAAGGCTTTGAACTGAACATAGATAGTTTTGGTGAGATCAAATCTTCTATGAATATTGATGAGCTCAATCAGTTTTTGAATGAGCATGTAGAGGATAAAAAACTCAAAGACAGAGAAGGTCTAAAGTAACACCAAAAAGTGAACACTACTATGAGAAGTCACGAAATTGATTATGAAATCAAAGGCGAAAGCATTCAAATCGTAGAGGTAGAATTAGATCCTCGTGAAACAGTTATTGCCGAAGCTGGCGCGATGCTCTACATGGAAGAAGGCATCAATTTTGAAACCAAAATGGGTGATGGCTCTAGTCCAGATCAGGGATTTTTGGGCAAGCTCTTGTCTGCTGGTACACGCGTGTTGACTGGAGAGTCTCTTTTTATGACGCATTTTACCAATCTAGGTGCTGCCAAGAGAAAGGTAGCATTTTCTGCTCCTTATCCAGGGACAGTGATTCCCATTGACTTGCAGCAGTTACCCAATCAGGAATTGATTGTGCAGAAAGATGGCTTTTTATGCGCTGCTCTCGGCACCAAAGTTTCGATCACCCTCAACCGAAAGATTGGCTCGGGGCTTCTAGGAGGTGAGGGCTTTATTCTCCAAAAACTACAGGGGGATGGCATGGCTTTCGTACATGCAGGTGGTACAGTGATCGAGAAAGTATTGCATGGGGAGACCTTGCGCATCGATACTGGTTGTGTCGTGGCATTTGAATCTACGCTGGACTTCAACATCGAATCATCGGGTAGTTTAAAATCTATGGTGTTTGGCGGTGAGGGTATGTTCTTAGCGACAATTAGAGGTACTGGCAAAGTTTGGCTGCAATCTATGCCTATCCGAAAACTTATTCAGGCCATCGCACCATATGGCAAAAACTCCAAAAAAGAAGCTTCTTCTATACTTGGCGACTTTTTAGAGTAAATCGTCTCGGTAGTTAATAGCAGATTCATTCCTTCTTGCCATCTTTGGACACAACAAAAACAACAATCCATGCCCAAGATAGGAATACTAAAAGAAGGTAAAGTTCCAGTCGATAGGCGAGTACCTATGACTCCTGATCAGGCCAAACAGATCCAAGAGCAGTACCCTGATGTGCAAATTGTATGCATGCGCAGTGACATTCGCTGCTTTGTGGATGATGATTATGCAAAGGCAGGGATCGAACTGGTAGATTCAGTAGAAGATTGTGACATTCTATTTGGTGTCAAGGAAGTCCCTATCGAACAATTGATGGATAGCAAAACCTACTTTTTCTTCTCTCACACGATCAAAAAACAAGCCTATAACCGTGACTTGTTGCGGGCAGTACTGAAGAAAAACATCACACTCATAGACTATGAAACTTTAACAAATACCGCCAATCAGCGCATCATAGCATTTGGGCGCTATGCAGGATTGGTAGGGGCATACAACGCACTGTGGACTTTTGGCAAGCGCTACAACCTTTTCGATATTCGCAGAGCACACGAATGTTTCGATTGGGATGATCTCAAAACAGAATTTAAACAAATCAAACTGCCTAATATCAAAATAGTGATTACGGGTGGAGGTAGAGTCGCCAAGGGGGCCATGGAAGTTCTAAACGGTATTGGGATCAAACGTGTGTCAGCGTACAAATTCATCCATCAGGAATACAGTGAGCCAGTTTATTGTCAGCTCAACAACCGAGACTATCATCAGCACAGTGATGGGAGGGCGTTTAGTAGAGCTGAGTTTTTTGCCAATCCACAAGATTTTGAATCTACATTTATGGATTTTGCCACCTCTGCGGATGTACTGATCGCTTGCGCCTATTGGCATCCTAAGGCACCAGTTCTTTTTACGCGTGAGCACATGACGCAGCGAGATTTTAGTATCAAGGTGATTGCAGATGTGACTTGTGATATTCAGGGGTCCATCCCTTCTACAGTGCAGCCTGCTACCATCTCAGATCCGATCTATGATTATGATCCTACACAAGGAAAAATCGCCCCACCTCTATCTGATGAAGGCAATATTACTGTGATGGCAGTGGATAATCTCCCCTGTGAGCTCCCTCGCAATGCCTCAGAAGATTTTGGGTATGAATTGGTCAACAATGTGATTCCTCATTTGATCGGCGAAGATCGAGAACAAGTCATCGCACGAGCCACCTTGGCAAAAGATGGCGTCTTGACACCTAAATACGCCTATCTGCAAGACTATGTCGATGGTCAAACTACAGAAGGCTAAAAAACAATCTTTACGATCACATATCTTCAATTGAATTCCTATCTTTGCAATCCTTCAAAACTCGGGTTTCGGGGAATTGGAGAGGACAGAAAAGTTAATTATGGCTTGGTTTAAAAGAACAAATAAAGGCATTCAGACGCCTACAGAATCAAAAAAAGAAGCGCCCGACGGATTGTGGTACAAGACCCCTAGCGGGAAGATCGTCCATATGAGAGAGCTTCGAAACAATGCATATGTCAGCCCTGAGGATGATTATCATGTAAGAATCGGATCCAAAGAATACTTTGAGATTTTGTTTGATGGTAATAAATTCACCGAATTGGATGCAGAGTTGTCTTCTGGTGACCCGCTCAAATTTACTGACACGAAACCATATCCTGCGAGAATCGTCGCGACACAGAAAAAGTCTGGCTTGACGGATGCACTCAGAAGTGCCGTGGGCAAGATGAATGGAAAACCCTTGGTGGTAGCCTGTATGGACTTTGGATTCATCGGAGGATCTATGGGATCTGTGGTGGGAGAAAAAATCGCACGAGCGATCAATTACTCATTGAAACACAAGATTCCTTTCTTGATGATTTCCAAATCTGGCGGTGCGAGAATGATGGAAGCAGGATTTTCATTGATGCAGATGGCCAAGACCTCAGCAAGATTGGCATTGTTGGCTGAGGCCAAGATTCCATATATCTCTTTGCTCACGGATCCGACTACTGGAGGCGTGACGGCATCTTATGCGATGTTGGGCGATTTCAACATAGCAGAACCAGGCTCGCTGATCGGATTTGCTGGCCCTAGGGTTATTAGAGAGACTATAGGCAAGGATTTGCCAAAAGGATTCCAAAGTGCAGAGTTTGTACAGGATCACGGGTTTTTAGATTTCATTGTAGATCGTCGGACACTCAAGAGCAAGTTGACCACTTTGCTAGGGATGTTGGAGTAGGCTTATGGCTGAACACTATCCACTTGCGTTTTGCACCTGATCATGTGAAATGAAGAAACAAAAAAAGGAACTCAAACTGATAAGCTTGGGTTCCTTTTTTGTTGAAGCCAAACAAGCATTGTCACAATACTCGCTGCTCAATTCATTTTGGAGAGGACAGTGTGTTGCGGTCAGCGTTTAAGCTTTCTGCTTAGCCTCTTTTTCCTTAAGTTTCGCTGCCTTTTGTGCAGCTTTCGCTTCAAGAGCGGCCTTTTTCGAAGCTTCTTTTGCTTCTAGCTTGGCTTTCTTTTCTGCAAGTTTTTTGTCAATAGCGGCTTGTTTGATAGCCCTTTTTTCGGCGAGAATGGCATGTCTTTTTTGTTCCTCAGCTACTTTTTTAGCGAGTTCGATAGACTTGTATAGACCTTCTTGATTGGCTTTAGAGATTTTGACGATCAATTCTTTTGGCTCTGGCGTAAAAATACCGCTGATAAAGGCACCTATTGATTTAAACATAGTCATGGTAATTTTAGTGTTAACCTGTTTTTCCTATTGGCAATGTTAAATCCTCTTGTCCAAGAAAAGAAAGAGGAATTCAATTATTTCTTTCTTTTAGCCTGAATCTGATGCGTTTATCTATTTTGACCAGCGGATGATTTTATTTCTTCATCGCTAAGAGAATGCAAAGACTATCCTTTTCTTTGCGCCAGCCAATGAATTTACAAATGCGAAAATTGAAAAATGAGGAGCTCAACCGTCCAAGTGTCGAGGAGTTCATAGCACAGGATAAGAACGACGTAATTGTTATTTTGGACAATATTCGCAGTTTGAACAATGTTGGATCTGCCTTTCGAACCTCAGATGCATTCAATGTACGCAAGATTTATCTATGTGGGATCACAGGGACCCCCCCACATCGTGACATCAACAAAACAGCTCTGGGATCCACAGAAACGGTTGCTTGGGAACATGCCGCGGACACGACGGCTCTTGTCAAACAATTGCAAGCAGATGGTTGGACGGTGTTCTCGATTGAACAGGCTGAAGGTGCGACGATGCTCAATGATTTTCATCCCATTGACGGTGGTAAATACTGCTTTGTCTTTGGTAATGAGGTGTTTGGAGTGGAACAAACAGTAGTCACCGCCAGTGATGGCTGTTTGGAGATCCCACAATTCGGCACCAAACACTCGCTCAATATTTCTGTAACCATAGGTGTGGTGCTTTGGCACTATATCAACAAGATACTATAGTCTGTGTGTAGCTCTCAGCTCGTGGCGTAGCTAGAGATATTCGGGTTTCTTTAGCCCAGTCTGTGTTCTTTGATTGACTGAAGATTATTTGAAACTCATTATTTGTTGATTCTAGTGATTCTATGATTAATTTTGACTCAAACAAATACGACATGGAATACAGAATCGAAAAAGACACGATGGGCGAGGTGCAAGTCCCCGCTGACAAATATTGGGGTGCTCAAACCCAAAGATCAAAAATGAATTTTAAGATTGGTGGAGAGAGCATGCATATGCCTAATGAAATCATCAAAGCTTTTGCCATTCTGAAAAAATCTGCTGCTGAGGCCAATTGCCAATTGGGCGTGCTTGACAAAGAAAAGTCTGATTTGATCGGACAAGTTTGCGACGAGATTTTAGCAGGAAAACTCGATGATCAATTCCCCTTGGTTGTGTGGCAAACAGGGTCAGGTACCCAATCCAATATGAATGCCAATGAGGTGATTGCCAACAGAGCACATGTGATCAAGGGTGGAAACCTAATGGATGCAAAGAAATTTATCCATCCCAATGATGATGTGAATAAGTCACAATCATCTAATGATACCTTTCCTACAGCGATGCACATCGCAGGATACAAGATGATCGTGGAGACTACCCTGCCAAAAGTTAAAATGCTCAGAGATACTTTGAATGAGAAGGCAGTAGCATTCAAAGACGTGGTGAAAATCGGTCGCACCCATTTCATGGACGCTACTCCATTGACTTTGGGTCATGAGTTTTCTGGCTATGTAGCGCAATTGGATTTTGCGATGAAAGCCATCAACAATACACTCACTCATTTGTCAGAATTGGCACTAGGAGGTACTGCAGTTGGTACAGGTTTGAACACACCCAAGGGGTATTCAGAATTAGTGGCTAGCATCATTGCCAAGCATTCTGGTTTGCCATTGGTCACAGCACAAAACAAATTTGAAGCATTGGCGGCTCACGATGCGATCGTAGAGAGCAGTGGAGCATTGAAGCAACTGGCTGTGAGTTTGATGAAAATTGCCAACGACATAAGAATGCTATCGTCAGGACCTAGAAGCGGAATCGGCGAAATCACCATACCAGAGAATGAACCAGGATCGTCAATCATGCCTGGCAAAGTAAACCCTACCCAGTGTGAAGCCATGACTATGGTTTGTGCTCAAGCAATCGGTAACGATGTGGCGATTTCAGTAGGAGGTATGACGGGACATTTTGAGCTGAATGTGTTCAAACCAATGATGATTTATAACTTGCTCAATTCCGCTAGATTGCTGGGGGATGCTTGCGAATCGTTCAATGAACATTGTGCCATAGGTATCGAGCCGAACTATCCTGTGATTGCAGACAAGTTGGAAAAATCTTTGATGTTGGTGACAGCACTCAATCCACACATCGGATATGAAAATGCTGCTAAAATTGCAAAAAAGGCACATAAAGAAGGGAAAACACTGAGAGAAGCTGCTTTGGAATTGGAGTTATTGACCAATGAGCAGTTTGACGAATGGGTCGTCCCAGCGGATATGGTGGGCAGCTTAAAGGACTGATCTTTTAAAAGATAGCCTAAAAAAGTCTAATTATTACTTTAATTAGATGAATATATTTGTACATTAGTAACTATAAATTGGATTAAATCATAAAATTATGAAGAGTATACTAGCAATTTTCTCTGTTCTACTAGCACTAAGCATGTCATTTGATGCTACAGCACAGATGTCTAAAAGTGAGAGTAAAGAATGGAAAAAAAGAATCAAATCGCTGACACCAGAACAATATAAGGCGCTGCTAGAAGAGAACAAATCACTGAAAGGTCAGTTGAGCAGCTTGAAAGCTGAGGCTGCTGATTTTGACAGTAAATTCAGAGAGAAGGATGATCAAATTTCAGATTATCAAGATCAAGTATCTAGTTTGAGAAAAGAATTGGCCGAAGCTAAGAAGAATTCATCAGGATCTGGAGAAGAGGGGTTGGCAAGCAGGGGAACCGTTTCTCAAAAAGGAGTTTTGTTTAAAGTCCAAATTGGGGCTTTCAAACAAAAGGATTTATCTAAATTCTCTCAAGGAAACCCTTCTTTCGAAGTGGACAGTGAAGATGGAACTATGAGATACACTATTGGTGTATTTAAGGATTACTGGGAAGCAGATACGTTCAAAAAATACCTAAGAGAAATGGGAGTGAAGGACGCTTGGATCGTAGCTTACAAAGACGGCAAAAGAGTGCCAATCAAAGAAGTTTTAGAAGGGGTAATATAATTATTACACCATTCAGGATACAAACCCTGATCTGAGGACCGAGTGAGCTTGGTGTTTGGATCAGGGTTTTTTGTTGTAGGGGGACTGTATTTTGATATACTTTTGCCGATTGACAATATGAAAGCAATATGATTCATTACAAAACAAGAGAAGAAATAGAGTTGATGCGTGAGAGTGCGCTCATTGTTTCCAAAACATTGGGAATGTTGGCTGCTGAGGTGAAACCAGGAGTGACGCCTCTACAACTTGACACAATGGCTGAGGCCTGTATCCGAGATCATGGTGCAATTCCTGGTTTTTTGGGGCTCTATGATTTTCCCAATACGCTTTGTATGTCACTCAATGAGCAGGTAGTCCACGGTATTCCTGACAACCGTCCTCTCGAAAGTGGAGACGTGATCAGCATTGATTGCGGTGCGTTGAAGAATGGGTTTTATGGTGATCATGCTTATACTTTTGAAGTCGGCGAGGTAGCTCCAGAAGTGCGGCAATTACTCAAGGTAACCAAAGAATGCTTAGACCTAGGCATAGCTCAAGTAAAAAAGGGCAACCGAATAGGTGATGTCAGCTTTGCCATCCAGCAACATGCCGAAAAACACGGTTATGGTGTCGTGAGAGAGTTGGTAGGACACGGCTTGGGTAGAAAAATGCACGAAGGACCTGAAGTCCCCAATTTTGGCAAGCGTGGTAGAGGTCCTGTCATCAAAGAGGGTCTTGTCATCGCCATCGAACCGATGATCAATCTAGGTACTAAAGATGTGAGGCAATTGTCCGATGGGTGGACGATCATCACTGGAGATCGTAAACCGTCTGCACATTTTGAACATGACGTAGCTGTAGTGGATGGAAAAGCCGAAGTTCTATCAACATTTAGTTACATAGAAGAAGCACTGAAGAGCATGGGACAAAGCTAGTTCTAGATATTCGTTGCTTTTAGTTATTTTTAGTCTATTGTTTATCCTAATTATCCCGAATTATGAATGCTGAACCTACTAACTATTTAGAATCATGGACATACATTGCCCACATATCTGCGCTGGTGCTTATACTGATGGCTTGTGTGAATTACATAGTTTACATGTTGATTGTCACAGTGATGGGACATCGCTCGGGCAAATACAGCTTCGTGCTCAACAATGAGTCCAAAGTGATGATGGTCTCCGCAGTAGGGGTATCTATTGCAGTAGCATTGATCCTCAACGCGTTTATGCTCAACGAGAGAGATTTTAGCCATATTTTCGTATTTTCCTTAAAGGCAGGCTTATCTCTCGGAATAGGTATTACGATTGCTTTTGCATTCAATGCTTATTTAAATACCTATTATCCATTCATTCTTGAAAGACGATTGGCAGATATCCGATTCAGAGTCAGAAAAAACCCAAAAAATGGTCATGCGATGAGGTTACTCAACGAGGAAGAGGAAGATGAACATCTATCTGAAGAGATGATGAAACAAGAGGAGGACTTTGAGTTTGACTTTGATGTGTGGATTGATGATAGAACAGGTGAAACCATCATAGAAACCTATAAGGGTACAACCAATAGAATCTGTGGGAAATGTAATTTCCGTACCTTGAAAATGGTCAAAGAGGAAGTTGATGAAATATCTAACGACAAAACCAAATACTACAATTGTTCGCATTGCGGGAACAAAGAAAAGGTCGTAGGAGCATAAGTAAAGGGAGCTAATAACTCCCTTTTTTGATAATAAAGCTTCAAATTGCGCATGACTATGAATTGGAAAATCACCCCTGTAATATTAGGTATCACTTTACTATTGGCCTGTAGCAAAAAGGAAGAGGGCTATCAGCCTAGTACCCCGAGCGCTTCGACGACCTTGCCCACTCAGTCCACGTTCGTAGGTGCTGAAACTTGTAAAACTTGTCATGCCAAAGAATACGCTGCTTGGGAAGGATCACATCACGACGAAGCGATGAAAGCGGCTGACTCTACCACGGTGAAGGGTGACTTCAACAACGTGTCTTTTGTTTCTAATGACGTAAAGTATTTTTTCTTCAAAAAAGACGGTAAATATTGGGTCAATACACAAGATGGAGATGGCCAATACAAAGATTTTATGATTGAGTACACTTTTGGAGTGACTCCTTTGCAGCAATATTTGATCCCTTTCCCGAAAGGATCCTATCAGACGTTGCATGCAGCGTGGGATGACCAAAAAAGTCAATGGTTCAATGTTCAATCACACTTAAAGATTGATACCACCGAATGGCTTCACTGGAGTAGAGGTGCTGCCAGATGGAATACCATGTGTGCTGATTGCCATAGTACCAACCTCCATAAAAATTATAACCCAACGGATGAATCCTATCATACGACTTTCAGCGAAATCAATGTAGCATGTGAGAGTTGCCATGGTCCTGCCAGTGAGCATGCTTCTTTTTATCAAAATGGCAAACAGGGTAAAGCCCCAGAACTATACATGAAATCGGATATGTCAAGCCATGAGCTGGTAGACAAATGCGCCAGATGTCACTCTCGTAGGGGACAAATCACGCCGTATTTTGATTATACAGGGAGTTTTTTGGATCACTATCGGCCTGCATTGCTGACCAGTGATTTGTATGAACTGGATGGTCAGATCAAAGATGAGGTGTACGTGTACAATTCCTTCACCCAGAGCAAAATGTATCACAACAATGTATCGTGTAAGGATTGTCACGATGTACATTCATTAAAACTAAAAAGACAAGGCAATGCTTTGTGTCTGCAGTGTCATGAGCCCAAATACAATGAGGTGAGTCATCACAAGCACAAAATGAATACCGATGCTAGTCTCTGTATCAACTGTCATATGACAGGCAAGACCTATATGGGCAATGATTTTAGACGGGATCATAGTTTTAGAGTGCCGCGTCCAGATCAGACTGTCAAGTATGGTACGCCCAATGCTTGCAATGGCTGTCATGCAGATAAATCAGCCAAATGGGCCAGTGACTTCATCACGAAGGAATATGGCACAAACAGGCCTGATCATTTTTCGGACTTGTTTCTGGAAGGTTATCATGGCGATCAGGACAAGTTGATGACGCTGATCATGGGGTCCAAATATCCAGATATTGCCCGAGCCACTGCGGTTAATTATTATGGACGAAACGCCACTACAGAGGAGATGAGGAAAATCACGCAGTTCCTACACGATAGTTCCGCTATCGTACGCGAAGAAGTGATCAATGTGCTGAGCAACAGACCGGATGTAGATTCGAGAGATTTAGTTGCGGGGCTTTTGAATGATAGCATTCGTTTGGTGAGGATTAGTGCTGCGCAGTACATGGTGGGAATAGACCCGCAGGCACGGAATATTCCAGCTTATCAAAACGCGATGAGAGAAAACCTTACATCCTTGAAACTGCAATCGGATTTTGCCTCCGGACAACATGCCTTGGCTATCTACTATGAACGACAAGGTGATGTGCAAGCAGCCATAGCAGCATACCGAAAAGCCATCGCTATTGATAATTATTACAATCAGGCCAGAATGAATCTAGCGCTGACACTGTACAATCAAGGTAAGGCTGAGGAAGCGATAGCACTCTATAAGAAGGTCACGACTCAGGAGCCTGATTACAGTTATTCTTACTATATGCTGGGGCTGCTCTACAATGAACAAGGAGACGCTGTATCTGCAATGAAGTATTTGAAATTGGCCACTGAAAAGCAACCAGCTAATCCACGTGCTTTTTACAATTACGCCACGCTTTTGTTGCAGCACCAGCAGTTTGAGGAGGCCATCTCTGTAGCGCAGAAAGGGGAATTGTATTTTGATGCATTCGAGGATTTACTCTACGTCAAAATGCTGGCTCAAATGCAAAATGGGGATGTGACAAGTGCAGTATCCACTTGCCAGGTTTTGATCCAGATGTCTCCAAATAATCAGCAGTACCAGCAGATATTTTCCCAACTAAAATCTAAATTGTAAGGAAGCACAAACAAGCAAACGATTGAGTCACATGAAACAACTATTAACCATACTAGCTGTCGTATCTCTGTTCGCATGTGATGAACAAGGTACACGACAGAGTCACCATGATTTGGGATGGACGAATAGAGTGGTGGCTAAGTCAACTTTGGACTCTTTGGAGTCGGCCAGTAGTTATTTGTCCATATACAGTCAGATCAACAGTTTTGACAGGGATACCAAACAAGGCTTGACAGTCACGGTGAGTATGAGAAATATCTACGATGCAGACACTCTCTATCTATCTGGGATCAAAAGCTATGACACAGCGGGAGAATTATTGCACACCTACCTCACATCGCCGATATATTTGTTGCCACTAGAGACTTTAGAAATCATCATTGACGAAGAAGAAGAACACGGAGGTACTGGAGGGAATTTCATTTTCGATTGGCAGGCAGGCACTGGCCTTGAACCATTTTTTGAGGCAGTCATGATCCGTTCGTCAGGGCAACAAGGTATTTCTTTTACCACGAGAGGGATTAGGAGAGACAAAATGGGTGAGTAGCAGCATTGCGCTACCCACCTGGACTCTACTTATTATTGTATCACTTCCCCTTTGATTTGAAGTGTGACAGGGTCGCCCATGTTGGTTGTGACTGTCACCGATTTATTGAAAGTTCCAATCTTGGCTGCATTGTATGTAGCACTGATTTTGCCATAGTCACCAGGCAATATCTCACCTTTAGTAAAACTGGCAACTGTGCATCCACAAGAGCCCTTGGCTGATACAATTACAATTGGGTCTTCTCCTTGATTTTGAAACTCAAACTCGGTAGTCACTGGATTATTCAGTGCGATCTTTCCAAAATCATGTGTGGTTTTGTTCCAAGAGAAAGTGGTGTTGTCATCGTGAACTTTGAACGAACTCAAGCTGAGTACCGTGATACAAATCATTATTGCATGTTTCATAATAGTTATGTTTAATTGTTTAGATAATGATTCAAAGATGGTGTGGGATGATCTGATGGACTGTTAATGAAATCTTATTAGTTGTTAATGAAATGTTAAAGTGCATACGGATTGTATGGATTTAGAAAATATAGACTGATTTTAACCTAGATGAATCGAAGAGCATATCGGATATTGGTGATATTGGCAGTGATTTCAATAGGAGGGACATTGACAATTCAGCTTTTTTGGATGAAGAAGGCCTTTGACGTGAGGAGTCAGCAATTTGATCACAATGTCAAAAGTGCTTTGTTAAATATTACGGAGATTCTTTGTTCTATCAACCTAGAAGCAACCAGACCTGACGCGATTGAGCAGATTTCATCCAATTATTTCATCGTCAAAATCAACAACAAAATAACACCTTTGACACTAGAAACCTTGCTTACCAGAGAGTTTAAAAGTAGGGGAATCAAGGAGGTATTCGAGTACGGTATTTTTGATTGTAGCAATGGAGAGATGGTGTATGGCCAACGTGTCAACCCCTCTATGACAGCCATTGAGGGAGAAAATACACTGCATGCCTTTCCAAACCTATCCAAAGACGAGTATTATTTTGGGATTTACTTTCCTAGCAAGACCTTGGATTTGGTAGGACAGATGGGAATCTGGATTTCTTCATCAGCAGTATTGTTGATCGTCGTGCTTTTTTTTGGCTTTAGTTTGTTCATGATTTTTAGACAGAGGCGCTTGTCCGAAATACAAAAGGATTTTGTGAACAATATGACCCACGAATTCAAAACACCAATCGCTACCATGAGGATCGCAGCGGATGTACTCAGATCACCAGAGATAACAGATGACCCGAAACGATTGAGTACATATACCGAAATTATCAATAAGGAGATCGATCGACTACAGGGTCAGGTCGAGCGAGTATTGCAGATGTCCAGTATCAAACAGGAGCAGATTCAACTCAACAAAGAGTGGATTGAAATTGATCTGATCATACATGATCTAGTTCAACGAAGTGCCTTGTCCAACCCTAACGTTTCGATCTCGGTAGACACAGGGATGCCTCGTCTATTTGTAGATCAGCTACATATGAGCAATGTCTTTGACAACCTGATTGACAATGCCATCAAATACAGCGACAAAGAGCCTATGGTTGAAATTTCGTGGTCTCAACATGGAAGAAAACGCATAGAAATCAATTTTAAAGATCACGGTAAGGGGATCGATCCTAAGCATCAATCCTTGATTTTTGATAAATTTTATAGAGTACCTACAGGAAACAGGCATGATGTGAAGGGATTTGGCTTGGGACTGTATTATGTCAAAATGGTGGTAGCAGCACATGGAGGCAAAATTAATGTTGTGAGCCAACTGAATGAAGGAACTACGATATCAATCATATTACCAATGGAATAATTATGAGCAAAAGGATACTGCTAGTGGAGGATGACGAGAGTCTTGGATTTGTCATCAAGGACAATTTGGTACTGCGAGGTTATGCAGTGGATCTCTTTGAGACTGGTAGCACTGCCTGGCAGGAATACCAGACATGTGACTATGATATTTGCCTCTTGGATATCATGCTACCTCATATGGATGGATTGTCTTTGGCTAAGAATATCCGTGGAGTGAACAGAGCAATTCCAATCATTTTCCTCACGGCTCGATCTATGCAGGAGGATAAATTGGCTGGATTTGAAATAGGTGTGGATGACTACATCACCAAACCCTTTTCTATGGAAGAGTTGATCTACCGCATAGAGGTCTTTTTGAAGCGAAGCATGATCATCTCCCAATCATCTGGAGACATTCATTTGGGGAACTACCGTTTTGACTCAGTCGAGTTTAAACTGTACTATCAGGATCAAATGACCAAACTCACGCGTCGGGAATCTGAGATTTTGTATTACCTCTATCAGCGTATAAATGTGGTATGTAAAAGGGAAGAATTGCTCTTGGCACTATGGGGAGATGATGACTACTTCAAAGGCAGGAGTTTGGATGTTTTCATTTCTAAGCTCCGGAAATACCTTTCTCATGATCCTTGTCTTGACATTGAAAATATACATGGAGTAGGCTTCAAACTCAGCTTGAAGCACTAAAATTACAATTCAAGGAATCACCAAATTCACTGCCTTTGGCAACAGTCGTGCAGTGACTTTGTTCACTGATCCGATCACCTCTCCATCTATTTGCAATGTATGTGGTTTAGTGGATGTGATAGTCACTTGATTGGTTTGATAGATAGAAAAATATTTAGAGTTCTCTAATTGTCCTGCAAAACTGTACCAGGTAAACTCCAAAAAATTGTGCCAAGGCAGAGGTTTGAATATACATACCTCAAAGAGATCATCTTCTAAGTCACAGCGTGGATTGACTATGGCGCCAGTACCGTAGCTAGACGCATTGGCAATGACAATCATATCCGCTTTGTACCGGTTGACAGATTCTGGAGTCTGTACCTTGAATCTGCCAGATTTGCGTTGACTCATTTTTTTGATAAAGGATTTGGCATAACCTAGCATACCTCGCTGGCCTTCTTTTTCAAACTCTTTGATGAGGTCTGCATTGAATCCTAAGTCTGCCAAGTGCAGGGATAGGTATTTGTCGTTGATTTTGATAGCGTGCATCGACATGGTTTTCGGATGCAGCAGTAGAGAGAGATTTTCTTCCCAATCTTCTGGAATACCTAGCTCTGTTGCCAGACCATTGGCGGATCCCAGTGGCAATATCGCAAGCTTGATCGTCGTGTCCATGACCAGTTCAGCGACGAGCGTGACGGTACCATCACCACCACCAGCTATGACGATCTGAGGCTTCAACTTTTCGATCAGTTCTTTGATATGAGAGACATCCTGATCTCCTGTGGTTTTGTATAGATGAAATGTCAAATCATTTCTATTACAAAATTCTGAGACGGTCGCATCCAAATTTTTTTTGTCTGAGGCGCCTGATTTGGGATTGATGACAAACAAAAGCGATGCTGTGCTCATAGGTTCTTGAAATAGCGTTATTTTAGTATTGTAAGACCAAACTAATACATACTCATCGCAATATTCAGAAAAATAAGCATTCGGGTTGCCCTTTGGCTAAAAAAAACCTTGGGTATCATTCATCCTCCAGTGATTGTGCCCTATCGCGGATATGGTACAAATAAGAAAGTGTACATCAAAGGCATGGTATTGGAAAATAGGCCTGAGTTTTTGGCGCATGCCGATGACAAGAGAAGTAAAAATCTGAAACACATGGTGGCGAGGTATCTGAGTACCGCCATACCCGATGTGGAGATTCGGATTTCTTTTGCAGGACATGAAAAAACAGTGCGTACAGACGAAGTAGGCTACTTTGCTACTTGGTTTGTGATGGAGGAGGAGTTGAAGCATACCGGATGGTTAGGCGTAGAGTACCAACTCCAAGACTCAGAGTGGGGTGAGTCGGTAGAGCATGGTGAGGTCTTGATCGTCAATCCTACAGCTACCTATGGTGTCATTTCGGATATTGATGACACTGTTCTTGTTTCGCACGCTACAGAGTTGTTGCGCAAACTCAGACTGATTCTGACACAAAATGCCAAGACCAGACTGCCCTTTGCGGGAGTCAGCGAATTTTATCATGCCTTGGCAGGAGAGGCTGCCAATCCGATATTTTATGTGAGCAGCAGCGAATGGAATCTCTATGATTTCCTTGTGGATTTCTTCGCTACCAAGCAACTGCCCAAGGGGCCATTTTTACTGCAAAATTTCAAGTCAGGACTCAAAGAATTGATCTCTTCGGGAGGAGGCAGTCATGCCCACAAGATCGAAAAAATCAAACGACTCATGGATTTGTTTCCTAGTCTGTCATTTGTCCTGATAGGGGACAGCGGACAACGAGACCCAGAGATCTATGCGGATGCAGTCGCGCACTACCCTCATAGAATCAAAGCCATCTACATCAGAGCCATAGGCAAGAAAAAGGAACTGGATCAGTCCCTCGTCAAGTCAACCGCTGTACATGGCGTAGAGATGCTCTTGGTCAACGATACGGCGGAGGCATACATTCATGCCAAAGGTTTGGGATTGTTTTGATTGTCAATTGACTGTGCATTGTCAACAATTGGTTACTTTTTTAAGGTCAAATTTCGATGTAGTGAATGGTCAGGATGAGATGAACAGTGTGTTTGATGGTTTGAGAGGGTGTACCGAGGTTTATGGCTGACCCTAATTTTTAGAGTTCAATTTGGATCGATTTGAGATGAAGCAATAATTTGTATTCTTCTTTCAGATCCCATGGGACTCGCCCCTGACCATTTTTTTTAAATAGGATGTTGTTTATGAGTATTCGTTTCGTTGCCGTTGGCAATGGGTCAAGTTCATGACCGAATAATGACAATACTTGATTGACTTTATCAATCATTAATGATTCTTTCCCTTGTTCTAAGTCGCGAATAAATCGTAAGCCAACTCCAGCTTTAAACGAAAGATCTGCTTGTGTTAGATCTAGGCTTTTGCGCCTTTCTTTTGCGAATTGATTCAATTTTCTCATAGTCACATTATACCCTATCGGGTATAAATTTATGTTTTACCCAAGCGATATACCTGATCGGGTATAAATTAATCAGTTAAAGTAAAAGGGATACAGCATGTTTTACGCGGTTTGAGAATCATTGATTTTTTACTACACTACTACTTTAATAAGTAGTGACCTGGATTACGATTGTTGCGATCTGAGTCTGATTTTTACAGTTGATGATCGACCGTTGACAGTCAACCATCAACTCTTTCCCCTTCTTCCCAAAAAGAAATCCGTGCAAGCCTCCCAAAAACCCCACTAGTTTTTAAATTCGTGGTTGGAACCTATCAACATGGCAGTCGCAAAAAAAGAAACACCCCTAATGACCCAATACAATGCCATCAAGGCCAAACACCCTGATGCATTGCTACTCTTTAGAGTGGGGGATTTCTACGAAACCTTCGGGCAGGATGCAGTCCGAGCCAGCAAAATTCTCAACATCGTACTCACCAAACGAGCCAACGGTTCTGCCTCTCACATAGAATTGGCAGGATTCCCGCACCATTCGCTGGACACCTACCTGCCCAAGCTCGTCAAGGCGGGCAACAGAGTCGCTATCTGCGACCAATTGGAAAACCCAAAGGATGTCAAAGGTATCGTCAAACGTGGCGTTACAGAACTGGTTACCCCTGGGCTCACACTCAACGACAATGTTCTTGAGCAACGAAAAAACAATTACCTGGCAGCCATAGCTTTTGGCAAGGAGATTCATGGTGTGGCATTCCTCGACCTGAGTACTGGTGAATTTATGTTGTCTGCTGGTCAGGACGACTATGTCGACAAGCTGATCCAGAGTTTCAGCCCCGCCGAGATCATCTACTGCAAGAACCAGAAAAACCACTTCGAAAAACTACTCGGCACAGATCACAATACCTTCTGTCTGGAGGAGTGGATCTTCGGTTTTGATTTCGGATACGAAAAACTAAACACCCATTTCAAGACCAAAAGTCTGAAAGGCTTTGGCGTAGAAGAAACCAAGGAAGGCATAGCTGCCGCGGGTGCTATTCTTTATTATCTCGAAGAGACTGAACACAAGCAGATCAGTCATATCTCGTCGATCTCTAGGATCGATACCGAAAAATACGTTTGGCTGGACAAGTTCACCATCCGTAATCTCGAACTCGTCTATCCCCAGCAGCAAGACGGTGTCCCTCTATTGGACATCTTGGATTACACTTCCACTCCTATGGGAGCACGACTGCTCAAAAAATGGATGGTGCTACCTCTAAAAGAAAAGACCTTGATCGAGAGCAGGTTGTCTGTCGTCGAATCTCTGCTCGTCGCTACGGAAACAGCCGAAGTGATCAAATCACATCTGGAACAAATCTCCGATATCGAGCGATTGGTGTCTAAAGTAGCCGCTCTCCGCATCAATCCGCGTGAGTTGCTCTACCTCAAAAAGGCATTGGCTCACATCCAGCCCATCAAAGCGGAGCTGGAGAATTCGTCCGAAGCAGCCCTTGCCAAATACGGTGACAAACTCAACCCCTGTGCACAGTTGTTGGATAGAATTGAGAGCCAACTGCAGGAAGAGGTGCCTCTCAATGCCACACAAGGCAACATCATCAAGAGTGGGATAGATCCTGAGCTGGATGAACTGAGGAAAATTGCTTTCTCTGGCAAAGATTACCTGCTTCAGATTCAGGAGAGAGAGAAGGAACGAACGGGGATTTCATCCCTAAAGATCGCCTACAACAAGGTCTTTGGCTACTACCTCGAAGTATCCAATGCACACAAAGACAAAGTGCCCGTCGAGTGGATCAGAAAACAGACCCTCGTCAACGCCGAGCGCTACATCACCGAGGAGCTCAAAGGATACGAAGAGAAAATCCTCACAGCGGAGGAAAAGCTCGGTACGATAGAGTTCAAACTCTACAACGAGTTGATCACCTTCACAGCAGACTATGTCTACGAGATTCAGGCCAACGCCAAGTGCATCGCAGAGATCGATTGCTTGATGTCATTTGCTCATGTAGCGAAGAAACAGAACTATTGTAAGCCATCCATCCACAATGAGAATATCATTGACATCAAAGAGGGACGTCACCCAGTGATCGAGGCGCAGTTGCCGACTGGAGAGGAGTACATCCCCAACAGTGTGATGCTGGACGATATTTCTCAACAGATTATGGTCATCACGGGCCCCAACATGGCGGGTAAGTCGGCACTTCTGAGGCAGACTGCGCTCATCGTGCTGATGGCACAGATGGGCTCCTATGTGCCCGCAGCATACGCCAAAATAGGGATCATCGACAAGGTATTTACGAGAGTGGGTGCCTCAGACAACTTGTCCAAAGGTGAATCGACCTTTATGGTGGAGATGACCGAGACCGCCAGTATTTTGAATAATCTAAGTGGGAGTACGCTGGTGCTGATGGATGAGATCGGACGAGGGACAAGTACTTACGACGGTGTGTCCATCGCATGGTCTATCGTCGAGCACCTGCACAATCATCCCAAGCACCGCGCCAAGACGATGTTTGCCACACACTACCACGAACTCAATCAGATCGCTCAGGATTTTCCTCGTGTCAAGAACTTCAACGTGTCCGTCAAGGAACTTGACAACCGCGTCATTTTCATGCGCAAGCTCAAAGAAGGGGGTAGTGAGCATAGTTTTGGTATTCATGTAGCCAAAATGGCTGGGATGCCCAATGAAGTAGTCATCCGCGCCAATGAAATTTTGGGTCACTTAGAAAAAGATAAGATCAAGGAAAATCAACTCGAAAGAATTGAAACCATGCCGAAGAACAATTTTCAGCTGAGCATGTTTGAGACAGACCCTCATTTCGAAGAGGTACTGGCTTTGCTGAGCAAGCTAGACATCAATACCATTTCCCCCGTAGAGGCCTTGCTCAAGCTCAATGAGATCAAGTCTATATTGAAGGGAAGTTGATCCCATAATTAGACAAGTAACAGGGGTAATTATCCAAAACAACTCTCCAAGAGTTTTTTGGATAGCGGTAGAAGTTTCGGTCATTTAAAATAACTCATTTGAGAATTCTTTTCTATTCCCAGATTGATCCCTCTTTTGGGTTTATTGAATCGGGAAACAAAAAAAGGTCTGAGTATTACTCAGACCTTTGTGACCTTGTCAGGATTCAAACCTGAAACCTCCTGAGCCGTAATCAGGTGCTCTATTCAGTTGAGCTACAAGGCCAGTTATCTTAGTGTAGCACTTTAGCTACTTTTTTCGAGCTGCAAATATAGCCTCTCTTAGAAAAACTATGTTCAATTGAGGAGATATTTTATTAGGAAACTTGCGAGACCAATCGTCCCGTAATACTTCAACACCATCATCCGATTTTGTTGATCCATCCACCAGAGTACCACCCATGGTTTGTAAAACAATCCAATCACGACACACGATAAAGAAAAGTAAAAAAGAAAATTAGCCAAGTGACCAATTGCTTCCACTATTCTTTAGTTAAAGAGACCTTTTGACTTCACGTGTTTCGTAACCTTCGATTACGTCACCGATTTTGATGTCATTAAATCCTTTGATGCTGATACCACATTCGTAGCTGTATTTCACTTCCTGAACGTCATCCTTGAATCGTTTCAATTGACCGATTTCACCTTCGTAGGTCACGATACCATCTCTGATCAATCGGATATGGTTGGCTCTCTTCACATAACCATCCGTTACATAACATCCTGCTACTGTACCAACCTTAGTGATTTTAAATACCTCTCTTACCTCAATGTTACCTGTGATGATTTCTTCAACTGTTGGTGCCAGCAGACCTTCCATTGCATCTTTCACATCGTTGATCGCATCGTAGATGATTGAGTACAATCTGATCTCAATTTCGTCCTTCTCAGCAATTTTCTTCGCACCGCCTGATGGTCTCACTTGGAAACCAATGATGACTGCATCAGATGCTGAAGCTAACAATACATCAGATTCAGAAATCTGACCCACACCTTTGTGAATGATGTTGACTTGAACTTCGCTTGTTGATAGCTTCAACAAAGAATCAGACAAGGCTTCTACCGATCCATCCACGTCACCTTTGACGATGACATTGAGTTCCTTGAACGAACCAATAGCCAAACGTCTACCGATTTCATCCAGTGTGATATGCTTTTTAGTTCTGATACTTTGCTCACGCAGTATCTGCTCTCTTTTGGTTGCAATTTCTCGGGCATCTCTATCAGATTCCATGACGTTGAATTTGTCACCTGCTTGAGCTGCTCCATCTAGACCTAGCATTTGTACAGGGGTAGATGGCCCTGCTTTTGCCAATTTTTTACCTGTGTGGTCAAACATCGCCTTGACCTTGCCGAAGTAAGAACCTGCTAGTACTACATCGCCTATAGCTAGCGTGCCACTTTGTACCATCATGGTTGTTACATAGCCTCGACCTTTGTCCAATGTTGCTTCTATGACAGAACCCACTGCTTTTTTCTTGGGGTTGGCTTTTAGTTCAAGGACTTCTGCTTCGAGCAATACTTTCTCCAATAGGTCTTCGATACCTTGTCCTGTCTTAGCAGAAATTTCTTGACATTGGTACTTTCCTCCCCAATCCTCTACAAGGATATTGTTTGCAGAAAGTGCTTCCTTTATTTTATCAGGATTAGCCGTTGGCTTATCCACCTTGTTGATCGCAATGATAATCGGAACTCCTGCTACCTGTGCGTGGTTGATAGCTTCTTTGGTTTGGGGCATGACGTCATCGTCTGCCGCTACTACGATGATCACAATATCTGTGATTTTAGCTCCCCTTGCACGCATCGCTGTAAACGCTTCGTGACCTGGAGTATCTAGGAATGCCACTCTTTTGCCAGATGGTGTCATTACATCGTAAGCACCAATGTGTTGAGTAATACCTCCAGCTTCACCCGAAGTAACACTGGAGTCACGGATATAATCTAGTAATGATGTTTTACCATGATCGACGTGTCCCATGATCGTAACAATCGGTGCTCTGTCTTCCAATGACTCTTCAGAATCTTCTTCTTCAGCGACATCCACATCGTCATCATGGGTAGTGAACTCTACGTTGTAGCCAAACTCATCAGCAATAATCGTGATAGACTCGGCATCCAATCTTTGGTTGATCGATACGAACATACCCAATGACATACAGGTAGAAATTACCTCGTTGACTGACACATCTAGCAAGCTAGCCAAATCATTGGCTGAGATAAACTCTGTTACTTTTAGTGTTTTAGAGTCTTCCTCTTCCTGCATGAGCCTTTCTTCGTTGGCTTCTGCAACTGCATTTCTTTTGTCCTTACGGTATTTTGATCGGCTTACATTTGAGTTAGGTTTTCCACCGCTCAATTTGGCCAAGGTTGCTTTGATCTTGTCTTGAATTTCTTTGTCGGTCAGTTCCTCCTTGACGATCTTTTTCTTGGTGTCTTTGCTGCCGAATTTTCCTCTTGGACCATTGCCATTGCCTGGCCCACCAGTCGTACGAGGTGCGTTATTTCCCTGACCGCCTTGTCCTTGTGGTCCTCCTGGTGTTTTTGATCTACTGATGCGTTTTCTAGGACGTTTTTTGTCAGCGTCTTTTTTGTCAGAAGAAGCAACAGGCTTATCAGATTTTTTGTTGGTAGAAGGTAGTTCGATTTTCCCGAGTACTTTGAGTCCTCTGAGTGAATCAGCCTTGGCTTCTATTGTTTTGAATTCTTGGGGCTTTGAGGCCGTACTAATTTCTTCAACTTTAGGAGCATCTGGTGCAGGTGTGGCTGGCTTCACCTCTTTCTTCTCCTCTGCAACTACTTTAGGCTCTTCTTTGGCTTTTACTTCTTCTACTTTAGGTTCTTCTTTCGCTTCGGGTTTGGGTTCTGCTTTTACTGCAGGTTCTACCTTCGCTTCTACTTTAGTTTCAGCTTTGGGTTCTTCTTTGATTGGAGCAGGAGACTCTACTTTTGGCTCTTCAGCTTTGACTTCTTCGGTAGGTTTCTTTTTGTTTTGATCGAGATCAATTTTCCCAACTACCTTGATGCCTTGCAGCTTATTTTCAAGAATGACAGATTCTTCTTTAGGTTTTTCTTCCTTAGGTTCTTCCTTTTTTGGAGGAGCTGTAGGGGTCGAACTTTCAGGGACGAAATATTCTTCCTCTTTCTTCTCTTCAGGAGCAGGCGAGCCTGCTTTGATCACATAGTTTTCTCCTGATTTGTTACCAATAACTAAACCAGAAGCTTCTTCTTTTTCGTGAGCAGAACCAGCATATTCTTTAGCAAGAAGATCGTATTGTTCAGACGATATTTTCGTGTTAGGACTACGCTCTACGTCATGTCCTTTTTCTGTCAAGAATTCAACGACAGTGTCAATACCCACGTTGAGTTTACGAGCCACTTGATTGAGACGAACCATTTTACCTTCTGTCATATGCTAATTTACTATCCTTCTATTCTTTATTCTTAATTATTGCTCAAATTCCTGCTTGAGGGTGTTGAGAACGAACTGAATTGTTTCCTCTTCTAGGTCGGTTCTCCTTTGAAGCTCTTCGACAGATAGGTTCAATACACTTTTGGCAGTGTCCAAACCGATTTTTCTCAATTCTTCAATTACCCACTCTTCGATTTCATCTGAGAACTCGGTCAAGGCCACATCTTCGTCCTCTGCACCATCCAATTCTCTGAACACATCGATCTCCATATCTACCAATCTACTAGCCAACTTGATGTTTTGGCCTCCCTTGCCGATAGCAAGAGATACTTGATCGGGTTTCAGATATACAGAAACTCTTTTACTTTCCGCCTCTATCTTAATGCTAGAGATTTTTGCAGGGCTAAGTGCTCTAGAGATATACAAATCCATGTTTTCAGTGTAGTTGATTACATCGATATTCTCGTTTTGTAATTCCCTCACTATGCTGTGGATTCTAGAACCTTTCATCCCCACGCAGGCACCGACTGGGTCGATACGATCGTCATAAGATTCAACGGCTACTTTTGCTCTTTCTCCTGGTTCTCTTACTACTTTTTTGATGGTGATCAGACCGTCATATACTTCTGGTACTTCACTTTCAAACAGTCTTTCCAAGAAAGTCGGAGATATTCTAGACAAGATGATCTTAGGGTTACCGTTCACGATTTCTACGCGATCTACGATGGCTCTGATAGAATCACCTTTTCTGTATCTGTCTTTGTTTATTTGCTCTGATTTAGGGATGGTCAATTCATTGCCCTCTCCATCGATCAGTAGTACTTCTCTACCCAATACCTGGTACACCTCGCCGACGATGATTTCACCTACTAGGTCTTTGTATTTTTGGAATAGAATGTCTTTTTCAAGGTCTTTGATTTTTTGGATCAAAGTCTGACGAGCTGTCATGACCATCCTACGGCCAAAATCCAACAGCTTTACTTCTTCAGCTACTTCTTCTCCAATTTCAAAATCAGGTTCTATCTTCTTTGCTTCGCTCAAGCTGATCTTGTCGTGATCCCAGATATCTTCCGAGTTGTCGTCTACGATTTCTCTAAATCTCCAGATCTCAAGGTCACCTTTATCTGCGTTGATGATAATGTCGAAATTATCATCATATTCAAATTTCTTTCGGATCATTGTTTTGAATACATCCTCCAGTATTCTGATCATTGTTGGTCTATCAACATTTTTGCTTTTCGCAAAATCCGAAAATGATTCTATTAGTACAGAACTATCCATTTTATTATTTGAATGAAACTAGAACAATAGTTTTATTTATCTCACTTAATTTAAGCTCTCTGTTTTCAGAGATCTTTTTCTTTTTATCCACAAGCACCTCCAGCACCACATGGTCTGGGTCAGCCTTAGATAAAACCCCTTCTATTTGAGAGCCATCTAGTAAAGTAATCTTCACTGATTTCCCAATGTTTTTTTGATATTGACGATCCAATTTCAATGGATGGTCAAGACCTGGTGAAGAAACCTCTAATGTGAGTGGCTCTTGCAATTCCAACTCCTCATCCAAACGACGGGAGATGCTTCTGCTTACTTCCACACATTTGTCAATGGATATACCGTTGTCTCCATCCAATAGGACGATGACTTTGCTCATGGCACCAGACCCTTTTTGGATGATGTCTACCAAAAACAAATCCTCCTGATCAGAAAGACACTCTGCTGTCCAAGACGCTATATGTTTGACTACTTCGCTCACTAATTTTTCAGTATAAAAATAGAGGGGACTGTTGTCCCCTCACTCCTTGAAAACGGTATTTCGATGCAAAAATAGCTTAAATATCGATGAAAGCAAATAAATGGATGGATATTGAAACGGAGACCATGTCTGGAAATCATCCCAAGGAGCTGTCTGTTGAATAGAAAGTACACTGATCCGCAACTAGTGATATTTTACGATAGAAAATATTTTTTGAGACTCGGGAGTCATGCGTTCTCCCCTGAATCAAAGCACTTGTTTCATTTGGCAGGGTTTTGGCTCAATTATTTTTTGTAACTTATCACAAGGGTATATTAGGTTCAAGGTCGGTTGACTAGAAGAGTGAGATATGAAATCAATAGAAACGAATATTTTGATAAAGGCGCCTATAGAGGTATTGTGGAAGGCTTTTATGTTATTTTCTGCTTATCCAGATTGGAATACAGTGATGACAGTCTCAGGAGAAGCGGAGCTGGGGAATAGATTGCATGTAAATGTTTCCTTGAACGGTAAAGCCTCAAGTTTCAAACCCAAAGTCAGTTTGATAGAAGATGAACGCAAATTTGAATGGAAGGGAAGTTGGGGACATGGTCGTTTATTTTCAGGGACTCATTATTTTCATTTTTACCCTGAGGGGGAGGGACAAACGCGTTTTATTCATGGAGAGCGATTTTCTGGCATTTTTAGCCGAGCGATTTTGAAGAAGATTGGGAAATCGACAGAAGAAGGCTTCGTTGCTTTCAATCGAGCACTCAAAGAATATGCTGAAGATTTGGTGATATAGTGTCTTTGTATTTAAGAGTTATGCATGCATAACAAAACTCCCGTTTATCTTTTCTTTTGAGCTGTTGTGCGGTATTTTTGAAAACTAAGCAGCAGAGATTATGACTACATACGCCCAAGTATTACTCATTGCTATTCCATTTTTTGTTGTCCTCATCATCATCGAGGGTAGCTATGGATGGTTCGTAAATAGGCAAACCTTTAGAAGTTTTGATACTATTTCTAGCCTCAGTTCGGGGATTACCAATTTGCTCAAAACTGTATTGGGACTGACTTTGGTCATTGTTGGCTACACTTGGATGTATGAGCACATGGCTTTGATTCATATTGAGGCTACTTGGTTGGTATATGTCATTAGTTTTTTGTTGATTGATTTTGCAGGGTATATCAAGCATTTTTTGTCTCATCGTGTCAACTATTTTTGGAATGAACATGTCATCCATCATAGCAGTGAAGAGTTCAACTTGGCTTGTGCATTGCGCCAGACTATTTCAGAGTTTTTTACGATTGGCGCATTCTTATTAATTCCTGCCGCTTTGATAGGTATGTCTCCAGTGGTGATTGCGACAATTGCTCCGATTCATTTGTTCTTACAGTTTTGGTACCATACGCAGCATATTCCTAAATTGGGATGGGTAGAATACATCCTCGTCACACCTTCACAACATCGTGTTCATCATGCGATCAACCCTGAGTATTTGGATAAAAACATGGGGCAGATCTTTCCTTGGTGGGATCGTATGTTTGGGACATTTCAAGAGGAATTGAAGGATGTGCCTTGTGTCTATGGGATTAAAAAACCTGCTCAAACCTGGAATCCCGTTTTGATCAACTTTCAGCACATTTGGATCTTGATCCAAGATGCTTGGCGAACCAAGGATTGGAAGGCAAAATTCACGATTTGGTTCAAGCCTACTGGCTGGAGACCAGCTGATGTGGCGGTCAAGTATCCAATAGAAGTTATTACAAACCCTTTTGATCAGATCAAATACAGTACACCAGCATCTCGATGGCTACATGCCTGGTCTTGGGTTCAAATGACCATTGCGTTGCTCTTGTTGCTTTTTATGCTGTACAATTTTGAGGCTATTGGTTTTCCAGGTCTGTTTGCTTACGGGGCAATCTTGTTTCTGCACGTCTATGCTTACACGACCCTGATGGATTTGAACAAGTATGCGATTTACTTAGAATTGCTCAAATGCGCTGCTGGCATGTATTGGATCTCCGAGTCGGGAGATTGGTTTGGATTGAATGCCTTTGTGGCTGAGGGTAGCCTCTTGCTGATGGGGTATTTTTTGGTATCAGTATTGGTAGTTTTGGGTTTTACACTGTGGGAATTGAAGAGTGTCCAAATCAGTTTGAATTCAAATCTAAAATCATAAGACCATACAAATGGGATGGTCTTATGATTTCCCTACTTAACTTTTGGATACAATCCAGTCATTGACCAACTCTTCCAGCAAGTCCAAAGGGATCATGCCGTTGGTAATTACCACGTCGTGGTATTCTCTGAGATCAAACTTTTCACCTAGTTTTTCCTTCGCCATTTCTCTTAACTCTAGAATTTTCATCATCCCAATTTTATAAGCAGTAGCTTGTGAAGGCATCACTATGTGTCTCTCTACCATTCTAGTACACTCTCTCTCTGTGCCAGAAGTATTGTTTTTATAGTATTCTATACCTTCTTCGCGTGTCCATTTTTTACTATGAATACCGGTATCTACCACAAGTCGACAAGCTCTCCATAGCTCCATAGCTAATCGGCCATAGTCTGAATAAGGGTTGCTATACATGCCCATCTCTTTGGGGATAAACTCACAGTAGAGTCCCCATCCTTCAGAAAAGGCGGTGTATCTAGCGTATTTCCTAAACTCAGGGATACCCTCTAATTCTTGTGCAATGGATAATTGCATATGGTGTCCAGGGATACCTTCATGATAAGCGAGTGCTTCCATTTCAAACTTAGGCATGTTGCGAGAGTCGTGCAAGTTGGCATAATAAATACCTGGTCGGCTGCCATCCTTAGAGGGTCTTTGATAAAATGCCTTGCCTGCTGACTTCTCTCTGAATGCTTCTACACGTTTGACTATCATATCAGCTTTTGGCTTGGTGATGAAAAGTTTGTCAAGCTGAGCTTTCATGTTGTTGATGATTGTAGTAGCAGAGTCCATGTAGAGGGTTTTTGCTTCATCAGTATTGGGGTAATAAAATTGATCATCTTCCTTTAAGTAGGAAAAAAAAGACTGCAAATCTCCTTCAAAACCTACTTTTAACATGATTTCTTTCATCTCCCCGTGGATTCTATCAACCTCCTTTAATCCTATTTCGTGAATTTGTTCTGCAGTGAGCGTGGTGGTTGTGGTTTGGTTGAGTGCTGTTTGATAAAAAGCCGCTCCTTCAGGGAACTTCCAGACTCCAGCCTCATCGTTGGCCCTTGACATTTGATCGCTAAGGAACGATATCAAGGAATCATAGGCAGGTTTGGCATTCATTGTCAATGCTGTGGTCAACTGCTCTTTCAAGGCAGAACTAGCAGAATCTTTTAATTCCAACTTGGTGATTTTAGCAACGAAATCTTCGTACAGTGTGGTAGTATCAGTCCCTACAAATGGATAACCAGAGATGATGTTTTGACAATCGTCAATCACTCTGCTGAATACAAATTTGGGTGGGATAATGCCTTTTTCTTCTCTAAGTTTTAATTCGTCAATCAATTGCGAGAATAGATCAGGTAGTGCTTTTATTCGAGAGATGTATGCCTGAGCATCAGGGATGCTGTCTATTTTGTGCATATTGATCAGCAAGCTAGGTACCATTGAGTGTACCCCAAACATTTGATTGACGGGATAGTTGTATAGACTAAATTTGAAGTTGTCGATTTGGTCTTGAGCTTTGTCTACAAATAGGCGATAGCTGATTTTAGAATCAGGATTGAGGGATTCAAAATCAATAGAGTCTTTAATCCATTGCAGTTGCTCTTTCTGAATTTGGAGTTCCTCAAGTCTAAATTTTTCAGATCTGTTATCCCATTTGTCCATGTTGGTTTTGTATCCCAATGAAGTTTGGAATTCTGGAGATCTTTCCACTCTGGCTTCAAATGTTCTCTGGAAAAAGGAACTAAGCTTATTGTCATAATCAATGACTGCTTTTTCTTTTTTGCAGGATGAAAAAATAAGCAAAGATAACCCAAGGGTAATGATGTTTAGTTTCATAGCTATTTTGTTGTTTGTATAAAGGTATATGTTTTAATACCGATTGCTAAGGAGCTTTGTTTGAGCGGCAAATTGGTGCTTTGAATCGAGAGTATCTTATTAAAAGTGGTTCGGGATTGGTTTTAGCACGTGCTTTATATCTATCCTTATTAACTTGCCAGCGCAACAAAGATGGAAATATGAATACACCGAAAATAGCCTTTGTGACAGGTGCTACTTCTGGGATAGGTCAAGCAATCGCACGTACTCTTGCGCCCGAATTTCGCTTAATTATTTGTGGGAGAAGACAAAATCGCTTGGATGAATTGAGAGTGGAGCTGGAGGCAATCACTGAGGTGAAAACACTGACATTTGATGTAGGAGACAATAAGGCAGTACAAGATGCGGTTGCTTCTTTGCCTACGGACTGGTCAACTGTCGACCTGTTGGTCAACAACGCAGGAAATGCTCATGGTAGAGCTCCTTTGCACGAAGGAGATATTGCTGATTGGGATGCCATGATCGACTCTAACCTCAAAGGTCTACTGCATGTCACTCGTGCGATCTTGCCCAATATGGTGGCTGCCAAATCTGGTGATGTAATCAATATATCGTCTATTGCTGGCAAAGAAGCCTATGAAAATGGGAATGTGTACTGCGCGACCAAATTCGGGGTAGATGCCATCACCAAAAGCATGAGGATGGAGTTGATAGAACATGACATACGTGTGATGTCCATCAATCCTGGTTTGGTTAATACGGAGTTTTCAAGTGTACGATTCAAGGGAGATGAAGAAAAGTCATCTGCTGTGTACGAAGGGATGCTGCCTCTTCTGGCGCAAGACATTGCCGATGTGGTGCATTTTGCGGTGAACAGGCCCGCTCATGTTAATCTTGCCGATACCACGGTTTTGGCAAGGGCACAGGCCAGTGCTACTAAAGTTTTTAAAAAATAAAAGCATGATCCAAATGAATTGGAATGATTTGATGTCCTCTCAGCGATTGGGAGAGGATTTCAAACCTAAGCCTCATCCCGAGGGTAATTTGCGGAGCGAGTTCGAGGCAGATTATGATCGAATTATCTTTAGTCGTCCGTTTCGCAACCTTCAGGACAAAACGCAAGTCTTTCCTCTCCCGGATCAGGATTTTGTACATACCAGATTGACACATAGCTTGGAGGTGTCTAGTGTGGGTCGCTCGTTGGGCAAAAACGCTGGTGCCAGGATTTTACATAAATACCCAACTTTGGAAAACCTGACTCCTAGTGATTTTGGAGCGGTGGTAGGTGCTGCAGCATTGGCACATGATGTGGGTAATCCGCCTTTCGGTCATTCTGGAGAAACTGCCATTTCTGACTTTTTTTCGCATCATCACATGGGTCAACAATTGAAACAAGAAATGACCAAGGAAGAATGGGAGGATTTGACTCATTTTGAGGGCAATGCACAAGGTTTTCGTCTGTTGACAAGTAATCAAAGACAGGGATTGAAACTGACCAAGGCTACTTTGGCTGCCTTTACCAAGTATCCTTGTTATGCCGCATTTGAAGGGAGAGACAAATCTAGAAAGAGTCAGAAGAAATATGGTTTTTTTCAATCCGAAAGCAACATATTCAAAGAAATGGCCGAAAGTGTGGGTTTGATTTCCTTAACTGAACATGTTTGGGCAAGGCATCCATTGGCATTTTTGGTAGAAGCGGCAGACGATATTTGTTACAGCATTATTGATTTGGAAGATGGCTTTGGATTAGGCTTGGTGAGCTATGTAGAGGCGAGAGATTTTTTGGCTGCTATTCTCAAAGAAAAGTACATGCCTGACAAACTTGAAAAAATACCGAGTGACAAAGAGAAAATAGGTGTACTGAGAGCTGTTGCCATACAGGTGTTGATTGAGGAGAGTACTGAGGTATTCTTGAGCCATGAAGAAGAAATGTTGGCTGGAACCTTTGACAAGGCAATTACCGATTTGATTCCTTCGGCGAGTGTTTTGGCTGAGATCAGCAAGTTTTCGATCAGACACCTGTATCAGAGTCGTCAAGTTTTAGAAAAAGAGGCTGCTGGTTTTGAAGTGATCGATGGCTTATTGGAGGCTTTTGTGTTGGCTACATATAACAAATACTACCGCAAGGAATCTTTCACGGGACGTTTCAAAAGTGTATTTGGACTACTACCTCAAGATATCATTTACAAACTCGATCATGAAGCAAAGACTCCATATGAGTCCATGTTGTTAATTACAGATTATATTTCTGGTATGACTGATCGATCTGCCATCAAGTTGTTCAGAATATTAAAGGGAATTAGTATAAATTAAGCCCCTATTTTGAGTGAAAGCAATTGAACCCATGAATAAGAACTGGCAGCGGTTTATCTACCCCTCTTTGGAGGACATCAAGCAAGCGAGAGAGCAGAGTCATCAGGCGATACAGAATGTAGCAGCAGTAGGCAGATCATTTTTGCCACCGAGCCCAAGTGATGAATCTGCCAATTTGGAATGGGATGCCAAACTGCAACGTCTCGTAGGTCGTTGGGTTGATGCAGATATTACTTTTCGATCTTCTATTAGCATACATGAGTTCATCGTTTATCTGGTGGATGAGCAATTTGAGACCATTTCATCTATTTCCATGCAGGACAGCAGACAGAGAGATGTGATGGTTTGGCTAGAACAGCAGCTAGGTAAATTGGGAGCTGATTTTTCTAAAATTAACTTACATTATCCCTATGATCTGCCTGTTTATCCTACTGCCTCTGGTGAGGCATTTGGTGTGGTCAATCCATTGGCTAGTCATGAGTTGAGTCGTTTGTATCACAATTCGGTTTTGGCTATTACAGAGGTTTTGTCCAAAGAGGAGAAAGTCTCTGAGATAAAATGCTGGCCCCATCATTTTGATATAGCAGGATCAATTATTTTATTAGACACGGGGGATCCTGATACGTCTAAAAAAATCAGTATAGGGATGTCCCCTGGGGATGAGCACTATGATGAACCCTATTTTTATGTGGCACCATGGCCATACCCCGTCAAGGAACTACCAGATATTTCGGCTACTTTGGGACACTGGCATAGCAACAATTGGATCGGAGCGGTACTGCTTTATTCCGAGATGAATAAAATGGATTTGATACAAGATCAGATTCGGACTGTCAGGGGATTTTATGAAACGGCAATTGAAAGCTTGAAAAACCTGTAGTTTATTTTGGGTCAAGGCATCAAAAATTGCTTGTGTTGACTATTGACATTAACCTTGTCGTAGATTTAGTATTATACATTATTCAAATACTTCAACGTGATCAAATATTCTGTCATCGTACCAGTTTACAACCGTCCCCATGAGATGAAGGAACTCCTAGATAGTATGGCAGTTCAAACCCGAAAGGATATTGAGATTATTGTGGTGGAGGATGGATCAACGGATCGCTGTGATCATCTGATGAGTGGGTATGATCTGAATATTGATTATTTCTACAAGCCGAATACGGGACCAGGAGATAGTAGGAATTTTGGGATGACCAAAGCCAAAGGAGACTATTTGCTTTTTTTCGATTCGGATTGCTTACTGCCGGAGGATTATTTTGAGCAGTTGGATAGGGGGATCGCACACCAGCAGCCAGATGCCTTTGGAGGGCCGGATGCTGCTCATGCATCTTTCTCAGATGTACAAAAGGCCATTAATTATGCGATGACCTCCTTCTTGACAACAGGGGGCATTCGTGGTGGCAAAAAGCAATTAGACAAGTACCAACCTCGGAGTTTCAACATGGGGATATCCAAGGAAGTGTATGCACGAGTAGGTGGGTTCTCGGACATTCACCCTGGAGAGGATCCTGATTTGAGTTTTCGTATCATGGAGCAAGGTTTCAAGGTAGTATTGATCCCTCAGGCCAAGGTGTTTCACAAGCGCAGAATAGATTTTTCTAAATTTCTCAAACAAGTCTATAAATTCGGTGTGGTACGTGTCATTCTGAACAAATGGTATCCTGCTACCAAGAAAACAGTTTATTTTTTGCCCTCTCTATTTTTTATAGGAGTGAGCCTCACGGTGCTACTTGCTGTGTGTTATCGAGTGGTTTTCTTCTTGCCGCTGATACTCTACTCGGTCCTACTGCTAGTGGACGCGATCCGACTGGGTAATTCTCTCAAAGTGTCACTGATGGCTATACCCGCAGCTTGGATTCAGTTATTGGCTTATGGTTTTGGGTTTCTCAAGTCAATGTGGAAACTTCACGTTTTGGGTCTGCCAGAGCGAAAGGCCTTTCCTTCTTTTTTCTTCGACAAAAAGAAACCCTGACCGGTTTAGTCAGGGTTTATTATTAGCACTTTCCTGTCGTCTACGGGATAAGCTATGAGAAAAAGACCTTTTGTGTTTTGTGAATCATGCAGTCAGTGATTCTTTTTTTGCCATGTTGAGTTCGCTGATGACTTTCTGAGCTAGCATGTCGTTGTTTTGCGAAAACTCCATCAAAATGGTGATAGTAGAGGTGTCTACCAAGTTGCTCTTGATCGTTCTAAACTCCTTTGTGTCGCCGTATTCGTAGCATTTGGTGATCGAATTGTACCAGATGAGTTTCATGCTTTTTTGGTTAGTTCTTATTAAAGTTACTGAAAATCAATTTGTAAGACGATAGATTATAAGAAGAAGATAATGATCAGGATGACAACTACGAGACCAACCATGTTTTTTTCATTTCAGTGTTTACGAGGTTGAGTTGCTTCAGCACTTTGTTAGCAAGATTCTTCGATTTGGAATCGAATTTCATCAAGATGATGAGAGAAGAAGGGCTTTGGGCTGCGGTGATTTGTTTGATGTAATCTGCAGAACTACCAGTACTGTATGCTTTGAGTTCTGAATTGTACCAAATTATATTCATAGGATCAGGTTTTGAATTTTGATCAAAACAAATCAATATGGATATTTCAATACTGTCAGATTAGTTCAATAACCTGCCAACTGGCTCTGCTGAAGAGATGTGTCAGTATTTTGAAGTCTTAATCTTCATTGAAATTGATGGTATCGACTACATATTCGTCTTTTACTTTTTTGAGGAGGAGAACGACACGGTAGTTTTTGGATCGCGAGGAGTAGAGTCCTATGTTGTACTTGAGTCCTTCAGGAGAATTTCCTTTGTGAATGTACTCAAAACTGTTTGGAGGGTTTTGTTGAAAGAAATCTCGAAGCAAGGGCTCAGCTTGTGCTTTGCTATAATTGGCTCCTACGTCATTGATTTTTACTTCTGTCACTTGGTTAAAATACTTGATCAATTCCTTGGCACTGCCTGCATTGAAAGCTTGCTCAATTTGATCTGTGGTACTTTGTCCATAGCTCCAAAACGAAAGGGATGCTAAGATAAGGGTCGTGACGATTTGTTTTCTCATGAGAAGATTCATGCAGCTAATATAGTGCCAATTGAACTTTTTGATAGGAATAATGAGGCAGATCTTGCAACTAATGAATGAACCAATGGCTCAATAGGTCTTGATTTGCTACGAAAATGTAGTTGGTCAGCGTCATCCGAGCCATCCTGACGATCCTTCGGATGACGCTGACTATTTAGACAGCGACGAGTTTGTCTCCTTTCATTTTTGGGACTACCTGGTACTCATCTATGCGCATGCAAAACGATATGTCTTCTGTGATGTTCAGTCCATTGAGTCGCTTGGCATGAGATGAATTGGCGATGGTCTCTGATAGGTCCGCCTTCACAGCTTCCCAGTAGGTAAGAGCCATATGAGGTGTGTCACAGCCCAGTTGGTGACTGAGTTTGAGTTTTTCTACCAATGCACCTGCAAAGAGTGTATCCTCCATGTTGGTCTTGCCTTTCCATCCTGCACAATGTACCAACACATCTTTGTTTTGCATCTTGATGTAATCTGCGATACTCGATAGGTTCAAAAACGACCCAATTAGGATTTCATCTGCTTCTTCTGATCGCTTGATTGCCAAAGTACCGTTGGTAGTTGTGATCACAATGGATGCACCTACGATGCTTTCGTCCATGTAGCTAAACGGTGAGTTGTCGAGAGGAAATCCTTCTATTTGTTGGCCACCTCTCTCCGCGGCACACAAATATCCCTTTTTTGTTAAATACCCCTTGGCCTCATCGAGATGCTCTACGGGGATGATTTCCTTGGCTCCATGTGCCAGGGCAGTGGTCATGACAGAAGTGGCTCTAAGTATGTCCACTACTACTACAATTTTTCCCTTGAGGTCATACAGGTCTATCAAGTTAGGAGATAGACATACGTCAATGCTGTGATTCAATTTTCTATTTCTTATAAAGTGGAAGCTTGGTAATGATAGCTTTTAATGATTTATTTCTTACCTGAACGAAGATTTCGCTGTCTATAGTATGAAAGCCTGTCTGTACATAGCCCATGCCGATTCCTACATTCATAGATGGAGACATCGTACCAGAGGTCACGTTTCCGATGGCTTTGCCATTGGCATCTTGGATTTCATACCCTCCTCTAGGAATCCCTTTGTCTTCCATGATGAAGGCGACAAGTCTTTTGTCTACTCCTTCTTCTTTTTGCTTAAGAATGGCAGCACTGTTGGTGAATTCTTTGGTGAATTTGGTGATCCAACCTAAACCTGCTTCGATAGGGGAAGTGGTGTCGTCTATGTCATTGCCATAGAGGCAATAACCCATCTCCAATCTCAAAGTGTCTCGTGCACCCAAACCGATTGGTTTGATGCCGAATTCTGCACCAGCAGCAAATACTGCATTCCAAAGTGTTTCGGCATCTGCATTTTTGACATAGAGCTCGAACCCTCCTGCGCCTGTGTATCCAGTAGCAGAGATGATTACTTCTTGAATTCCTCCTATCTCTCCTATGTTGAAATGATAGAATTTAATCGCAGACAAATCTACTTTTGTGATTTTTTGTAGGGCTGAGATGGCTTTTGGTCCCTGTACGGCAAACAGCGAGTAGTCATCCGATACATTGGTCATCTTTACGCCTTTGGTGTTGTACTGGCTGATCCAGTTCCAATCTTTTTCGATGTTGGAGGCATTGACGACTAGAAAGTACTTGTCATCTGACATTTTGTATATGATCAGGTCATCGACGATCCCATTATCTTCGTTGGGTAGGCAGGAGTATTGTGCTTGGCCATCTACGATTTTGGATGCATCGTTGCTAGTGACTCTTTGGATTAGGTCTAGTGCGTGAGGCCCTTCGAGGAGGAATTCTCCCATGTGAGAGACGTCAAATACGCCTACATTTTCTCTTACACATAGGTGCTCTTCTTTGTCAGAGCTATATCTCACAGGCATGTTGAAGCCTGCGAAGGGAACCATCTTTCCTCCAAGGGAAACATGCAAATCATTGAGGGTAATGTTTTTTGCAGTCATGTTGTCAAATTTAGGACGCAAATCTAATAGAAATCTCCCATCATGGATAGGATTGGTGCTAAAACAGCTTTAGGACTGCTTGAGTACCTGCTCCATGATTTTGGCTGAGTTGAGGCACATAGGGATGCCCGCTCCAGGGTGGGCACTGCCGCCCACAAAGTAGAGGTTTTTGATCTTTCGGGAGAAGTTGGCGTGACGCAGAAAGGCAGCAAACATGCTGTTGGAGCTATTGCCATACACTGACCCAAAGGCACTTAGAAGGTCTGTTTCGATGCTTTTGGGATCGATGTGGTCTTCATACTCGATATGAGAGGTGATGTCAGTCTTGAGGACTCGGTTGAGTTTGGCTATGGCATCTTTTCGGGCCTGAGACACTATATAGTTCCAGTCTTGACCTTGGTTGTTTGGCGCAGTGATGAGTACAAACCAATTTTCCTTTCCTCTCGGTGCGTCAGTCGGTACATGCTTGGAAGAAATATACAAATAGAGAGAGGGGTCAGAGCTGATTTTTTGATCGCTGTATATGCTGCGGAATTCTTCTTTTTGATTCTCAGTAAACAACAGGTTGTGAACATTCAAGTCTTCGAATACGCGATTAATTCCCCAATAGAAGGCGATCACAGAACTAGATTTGGCTTGCTGTATGACATGTCGTGGGGGATTTGTGTCGGGGAGTAAATGACGGTAAGTTAGGTAAACATCCATGTTGCTAACTACTATGTCATATGAGAGGGCTTGACCATTGGCTATGATGCCAATTGCCTTCTTTTCTTCGGTGATGATTTTCTCTACTTTGGTGTTGAAATGAAATTGTACACCTACGTCTTTTGCAAGCTGGTAGAGTGCTTCGACGATCGAGTAAATCCCACGATTGGGCAGGTACATACCTAGGCTCATCTCTAGGTGTTGAATCACATTGAGGGTGGCAGGTGCCACGAAGGGATTGGAGCCTACATAGGTGGCGTAGTTGTTGAACAAAGTAACCAATTTAGGGTCTTTGAAGTGGTTTCTGTTGGCCTTGTCCATACTTTTGAAAGCTTCGATTTTGCTGAATCGAAGTATGCCAAGAAATACGTTGTGATGAAGAATATCCTTGACGCGGTGAATGGAGCGTTCGATGAAAACGGGTCTGGTGATGCTGTATTTTCTACGGATGTTTTTGAGGTATTTGTAAAAACTTTTTTTGCTGTCCTTGGTTTTGTTTTCAATCTCTTCGGCAAACCGCTCAATATCAGCATAGGCAGAGATGACGGTACCGTCTTCATAATAATATTTGAAAGGTCGGTTGAGCAAAGAATAATCAAAATAATCTCTGGGGTTTTTGTTGTGCAAGACGAATAGTTCGTCAATCAGATGTGGTAAGGTCACGATGGAAGGTCCCATGTCGAAACGAAAACCTTGTGCAAATTGCTGCCTCATTTTGCCTCCAGGAGTGCTGTTGGCTTCATATATATCTACCGAATGTCCCTTTGCTGCTAGCCTGATCCCTGAGGCTAGCCCAGCAATCCCTGCACCTATCACCACACTTTTATGCATCTTCCTTCCTTTTTTGCAATGACTGCAAATTTGCTATCATTATCGATGATATCCTATACCAACAGGTCGCTATCGATTTTTACATCCATATGTCTTCAACTCAGCGAAGAGTCGTTAGTTTTGGATCAAAAGATATTTCCACAGTCCTCCATGAATACCAAAACCGTACTTATCCTCGGAGCTAACTCTGATGTGGCCAAAGAAGCCATCGTTCAATACCTCCAGCATGGTTGCCACGTAATCGCTGCATCTCGGAGCATAGATGCCTTGCATCGATTCGTTCAAGACCGAAGTCTCGACGCATCTAAAGTTGAAGTACTGTATTTTGATGCTGTAGATTTCGCCAGTCATGCGGGATTTTATCAGGGAATAAAGACGAAACCCAGCATTGTACTCTACGCGGCGGGGTACCTGGTAGACAACCAAGAGGCACTCTTGGATTGGGATCGTACCTATCAGATGATGAATGTGCATTATTGTGGGGCGGTATCAATATTGAATCTCATCGTGTCCGATCAAGAGAATGTAGGTTTGGAGAGAATTGTAGGCTTGTCTTCTCTTTCTGGTGTTCGAGGACGGAAGAGCAATTTTGTATATGGGAGTTCCAAATCGGCCTTTACTCAATATCTAGCGGGGCTAAGGCAGCATTTGTATGATCGGAACATCACCGTCAATGTGATTGTAGCGGGATATATCCGTAGCAAAATGACCGCAGGTCTTGACTTGACCGAATCTCTGATGCTGGAGCCGTCATACATCGCCAGAGCCGTAGTACATGTCGGCAATCAGTTTGTGTCTGTTCCAGGACTGAAGTGGAAACTGATCTACCACGTACTGCGATGGATGCCAGAGCAGTTGGTGGCCAAGTTGCCCTAGGGTTTTCTATACCAACAGTGACTTGTAATGATCATGCAAAACGGACGATTCCTTGTTGCTCAGGAATGACGTGTAAGTCAGGTGAGTCAGGAGGTATCGTTTGTCAACAATCCATGGTGGCAAATATTGTGGAGGACGGATCAGCCCCATCTCGTTGAGTTGCTTGAGAGCAGGGATGTCTGATAAATCCAGCTTGCCACAAAACAGCAAGTTGATGTACTCAAACTTGCCAGTGGAGATCGCTACGGTTAGGAAATTTTGCACTCTGACTAGCCCCTGTAGATAGACAATGTCTTTGGTAAAGGGAGCTCTTCCTTTGACGTCACCTCCACGGAAGACTCTTTTGGCACCATCGAAGGCCTTGCCAGGATTGTCTGTTTTCTCTAAATAATATTGATAGACTTGGATGAAATCTGCACCATCTATGGCCATTTGGGTGGCAATGACACGATCAGACAGACGTCTGGTTCTGTCTAGATCTATCGATCCAGTGATGAATTCAGAAAACACGGCCAAGCCTTCTTGTGTTTCTGTCGTCCCTGAGTGCCCTGCTGCGAGGATTTTGAGTTGATCCTGAGCCATGCCGTTCATGGAGGTAGCTACATGGATGTGCACCTCATGCTCGATCAGTTGCTTGATGTCTTTGTCGCTAAAGATGGCGTTGGGATTGATAGCGATCCTTCTACGTCCAGCGATGGCGTTGGAAGAGATGCTGTCATCCATTTCTATTTTAGGACCTAGTTTCCCAAACATTTTTTTGACCGCTCGTTTCATTTTTTTTGCCAAGTATTCAGGCATGACAGAGTCTTTGGGCGGTGTGCCTAGGTCGAAGTTTTTGATGTTCTCAAACAGTGTCCCAAAGTGGTTGGCGAGATCTAGCGCCGTACTTTCACCATCAGGCAAGAGGTCTTTGGGACTGCCGTACATGGTGGTGGAGTGCTCGAAAAATTCCTGCGTGCCTCTCGTTTGTAGCAACAGTGCGCTACTTTCTAGCATATCAGCAATACGTCCTGCCCATTGGTCGATGACGTCATTGCCAGAGAGTAGGTTTCGAGCTTTTTTGACCTCATCCAATACGGGTTTGGCATCATATGGAGCATATACTACTACTGGGAGCTTTTGGGCTTTGTTCCGAAAAAAATCTGTTTGAACTTGGTTGGGCCAGGCGATGTTGCGCAGGATGTTGATGTGGGCAGTGGCACCATCCAATATATCCGAGATGGCAATGATTCGTTCTTTTTCGGTCATAATGCACCGAATTTAGTAAAAAAACGAAATAGAAGTAATGCTAAAGCGTAGGGATATAAAATAAAAAAACCTATCAATAACGACAGGCTTTCAATTCTTGCAATGTGGAAAAAACTTGAATTAGATAACTTCTACGTTAACTGCATTCAATCCTTTTTTTCCTTCCTCTACGTCGTAGCTTACTTTGTCTCCTTCAGCTATTTCGTCGGTCAATCCATTTACATGGACAAATACATCTTTACCTCCTTGATCTGGAGTGATGAATCCGAATCCTTTAGAGTCATTGAAAAATTTTACTGTTCCGGTACTCATGTCTTATATATTAAATGAAACGCAAATGTAGAGCTTTATCGCTATCCAGCATCATTTATAGCTAAAGTTCTGAGATTGGAAGAAAAATACCAGACCATAAAAAATCAAATGAATTGTAATTATTGATCAAGAGAAATAAAAAAACACAAGACTCTTTTGGCTTTTTATGCGCTCATGGGTGCTTTTACCCACAAGTCTTGATACAAAATTGTGATCAATAGTTTTCATGCTCTATCTCCTTCTAAACGAGTATTTTAAGGTAGTTTGGGAGTAAGCTTACTATAGCCTTCATGATAGCTTATATGACCCTCCAAGATAGCTTACTTGAGCCTCCATGTAAGCTATCCTGGGACCTGATGTAAGCTTACATAGGAGTCGAAGTAACGGATAGCCAGGAAAACGGCTCCCTAAGCACGAAAATCACCTACCAAGATTTGGGTATATTGCTATGAACAGTGCAACAAAGCATCCATCTTTTGGTGAGATATGAGGGTGAGGTGTTAGATTTGGCAGGAGGCATGAGTGAGAAAAGCTATCTTATCGACAAATTAAAAAACTTAGATTTACTCATGCCATAAGGCAAGTATGCGGACAAAAGTTCCGCATACACGAATGTTGTGGTGCATAGCACTGCATAGAAACTCATGAAGTACAAGAACTACAAATCGGCAATTCACAACTTTGCGCACTCCTTTCAGAGTCTGGACTATATGAAGAGTCCAAAACAGTCTTTTAATGTACTGGTGGAACTTGCAAACTTGGGTCTAGAACCAAAAGCAACTTTCGATTTTTTGAAAGGAACGATTGAACCGAATGAAGCAATATCAGATAGTAGCAAACAACTTTTGAACGACTACATGGATTGGCTTCCAGAACATTGCTTGAAACACAACTGCGATCCAGAAAACCTAATGAGGCTTGAGATAACTATCTGGACTAACTTCAACAACCCAACAACATCGGAACATAATAAGAATCATTTAATTCTAAGCATTCATACCAATACCAACTGGCAAGTTAAGGGGAAGGAGGAACAGCAGATTGACATTACCGAACTTGAAGGAATAGACCGAAGAAACCTTCTAAAGAAAATGCCAGAATTCTAAACTAAACGCACCACAACATTATGTATGAGGCATGTGCTTACGTGCTTTCTACAGACTGCATCGGGACAGTCTGCCACCGAGAAAGTTCTGTGCTGTTTGGAAGCTTCAGCTCGCGGGATTTTTTGACTTTTGGAACGCAGTGCATTCTACAAACTTTGGAAGCATCGGCAGACTTCACTACTTTAGTGCTGTCCATAAAGTGAGAGCACACGCCTCATACATGGGCGTTATGCTTTATAGGACTTGAATGAAGATCAGTATCCCATCATTTTTCACATCTCTTTACTTTGGATCAATCCTTTGGGTAAGTGGTTATTTGATTTATTCAACAGGAATCAAATTCACTGATGAAGCAGATACTTTTAAACAATTAGGGATGTTATGCTTCTATCTTATTTTTCCAGCAGCCCTTCTTTTTATAGCCATTAAAACGAAATGGATAATTTTGAACAGCAATTCAATTACGGCTATTTACCCTCTTAAACTTCATATAATTAGACTTGAGCTATCAGAAGTAAAAAAGCTATCATGGAGACTTTGGGGAACAGTTAGAGCTGGAGACTATAGAATGCTAGATATTACTTTCAAGTCTGGTCAATTGATTACTATTTCCGATCTAGAATTTCAGAATTTCGACTCCCTTGAACAGGTTATTATTAACTCATCGAGCCATAAACCTAACTTAAAAACTAGGAACCAAAACAGATATGACCAAGCTAAAACTAACATTTGGTTTTCTACATTAATATTGATAGTCACAGTTTTCGTAATTGGAATAAGCTATTCAAAAATGGTTGAGAATGACTTTTCAAATAAAGTTTCAATCGCATTTTTCACAATAGGAACTTTAGTTTTGGCAAGACTCATATTTCAAATAAAAGGGTATATAAACCGACTAAGAAAAAAAGCATAACATGGTGTATAAAATCATGCGCGGGCGGTGCTAGACGAAAGGGCGGCGGTTTTGGAAGCCCCGCCAATTCTGCGAATTGGCCTATTGAAAAGAAAAAAATTATAGACCATTTCACAGATTTGGCTATTTAGTATCAGAAGCATTAACTTTCCAAAAAGCGCACGATTTATACACAGGCGTTAGCGGTAATATCATGAAGAACCTAATCTTATCAATCATTATTTTATCGGCCATCGGCTGTTCTACTGGAACTGAGAAGAACAATTCTTCCCAACAACAAGATACCTCTGCAGTATCCGCAGCTGAACAACCAACTTCAGAACCAACCAAACCTTCAGAGGCGAATGAAACCGAAGAGGTTATTGAAATTAAGAGCTTAACCGGAACGATTTGGATTCACCGACCATTTGAGGACTTCCCTAACTGTGTCGATACCTTGAACTTTGTCAACGATACAATTGGCTATGAATACCGCTTGAACTTGCTACATTTGAAGAGACAGTAAGTTAAGCTCGTAGGAGTTAAATTTATTGCATATGAAAAGAGAAAGGAGGAACTTCGATAAGGAGTTTAAAATGATGGTAGTTAACCTGGTTTCATCAGGAAAGCCTACCAAAGAAGTAGCCGAGGAGCTGGGGATCAAACCAGACCTAGTCAGACGGTGGAGACGAGAACATGAACAATATCAGGAAGGGAGTTTTTCTGGACAGGGAAACACAAATATGACTGATGAACAAAAAGAGATAGCCAGACTACGCAAAGCGCTCCTAGATGCCCAGGAAGAAAGGGATATCCTAAAAAAGGCGGTGAGCATCTTCTCCAAGAACGACGGGAAGTTTTCTTCTTCATGAAGGCAAACCACGATAAACATTCCGTTGAGAAGATGTGTCGAGTATTCAAGGTAAGTCGGAGCGGCTACTATCGTTGGTTACATCACAAGCCTTCCAAAAGGTATAAACAAAGGAAACAGCTCATGGAGGACATCAAAAAGGTTCATCTTAGCAGTAAACAAAGGTATGGAAGCCCTAAAGTCACAGATGACCTGCAGGATATGGGATGGAAAGTTTCCAGGCAGAGAGTGGCAAGAATCATGCGTGCAGAAGGCATTAGAAGTATTGTGGTCAAGAAATTCAGAGGTGTTACTACTGATTCTAAACATTCATTCCCATTAGCTGAAAACCACTTGAATAGGGATTTTCATGCGGAAGGCCCAGGGCAAAAATGGGTGTCTGACATCACCTACATTCCCACAAAGCAAGGATGGTTGTACCTCACTATTGTCATGGATTTGTACGACCGAAAGATCGTGGGTTGGTCACTAAGCACGACGATGACCACACAGGCTACTGTATTAGCTGCATGGAAAATGGCAATCAAAAACAGACCTATTACTAAAGCCTTGTTATTTCATTCAGATCGAGGCGTGCAATATGCTGCGTATGCTTTTTCTGATCATCTCAAGCGAGAGGGAGTCAAGCAGAGCATGAGCAGAAAAGGGAATTGTTGGGACAATGCTGTTGCTGAAAGCTTTTTCAAAATACTCAAGTCTGAAATGGTCAGCCATGTCAATTACTACAGTATCCTTCAAGCTAAAACTCAAATATTTGAATTCATTGAAGTTTGGTACAATAGAAAAAGGAAACATGCCTATCTAGGCTATAAAACACCCGATGAATTTGGGGAAGATAATTATTCAAAATGCGCTTAACTATTTGTCCACTTTTTTGTTGCAAGTCCAGCTGCGAGTTTGAATCAACTAACAAAATCGATTACTTCTACTCTGGCGACACTTTAGAAATTCATGAATATGGACATGTATCCGAAGTTCATGACCTTGGTCTAGAAATAAAGTACCGTTGGCAATACATACGAACAAACAAAAAGCTCAACTTGTCTGGTTATATCGAGGGAACAGAGGGACCGATAGCTCCAACAACGAATGACATAACCTACGAACTCTTGAAGATTGGTGAATAATACCGCTAACATGGCGTATAGATGCATGTGCGAACTGAGCATTTAGCCAGCTTCGGCGGAACGAACCCGTGCATCTGCCGCGGCAATTATTTCTCTGCTTATAGTGAGATCAGTTCGCCGCATCACAAAATCGGCGGAACGCCCGCCTGCCGGACGGGCAGGCAGCTCTCACCGAATGGTTGGTAGATTCGGCAGATTTTCACTACTTTGGCTGTATTATCAAATGACACGCACACGCACCATACGCAAGGTTAGCTACAATCATAAAATGAATATATCAATCAACAAAGCATTAATTGTCGTTCTAATAATCCTATCTTCATTTGGAGCATCTGCCCAATTCAACTTCGGGTTAAAAGGCGGTCTAAACGTCTCTAATTTTAATGTCAATAGTGAACAAGGAGACCCATATAAAGATCATTATGAATCTCAAGCTTCGTTCCATTTTGGGATTTTCGGTTTATATGATATAACGGATAAAGTCTTTGTTCAAGGGGAGGTCAATTATTCAGTCAAAGGTTTTAAATACCCAGAAAATGATATAATAGGTCGATCAAATAATGATGGAGAAGTCAAATTGAATTATCTAAGTATACCCTTACTATTTGGGTATTCTCTAACATCAAAACTATCAGTTTTAATTGGTGTTGAACTTAATAGTTTACTCTCTTCAAAGGATATTTCTGAATTGGGTGAAGCTGAAGCAATCTGGATAGAAACAAAAGACTTTGGCATTGCTGGTGGAATACAGTACGATATAACAGAAAAAATTAACCTTTCAGCTAGATATGTACATGGATTAACCTCTCAGGCCGAAGTGATCATAAACCCTGATTTAGCTACATATAAGAATAGGCTCTTACAACTTTCTCTAGCATATAAATTCAAATAAAAGATGCTAACATGCTGTGATCAAATCATGGCGGCTTAGCTGTAAATGAAAGTTCTTTGCTTTCTGGAAGCCTCGCCATATCTCAGATTAGTACTATGAAATCAAAAAGGGATAGCGCAAATCAGAGATTTGGCTATTTAGTAAACGAAACATTATCTTCACCAAAACGCACACACCATACATAGACGTTAAGATATCTTCCTATCTAAGTATTTATCTTGAGGGTTAAATAATAATTTCCTTATTTAAGATTTTAATCATTTTCTTAAATAAGAGACACATTTGATTAAGTAATTCAAAGTGAACATAAAAAAATGAAAAGCTACAATTCAGGTCAGTATATCAAACAAGTCAGATCACTGCAAACTCCTCAGTAATAAGCAGTCTTCGACATGGTGAGTACTATAAGAATGGATAAATCCATTTCCCACATATCTGATACCACCATAGCCCACGGTTTAAACCGTGGGCTATGGAATGCTATGTTTTATTGATCGATCATGTGTTTTGCCAACCACTACATTTCAACTATTGATTATTCTCTCAAAACCTTGGAGAAGTACCTAAATCAACCTCAGATCAATCGAACTCAGCTTCATAGGTTTCAAACGTTGTATTTCCATGACGTCAATCTAGGCTTTGTCTCTTGGAGAGATATTCGTATGTTCGTGCTCATATATGGCATCTATGATTTCCCAAGATTGTATCACGATTACTGGCTTGACCAAGCACTACCAAAAAAGCAGCCGCCCCGCCCTCAATGGGATCGATTTGCGCATCCGAGAGGGAGAGGTATTTGGTCTCCTCGGACCCAACGGCGCTGGCAAAACAACGTTCTTTTCCACGCTGTGTGGTTTGATCGAGTTGGGGGAAGGAGAGGTGATACTACAGGATCTGTCCATCCGTCAGGATCTAGGTCGCATCAAGCAAATCATTGGGGTCGTGCCACAGGACATTGCCCTGTATCCAACGCTATCTGGTCGTGACAACCTGCTGTTCATCGGTCGCATGTACGGATTGAAGGGTGCCGAACTCAAGCAGCGAGTGGATAGCTGCCTCGACGACTTTGGCTTTGATGCCAATAGGCATCTGGCTGTCAAGAAATATTCTGGTGGGATGAAACGCAAAATCAACCTGATCGGAGGCATCCTCCACCGCCCTAAAATCCTCTTGCTCGATGAACCCACGGTGGGTATCGATGTGCATTCGCGGAGAGGGATTTTGGAGAAACTCAAAGCCATCAACCAAACTGACAAAGCGACCATCATCTATACCTCTCACCACATGGAGGAGGCAGAGCAGTTTTGCGACCGGGTGGCAATCATCGACGAGGGAGAGATCATCCAGGTGGGCGTACCCAGAGAGCTGGTCACTGCGGGCAACTGCCAAAATCTGGAGGAACTATTCGTGCAACTGACAGGTAAAAAAATCAAGGACTGATGCAGAGATTAATCGCGACACTGATCAAAGAACTGAAGTTGCTGGCGCATGACCGCACAGGCATGACTGTCTTGTTTGTGATGCCGATGATGCTGGTCATCATCATGACAGTGATTCAAAACGAAGCATACAAAAGTCTCAATGAATCGGGCATTCCCGTGTTGCTAGTCAACCATGACATAGACAGCCTCGGGATTGCGATCGAAAAGGGCTTTGCCAAGAATCCGATGTGTGATCTGACAATAGATCGTGGCGAGCGCTTTGATGATGTGGACAAGGTACGTGAGCGGGTGTTGCAGGGAGAGTATCTGGTGGCGCTGATCATCCCCAAAGGCGCGACGGAGAGACTGCGCAGTGACTTGGGCGACATGATGGATAGCTATCTCGATGGAGACTCAGTGATCCAAGTGGAGCAAGCCTTTACCGAGATTCATTTCGAGATCATCACCGATCCCTTGGCGAGAGAGTCCTTCGTGATGGCCATGTCCAGCGGCCTCAAAGAAGTAGTCGCCAGTATCAAAACCAAGGTTTTCTTCCAGATCGTCACCAGCAAGATCAATGGCGTACTGGGCAGTACCAATGAGGTCAGTTTTCCTGATGATGACTTTTTTGTCTTCAAAGAAACCAATGCCGCAGCGGGAGAGAATGAAGCCTACGTCCCCAATGCCGTGCAACACAATGTGCCAGCTTGGGCGATTTTTTCGATCTTTTTTATCGTGTTGCCATTGGCGGGGAGCATCATCAGTGAGCGCACTACGGGGGTTTTTGTGCGGATGCATACTTTTCCAGGGTCTTATTTGTCCATCCTATCTGGCAAGATTGTGACCTACATCGGGATAGCCTTGCTGCAGTTCGTGATGGTGTTGGCACTGGGCAAGTTTGTGTTGCCATGGATGGGGTTGCCAGTCTTGTATATTGGAGAGCATTGGGCAGCGTTGCTGGCATTGACTTTGTCGGTATCAGTCACAGCGGTAGGCTATGGTTTTCTGATTGGGACGGTCTTTGATACACCACAGCAGTCAGCGATCTTTGGAGGGATCAGTGTGTTGATCATGTCAGCCCTAGGTGGTATCTGGGTACCGCTCAACATCATGCCAGAGCACATGCAGCAGATCGCCAACATCTCCCCACTTAATTGGGCACTCAAAGGCTACTACGAACTCTTCATCAAATCAGGTGACTGGTACGATATCCAATGGCAGGTTCTCAAATTGACTTTGTTTTTTGTTTTTTCAGTTTCACTTTCTTATTACTTTCACAAGATCAAAAGAAGAACAAACTAAGGAAGAGGAATAGAGGCAGGCAAATGGCGAAGCAGCAAATAAGTCAACAAGAGGAACAAATCAAGTCAGATCTCATCGAGTTTATCAAATCCGAAATATTAGACGCATCCATCGAGATCGATGCAGACACACCTTTGAGTGATGCTGGCGTGGATTCCTTTTCTGTGATTGAGCTGGTGTTGTTTTTGGAGAGGAAACACGGAATCACCATTCAGGAAAAAGATATGCTGCCGCAAAACTTCAAAAGTGTGGCATCACTGGCACAGTGTGCCGTCAAATCCATCTAGAAATATGCAGCAGTTTCCCTTCACTGGATTTGATGCTTTTTTGTTGGCGCTAGAGCAGCAATACTTGCAACATGACATCTCTGGCAACATCTGTCACTATGTGATCACTGTAGACTCTGACATTCCTAAGTCAGCACTGGAAACGCTCCTAGACACCAATGACTTTGCCCAGCAGCTTTTTAGATTAAAATCAAGGAAACCCAAAACATTTCATATCCCACATTGGCACCTCGATGTATCAGGCGAGCCATTGACTGTAGGTGAGATCATCAGTGATGAATTGATTCCGGTTGAGATTCGTAGCAGAAGACTGCTGACCAGTGAGCAATGTTTGTCGCTGGACAAGGTGAGCCGAAGCAATGGACAGATGAGTCTCATTTTGTCTTGGAATCATATGCTGATGGATGGGTATGGTGCCGTACTGTTCCTGAAGCGATTATTTGGAGTCGATCATAGTAGCGACATGGAGTTGCTGGTGGCCTATGAAAAACCACATTACAATTTCAAAACCTTTTGGGCAGCGACTAAGTCCAAATTTTTCATTGATCACACGTCGCGATTGCCATTGACCATGATCAGTCCGCCCAAATTGGGAGATGACTCTGTGGAGAGAACCAAAATCTTGACTTTTGATGCGAATGAAGTCAAACAAATTGATGAGTCAGCATTGCGCTGCGGTGCGCGCTATGGTCGGAGTGCTTTTTTTCTCGCTTGTAGTGCCAGAGCTGTAAAGACTGTATTGGAAAATCGTCAAACGAAAGTGCATAATTTTTGGATTCCCGTCCCTCGTGACAACCGCAGAAAGGGAGCCAAAGGCCCGATTATTGGCAATCGCCTCTCTTTCCTGTTTTACAGACTGAAAAACAAAGAAATGAACAGCTTGGAATCTTGTGTCCAGTCTATCAACGGCCAAATGGTGGATCAGATCAAGAGCAAATCTCCCGATTCCTACAACCAATTGATGAATTTCATGAAGTGGTTGCCGCTGAGTCTGTACTACTATCTTGTCAAGCGTAGAGGAGGCAATTCCATTGCCAGTTTTCTGTTTACCGTAGCAGCGGATCATCCCAGAGAGCTGGAGACAATCATGGGACGACCTGTAGTGGATGCGATGAGTTTGCCTGCCCACGCTTATCCTCCTGGACTTACTTTCGCTTTTATGAATGTTAGAGAGACACTCCAATTGATGATTTTGTATCACACGCAGGCGGTTTCGGACGAGGAGTATCAGTTGATCGAGAAAAAAATTAAGTACGAATTGGTGACAGGTGCTGCATTTGGATGAGGGAGATTAAGACTGATATCGCAATTGTTGGTGGAGGAGTCGCAGGTTTTGCAGCGGCAATGTCTGCTGCCGAATTTGGTGTCAGTGTCATACTATTGGAGAAGGAAAACGAATTAGGAGGCAATGCTGTCCTGAGCAATGTCGGGACGATTTGTGGGGCATATTATCACGCAGATGCTGTCGAGACTATTAGTCCTGTTGATCATCCTTTTTTGAAGAAAGTCTTGCAGGACATAGTGGCGCAACCGATTATTCATCATGATGGATTGGTGGTCGTTCCTTATCGAGTAAATGCACTGAGGCAGTACATGGAGGAGCAGTTAAAACTGAGCGCTGTTCAAGTACACTATGGTGCGAATGTAATCGAGAGCCAGCTCCAGAATCATCGGATCAGCTCAATAGTCATGGAAGCAGGTGGAGAAACAATCAGGCTTTTGGCCAAGAGCTATGTAGATTGCAGTGGTCGCGGCGTACTGTCTGGTTTAGCTGGATTGGAGATGATCAGGTCTGCGACTTACCAACGAGCTTCTCAAGTATTCAAGGTCAAAGGAGTCACCTCTTCCAGCGAATATGCTTTGAATTTTGCGATCCGCAAGACCTTGTTTCAAACCATGGGAGATAAAACCAACACCTTGGTCAATACGACGGTGATCCCGGGTTCGCTAGTAGGTGATTGTGTGGATCTGAAATTCACTTTGCCATGTCATGTCACAGACCAGACTACACAGGATTCTCTCAATGAATTGGGTAGAAAGTTGGTAGGTCAAGTGTTCTCAATTATTCAATCCAGGTTGGAGAGTTTTGCGAAGGCAAGTATCGATTGCATCTATCCTCAGGCAGGTATTCGTGTGTTGCAGCGATCCAAAGGGCATTATATTTTGACTGAGAATGATGTGCTCACTGGCAGGAAATTGGAAGGGTCTCCTGTCATCGCTACTTGGCCTATAGAGGAGTGGGATCAATCAGGTAGAGCGCAGTTGTCCAACATTGCCGATCATGGCTTTTACCACATCCCGTTGGATTGTCTCCAATCCTGCTTTGCGGAAAATCTCTATTTTGCAGGCAAAAATATTTCTGCCACTGACAGGGCAATAGGCAGCGCCAGAGTGATCGGTACATGTTTGCAAACAGGCTATGAAGCAGGAAAGTTGGCGCTTAATTTTAGTCGTTTTCATGATGAATCAAAGAGCCCTCTTGACAAGAAATAGGCATTCTTCTATTAACTTCGGATTTTCTGAACGATGTATCACATTTATCAATCCCTCATAGCATCCGCAGATCAGTATCCTGATCAGATCGCCATCATCGATGAGAGAGGAGAGTTGACTTATGGAAACCTCCTGACTCAAGTAAATGCCTTAAAAAATAATCTCACGAAACAAAATATAGGTACAGGCATGACGGTTGGCATCTTGACTGCCAACAACAGAGACTTTGTTATCTGCATGTATGCCGCACTGGCAAGTGGTGCCGTGGTAATGCCGATTTTTCATCAGCAAAAGCCCCAGGAAATTGTAAAAGCAACTGAGGAAGCGGGTCTCCATGTGATCATCAGTGACCGAGTGGAGAGACTGCAAATACTGGACGAAAGGGCATTTTCAGTAGGAGAGAAGGAAGTGTATTATTTTGCGAGATTGAATAGAACCGTGGAAGAAAACTTGGTTCAGCATTTTCCAAATCCTGCCTTTATCCGCTTCACATCTGGTACGACTGGTGAGGCCAAGGGGGTAGTAGTGAGTCATGAAGCAGTGCTAGAGCGAATCCAAGCCGCCAATGAGGCATTGCAAATCACCCCGGAAGACAGAATATTGTGGGTATTTCCAATGGCCTACCATTTCATGGTGTCCATCGTGCTCTACCTCGCAAATGCCGCAACCATCGTCATCAACAATGATTTCATGGCGGAGGAAATCATCCGTAGCATTGTGACCCATCAAGTCACCTTTTTTTATTGTTCGCCGATGCACCTCAAACTACTGACTACCTACGAGAGTGCTAGGCCTATGCCATCACTTCAGCGAGTGGTGTCCACTACCACCGGCGTTTCAGCGGCGGTCTGTACGGCCTTTCAAGAAAAATATCAGCTTCCCGTTCACCAGGCATTTGGAATCATAGAGATTGGTTTGCCCATCGTCAACAAAGCAAATGCAGCCTTGTATCCAGATGCTGTCGGTTTGCCTTTGTCAGCATATGAGGTGAAAATCCTGGACGAGTCGGGTCATGAACTACCTCCCAATTCAATAGGAAGACTGGGGATCAAAGGTCCTGGGATGTTTAGTGGTTATTTGAAATCCCCACGCAGCAAAGAGGAGCTTTTGGAAAGTGGTTTTTTCATGACGGGAGATCTGGCAGTGATGGATGATTCTGGGATTGTCACGATCAAAGGTCGCGACAAGGATGTGATCATTGTCCATGGCAACAAAGCTTTCCCGACGGAGATAGAGCAAGTGATCAATACCTATCCTGAGATCAAGATGTCAAGGGCATTTGGTCAAGCTCATCCCTTGCTTGGAGAGATCGTGGTGGCAGAGGTCATCGCTGCAGTACCTATCGAGAGTGAAAAATTGATCGCTCATTGTCGCAAACAACTTTCTTCATTCAAGGTGCCACAGAGAATCATGCAAGTAGAAAGGATAGAAATGACAGGAAGCGGAAAAATCAAGAGGGTGTTTTGAGCTAAAGAGGGAATCTGCAAAAAACTAGGTCACAGTTCATCCGCAAACGCCACTATCAACTTCAAATAGTCTTCAAACTCCGTCAGCGGCAGTGTTTCAGCGCGATCGTAGATGTCGTGGTAGGCTTGAATCCCACCCAACGTGTAGATGAAAAAACAGGGTACTCCCATCTGATCAAACATGCAGTGATCACTGTTGCAGGCTTGGCCTCTGATTTTGACTTGACTTAGCAACTCCATTTCGTCATTGATTGCTGTTAGTCGGTCAAACTGTTCCCGATAGACTGATCCATTTACTACTTGTATGCCGTCCTCGCCCGTGCCTGTGATGTCAAAGTTGACGAGAAATTTAATTTTGGATAGATCAAAAAGTGGGTTTTGGACGAAATACTGTGATCCCAATAACCCCAATTCTTCTCCACCAAAGGCGATGAAGATCGTGTTGAATCGCGGAGGGTGAGTTTGGTAGTGTTTGGCTAGGCTAAGTAGCATGGCTACACCACTGGCATTGTCATTGGCGCCAGGGAATATTGCATTTTCGCCCATCATGCCGAGATGATCATAGTGCGCCGTATATACCATCAAGGAATCAGATCGCTCGCCTGTCATGAAACCGATGACATTCTGAGTTTTGTAATTTTTGTAAAATTGATTTCCTATTTCCAATGAAATTTGATTGATAGCAGTGTATGTGCTGTCTATCTTGAGGATGATGTTAGGTTTGCTATACTGCTGAGTAGATGCCCCCCAGGTGAGTTTGCCCGAGGTAAGGATGATCGTACCAGCAGCGGGGTTTTCAGGATTGTATTTTAGGAATGATATGACTTCATCGATTCTCTGAAGTTGTTCTTTTACAAATTCCTTTCGATCAAAATCCTGAATCAAAATAAATTTTTTATTTGATTCTTGCAGCGTTTGGATGAGAGTCGCTTCATCTAAAATATCTTCGGCTGATAAGCTCAGTACTGGAAAACTACCAGAAAGACCAGGAGACCCTGCTTCGACCAAATAATCTTGTCCTGCAACTATTTCTTTCCCATCGAGGGCTATCATCATAGCCGAAGGGAAGGTATTGACGGAAGTTGTAAAGGTCTGGAAATAGGATTTTTTGAAAGGCTTCAATCCAATTTTTTCAAATTCCTCCGCCACGTATTGTGCGGCAATTTGCTCTCCTTTTTCTACATATCCTCTGCCCTTGAATGCTGGAGAAGCCAGTTTTTGAACCACTTCTTTGGCATAGGGAAGATGTTGGCCTTGACAAACTAACAGGCAAAAGAAGAATAGGAAAGACAAGAGGAGCTTTTTGATCATGTTTTTAGAATTCAAAGGCATTCAAAAATAGCCTCAATGCAAGGCTATTTCAAACATTTTTCCATCGTCAATATTAGCTTATAGTTTCAACCATTGGCTCATAAGTCAATTCAGTTCATCGCTATTTTACTAGTTTGCTTCAAGCACTTGTCTTGAATCTAAAGTCTAGAACCTAAAGTCTAGGGTCTAAAGTCTAGAATCTAAATCAAGACACTGTCTCTACCACCAAGTTGTGGTTGGTATAGATGCAGATGTCTGCGGCGATGTTGAGGCTTTCTCTGACCATTTCTTCGGCGGTCATTTTGTCTCCAGCGAATTTCTTCATGGCGAGTGCTGCTGCTTGGGCGTACATACTGCCTGATCCGATGGTTGCTACGTCGTTGTCTGGCTCTAGGACATCACCTGTACCAGATACGATGAGGATTTCGTCTTTGTCAGCTACGATGAGCATGGCCTCCAGTTTGCGTAAGTAGCGATCTGTCCTCCAATCTTTGGCCAGCTCGATGGCGGCACGCTTCATGTTGCCTCCGTAGGAGTTGAGCTTGGCATCCATTCTTTCTAGCAAGGTGAATGCATCGGCAGTTGATCCTGCAAAACCAGTTACGATTTTGCCATCTTGTAGCTTACGGATTTTTTTGACATTGCTTTTGGCAACTGTATTGCCCAATGTGGCTTGGCCGTCGGCACCTATGGCTACTTGCCCGTTGTGTTTGATGGCACAGACTGTGGTTGATTTGATGATGGGATGTTTTGACATGCTGTATTCGTATTAGATAGAAGTGAACGAAATAAAAAAGCGACTGTTTCAATTACTCATTTGTCATTGAAACAGTCGCTCTGTATAATTGATTCGGGCTTAAATTAAGATCCTAACTGGATCTTCGATGAAGCCTTTCAATGTCTGCAAGAAGGCTGAACCTACTGCACCATCTACTGTTCTGTGATCACAGGTCAAAGTCACTTTCATGATGTTGCCTGGTACGATTTGACCATTTTTCACGACTGGAGTAGCCTTGATAGCTCCTACTGCTAGGATACATGATTCAGGTGCGTTGATGATAGAAGTAAACTCAGAGATGCCAAACATACCCAAGTTGGATACCGTGAAGGTATTGCCTTGCATTTCGTCCAATCCTAGTTTCTTCGCTTTTGCTTTTCCGCCAAACTCTTTTACCTCTGCAGAGATTTGAGCCAATGACTTGTTGTCTGCAAATTTCACTACTGGCACGACCAAACCATCTTCTATTGCCATGGCCACACCGATACTGATGTGGTGGTTCATACGGATGCTGTTGGTTTCGCTGATCCAAGAGCTATTCACCATTGGATGTTTTTTCAATGCAGCGGCTACTGCTTTGATTACGATATCGTTGAACGAAATTTTTGCAGGAGCTGCCATTTCGTTGATGCTTGCTCTAGCCTCCATGGTTTTGTCCATGTCGATTTCCATGGTCAAGTAGAAGTGAGGTGCGCCGAATTGGCTTGCATTGAGACTCTTTGTAATCGCCTTTCTCATTTGAGAAGCAGGTACATCCTCGTAGCTTTCTACACCCACAGCTGCTGCTACAGATCCTCCAGCTGCTACTGCGGTAGCAGTAGGAACAAATGCCTCTACGTCTCTTTTGATGATTCTGCCACCATCTCCTGATCCAGGAATCTGAGCAATGTCAAACCCTTTTTCTTCTGCTAATTTTTTGGCCAATGGAGAGGCTATTACTCTGCCATTGTTGGTGCTATGTGAGCTAGCTGCAGGAGCACTAGGTGCTGGAGCAGCTTTAGGTGTTTCTTTTTTATCTTCTTTAGCAGCAGGCGCTGCTTCGGCTGATTTAGTTACTGATTTGTTGCTGGCTTCTGCTTTCAACAAGGTCTCGTAATCAGCACCTTTTTCACCGATGATAGCGATCACACCGTCGACTGGTACGCCTTTGCCTGCTTCTACGGCAGTGTATAGCAATACGCCATCGTCGTATGATTCGAGTTCCATGGTGGCTTTGTCAGTTTCTACTTCTGCCAGGATATCGCCAGATTTTACTGTGTCGCCTACTTTTTTGACCCATGCTGCGATGACACCTTCTTCCATGGTATCACTCATTTTTGGCATTTTGATCACAGTAGCTTTGATGCCCGAAGTATCAATTTTTTCTGCTGGTTCAGCTGCAGGAGCACTCTCCTCAGTTTTTTCTTTGGCTGGAGCCTCATCCTTTGACTCACTGCCAATAGAAGAAATCAAGCTGTCAATATTTTCACCTTTTTTTCCGATGATGGCGATCACACCGTCTACTGGAACAGAAGCTTTTTCTTCGATACCGATATACAATAAGGTTCCATCCTCGTAAGATTCAAGCTCCATTGTGGCTTTGTCGGTTTCCACTTCTGCTAAAATATCTCCTGATTTTACTGTATCTCCTACTTTTTTGAGCCAAGACGCGATTACACCCTCTTCCATGGTGTCACTCATCTTCGGCATTCTTATTACTTCTGCCATGTTTTTGATTAGTTAAAAATCGAGGCGCTAAATTAGGCTTAAAAGCAACTTAATTCAAATATATCCTGACCTAAAATTGGATTTGTCATCAAGGATATTCCTACTTTGGCTACTTTTTGAAATGAATGCTCTAGATATTTCAAAATTCCTAAATTTGAGGCTCACATTTAAGTAGTTTTTTCAAATGCCACTAATTTCAAATTCAACTTACCTACGTCCGTCTTGGTTGTTCAGTAGACATTTGGAAACAATTGTACCTAGCACGCTGCGTAGGATCAGCGGACCCAAGGTGAAATCACGGGTCAGGATCGAGACGACAGACGATGATTTCTTGGATTTGGACTGGTACAAAAACAATGCTGACAAGGTCTTGATCTTGTCCCACGGGCTCGAAGGGGATAGCCAGCGACCATATATATTGGGGATGGTCAACAAGTTTTTTGCGGAGGGCTGGGATGTGATCGCATGGAACTATCGAGGCTGTAGCGGTGAGCCCAATCGCCAGCCGAAATTTTATCACAGTGGAGCGACATCTGATTTGCACGAAGTGGTTTCTTATGTGCTACAACAGGATTTTAAGGAAGTAGCACTGTCGGGGTTTAGTTTGGGAGGCAATCTGACCTTGAAGTTTCTAGGCGAATATGAACAGGATGCCAGAGTCACAGCAGCGGCTGTTTTTTCTGTTCCTTTAGACCTAGCAGGATGTGCACGAGAGATTGACAAGAGGCACAATGTGCTTTATTCCAAAAGATTCTTAAAATCCCTGAAAGAAAAAGTGCGCTGCAAAAGTGATTTGATCAAGGACATGGTTGATATGGCCAAAATCGAGCAGTCCAAAAGTGTCTATGAGTTTGACAATTATCTCACTGCGCCCATTCATGGTTTTGGGACGGCGGACAATTATTATGCACGCTGCAGCTCCCGGGAATTCATCCATGGAATCAAAATCCCTACGCTAGTGGTCAATGCACTCAATGATCCATTTCTATCCACCTCGTGTTTTGATACAACAAATTTCGTCACATCAGATGATGTTTATTTCGAGATGCCTAAATTTGGAGGTCATGTGGGGTTTAGTTCCGTAGGTACTCGTGGAGTCTATTGGTCTGAGCAAAGAGCATTTGACTTTATTTCGCAGCAAATACATGATCGATAGATACGCTATATATTCAGATTTTAAGGACATCAACAAGCGGTTTGGTTTGGTTGGAGAGGAATTTACTGTTCCTAATTACAACGCATCGCCTGCTCAGCAGCTGCCCGTCATCGCCAACAAGGCCAAGAAGGGAATCTCTTTCTTCTACTGGGGTACCAACAAGCAATGGTCCAACAATAAAAGTATTTCTCCCAAATTGTTGGCGGCTCCATTGGATCAACTGTCAAAAAGTACGACACTGAAAACCGCACTGTCTAAGAGACGCTGCATCATCCCTGTCAATGGATTTTATCAGTGGAAGCAATACAGCAAGAAAAGAATGACACCTCATTATTTTTATTCACCCCATGAGGCACTGATCAGCCTGCCTGGTATCTGGGAGGAATATGAAGACATGGATGGCAAAACAAATTATACCTTCAAGATCATCGAGGTGAAAAATTACTCTGGGATCAGCGAATATGGGGATACTATGCCTGCCGTACTGCCGCAAGACATGGAGGCCAAATGGCTGGATGACTACAGCTCGGATGAAGAGCTATTGGCGATATTAAATAACCGCAGCGAAATCCTCAAACTGACCAATCACCCTGTCTCTCCACACATCAGTGTAGTGACCAACAACTCTGCTGACCTGATCAAACCACAGGCGCAGGTGGATCAACTGGGGAACTACACGCTTTTCGAATGACAGTTTGATTAATTTGGGTTTCTGACCTAAATTAATACAGACCTAGGAAATGAAAGACTAAAAAATACTGACATGAAGCAAGCAAGAATAATTGGTACGGGGCATTATGTGCCAGCGAATGTTGTGAAGAATGCTGATTTGGAAGCACTCATGGATACCAATGATGCTTGGATTCAAGAAAGAACGGGGATCAAAGAAAGAAGGCATATTGTCCCGGGTGGTGAAGACACCACCTCTACCATGGGAGCCAAGGCTTCTCAGATGGCCATCCAAAAAGCTGGGGTCACTGTGGATGAAATTGATTTTATCATCTTTGCTACATTGAGTCCGGACTATTATTTCCCTGGTCCTGGGGTGATGTTGCAAAAGCAACTGGGGTTTAAAAAGGAGATAGGAGCTTTGGATGTTCGAAACCAATGTTCAGGATTTATTTACTCCCTATCTGTGGCAGATCAGTTCATCAAGACGGGTATGTACAAGACCATTTTGGTCGTGGGTAGCGAAGTGCACAGTGGAGGACTGGATATGACCACTCGTGGCAGAGGGGTCTCTGTGATCTTCGGAGATGGTGCTGGAGCTATTGTGATGCAAGCTACCAATGACAAGGACAAAGGAGTGCTGTCGACACACTTGCACGCCGAAGGACAGTTTGCTGAGGAGTTGGCTTTGATCGCCCCAGCGACTACTGATTGGATCCCCAACTACATCGAGAGAAATGATCCCGAAGACATTCGATACTATCCGTACATGAATGGCAACTTTGTATTCAAAAATGCTGTCGTACGCTTCCAAGAAGTAATCAACGAAGCCTTGGAAGCCAATCATTGTAGTGCTGATCAGATTGACCTATTGATCCCGCACCAGGCCAACCTGAGGATCAGTCAGTTCATCCAAAAGCAGATGAATCTCAGCGATGATCGTGTTTTCAACAACATTCAAAAATATGGTAATACTACTGCTGCCTCGATTCCACTAGCGCTCAGTGAGGCTGTGGAACAAGGCAAAGTCAAATCTGGTGATTTGCTTTGTCTGGCGGCCTTTGGCAGTGGTTTTACTTGGGCTTCTGCATTGATTCGATGGTAAAATTTAAATTTTTGTATGCTTTAGCATCGTTTTTGCGTAAACTCATAAAAATTTATTGACAGTATGCATATCCTACGTCGTGTCACGATATTGGCACTTATTTTTCTGGCTCACACTGCTTATTCTCAAGATTTTTATCTGGATATAATCAAAGACTCTACCCTCGTCCGTTCGGGTAAAAAAATGAATGGGTTCAAACAAGGGCTATGGGTCTATAGAGATGCCCAGAAAAACTATGTTGCCAGTGGTTATTTTGTAGATGGTACTCCTGATAGTACTTGGTTTCTCTACAAAAACAATCAAGCGACCGAAAGGGTATCTCTTCGCAATGGGGAAAAAAACGGTCCCTATGTGGTCTTTGATGATGCCGGAGCGGTGATTTTGGAGACATTCTACGAATCCAATATCCTAGACGGTCGCTACATCGAGTATTACCCTGCAGGTAGTCCTGCACTGACGGGCTACTATGACCAGGGCAAGAAGGATAGCATCTGGATCGAGTACAGTCCCTATGGCCTCAAGAACTTCATTCAGATGTACAAGAAGGGCATCTCGATGGGAGAGTGGTACTACTATCATAGCAATGGCAAAGTGTCTATCAAAGAAAATTACCTCAATGGCTACCTGAGTGGTGAGCGTGTGGAGTATTATAAAAACGGTGGGGTAGCAGTCAAGTCGCATTACAAATATGGTGTGCTCAATGGTGCCTATGAGGAATATTTTGAGAATGGCAACCTGAGTGCCAAGGGCAAATTCGTGTCTGGACAGAAAGACGATGTCTGGATCAATATGACCGAAAACAACACAGTCTACTCGATGGGAAGCTATAAAAATGACCTGAAGCACGGACACTGGAAGTATTTTTATCCATCGGGCGCTTTGGAGCTAGAAGGGGATTTCCTCAATGATCAAAAAAACGGCCAGTGGATGGAGTATTATCAGAGCGGAAAACTCAAATCGATAGGGAGCTTTCATCTGGATTTGAAAAATGGCCTTTGGGGTCGGTTTTATGAAAACGGCCAGCTCTTGCAGGATGAAAACTGGGCCTTCGGTCACCTGATGGAAGTCAGTGAGTTTTTTACAGCCAAGGGTGATGCACTACCCAAGGGGACACTCAAACAAGGCAATGGCATCCGCTATGCCTACTACCCCAGCGGTGTGTTGAAGTCAGAAGAGAACTTCGTCGGTGGCTATGCCGAGGGAGTGGCCAAATACTACTTTGACAATGGCAACCTAGAGTCTACCGGTGAGTTCAAGGACAACGAACCCACCGGCACATGGATCTACTACAATCAGCGCGGCAAGATTATCTTGGAGAAGGATTTTTGAGATAGCTGAGAGATTAGCAGTTTATTAGATTTCATATCGTAGATGTGCGATTATTTCTACATATCAATAAGGATGATTGAGGCAATTAAAGCTTTTTGGGTTTTCATAATAGTGCTCGGTGCTACATCCATCAGTGCCCTGGCGATGGAGCAGGATACTGTCACCAAATATTACATAGATGAGGTAGAGGTGACTATCGATAGATTCCACTGCGAACTGGCCAATATGAAGGAGACAGGTGGCTGGTTTTGCCGTGAGACAGATACCGGAGGAGCTACAGGATACGACTGCCAAGACAAGGCCGGACGAGCCTATAAGTACGTCTGCATATCCGAACTCCATGAGAATCGCTGCAGCCTCTCCCGAATCAACGCCCCCGCCTCCAGAACTCTTGACCAGTGAGTATGCTACCTGTGGAGAAAATGCCGATCCATAGATCCTCATCACTCATAACATTCCAAAAAAAATGTAACTATACGACTCAGTGCGTATCTTTATAGGATAGCTGTAGGTCATCTGCTATGGCTACAAAACCTAGAACAGAACACTAAACTGGAATAACATGAAATTAGGAGCATTTTCGATCAGTCTTGCAGTCAAAGACATCCATAAGTCAAAAGCATTCTATGAGAACCTAGGCTTTGTCTACAAGGGGGGAAACATCGACCAAAACTGGGTGGTTCTCAAAAATGAAAATGCCGTCATTGGCCTTTTTCAGGGGATGTTTGAGGACAACATCATCACCTTCAACCCTGGATGGGACGGCAGTGCACAAGAACTAGAAGAGTATGACGATGTACGCGCGATACAAAACCACCTCAAAAAATGTGGTATAGAACTGACTGCCGAAGCTGATGAAACATCCTCTGGCCCAGCACACATCACCTTGACCGACCCTGATGGCAACCATATCCTGATCGACCAACACAGGTAAGATTCAGAATAAGCACCCCAATACAATCCAAAATATAGAACTACGACAAGGCGAAGGGTAAATTTCAAAACGAATCAGAGAGCGGACTGAGCTATTCTAGAAGATGAAGATAGTGAGCATTTGTAATGCGGATAATTGGCTGTACCGCATCTCAGGTGCCAAATAAGATTAAGAACGCATCACACGCTCAAGCAGACCTCCTCGGTGCGGGACAGATAGAGATCGTTGAACTCCTTGTTGGCCAGGGCAGTTCCTCTTTCCAGTCGTCTAGGTGCAGTGCCGTGATGGCAGCCGCCAGTTCGGGCTTGGTAGTCCAGTCGGTCAGCATGCTGCTGATGCCAGCCGTCTCACTCTGGTAGTTTGCTCTAGCGAGGTTCCCACTGCCATATTGCCCCAGATTGCGCAGTAGAGCGAGTGCATGCCCACGGGTAGCCTGGTCAAAATGATTGACATAACCCGACACCACCAGATTGATGCCTGTGACGGCATGGTCACGACGGTCATCGGCAGCTTCCAGCAGCGCGGTTAGGGCGCTGCCTTTGTCTGGGTTGAGTAGGACGGTGAGTTCATCATTTTCGGCTTTCAGCAGGTTGTAAGCCTCTTCTACCTTCAGGGCAGCAGGGTCGTTGCGCTGGATCAGTGCCAATACGTCGCTGTTCAGTTGGGAAAACTCGCTGTTGCGTAACCTAGTGATTGCGATTCCATTGATCATAGTTTAGTTAGTTTATGTGATTAATTTATTTAAAAATAGTATGTTCATTTTCTAGCGATGGTAGCAGCAGGTTTGGGTATTGCTACGATCTGCCCTTGCAGCTTGCAGCAACCCTGCGTACTGCTACGGTCTGTGGTCGCAGCTTGTAGCGACGTTTTGTACTGGTACGATGTGTTCTTGCAGCTTGCAGCGACCCGTCGTACTCGTACGATTTGCTCCTGCAGATTGTGGCAGCCTGTAGTATGGGTACGATCTGTTCCTGCGACTTGTAGCGACTTTGCGAGGAGGTACAATCTGCTCCCGTAGCTGGGAGCGACATAGCCAATGGGATAGCTATGAAGTATATAACTGGTTGGTTTCATATAGGTCAAGTTATTCAATCCTCAGCTTTGCCGCCATCCCTATATTTGGGTATTTTTTGGGTGGTTTGCGGTATTAGAGAGGGAAAAGTTTGTCGCTATGACGGGAGAGGATGTATTTTGCTATGCTGATCAAGTCAAGGTATTCGGTACTTCTGATTTAGATGGTCGGAGTGTTTTGAGTATTGCACTACGTAGAAAAATATAGTGCACTGTAAAAAAGATATAAGGCAAGTATGCGGAACTTTTGTCCGCATGCTCAATTGTTGTGGAGAATTAGCGAAATGGATACTGAGGAAATATTAAAACTAAAAGAGCGAATTGAATTAGCCACCGAAATAGGTGAAAGCTATTATCGAGAATTTAAAAGTGCGCTTGAAGGTCCACCTGACAACAAGACCCCTCGAGATGTAAAAGAGATATGCTACGATGTAGCAAAAACCCTAGTTGCGTTTGCAAACGCAGATGGAGGCGAACTATTCGTTGGAATAGAAGACGATAACCAAATTCTAGGAATTCCACATAATCAGAATGCTGTTCAATTGATATTAGATTCTGCAAAAAACAACATTCTAAAAGAAACTCCTGTCCCAGTTAAAAGAGCTACTATTGTTGAAATCAACTCGAAGAAAGTAGCCTATTTTTCCGTAGACAAAGGCACGAAATACATTCACCAAACCTCAAAAGGAGAATGCTTTCAAAGAAAAGACCGAGAATCAGAACCAACTTCAGCTGACTTAATTCGACTAGAAAGAGATGAAGAAATTTCTAGAGAGTACGATCGTCACTTTATTGATGCAGCTAAAGTAAGTGACTTGGATATTTCTTTAATCAATGAAGTTTCTCAGAATATATTCAAAACAATATCACCAGAGAAATTCCTTCAATATCTAGAGCTAGCAGAGTTTGATGGCGACAGATTGAAGCTAAGGAAAGCTGCAACATTACTGTTTGCTAAAGATGCCCAAAAATGGCATCCACGTATTCAAGTAAGAATTTTAAAGATAAAAGGAACTGAAGAGAAGGTCGGTTCAGAATTTAATGTTCAAGAAGTAGGCGAAGCGAGCGGAAATGTTTTCCAGTTGGTTGATCGTAGTTGGGAATTACTTAGACCACATTTAACAGAAACGAGATTTTCGAAAGACGCACTATTTAGAACGCAGATTCTATACCCTGAAACTGCCTGTAGAGAGGCACTTATAAATGCAATTACCCATAGAGATTATAGTGCTGAAGGAAGAGGAATTGAAGTGAAAATTTATGATGACCGACTTACTATAAGCAATCCAGGTGAACTCCTTTCCTCAATTACAATTAAAGATCTAGAAGAATTAAAAGGCTCTCATCAATCAAGAAATACATACATCGCCCGTGTACTAAGAGAATTTGGGTATATCAGAGAACTTGGGGAAGGAATTAGAAGGATTTTTGAACTTATGTCTCAAAATGATTTAGTAAAGCCTTCACTTGAATCGGCAAATAAGACATTTGCAATAACACTATTTTACAAGCACGTGTATACCAAAGAAGAGAAACTTTGGTTAGAACAATTTGAACCTTTAAATCTTAGTAGAGAGGAAAAAACAGTCGTAAGGTTAGGGCTTAACTCAAGGCTAGTGAGTACTAGGGAAATCTTTGACCAAGTAGGAATAGTGAGTGAAGATGCTTTTAGACAGTTAATTGAATCACTTAGAGGAAAGAGAATACTGAAGAATAAGTTGACCTCTTCGAGGGTTACCAATCTTAAACGCAAGTATGGAAATTCAAGGAAGGCTGTTCCGAGATATGAGATTACTATGCCTGAAGAAGGTAGTGAAACGGAAAAATTTGAAGTAGACTCTTCTGACTATGCGAAAATTTATATAACCAACATTCATTACGATACCACTGAAGATGATATGGAGAAAGCTTTTCAAAGCTTTGGGGAAATAGAAGATATTAGTCTACCGAAGAATCCTTTTAACGGTCGAGGAAGAGGGTTCGGGTTTCTAGAATTTACTAAGAAGGGAAGTGCATTAAAAGCCCTGAAACATACCCATAATATAATTGTGAAAGGAAGAAAACTGTTCGTTCAAGAATTCAAAAAGTAAACTCTCCACAACAAACACTAAAATGAATATTCGAACTGAGATCTTTGATAAGGCATTACAGAAAAGCAACTTCAGTGCTTCTAGCAGTTGGGTCGCATACTCATTTTAGTTGATCGTTGTACTCCATTCCTGCATGAGAAATAGAACCTCAATATTAATATTAATTGGACTTAGCTTAATTGCAATACTATCCCGCTCAGTCGCAATTGCATTGCGACTGAGATATTCTAGAAGATGAATATAGATTGAGCATTTGTAATGCGGATAATTGGCTGTACCGCATCTCAGATGCCAAATAAGATTAAGAACGCATCACAGATGCGCTCAAGCAGAAAGATGGCAATTTCAACCTTTCCAAATTGATTTCAGAAGCAAACGCACGGACAGAGAACATATGAAATTACGCTTGAAATATTACAATTATCAATTAAATAAATTGCACTTTTCCGTGCGTTAGTCAGTATTGCACCTTGAAAACAATCTCCCTCCCAGAACAATTAATTATCAATAAAGGCTCAAGCGTTCTGGCCTTCGATTACCAAGTAGAGCAAGAATCGACCAAACAGCAAGTAAACCTATCTATGAATACCTTCAGTTTCCTGACCGAAGGGAATAAAGAGGTTTACTCAGATACGAAATTTAGTGCCATTTCGAATAGCGAGTTCCTTTTAATGAAGTCAGGTAAGTGCCTTATGACTGAGAAATTTACCGATACGCTGAAAAGGTATAGAAGCATTCTTTTCTTTTTCACGGATGAAGCTCTGCTACGCTTTATAAGGAAATACTCAATTGTGCTATCCAAGATGACAGAAAGGAAATCAGTTCAATCCATTAAATATGATGATTACCTACGATCTTTTGCTAAAAGTCTTGCTCACCTAGTCAACCTATCTTCTGTTCACAGGGATAAAGTTCTACAAGTAAAATTTGAGGAGCTCATGCTGTATCTGATTGATAAGGAGGGGGTGGAATTACTCTCTTCATTCGTAATTAGTACAAACGAACATGAACACCACTTTCAGGAAATAATAGAAAACAACAAGCTCAACCGACTAACAATCAATGAACTCGCCTTCTTGTGCAACATGAGTATATCTACTTTTAAGCGAACATTTGAGAGACAATTTCATGCTTCTCCAAGTAAATGGTTTCAGGAAAGAAGGTTAGAATATGCCGCCTTGTTACTTAAAAGCGAGGGGAAAAGACCCACCGATATCTATTTACAAGTTGGCTATGATTCACTGACCAACTTTATTCAAGCCTTCAAATCCAAGTATGGAATGACTCCAAAGCAATATCAATTGGATTGAGCTTTTAGCAATACTTTTTGAGCCAGCTCAACTAACGGCACTGTTGAATTAGAAATAATATTTGTCTATTAATTTAAAATATACAATTATGAAAAAGATAATCTTATCAGTTGCCTTTGGCATCATCACTCAAGTGTCATTTAGCCAATCAACATTTACTTTGTCAAGTCAGAATCTTGGAGGACAAGCAACCTTAACAGAAGAGTTTAATGGTTTTGGCTGTGTAGGCAAGAACGAGTCGCCCCAATTGACATGGAAGAATGCTCCTGCAGGAACTCAAAGCTTTGCCGTGACGATGTATGATCCAGATGCTCCTACAGGAAGTGGGTGGTGGCATTGGGTAATGTTTGATATCCCGTCTGATATAAACGAATTAGTTAGTAATGCTGGAAATGTCTCGGCCGACCTTGCGCCAAAAAATGCTATTCAAAGTATCACCAATTATGGAGCTAAAGGATATGGCGGTCCTTGCCCACCCGAAGGTCATGGACTACATAAATATGTAATTACCGTATATGCCTTAAAAACAGAAAAGCTAGGGTTAGATGAAAACACAAATCCAGCAATAGTAGGATACTATCTATGGAACAATACCATAGCGAAAGCAAGTATAATCACCTACTATCAAAGAGAGAAAAAGTAAAAGTCTCTAACAAACGATATAGCACATGCCTCTACATAGTTATTTGAAACTGAAGTGAAAAACCGATACTTTAGTAGAACTTTGAAAGTTCAGAGGCACGTGTCATATCTGGATGTTGTGGAGCATTCATAGATTACAACCAACGAAGTAAATAATGTGTCTTTTGAATATGAGAACTACATTTTATATTCTACTAACGTTCATATGTTTAACATTTAGTTGCAATGAGGATGACAACTTAACAGCTTCAGAACTTGAAGCTAAAATTGAACGACTAACAACTAAAATCAATGGAATAATTGATGCATCAACTGGCGAAACCTCGGAAGATTGTAGAACGACATATATTCCAGGAGGAAATGGATGTGGTCCAATTTATGTTTACGGAGTTATGGGCATTGACACCCTAGAACTAGAAAACCTATTTGGCGAACTCAGCAATTCCCAAACTGAATTATATAACCTTAAAGGTGGATCTGTTTGTGATCTTGAATTTCCTGCTAAAGACTCATTAATTAGTGGTTCTTGTAAAGCCTGCTTCGGAATAGAACGAAACTATGAGTGCTTTTAAAGAATGCTAACATGACCTATCATTCATGGGGGTGCAGATGAAAACTGAACTACTAATCCAAGATGGAACAAATCAGGCAATACTTTGAACGTACGATTCAGCAAAAAATTAGCGAGAAGGAATGGATGCTTTTCAGTTCAAAACTTTCGTTTGAAGAATTTCCGAAGAGGCATATTATTTTGAGAGCGGGTCAAACAGAAAATCACCTCTCATTTGTAGAAACAGGCATAGTTCGCTATTTCATACCGAAATTGGAAAATAACCTAACCTTTACTTTTGTCTTTGACAACAATTTTATGAGTGCTTACGACTCTTTCATCACACGAACCCCATCACCCTATCAGATAGAGACCTTAACTAAAGCCACACTTTGGCGCATAACTTTTGATGATCTACAAACCATCTATGAAGAGACAGAAGTGGGGAACTTAATTGGACGAAAAGCAAGTGAGGATTTGTATCTAAAGAAATCGAAAAGAGAGCTTTCACTACTAAACGAGACTGCCGAGCAACGTTATCAAAACTTGTTTTTGGAACAACCACATCTCATTCAATATATACCGCTAAAATATATTGCCTCCTACATCGGGGTAACACCTCAGGCATTGAGTCGAATCCGAAGACGCATTACTTAACCCAAGTTCATTGTTTCTTGTTCTGGCCACATTGATCTTTGTCATAAAAAAGAGATGAAACCTTTAATCATACTAGTAAGCGTATTTGCCATTGCATTGATGGCAAACAAGGTTTTTAGCGGCAATTATGAATTTGCTTTGTCTGCTAGAGTTGCCATGTCGGTGATGCTATTGTTTACAGCTATTGGACATTTTGTCTTTACCAAAGGCATGACCATGATGTTGCCAGACTTTGTCCTCTACAAAAAGGAGATCATTTATTTGACAGGGATTATTGAAATAGCAGCAGCTATTGGACTGTTGATGTCAAATTTCAGAATCGTCACTGCGTGGTTGCTTATCGCCTTCTTCATATGTATGCTCCCAGCAAACATTTACGCTGCTGTAAAACAGGTAAACTATCAGCAAGGTACCTTTGATGGAAATGGTCTGCCCTATTTGTGGTTCAGGGTACCCTTACAAGCTCTTTTCATTGTCTGGACGTATTTATCAACAATCAAATACTGACTAAAAGTACGAACCGCTAACAAACCTATCACCCATAAGCTTACAGAGCTATTTGCAAAGGCTGGTGCGATGAGATACTTTTATAGAAATTTGAAAAGTCCAGCTTACGGATGATAGCTGGACGTTGTGGAGCATTGAGAAAACAGATAAACCATAAGAAAAATGAATGGGGAATTAATATTTCGAAACTTAAAAGAAGCTGATTGGACGCAAGTATCTGAAATTTACCAAGAAGGTCTTAATACTGGAAATGCTTCTTTCGAAATGAGCGCACCAAATTGGAACGATTGGGACAACGGGCATTTAAAAGATTGTCGAATTGTCGCAGAAATAGACAATAAAATTGTTGGCTGGAGTGCATTATCTCCAGTTTCTTCTCGATGCGTGTATGGTGGAGTTGCAGAAGTGAGCGTATATGTTTCTTCGATTTTTTCAGGTCAAAAAATAGGAACTAAATTATTAGAAAAATTGATAGACGAAAGTGAAAATAATGGAATATGGACTTTACAATCTGGAATTTTTCCAGAAAATAAAGGAAGTGTCATAATTCATAAAAAACTTGGGTTTAGAGAAGTTGGTTATCGTGAAAAAATCGGAAAAATGAACGGAATTTGGCGTGACACAATCCTATTGGAGCGCAGAAGTAATAAAACTGGTCTGAAATAAAACTCCCGTATTCAAGTTGAAAATTTGAAGCCATGCACCCTCAACTCGTCATAGATGATGACGAGTTGAGGGTGCAAAGGCTGACAGCCACCCAACTAGACATAGTTTGCAACTATACCCTTTGTATGTTGTCAGACAGGATCAAGCACCGAGCACATTTACTCGCGAACCACAAAGTCATGTGTCCAATAGGCATTTCAAAAGAATAATTAATCCTCTAGATTTGGTAAAAACAAGTGGGTATCACAGAATGGGGTAGCTGCTTGCCGAGTATAATCTGCGACTCAAAAATTCATCCCTGGTTTAAATGAAAATAAAGCTTAGACAACAGATAGAAGAGATTGTTTCTCTCACGGACGAAGAGTTTGAATGGGTATTATCTCACTTCGAGCAAAAAGCATTTAAAAAACATCACCTCATCATCCAGCAGGGCGATTATGTGCAGTACGACTATTTTGTTGCAAAAGGATTGATGAAGGCTGCTCGGATAAGTCCCGAAGGTAAAGAGCATATCATTCACTTTGCCATGGAAAATTGGTGGATAACCGACCCAGAAGCGTTTCATTATGGCACCAAAGCAAGCCTGTCTGTAGATTGCCTAGAAGATGCAATCGTTTTTTCCTTAACCCTGGAGAACAAAGAGAAAATGTGCCGCGACTTGCAGAAAATGGAATACTTCTTTCGGAAGAAAACAACCGCTGGATACATCGCATTACAAAAAAGAATTATGTGTTTTATCAGTAGCAATGCAAGCGACCGCTATCATCATTTGCTAGAGCAATACCCTGCCTTGATCCAGCGCATCCCGAAAACAATGATTGCTTCCTACTTAGGTGTTTCCCGAGAAACACTTAGCCGCCTCATCCCTGCTTAGTGTGACAAACCGCACAGCGTATCTGTGACAATCCTCCTGTGAATTGAGTATTTCATGGCTGAATTTTGCTGAAAAGAAACGCAGTAAAAATGATGGAATACAGAAATTTAGGAAAGTCAGGATTAAAAGTGCCTGTACTAAGTTACGGAACAGGGACATTCGCTGGTACCAACGAGTTTTTTGGTAGATGGGGCAAAACAGATGTGAAAGAGGCCACTAGGCTCATAGACATTTGCTTGGAGCGAGGTGTAAATTTCTTTGACACGGCAAATGTGTACTCTCAGGGAGATTCCGAATCCATTCTCGGTGCAGCGCTATCAGGCAAAAGACAAAACAGCATTGTTTCAACCAAGGCCACATTTCAGATGGGCGCAGGGCCAAATGATAAGGGAGCCTCACGCTTTCACCTAATGAATGCTTTAGACGACAGTTTAAGGCGTTTGCAAACCGATTATATTGATTTGTATATCATGCATGGGTTTGATGCGCATACACCCATGGAGGAGACTTTGCGCACATTGGATGGCATGGTGGGTAGTGGCAAGGTACGCTACATTGGCTGTTCTAATTTTGCAGCATGGCAGCTTATGAAATCGCTATCAGTTTCAGAAAAATTGAATCTAGAGAAGTACATCGTCTACCAAGGTTATTACTCAGTGATTGGCAGGGATTATGAACAAGAATTGATGCCGCTGATCAAAGATCAGGAGTTGGGACTGATGGTATGGAGTCCTTTAGGCTGGGGAAGGTTAACTGGAAAAATCAAGCGAAATCAGCCTATGGGTGAAGGAAGAATAAAATCAGGAGGTGCTATTGGTTCCCCACCTGTCAATGATGAGCTAGTATACGATGTAGTTGATTTACTAGAGCGTATTGCCACAGAAATGGATAAAAGCATTCCACAAGTCGCCATCAACTGGCTGTTGCAAAATGAAACAGTCTCTAGTGTAGTGATAGGTGCAAGAAATGAGAGACAATTGATAGATAATTTGGATTCGGCTGGATGGTCATTATCTCCACAGCACATTGAGGAATTAAACACGTTAACCCGCCCTCACAAAATTTATCCGCATTGGGTAGGGGAAAGGTAGGACTCCTGTAAGCTTCACCCCTTTCTATCATTGCTGATATGATTACAGCATTTGCTTTGTGCGCCACAAACCGAGGTTTAGAACCCAAAAGACCTTGTCTAAATCTAGTGTCTAAGGTCTACATGGATCTGCTACAACCAGCGGGGCAAGATTATCTTAGAGAAGGATTTTTGAGTGTGAGACTTTAATGGTAGATAAGGATGGCTGAACGTAGAAAATGGACTCAGAGGTGGGTAGGTGTATCTACAGTTTTGGGTACTTGGTTGCACATATTTCCCCAGTCAATAAATCCTTTGATCAATCCCTATGTGCCCTTAGGGAACCTCAGATTGCATTTTTGCTCTTAGCTGCTGCTTGGCAGATGCTTTGTTTATTAATCAGTTGAAATCATAGTACACATGTACAACTGGTTTTTGAGCAGGCATTCTTTTTCACCGATAATTCAGAGCATGTGATAGTCAGGAATTTAAATCAGGGATACGAAATTATATTTCAGCGCAACCATGCCCTGCTTGCAGGAGAGCTGGCTAGGCATCTCAAGGAAGCATTTCGTCCACCGAGATGGATAGAAACCTTATCTGCCATTTTGGAGCACGATGATGGACAGACAGACTGGTCTGAGGCTGAATGGATTACTACTGATGGACATCCCAAAGATTATTCCGAGCGAGGCTTTGACTTGACGCAAGCAAGGAAAATCACTCAAGAGTCTGCTTATAAATCTACTTGGATACAGCTTTTGGTCTCTATGCACACGACATCACTCTGTGAGAGTAGCGAGTATCAGACTGACAACATGCGCCAGTTCATCAAAGAACAACGTGCCATTCAGAAAAAACTAAGAAAACTCCACTCGCTGAGAGAAAATGAGGTAGTGGGCTATTACCGTTTTTTGCGCTGGTGTGATGAGTGCTCTCTTATCCTATGCAAAGGAGAGCTAGAAGATGGTGAGAAAAGATCGCTCATCATCGGTGACATCACTAGTCAAAGCACTGTAAAAATAGTCAGAACTGATGATGGCTCCATGACTGTTGCCCCTTGGTGCTTTCAAGAAGAGCATTTTAGTGTTACGGCGGAGCTTTTTCAACTCAATCAAACCTCGTATCAATCCACAGAAGAACTCCGAGCTCAAATCTCAAATACATCACCAGTGACCAAAACTTGGATATTTAAAAAAAACGCAATGATATGATCAGATTTTCTCAAACTCTGAGTCAGCCTAAACTCAAGCAAGGCATACTCGCAACTATAGGTAATACTCCTTTGGTGCAATTACAATACCTGTATCCAGCATACAATGTGTCAATTTTTGCAAAGATCGAAAGTTTCAACCCCGGCGGTAGCATCAAGGACCGTACAGCCGAAAGTCTACTGGTAGATGCCATGAAGACAGGTCAGGTACAACGCGATACGACCATCATAGAATCTAGCTCTGGCAACATGGCGATAGGTTTGGCACAGCTTTGTTTAAAACATGGGCTGAAGCTGATAGTTGTAGTAGATCCCAATGTGAATCCACAGACACTAAAAATTTTGAAAACGTATAGTGCCAAGATTGAAATGATTGATTGCATAGATGATAGTAGTTATCTCAACGTCCGATTGGCTAAAGTACAGGCCTTGCTCAAAAAAATCCCGAATAGTTTTTGGCCGAACCAATATGCGAACCTTGCCAACCCACAGGCACATTACCATACCATGAGAGAAATCGCGGAAGTGTTGCATCATGATGTGGATTTTTTGTTTGCCGCCACGAGTACATGTGGTACCATCATGGGTTGTGCGGAGTATATTCGGCAACATGAGATGCATACCAAAGTAGTAGCTGTGGATGCCTTGGGTAGTATTATTTTTCATCAGAAGTCTGGCAGTCGCTTGATCCCTGGACACGGAGCAGGTAGAGCTTCTCAGCTTTTGGATAGGTCTCAAGTCAGCAAAGTGATTCATGTGAGTGATAAGCAATGTATCTCAGGGTGCCATCATCTCTTGCACAAAGAAGCGATCTTGGCAGGGGGATCTTCTGGAGCAGTTGTACATGCGGTGGGTCATATGCTCCCTCAGATACCTGATGGTAGTCGCTGTGCTATGATCCTTTGTGACAGTGGGGAGAGATACTTAGACACTATTTATTCCCCAGAGTGGGTGGAGCATAATTTTGGTCGGGTGGAAACGGAAATGACGAAACTATCAGAATGGTATGACACACATGAAAATGAAATTTGATTCAACAGATGATACAACATGGGGGTCAGAACATGCTCTTGCAGAGTCTCCTGTTTATATCGCTATTATTGGAGGTGGACCCAAAGGTATCTATGGTTTTGAAAGATTGGTGGCACAGTGCAAGAAGGTGCAGCCTACAAGTCAGATAGTGGTTCATATTTTTAATCGTACGCGCCATTTTGCAGCAGGAGAGGTTTACAATCCCTCTCAACCTGATTTTCTCAAAATGAACATTCCCAGCTCTCAAATTAATATGTGGTTACCTGATGCAGAGCCTTCGGCAGTGTGTCAGCCATTGAGTTTTGAGCAGTGGTCAGAGTTGAACAGTGATATTTCAGAGCCAATCAAGAGTGATACGTTTCCATCACGCTCCCTAGTGGGCAGATACTTGATCAATGGCTATGAACGGATCAAAATGGAGATGCCTGCGAATCTCACACTGCGCGAAGTAGTGGGAGAAGTGGTAGATATGAATCGTCATGCAAATGGCTACCAGCTCGTGATCAGAGATGAATCAGGAAGAGTAAGAACGCTACATCCTACTTTTCAATACATACTGTTGACTACAGGACATCCTACACCAGCCCCAACTACTTCAAGACACTTGGTCAGCAACGCTCCCAAGCCAAATTATATTTCGTTTATTTATCCTGTTGAGCAAAAGATGGATCGGGTTGCTCCTGGATCAGTAGTTGGCATTAAAGGTATGGGCCTCACCTTTGTGGATTGTGTATTGGCGCTGACAGAGGGTAGAGGAGGACGCTTCAGTACTGCAATAGATGGCAAACTGATCTACGAAAAGTCAGGGTTGGAACCGCGGCTGATTTTACCATTTTGCAGAAATGGACTGCCGATGATTCCGCGTACAGGTGATAATAATAAACTTCAGCTGCGATTTTTTACGCCAAGCAGTATGGCAGAACTTGGATCTCAAAATGGAAAGTTGGATTTTGAAAGTGAGATATGGCCTTTGGTCAGGCAAGAATACGTTCGCGTTCATTATATGAAACTTTTCGAGTTGTATAACTATCCTTCAATTATGGAAACTGACCAACCGTATTCCTATGCCACTATCCAACAAGATATAGAATGGTTTCACATGCTATATCCACATATTGTGCGTTTCGATCTCAATCAGTTCTTTGACCCACTGTCTGATGTCGAGTTCCAATCGGATATCGAATACCATAGATTCATAGTGGGGTATTTAGAAGAGGGACTGGATGTAACTAAACAAAAGTCTAGGCATCATTTTTTGAGTGAGTTGACTGATGTATGGAATGCTGCGGCTGGCCTTTTTGGGGATATTTATGCACATGGTGGGTTGACACCCCAGTCACAAAAAAAGTTTGAAAATTTCTATGCGCCGCGATTGCACCGCGTATCCTATGGACCTCCACACACCACGATGGAAAAAATACTTACATTAGCTCAACAGGGATTGATTCATTTTTCTGCAGTTTCACAGATACATCAAACAGATCATATAGGTACCAGACTGGTTTCTAAAATAGATGAAACTGCTTATGACTTGGATACTATGGTGAATGCGCGGATTCCGAAAACTCATATGAGTAATGTAGAGGAGGGTGTGTATCATCAGCTCTTATCAAAGGGGGAAATCTGCATTTATCGAAATAGTGATGTTGATTCCGAGGACAGCCATATGCCAGGGTGTTTGGCGCTAGATAAAAAGGGTTTCGTCATAGATGCCAATGGCAAGGTCAATATGTCGATAGCAGTCATGGGTACTCCTACAGAAGGTGTGACCTACAACAATGACGCACTTACTCCATCACGAAACAACTTCGTCAGTCATTGGTCTGACTTTGTACTAAATGAAATCAAAAACACCGAATGTCATGTGCCAAACTATTGTTGATCCACTACCCAAACTCACACCAACACTTCATTCTTGGATTCAATCATTTTTGGGAGAGACCAATCTTCATCAGCAGTTGGTGACCGACTATGGTTCTCCACTCAATCTGCATCATGTAGATCCTTTCATAGAAAACTATCAAGCATATGCAAAGGTTATCGAATCTTTTGGGCTGTCACATTTAGTGTTTTTTGCGCGAAAGGCCAATAAGTGTAAAGTTTTTGTGAATACAGCCAAAAATCATGGTTTTGGTGTGGATACAGCCAGTTTCGAAGAACTTAATCAGTGTCTTTCTATGGGGGTCGATCCAGCCAAGTTGGTCCTGACAGCCGCGATCAAAACCAATGACGTACTGGTATTGGCTATCAAAAATCAAGTGTTGATTGTGGTAGATAATCAAGATGAAATAGATGCGATCAAAAACTTGGCGGCTAGTATGAATATAGTGGCTCGTGTGGCGCTGAGAGTGAGTGGGTTTTTGATCAATGGAGAAAAAATGTATAGTCGATTTGGGTTTGACATTAACCAAATTGAGACTGTGGTGACAGAGTATGTTTGCACAACGCAGCACTTGTCTTATCAAGGCATGCATTTTCATCTCAATGGATATGAGATAGAGGAAAGAGTGGCAGCTTTTGATCAGTTGTTTGACGTGGTAGATAGTATCTCAGCGATGGGATTGTCAACCAAATTCATAGACATGGGCGGTGGTTTTTTGACTAATTATTTAGAAAGAGAAGAAGAGTGGAACCACTTTCAAGCAGAGCTAAAACTGGCGTTGGCCGGAGAGAGGTCTCCTATCACATTTCAGAACAATGGTTTGGGGTATTCATGGAGTAATGGAACAATTGAAGGCCAACTACTAACCTATCCTTACTATAACCCAACACCTAAAGAACACATGCTGCGTCAGATTCTAGAAAGCCCTACCGCTCATGGAACCGTGGCACAGGGTCTAGTTGACCGCAATATCGAGCTGCGTTTAGAGCCTGGTAGGTCATTGGTAGATCAGACTGGTATTACACTTGCAAAGGTGGTTTTTAGAAAAAGGGATTCTAATGGTGACCTACTAGTAGGGTTGGAAATGAACAAAACCCAACTCTGTAGTTCTAGTGCGGACTTTCTTTTGGATCCTATTTTGATCCCAATCAATCGGAAGGAGTCAGTCGAGACCGATTCGGTGGAGAATGCATATTTGGTAGGTGCCTATTGTTTGGAAACAGATGTGTTGCTCAAACGAAAAATTGCTTTTCCTTCTCTTCCTCAAATTGGTGACTTAGTCTGTTTTCCTAATACAGCAGGTTATATGATGCACTTCTATGAGTCGCAATCTCACTTATTTGAGTTGGCAGAAAATCTAATTATATCAACTAATCCAACTGGACTGAGTGCATTTAAAGTATCGATGGAGAAATAAAATCTATGCAGATGCGTCCGTTCATTTAATCCCTGGCAATGACCACTCGAATTTGACTGCCAAGAGACGGATGATCATCGTGAGAACAATAGGGATGATCAAGGTCAAGTAATCTGGAATGGGAAATTGAATCAGGATCACATAGAGACTGGCTCCAGCAAGACAGGCGGTGGCATATATCTCCTTTCTGAAAATCAGCGGTACTCTGTTGGTCAAAATATCTCTCAACACACCACCAAATACCGATGAGACGACACCCATCATGATGGCAATCGTAAAATGCATGTCGAAACCGAGGGCCTTTTGAGTACCCAAAGCAGCAAAAAGACCTATCCCTATGGTGTCAAACAAAAACATGGTACGGCGCAGACTAGCGATCCATCTTTTGAACAGGTAACTGAGAAGTACTGCAAAAAGCACAGCATAGAGATAGTTGGGGTCTCCCATCCACCCGATGGGATGACTGTCTAGCAACAAATCTCTGACCGTACCCCCACCTAGCGCAGTGATGAAGGCAATAACCACCGCACCAAAGGCATCCATCTTGTGATCAGAGGCAGTCAGGGCACCAGAGATGGCAAAAACCACCGTGCCGACGAGGTTCAATATATAGATCAGTTCTAGCATGCTGCGAATGTAAGTAATGTACTTTTTTATCAATCGGTGAAAACCTGTAAAAACTCGAATTGCTCTCCGTCAAAAAAACCTAAGTCACTCATTTTGGCTTTGGGTATCACAAGCAGTGCCATAAAGGACAGTGTCATGAATGGGGAATTCAGAGAAGAACCTAGTCCTTTGGCGAAGCGATCAATAGCTGAGTAAGATTTGGCTACTTGATAGCCGTCTTGGTCAGACATGATGCCTGCGACTGGCAGCTCCAGCAACATCTCCATGTCTGGACTGACTGCTGAGACACCACCTTGAGAGGCAATGATTTTGTTGACCGCTCGGCAAATAGACTTGTCATCTACTCCCACGGCAATGATGTTGTGAGAGTCATGCCCCACGGAGGAGGCAATGGCGCCAGATTTTAGACCCATATTTTTGATATATCCGATAGAGGGAGCGGTATTTTGATAGCGGTTGATCACGACTACTTTCAGGATGTCTTCCTCGGTATTGGTTTGATTGGGGTTGTCGATCAGGGCACTGTCATATGTCAGCAGGTTGGTGATAAGTTGACCATCGAGTGCTTCCATTACCTTAACTTTTGACCCTGTGATTTCGAGATTGAAGTCTTCTGGTTTCTTGAGTTGACAATGGAAATTATTGATCACAGAAACAGGGACTGAAGGAATTTTGGTTTGACCATTTTTGGCAACCAGTTCTCCATTGATCCATGTTTGAAGGATGTTGAAATCAGTAGGGTTGTCGATGAGGATGAAATCAGCAGGATCTCCCTGACGTAGCAGTCCGATATCCATGCCGTAGTGTTGAACTGGGTTGACACAGGCAGCTTGCAATACTTTGTAGAGGTTGTGGCCTTTGGCCAGAGATCGTTTGACGAGTTGGTTGATGTGACCTTCTTCGAGGTTGTCGGGATGTTTATCATCAGAGCAAAACATGATAGACTGATAATGCCCATCGAGAAGAGGAATCAATGCTTCAAAATTTTTGGCCGCACTTCCTTCTCGGATCAAAATTTTCATGCCACAGCTGAGTTTGTCTTGAGCTTCTTCTATTGTGAAACACTCGTGATCTGTGGAGATGCCTGCAGCAGCATATTGTTGTGCTTGCTCGCCTTTCAGTCCTGGAGCATGACCATCCACGGGTTTGCCTAGTCGTTTGGCAATTGCCAGTTTGTCAAAGACAGTTTTGTCATTGAACAAAACTCCGGGCCAGTTCATCATCTCTGCGAGGTACACGACCTCATCTTTGCTGAGTAGGTATTCTATGTCCGCAACAGAGATTTCCGCACCTGCGGTCTCAAACGTCGTGGCAGGCACACAGGAGGGAGCCCCAAAATAGAATTTGAAATTGACCTCCTTGCCATTGGCGATCATGTATTCTACTCCTTTCACACCTAGCACATTGCCTATCTCATGAGGGTCAGAGATGGTGCCTACCGTGCCATGTACCACCGCCATACGTGCAAACTCAGAGGGCACGAGCATAGAACTCTCTACATGCACGTGGGCATCTACAAAACCCGGTAGGATGTATTGGTCAGGTGCTTGTGTTATTTTTGACACACGATAAATCCTGCCATTTTTGATTTCAATCTGCGCAGGATAGGTGGTTTGGAGGAAAAGGTCGATGTATTGTCCTGTAATGGTGGTCATAATTTGGGGTTATGTCAGAGCAGCAAAGTACTAAGACTGGCAAAATATTCATACCGCTGGTGCATAAAATAAATGGCTTGTATATTTTTGCGCCGTGAAAATCGATTATCTGACAAAATCTGCCATCAATCAATTCATTGATGCGGCACTTCAAGAAGACATAGGGGAAGGAGATCATAGCACACTAGCGGCTATTCCATCTGACTTGATTCAGGAGGCCAAACTCATCATCAAAGGTGATGGTGTGATTGCTGGATTGGAATTGGCACAGTGGATTTTTCATCGCTATGATGAAAATCTCGTTGTGACATTTCACAAGGCTGATGGAGATCAAGTAGTCGAAGGCGAGGTTGGACTGACAGTAAAAGGCAGTGCAAGATCGATCTTGTCCACAGAGAGATTGGTGCTCAATTGTATGCAACGAATGAGTGGCATAGCTACTTATACCCGCAGATTGAGTGATATGATCCAACATACCGAGACCAAGTTGCTAGATACTCGAAAGACTTCACCTAACTTTCGCATCTGCGAAAAATGGGCGGTCAAAATCGGAGGAGGTGTCAACCATAGATTTGGACTCTATGACATGGTGATGCTCAAGGACAACCACAACGATTATGCTGGAGGGATCACACAAGCAGTCAAAGCAACCCAAGCGTATCTCAAGGAGCAGGGCAAGGATTTGAGGATAGAAGTGGAGACCAGAAATCTTGAAGAAGTAGCAGAAGCACTGGCAGTAGGTGGTGTAGATGTGATCATGCTTGACAATATGTTGCCCTCTATGATGCAGCAGGCGGTGCAGATGATCAAAGGCAAATGCCAAACCGAAGCATCAGGGGGAGTGACCGAGTTGAATATTAAAGAAATAGCTGAAACAGGAGTTGATTTCATATCAGTGGGTGCATTGACCCATTCCTACACCAGTTTAGATATAAGTTTGAAGGCAGTAAAATAAAAATAATGATAGTAAAGACGAAAAAATACCAGTTAGCAAACGGAACTTTTATCAAGTTGGCATTTGGTAATTTGCTCAAAGACCAGTGGTGGGTATTTTTGATTTATTTGGCGATCTGTGGTGGATATCTTTGGATTCCAAACCTATGGTGGATCATCGGCGCATCGATCGCTTTGGTACTGTATGGCTTGTTTTGGTTGATACAGTTTGCAGGGATTTCGCAGATTGAGCAAGGCAAATTCATGTTCCAAAAGTTGAGCTATGAAATCACCAGTCAGCAGATTTTGATCAAACTCAACAGCAAACAAGGGATGCCGCTCAAGTGGGAGAGCATCAAGAGAGCTGTGGTGACCAAAGATCATTTTCTACTTGTGATGAGTAAAGCACAAATGATTCATCTCCCCTACAAAATATTCAACTCTCAAAACGAGATCAAGTTTGTTGAAACCATCTTGAAGAGAAAGGCATTGGTCAAGGCTTGATTCTGAAAAGACTGGAGATGAAAGAGCTGTTTTGGTCATGGTCAAAACAGCTCTTTTTTTTGAAGCATACAGGAGTAATTCGTCTGGCAAGAGAAACAAATGTCAAGTAAACCTGACTGTAAGTATGAGATGGACGGAGAGATGTACCAACATGGCTAGGGATATGTCCCCAAATTCGTTCAGCTCTTTTAAGAAAAGTCTCGAAAGCATAATTTTAATGTAGTAGACCGATGACAAATAAATTATGCCGACAACTCCGCGCATTCAGGTTATAGATGCTCTCAGAGGATTTGCATTGTTGGGGATCATTATGATTCACAGCATTGAGCATTTTGAGCTATTTATGCCTGTCAATGCGGAGAGCCCTTTGGTGTTGGAGATTGACCAACAGGTATTTGAGTCGGTGCTGTTTTTAGTCAGCGGCAAAGCTTACTCCATATTTGCATTCTTGTTTGGGTACAGCTTCTTCATTCAGATGAAAACGAAGGAGTTGCAAGGAGTGGATTTTCGAAACGTCTTTTTGTGGAGATTGCTAGTCTTGTTGGCCATTGGCCTGGTTCATTCGATGATTTATAGAGGAGACATTCTTCACATTTATGCCTTGATGGGGATGCCTCTTGTTTCTCTATACAAAGTGGGCTCACGTACATTACTTGTTGTGACATCACTATTGATTTTGCAGATCCCTACACTGGGGATGATTGTGGAGTCGTTTGTTGATCCATCATATATTTATACTCCCTATTATGGAGATGGGTATTATGAGGAGGGGGAGCAAATTTATTCTTCTGGTTCGCTGTGGGATGTGGTGGTTTTCAATCTATACAAGGCTAGAGTGGTGGTGTGGACTTGGACCTATCATACAGGCCGATTTTTTCAACTGATGGCATTGTTTATCCTGGGTTTGGTCATAGCTAGACAGCGGTATTTCGAGAACCTAAAAGCATACAGGTACAAGGCTACTTTGATTGGTTATTTCTCATTGATTTTCATGTTGCTGTTGAACCTGTACTTGACAGGAGTAGAGAGTTTCGATTGGACAGATTCACAAAAACAGTTGGTCATGGTAGTGGTTCAATCCTACCTCAACGCATTTTATACCACAGCGATTTGTTGTGGATTTATACTGGTTTACTTTTATTTTTCCAAACGAGTAAAAATCTTTGATTATTTGAGTAGTTATGGCAGGTTGAGTCTGACCAACTATGTTTCTCAAGCACTGATTGGTGTGTTGATATTCTATGATTTTGGGTTAGGACTGTGGGAGTACGTAGGAGCAACAGTGAGCTTGATTTTTGGTTTGGGCCTGTTTGTGATACAGGTAGTGATCAGTGCTCGGTGGTTAAAAACCTATAAATATGGCCCAATGGAATGGCTATGGAGAGCGCTCACCTATAAGGATTTTTCCATTCCCATGAAAAAAACAGATTGGGAGACAGTTCAGTCTTAGTATTGCCATGCTTTTTTGTTAATGTTGCTACAACTAACTGTGCTAGCATGCTTTCTTTATCAAAACACCTGTCCATCTTCTCTATATTGTTTTTAGTGGGATGCGCGACATCAAGAATGTCGACTGTTTCACCTACTTCAGATCAATTTTCTGATCAACAAAGGGTCATGATTCTCTCAGATCAAGGAGATGTTCCGATGAGGGTGTTTAAGATTACCTCTATTCAAGATTCAATTTTGCTCAGGACGAGCAGCCACGATGTAATCGTGGATTCTACGGATCAGGTTTTGGCTCGATTGATTGACAGGATGTACGCTACCGTGCGAGACAGTATTTCAATGGGCGTGGGGATAGCTGCGCCACAGGTTGGGATATTGAAACGCATCATTTGGGTTCAACGATTGGATCAGGAAAACTTGCCCTTTGAGGTTTATCTCAACCCTGTCATTACCTTCTATTCTGAAAGAAAACAGGATTGTAGAGAAGGCTGTTTGTCCATCCCTAATAGAGTGGATACCACCAGAACTCGATCCTATGAGATTCAAATTGCCTATGATAAATTGGATCATCAACATTATGAAGAAAGAATAGAAGGGTTTACCGCAGTAATTTTTCAACATGAAATAGATCACCTCAATGGGATTCTCTATTTGGATCACTTGGAAAAAGAAGTCCAACAATCTAGTAAGTAAATGGACTAGACAACTTTTTATCATCTTTTGCATTGATAAGGCATGAAAACCTACTTGCTCTTTTTTTTGTTGATCTGGTCTGAATGGTCAGTTTATGCCCAATATGCTTACCAACAACCCATCTTATTGAGTGATGGCTGGCAAGTGGGGGATTTAAGATTGGTGAATCAAGATACAACTCACCTTTATCAATTCATGAATCAGTTGTATCGCAATGAACATGAGATTCATTCCATAATAATTGTGCAAGACGGGGAGCTTATTCTGGAAGATTACTATCAAAACTACCAAATCGATATGCAGCATGATCTCAGGTCTGTGACCAAGAGTGTCCTAGCTCTACTCACAGGTATAGCGATAGACCAAGGATTTATCCAAAATGAAGATGAACCTGTTCTCAAGCATTTATCAGGTTGGCAGGTGAAAAAGAATGATGATGCACGAAAGGAACAAATTACTATTCGGGACTTATTGATGATGAGTAGTGGTTTGGATTGCAATGATTGGGACAAGAGTTCGAAGGGACAAGAAGATAGGGTTTATAGACAGAAAAATTGGATTCAATATACATTGGATCTTCCACAGAGATACAATCCAGGAGATACCGCGATGTATTGTTCGATGGGGACTGTACTCTTGGCCGAGGTGATCAGTCAATCTTCGGGGTTGTCAATCCAAGAGTTTGCTTCCAAATATCTTTTTGAGCCACTGGGGATCAAAAATGCGAGCTGGGATCATACCAACGGCAAATCAGACGTACCCAACTCTGCCAAAAGGCTGTATATGACACCAAGGGATATGGCCAAAATTGGAGAGTTGATTTTGAACAATGGTCGATGGCATGATCAGCAGATAATACCAGAGGAATGGATCATGCGAGCCACATCGGAGCAAACGAGATTGACTGATATAGCATATGGCTATCTATGGTGGATTCTCCCAATACAGCGTGATGAGCTAGTGTATCAGACCCTTAGTGCCACGGGTAATGGTGGCCAATACATCATGGTGCTACCAGAGTTGCAGGCAGTTGTTGTTTTTACAGGAGGCGCTTATAACAGTGAGGCAGACAAGTTGCCCTTTGTGATTTTAAGAGACGGAATCATTCCGCTCATCAGTCCACATTTCAAATAATTCTCTCTAACTCTTTGTGTGCTTTGTGGTTATTGCCTATCATTAGGGGCAGCATTGTCGAGTTTCAATATTTCCAAAACAAATGGATTAAGAATAGATGCAAACCATTGACGATGTAGTTGAAAAATTATACAAGTTCACACAAGATACCATTGCGGATTATGACCCCCTCGGTTATTTCGCAGCTCTCTACTATCAAGTAACGGTCAAAGTCAGAGACGATATTCGTCTGCGGCGGTTTGAGAATCCTGACAGGATGGAGCTATTAGGAGCCATCTTTGCCAAGAGGTATTTTGATGCCATGTCGAGTTATCTCAGCAAGCAGACACCGAGCAAATCTTGGTCTGCTGCTTTTGATGTGGTGGATGATTACTGGCTCAACGTATTTCAACACCTCATGACAGGAATGAATGCACACATCAATTTGGATTTGGGTATTGCAGCAGCACAGGTTGGCGGGGACGAGATAGAGGATTTAAAAGCAGATTTTTTTAAGATCAACGAAATCTTAGCCAGTATGGTCCACAAGGTGGAAAACGACTATGCAGAAATTTGGCCGACGTTAAGATTTATTCTAAAATTTGCAGGCAGGGCAGACAACTTTCTCATTGATTTTAGCATGCAGCATGCAAGAGATGGTGCTTGGGCTTTCGCCGTAGAATTGGCCAAAACCCCAGAAGAGCGAAGAGAGGCACTCATTCAGTTGAGAGATCAGAAAGTAGCACAAAAGTCTAAACTCATTACCAACCCTGGATTTTTGCCGAGCTTTATTTTCAAAATCATGAGGATAGGAGAGACAGGCAATGTACCTTCTAAAATCAAGTGCTTACTTGATTAGTTCAATACTTCAAAATCCTGACATAATCCTTTAGCCAGATGCCTTTTTTGTACACAGAGGTTGTGCCTGGGGCATAAATGATTTTCTATCAATATGTTTGTCATGACAGACGGGGGACTTTATTTTATATGAGGGATAAGAAAACTGTATATTTAAAGTACTTACAGTCAATCGTTTAGTTTTAAACTATAGATTTTGTAGGTCTGTAGGTGGATGCTGAACAAAATAAAATGTCATTTCTCCTGTTACTATCTAAGTGTTAATTTATTTAACATTGCGAACTATTTTTTCACTAACCAAATTAAATATAGTATGAAAAGAATTCTAACTCTAATCATTCTTACCCAATTCGTATTTGGATGTAAGGAAACCATTGATTTTAGTGGAGCCAAAGTTGATGAAGAATCAAAAACGCTGTCACTGACAATCAAAAACGTGCCAGACGATGCTCAAGATGAGCGATTGTTTGTATTTACCATTATTGAAGGTGAGATTTACTCTACAGGTGAAACTGTTGCTGTAGAGGACACCACTATTTTAGTATTGCCTCCAGACGGAAATAAGGCCTATGACTTAGTTGCCTTTATTCCAACATCAAAAGACTGGAAATTAAGTGATGATCTCTCTGATTCAGAAGGCTACTATAGCAAAATTGCTGGGTTAACATTGAGAAGCACAAATGTTGTGATTGATTCTTGGGAAAATGAGGAATCATTAGATGATGTTTCAGGAGATGGAGCATTGCTAGCGATCGATGTGACCTTAGAAATAGAAGACCCAAGTGGAATAGTTCTCCTAGGAGCGAGATCCTTAGCTGCAGCAGCGTCAGGTGAAAAACTAGAATTTGAAGCAGGAGACATTGTTGAGATTGATGCAACAGTAGATAATAATGGTGCAGTAGGAGTAACTATCTCTAGTGTGACGTATTATATCAACGATTCAGAGATCAAGTCATACACCAAAGCTCCGTATCTATTGAAGTATAACACAGTAGACTTGGCAGTTGGTGTTTACACAGTCAAAGTGGTAGCAACCAACTCACTAGGACAAACGGATGTAGATGAAGAAGATATCATCATCGTAGGAGAAGATGAGGAAGGACCAAGTGTAGAAATCACTGAACCAGATAATCGTGATGAATTGACTCATGGTTTGACTTATGAGATTGAGGCTAGCATAAGTTCGGGAACATCGGATATAGCAACCGTTGAGTATAAGATCAATGGTACTACTGTGGCATCTTATACTGATGAAGATGACTACAGTTATTATGAATGGAATACTTATGACAACAATGTAGGGGCAGTCACCATCGAAGTAATTGCCACAGATGAAGCAGGTCAAAGTAGAAGTGATATCATTAATGTGACATTAATTGCGCCTGAGAATTACACACCTTATGCAGCTATTACTTCTCCTAGTGCGAACGCAACTATTGAGCAAGGTACAGTGATTGATCTCAAGGTCAGTATTACTGACAAAGAAGGTGATATAACCACTGTATACTATTATGTAGACGGTGGTCAAGTTGGCACTGGTGATGACGCGTCTTCCTTCACATTGGAGGATTACAGCACTGCTGGTCTCGCAGCAGGCAAGCATACAATCTATGCTGAGGCTTACGATGATGAGTCTAGCCAGGTAGGTAAAGAAGTTTCTTTCACTATCACTGTTCCAGCACCTTAATCACTTTGATCAACCGAAAAACGAAAAATTATGAAATTAAGAATATTAATAATAGCTCTTGTTGTTTTCGCTGCAAATCAAATGGCAGTAGGACAGCTTCTTGAAAGAGAAAATGTAACTAAAACCGTTTACAATGGTTCTAGACCAGAAGAAGGTAACTTTGGATTGACAATCGCTGCAGGTTATGCTGAGATCAAAGAAATGATTGATGAAGACGTGTCTTTCAGGGGATTTCCAGTGTTGAATTTCAACTATTACTTTTCAGATAATCTAGAGTTAGTACTTGGTGCTCAGATGTATAAATTAAGCGAAAAATTCAGTGGATCTTTACTAGATGATATTGGAGAAGAAGCTGATATCAACAAGGAAAGCAGAATGAGATTTATCCCTGGTGTTAATTATCACTTTGCACAGAGCAACTTTTTAGATACGTATGTAGGGTTGGGTGTTATCTTGGGTACAGAGAAGGACGAGGTTGTGACCAGCCAAAGAACCAACTTGACAGGTGATTATGCAAGTGACCACTATACAAAGAGTTCGTTTGTGTCAGGTTTTAATCTCAACATTGGTGTGAGAACTTTTGTGGCGGATTTACCCGTGGCAATTGGTATTGAATATGGTTTGACAGGTGTCAATCATTCTAATTTGCAGTATGAGACTGTCTCAGAAGCATCAGTAGGAGGTGTAAAAACTAAACAAACCTACTATACCAAAGAAGTTGACAGTGCGTTAAAGTACAAATCACTTGAATACAAAAAGTTTGAATTAGGTTCCAACGTAAGAGCTGTTCTGACATATTACTTTAGAAAATAAATAGAATAATTATGAAAAGAATTTTATATCCTGTCATAATCGTTCTAGCTGTGATGATGACATCTTGTTTTAGTCAGTATAGAATTGTTACAGAGCGTCAAACTACAAATTTTGCTCCTAATATTGTCAGACTCAATCTAGATATGGATGATTTTGAATATTTAGGTAAAACGGAGTTGTCAGTTATTGGTAGTTCTTATTTTGGTATTTACCGAATTGATTCTGTCAACAATGAACTTTACAACTTCAGAGATGTAAAAGTTGTGGATTTGACTGGCTTTGCCAATATCAAATTGAAGTCTGAAATGAAAAAGGCGGCATACAAGGTCGTAGATGAGTATCCTGACGCTGACTATTTTGTAGTGGGAAGTGACTATAAAAAAGTACGTAGGTTGTTTGGAGGAAAAAGAACTTGGAGATACATGGATGTCCATGCTTATAAGTTCAAAAAGTAACAGATAGTATTATGAAGAATTGGTTTCTATTAGTTATAGGTAGTCTGATTTTGTTGTTTGCGTGTACTGAGCAAGGCGAAGATTCACCGATTTTGGTTTTTCTTAAACCTTCTGATATCAACGTAGAAGCAAACTCGAAAGAGCATATATTAATTACATTTGAAGCCTATTCTGAAGATGCAAAACTTACCGAAATGGTCATCGATCAATCCGATGACTATTTCGGTTTTGTTAATTTGGTAGACTCTGGCTTACAGACCAATAATTTTAAATATATATTGGATTATGTGGTGCCTGAATATCCTGATTCTACAGTGACATTGCTGACTTTCAGTGTTGTCAACGAGAATGGTGACGAGGCACAGATTGCCAAGACTATTTCTGTAAATAAAAGTGCAAGTTTTGTAGAAGCCACATCTGGACATGTCATCTATTCTGGTTTATCAGAAAAGCAAAGTTGTTTTAATCTGTACAACATGACACCAGTTTATCTTGAGGATAGTGTGGATTTTCAACTTGACTTTGTAGAACTTACGGATAGTCTGAGTAAGACAGATGATTTATCTTACGATTGGGGCAGTAGATCAGGAATCAGTTTCGTGAAATTCAATGGCTTTAATTATGCTCAGGCCACTTCTGTGAAAATCAATGAAGCCTACGGTGGCGGTGTAAAAACCACCAAAATAACTAATATTGCTGATGATGATATCTTCTTGTTTGGTAGAAATAACGTGGCGTTTGGAGCTCTTCAAATAGTAGTCATTTCAGATCCTGAAGGTACATTGAATGATAAATATGTATTCAATTTAAAGATGATTAATGGTGTACCACTAGAACTAGAAGAATAAGATTTCTAGAGTTTTCGAATTGCACGAATTTTCTTTTTTCCTGTTTTATTAAATTCATACTTGCTTCCGCTTTCGAAACTGATACCCCAAGCATTGCTGTAGCTACTTTCTGATGAACTCCAGTAGCTCGTTTCTTCAAAATTCCCTAAACCATTGGTTTTTAAGTTGTCATACATCGCTTTGAGTTGAGTCCTGTTTGGTAGCTTCCAGTCGTTGTGTCCGTTGTATGGCCTTTGAGCAATGTTTTTTGCATCCTCCCAGTTAGCCAGCATGCCTCTATTTTGATCTTCTTCTGCTGCAATCCATGCCCTTCCATCATCAGGATCTACATCAAAAAGAACACCTCCACCACATGTTATCCCAATCAAATCTGATTTGGTCATACCTTCTTTGAGTAATTGTGTCACAGCAAACCCATTGTCTATGAGTGCCACTGGACTAGTGCCGTTGGCAATTAATTCTTGTAGACTCAGGTTCATATTGATGGCCTTAGGTTGACCTGTGTTGATGGCTCGGTCATTGGACGCTACTAGTGTATTGGTACTGTTTTGAGTCGAAGGTTTGTTAAAATAGAATTTACCAGTCAATTGAGACCATTCTTGTGGGCTTTGCTTGTTTTCGCTTTCTTTTCTGACCTTGTTTCTGGTCTGAATGAACACATCTTCTATTCGCTGATCTTGAAACATCTCCTGGACGAGGACCTTAGTATAGAGACCATTTGCCCCATCTCCATCTGCCGCAGTAGATCCTTCACTTGTAGCATAGGCAATAATAGTCCCGCTAGGAGCAGAAACAGCCTTGAATCCTCTGTCACCTCCTCGTGACCAGGTTTTGAAAGGGTCATTCCTACAGGCGTCCAAGATTACAATGTTGGTATTGTTTTGATGAGCCTCGAACTGACCTACGATCTTGTTTAAATCGATGGCTTCAAATTGCGCACCGATTTTGTCTTCAATTTTGGCATCCACAGGAATAAGGTAGTTGGCTCCATCGACTTGTACACCGTGACCCGCATAATAGAAAAGTGCAATGTTGTAATTATTTAATTCTTTACTAAACTCATAAACAGCTCTCTCCATTTTGGTTTTGTTGGCATCAGTATGTAGAATCACTTCAAAACCCAATTGTTGCAGTGAGCTTGCCATCAAGTTTGCATCATTCACTGGGTTTTTCAATACTCCACTATGTTCGTATGCGGCATTGCCAATGACCAAAGCAAGTCTTTTTTCTTGCGCATACAATTGACTAGATATTACAATGAATAAGAGTACTAACTTTTTCATAGGTTGTGTTTATTGCTATTAACAGCTAAAGATAGCAAAATGAGTATTTTCGACTAGGTTTTATGTGTGTCAATTTAGAATAACACTGGGTTGTCACAGCTTATCGTCTCCTACCAGCCAATCCTTGGCCTTTTCTATGTCATTGGTAAAATACATGTCTCTGTCGATGGCTGATACGATTAACTTTTGCAAGCCTGTGATACCCATGGTCGAACCTTTGACTTTGAATCCTTGGTTGTGCAAGGTAGTGAAGATGCTTTTTGCTTTTTTTCGACTCTCTGTGTTGAGGTGAGTATTGCTCACGTTGGAGATGTACAATATTTCTTTTTGCTTAGATTGAAGAGCACGCTGAAGTGCAACATCCATGACCCATGGGTGCTCCTCAGCCCTGAGGAAGGTGAAGTCAAAGTAGAAAATCTCTTTACCTCTGTGTTCGATGATTTTGACTCTTTCGCTGTATTCCATGACAGGTTATCTATGACCTGAGCCTTATAATTTAATGAAGTACGTTTCATTCTACAAGAAAACAAACAAGATCTGTGTATTGTCCATTGATACTTCTGAGATTTATACTGTTGCTTGTTTGAATAATTCAACTCAAAAAGAGAGTGCTTTGGTATGTTGTTTCTAAACTAATTTGAAAGACGATCATATCAATAAAGCTCGGTTCTCCGTAAAGAAGTTATTGTGCAATCACTAAATTGACCTTCATGAAGAAAATTGTTGCTTTTGGAGCTAGTACCAGTAGTACATCTATCAATCAAAAATTGGCGAAGTGGGCTACAACGCAATTGGACGGCATGGAGATTCGGCTGTTGGATCTCAATGACTATGAAATGCCGCTATTCAGTGTCGACAAGGAAAAGCAACTGGGGATTCCAGCTCAGGCTGTGCAGTTCAAAGAGGAGTTGCGGTCAGCAGATGGTATCCTCATCTCATTTGCTGAGCACAATGGTAATTTCAGCACCGCTTTTAAAAATATTTTTGATTGGTCATCCAGGATCAAGGAAAAAATGTGGTTGAACAAACCCATGTTTTTGATGGCTACTTCTCCGGGACAACGCGGAGGGCAATCTGTTTTGGATATTGCTGTGAAGGGATTTCCTCATCGAGGAGGACAAGTGGTTGCTTCTTTTTCTTTGCCCTCTTTCGAAGAGAACTTTAGTATAGAGCAAGGGATTGAATCTGAAAACCTCAGAGCTGATTTTCAGATTCAATTGACAAAGTTTCAAGATGCTGTGAGTTAATCTGCTAGTTTACAGTGTTTTAATGAGGTCCTTTGTGAATTGTTTATTAAATTGAAAGTACTACATTGGTGCTTTTTTTCATTGTAAACAATACACTTATGGATTTCAAATCAACCAATCTTGATATCAGCAGTGCTCCTCAATATGGCATGCATGTACTGTACTTTAAATTCAAAGGAAGATTTTCTAGAGCAGCCAGCATCGAGGGAGCCAGGGCTTGGAGTGAAGAAATGGAAAGCTCCAACAACAGCTATACCTTCGTTTGGGATTGTACGGACATGAATGGGTTTGATCCCTCAGCTCGCAAACAATGGTACCAAAGTCTCAAACTATACAAAAGGAGAATTACAGAAGTCACTGTCATAGCGGATAGCTTTCTGATCCGAGGAGCTGCCCGAGTAATGCTCGAATACTTTGGATTGAAATCTCATATTGTGAAGAGTTTGGAGGATATCATGGTATCCAAATAGTGTTTTCAAGATTTCAGTGAGAAGAGACGCTACTATCCTATAAATGGAGATATTTGCTTGTAAAATATTCTGCAATTGCTCGAAAAGAAAAAATTACATCTATCCAAGAAGGAAGCAAAACTCAAAGCGGCTAACTTCTGTGCCTATCAGGAGCGCTCGCAAAAAGAAGTTCGCCAAAAACTGTATGAATACGGACTGTACCGAAGTGAAGTGGAAGATGTCCTAACAGATCTGATCATGGAGGGCTTCGTCAATGAAGAGCGTTTTGCCAAAATCTATGCTGGCGGCAAATTTCGCATCAAGAAATGGGGAAGAAACAAAATTAAAATCGGATTGCAGCAGCATGATGTATCTGCTTACTGTGTAAAAAAAGCAATGCTAGAAATCAGTCAAGAAGACTATTTGGCAACATTAGAAGAGCTCACGACAAAAAAGGCAGACACCGAAACAGAAACAAATATTTTCAAAAAGCGAGAAAAGATATCCCGTTATTTGATCTACAAAGGATATGAAGCGGAGTTGGTTTGGGATATGGTCAAGGATTTGGTTCATTGAAACTCTAGATTGCGTGAAGTGAACCACAATCAAAATGATGTTGTTTGAATAAGAATAATTAAATTTATCGGCTTCATTCATGGACAACTCACAAAAATGACCGACTGACCAAAACATAAACAATGATTATAAAACTTGCTATAAACAACATTTTTAACCAACTCACTGGTTTGATCCAAGAATTGACCAACGAAGAATACAGTCAATTGTCCATCACACTCAATGGCTCTACCATAGGGCAGCATGTCAGACATACCTTGGAATTCTTCAAGTGCCTGCTTCAAGACTACCATACAGGCATGGTCAATTACGACTTGAGATGCAGAGACCTGGCATTGGAGAGTGATACAGTGGTGGCGCTCGATCAGCTCAACCAATTGCGAAATCAACTCAATCAGGTATCAGACAATGTGTCAATCACTCTGGAGCAATCTTTCGATGCAGATGAGACTTCTTGCATTGTGCAGAGTAACCTGGAGCGAGAACTGATCTATAACATAGAACATGCCGTACATCACATGGCTTTGATTAGAATCGGGCTGAGGGAGGTCAAACCCAATCTGATGCTAGATGAAAGCTTTGGAATAGCCAGTTCTACCATGAGGTACCGAGCGTCTCTGTTGCAAAAGGCTTAACCCCCATGGAAGTAACTTTACCAGAGCCAGATCAATTGTACAATTCATCTCCGAGCAAAAAGTCCCTATACGCCAAACTGAATTCTAGTGTGGTATGGGCTAAGATTTTTAGATGGGAATTTTGGCCTTTCTCAGTCTTTTACTTCCCCGTACTGTTTTATTGGCTGTGGTCAACGATCCGTGCTCGCTCGATATTCTTTTTCACTGCATCCAATCCTGGGATTGAGTTTGGAGGGATGCTGGGAGAGTCCAAAATGAAGATATTCGACTTGATTCCCGCTCAATACATCCCGAAGACTTTTCGATTGACACCTGATGTGAGCAGTACAGAACTACTCATGCATGTCAAAGACCGTGGAATGGATTTCCCTTTCATTCTAAAGCCAGACATAGGAGAGCGAGGTTGGATGGTGGAGTTGATCAAGAGTGAGGAGCAACTGAATCGCTATCTTGAGGATATACAAGTTGATTTTCTTGTTCAGGAGTTTGTGCCCTACGAGGTTGAGCTGGGGGTGTTTTACTATCACTATCCTGATCAGCCGAGAGGTACAGTCAGCTCTATCGTGATGAAGGACATGCTCAAGGTCGTGGGTGATGGTGTGCAGACTGTGGAGCAGCTCATGCAGCAAGACGCTCGCGCCAAAATGCACCTCCAAAGGTTGTGGCTCAAAGAACCTATAAAACTCCGCCATATCCCCTCTCGTGGAGAGATAGTCGAGTTGGTGTCAATTGGCAATCATTGCTTGGGTACGACATTTCTCAATGGCAATCATTTGATCAATGACAAATTGATAGCGGTGTTTGATCGGGTGAGTCAGCAGATCGAGGGCTTTTATTTCGGTAGGTATGATCTGAGATGTCGATCGCTGGACGACCTGTATAGAGGGGAGTATTTCAAGGTATTGGAACTGAATGGGGCAGGTGCTGAGCCAGCTCATATTTATCACCCAGGGTTTTCGTTGATCCAAGCCTACAAAGATATCATCCATCACTTGCAGGTGTTGACTGACATTTCGATCTTGAACCGCAAAAGAGGTATTCCCTATATGGGCTTCTTTGAAGGACTGCGAGAAGTAAGAAAAATACGCAAGTACAACCGAGAAAAAGTAAAGTAACATGGTATTGATAGGGATGTTTTTGGTGGCGTTGGTATTTAGTTTTGTAGGTTCGATCCCACCTGGGACAATCAACTTATCTGTGATGCAGTTGGCAATGCTTGGCAAAAAGTCAGGTGCATTGTCATTTGCCCTGGCCGCTTCTGTGGTAGAGTTTGTTTATGCAGGTTTGGCAGTTCGATTTCAGATATTTTTGACGGAGAACCTGGAGATTGCCAATTGGTTTACTTGGATTTCTGGATCTGTTTTGATCATTTTAGGTATTTACAATCTAATAAAGCGTCCCAAGCGCAAGGATAAAACCGAGCCAAATCAAGCAACGGGTGAAAAACGCTCAGGATTCTTGCGCGGTGTGTTGGTGGCATTGGCCAATCCGCTGGCGATCCCTTATTGGTTGGCGGTGACGGCATATTTGCAATCCATGGGCTGGGTGACCTTGACAGACAGCAATTTTCTCATCTATGTTGCAGGTGTTTCTACGGGCACTTTTTTGTTGTTGGTTTCTGTGATTTATTTGGGCTCACGCTTCACCGCCATTCAAAACAACACCTTTCTCCTCTATAGAGTGCCAGGTATCATCTTTATACTGATGGGTGTTTGGACTTTTGTGCAGTAGGTTCTAAATGGCTCATAACATCTCTGTATGAATCGTGCTGAGAGACAATGATTAAGTTTCGTCCACAATATAGCCAAATCTCTGATTTGGTCTATATGTTTTCTACTGGGATAGATCAAGGCAGAGATATGGCGGGGCAGGGGTAAGCAGCACGATTCAAACTGCTGCTGCCGCAGCATGATTTATACAGTTTGTTATCCCTCTTTAAATACCATTTTAACATACATTTCGGTGTTGAATACCGGTATTTGAGACTTCTTGTAGTCTTTGGTGTTTCTAGTTACGATTGCAGAAATGTTTTTGTTTTCGATCGCTACGGAATGTTGGATAGCATCTTCAAAATCTTTGAATTCACTATTTACAGCATTTTCGATGTTGGTTCCTGATACGCTCAGTACTTCGATAATTTCAAGTAATTCACCAATAATCGCTCGGGTTCGTTTGTCTCCAAGTTCTTTACGAACAATGTAGTGAACGTTGTTAAGGCAAAGAGAAGAGGTATGTATTTGTAATTTCTTTTTCTCCGCTAAATCAAAAATTAAAGAGGCTGCATCTGCATGTGGTTGTCTGTCTATAAGCAGATCAATTATGACATCAGTGTCAACGAAGATTTTAGATGCCATGTTTTTCGTCTTTAGCTTCGTTAAGGTTGTTTTTGTAGTTAAATGAAGAATCTACTTTTAGAACACCTCTTAATTTCTGTACTCTTGGAGATAGTTCTTCTGTAGCTGCTGATTGAGTTTTCGATTCGGTTATGTATTTGAAATAGTTCTCTACCATTTCAGATAAGCTTCTTCCTCTCTTTGAAGCATATTTTTTAGCTTCTTCGATAATCTCTTTTTCAAGAGTTAGAGTCAATTTAGTGTTCATTGCACGTGCGTTTATGTGTTGGTATGTACGTGCAAATAAAATAATGGTTGCCGAAAAATCCTAATGAGGGATATCGCCTAACCTCTCGTCTCGCACATAGCCACGCCTTGATTTAAATTTAAAACTTGTGGCGGACTTTCCAATCCCCACAAAAGTATCCTGACCGATGAAACCCCATTCATTCATAGCATATGTTGTGCTTTCGTGGTTATTACTTTTCGAACTTCACTTCCCTGTAGATAGCTATTGGGCTAATTGCTATTTTCGGAAAGCTTGGAACAAAGAAGAATTTCTCAAATGCCTCAAAGGAATCAAACACTCTTCTAAATGCCTTGTCAAACTGGCCTTCATCAGAGAGTTCATCATCTGAATAGGCTAGATATTCATCACTTGGGTGAACCCTTGGGTCATCTTTTCTTGGGCATGATGTAATAATTCCTATTACGCTTAATTTGATATTCGGCCTTGATCCATAAGTGAAAATGGTGTTTTCAAAGTTGCCGTCAAGCATAAATTTAGCCTTGAGGTTAGATAAAATCTGAAAGTCTCCAAAATGATCTAATGGAAGTAGTCTAAAGTTTAATCTTTCAGGAGAAAATGTGTCTAAGAATGTCCTAACTCTTTCAACCCAATCTTCATCAAACAGATGAATGCTACTTTGTTCTTTTAGAATATCATCTATTTTCTTTTCAAGGGCTTTTATTTTGTTAAGGTCCTTTGCTTTTAGATTTCTGTCTGAGTTCTGATTAGCTGTTTTTTTAGCCTGTTCAATTTGATCTTGAAGTGAACGATACTCAGGGGTTTCTAGTAGTTGTGATGTAAATATTAATCTTTGGATTTCGTTGAAATTAGAAAGTATTCTTTTGAATCTCTCAAAATCCTCAAAACTTGCCCACCCTGTTGCTTTGATATAGTTGAAGTTAGGAATCTCATCCATGAAATCATTGAATGAGCCCTTCCAATTATCAAAGGTTTCATTTATCGGAGTTAGTAAGTTTTTCTCCAACAAATCATGCTCAATTGTATTAAGCATTTCGTGATAAAGCTCTATTTTTTCAGTTCTTAAGGAACGTTCCTTTGTTTTATCACCTAGGCTTCCTTTTACTATCTTAACATCAAAACCAAGACCTGCCGACTCTTCAGTTTCATCTTCGATTGCTCTTGAGATTTCACTTATAAGTCCATCGTTCAATTGGCTTATTAATGACTTGGCCTTATCTGTATCGAAGTATATTAAGTCTTTAATTGATTTCATAGGCGGTTACTAGCATGAAGCACAACGCCTGTGTAGGACGACGTGCCCTCACAGTTTGATTAAGGCAGAAAGATAGCCGATCCGCGCACAACCACAAAAGCATGTTTAGCCATTAGTCTAGATTTGGACTGCTAATGAAACCACGAATGCGTTATCGGTATTCTGGAGATTCCGCGAGGAGCGGTGGTGCTGATTCTGGCATTGATTCGGAAAGCTCGCATGGGCATTCGTGTCTACACCTTGTTATCGACTTTTTTTCACTCTTAGGGTTAAGCTTATCTTGAAAGACGTTGTTTTATTCTTTTATAAACCCAATCGACAACCCATGCTAAAATGGACATAGCTGGGAACATAATAAAAGTCATCCAGTGGTTTGCAGTAATTCCAACTGTTATAATTGAAATTAAATAGAGGCCTATTAAAAGGCTGAATTTTGTGGGATTAACAATTCGAGACTCAAGAATATATGGAAGGCCTAAGGATATTGGAAATGCAAAAATGATAGATGTAAATAGAAATGCGTTGTTGGCTCCTTCTGTGCTAAAAGTTACAAAGAATAGACAGCCAAAACACAGGAGTACAATAATAAAGGAGTTCCAGCTAAATGGTTCTTTGTTAGGTTCTGAATTAGATGTCTTCAATTCTCAGTGGATTTGTCGATAACAATTGAGTATGCGGACAAAAGTTCCGCATACTTGCCTTATGGCATGAGTAAATCTAAGTTTTTTAATTTGTAGAATAAGGTAGCTTTCGTCACTCATGCCTCCTGCCAAATCTAACATCTCACCCTCATATTTCACCAAAAGTTGGATGCTTTGTTGCACTGTTCATAGCAATATACCCAAATCTTGGTAGGTGATTTTGGGGGTAAAGGAGCAGTTTTCCTGATTATCCGTTACTTCGACTCCCATGCAAGCTTACATCAGGTCCCAAGATAGCTTACATGGAGGCTCAAGTAAGCTATCTTGGAGGGTCATATAAGCTATCATGAAGGCTGTAGTAAGTTTACTTGAGAGTCTGCCTCCCAAACTACCTTAAAATCCTCGTTTATAAGGAGATAGAGTGTGAAAACCCTCTCGTTTTTTTAACATATTTTGACGTTTTCAGGACTCTTTTTGGCATCAAACTTGTCTTGAATCAGACAAATCCTACACCGAGCGCTCAGTCAGGATTCATCTCAAATATTTTTTTAACCCTTTAAATTTTATAGTCATGTCAGTACAATATAAAGTAACTGAGCGCATCAATCCGACGGATCTTACGCTCCCAAAAAAGTTTTATGCCAGAATCAACAATGGCGATGATGTCAGTTTTGACGAATTGGTTGATCTCATCAGCAAAGTATCCAATCTCAACTACGGCACGGTCGTAGGTGCCATCGGGACGCTGATAGAGGTCATAGAGATGCAACTCATCCACGGTAGAAAGGTGAGATTGAGCAATCTGGGTACCCTATTTTTGACTTTGAGTAGTCAGGGTACAGATACGCAGGAGGAGTTTCGCTCAGGCAATATCAATGGTGCCAGAATCAGGTTCAGACCCGGTCCACGGCTTCAGAAATTGATCAAAAAGTTGGAGTACGAAAAGGTAAGCTTGGCCAGTAATACAACGCCAGCTGCTTAAGTTTCACTTAAATCAAAAGCCATGTTTAGTATCACACCGTAAAACGGTCTCGCTGTAGTGAGACCGTTTTTCTTTTGTAAGGGTTTCGTCATGAGGGGATAAAAAATAGAAATCCAGAGTAGTCCAATCGTATAGGGTCTCCTGAGAAACCTGAGTTAGATTAACCTGTGGCTAGCTGATTCTCATAGCCCACGGTTTAAACCGTGGGCTATGAGAATCAGCTATGTGGGAAATGGATTTATCCATTTTATTACCCAGTTATTAATCGAATACAGGTAACAAGAACTTGTGGTAGTCCAGAATGGCCATACGCGTCATTTGCAGAAAACTATCCGCCAATATGGGGTCAACTAAATGACATTGAATATGGGTTTGTATAAATTGCCTGTCCGATATGAACATGATCCACGTATGAACCCCCAAAAAATTCTTGTATTAGGCGCAGGCAGATCGTCTTCGGTGCTGATAGATTTCCTCCTAGACCATGCCAGCGACAACCAATGGCTCGTCACTGTGGGAGACATGGATCTGTCTCTTGCCCGTGACCGAGTGAATGGCCATCCGCATGGTGTGGCACTGGCCTTTGACATTACCCATCCTGAGCAAAAGCGTGAGGTTGCCCACTTTGATTTGGTCATCTCGATGCTGCCCGCCTCCTTTCATCTCATCGTAGCAGAACTGTGCGCTGCAGCTGGTATCAATATGCTGACTGCCTCTTATGTGAGTGATGAAATCAAAGCCCTGTCCGAGACCTTTGAGAAAAACGGTGCGGGCTTGATCATGGAGATGGGACTAGACCCAGGGATCGACCACATGTCAGCCATGAAGGTGCTGGACCGAATCAAAGGGGCTGGCGCAGAGTTGAGAACCTTTGAGACTTTCACAGGCGGACTCTTAGCGCCTAGCAACGATGACAATCCATGGAAGTACAAGTTCACCTGGAATCCCCGCAATGTGGTCTTGGCGGGGCAGGGCTATGTGAAGTTTTTGCAAGAAGGAAAATACAAATACATTCCGTATCAAAAGCTTTTTAAAAGAACGGAGGTAATACATATTCCTGAGCATGGCTATTTCGAGGGATACGCCAACCGAGATTCGCTCAAATACTTGGACGCTTACAAATTGCGAGGCATTCAGACCTTGTACAGAGGGACTTTGCGCCGTACGGGCTTTTGTCGGGCGTGGGATATTTTTGTGCAACTGGGAGCAACGGACGATACTTTTCAGATGCAGAATGTGAGCGAGATGACCCACCGTCAATTCATCAATTCTTTTCTGTCCTACAACCCCAACGATTCGGTAGAGCTAAAGCTCGCCCACTACATGAACCTCGACATGGAGTCGGAGGAGATGTACAAGCTGAAGTGGCTAGGGATGTTTGAGGAAGAACTCGTGGGACTGGACAAAGGAAGCCCGGCGCAAGTACTGGAGCACATCCTCAAGAAAAAATGGACGATTCAGCCAGACGACAAAGACATGATCGTGATGTGGCACAAGTTCGAATATGTAGAAGATGGAAAGCTCAAAAAACTACAGTCCTACATGGCTGTAGAGGGAGAAGATGCCATCCATACTGCGATGGCCAAAACGGTCGGTTTGCCGCTGGCAGTCACCGCAAAGCTGATCCTACAGGGTAAGTTGGTCGTGTCTGGCGTGCAGATACCGACGGAGCGATCTGTCTACGAACCTGTGCTGGCAGAGCTGGAAAACCATGGTATTAATTTCACCGAGCTAGAAACAAATTGAAAGAGTCATTTAATCTCGCCAGTCCAGCATTTCCCCCTTTGGAGGGGGCAAGGGGGAGGAATTTCTGGCCCTACTTGAGAACCATAACATCATTTTTTATTGAAATAAAATCCCCATGATGAGAATCATTTTTAGTCTAATTGCACTCCTATGGGCTGGTCAGGCTCTCTGTCAATCCGCTGATTCTACGGATGTGGTTTTGGAAGAAATCACCATATCGTCAGATTTGTTTGAGCATGAGACCATCGATTTTGGAGGGTCGGTCACTGGTGTGACGCCTAAGCAAATCAACCGCGCAGATCAGCTGTACCTACAACCCGTGTTGAACGCCGTACCTGGCGTCTATATGCAGTCAGGGACACTCAGCACCAACCGAATCACCATCAGAGGCATAGGTGCTCGTTCGCCTTTTGGGACGGACAAAGTCAAGGCCTATCTCAATGAAATTCCGCTCTCGACAGGGGAAGGCGAAACCACTGTGGAAGACATTGATTTTGCGACCTTACAAGGTGTGGAGGTTTACCGTGGGCCGACCTCTACCGTCTATGGTGCAGGACTCGGTGGTGCCATTCATTTCCAAACCAAGAAACCTCAGGATCACTCTAGTGCCACAGCAGACGCCATGTTTGGGTCTTTTGGTTTGCAGAGGTACAATCTCAGCGCAGAAGTGGCGGACACACGCAAAAGCCTCAACCTACTCTACCAAGATGTGCATAGCGATGGCTACCGTGACAACAACCGCTATGACCGTCAGTCGATCACTGCATTGGGGTCTGTAGCGGTTAGGGAGCATTCAGATGTGACGCTGTACTTCAATTACACAGATTTGGAATCACAGATCCCTAGTTCACTGAGTCTGGAGGACTATGAAAACAATCCCGAGTCTGCGGCCGCCGTCTGGGGAGGTGTCAACGGCAAAGAAACCAGCGAGCGCTTTCGTCTGGGACTGTCTCTCCATACACGCTACGATCCTCGGATGCAAAGTGATCTCACTGTATTTATGAATGGCAGCAATGCCGCGGAGACCCGACCGACTTTCTTGGGCAATCTAGCGACGGATCAGTTCAACACAGGCCTCCGCGCCAAGCTAAAGCGCAGCTTCTTGCCTCAAAATCAATTGCAGGTCGTATTGGGTGTTGAGGGATTTTGGGAGCAATACAGGTACCAAGAGTTCGTCAATGATGGAGGACAAAACGGTGACCAAACGAGAGATTTTGACCAAGTCAGGAAATATGGGAATGCTTTCGTGGCTACCGAGTACTATCCGTCGGATCGATGGATTATCTCTGCAGGATTGAACTTCAATGCATCGAGATACAACCTTGATGATCATCTGCAGTCAGGAGCTGCCAATCAAAGTGCCGACTATGGCTTTGATCCGATGTTTTCTCCCAAGCTGAGTATCCTCAGGAAAATCACTGAGTCGGTATCTGCTTATGCTTTGGTCTCTCATGGTTTTTCACTGCCTTCATTCGAGCAGACTTTGTATCCTGGCGGTCAAATCAACCGAGACCTGACACCTGAGTCTGGCTGGAACTATGAGTTGGGATTGAAAGGTGATGCATGGGATCGCAGTTTGTATTTCGAAGTGGTGGGCTACTGGATGCGAACCAAAGACTTGATTGTGAATCAGACGATCAATGAGGTGCAGGTGGGAATCAATGCAGGCAGTGCCAATCATCAAGGACTGGAGCTGCTGCTGAACCACAAGACCATCCAAAGCACCAATTTTCAATTGGGTCAACGGGTATCCTATACAGTCATGAATTATCATTTTGATGAGTTTGTAGAAGGTAGCAATGACTACTCTGGCAACCGCATGACAGGCGTGCCGAGCTATACGCTGGACTATGCCTTGGACTTTAATTGGGCACTCGGGCTTTATGGCAATGTCAACTACCAGCGTGTAGGGTCTATGTCGATCTTGGATGACAGCAGCATCTACACAGATGCCTATTCTTTGCTCAACGCCAAGGTCGGATACCAGCACACGCTAGGCGCTTTGACCTTGAATCTCTACGCGGGCGTCAACAATCTGACCGATACCAAATATGCCAGTATGCTCCAGATCAATGCCAGCTCAGGACGCTATTATTACCCCGGACTACCAATCAACTATTTCGGTGGACTCAAGGTGAGCTATGCGTTTTGATTTTGGGATGGATTTCTTTGTGCTTTCAAGAAAATACTAACCGAACCAGTTAGGTCAGTGGTGAATCCCTAGCCTTGTCATGGTGATGCTCTCTCCTTGTCATGGTGAGGCACTCGAACCACAGACAAGCAGTACGGATGCTTCGGAGCTACTTGTCCACCCTTCGAGTGCCTCAGGGGGACTAGGTTGCTTTTTTTCTATGCTGTATGGGTCAGAGGTTCTGCTTTTCATTTGGGAGTTTCAAATCTTGCGAAGGGTTACTCGAAACAGCACAGGTACAACCCAGCCATGTATCACAAATGATAGATGCTGCCAGAGCCACTGTCGACGCTTTTGAGGTCTCTGACTTCAAAACATATCGATTGGTCGAATAGAATGTTGGCTCAGGGCAGATAGCTCTACATTAGCCAAAAATTAAATACTAACCATAAACACACAGTTATGAAATTGAACCTAATCCTATTGATGACTATTTTCCTTTTGACTGCCTGCGACAAGGATGATAATGAAGTGAATGATGACCAAGCACCTTACATTTCGGATATACTACACGATGGTATCAATGTAAAAGGAGATGCTTTTGAAACCTTTCAAGGAGAAAAATTACAAATCACAATCATTGCAACAGATGGAGGATTCATAGAGAGTATGCACGTCACGGTACGACAAACAGAATCCACAGGGGAAGGTTTGAATACCACGTCACTAGAATACAATGAGACTTTCACCATAGACCAATATGAAACTGCTACGCAAGTGGTGCTGATCGCAGCTGAGATTAGTGAGACGACTGACTTGGGCGTATATCAGATTGATGTTGAAGTGACCGATGATTCTGGAAATGCCAGTATTTCTACTACTTCTTTTACGTTGATTGCAGCGACTATTGAGCAATAGAAAGCTGACAATATCATAATACCAAAAACGACAAAGGCCTGCATTAGCAGGCTTTTGTCGTTTTTGGGCTAGTTTGGTCAATCAAATGGCATTTGGGGAGAATATGGGATGACCTTTTGTGTGTGGGAACAAATAAAGTATCCAATCAAGCCTTCTATTTTTATCGTTTATCTTGACATCAAGTTTATTGATGAAAATTGCTCTGAGTCAGAAAAAGAGATGCTTAATATTACCCTATCGTTCGAGTCTTAGCAAAGGGGAATAATGTTACTGTCGTCTACTCGCCAGCATGTATGAACCATGTAAAATATTGGCTGATGTGGCGAATAATTTTATTCTGTACTTGTCTCGACTTGAAGGTATAAGCTTTTTAAAACCAGTAATATTTCTGTAAATTAACAGTACATCGGATTTCAATTAAATCAATGGATTGGGATGAAGATAAAAGAAGTATTCTGTCAAAATTATTCTCGAACACATTAAATCTATCCAAATGGAAAAATCCAGTAATTCTCAAAAATCATTAGATACCAATGACAGCAGTGCCAAATGTCCATTCATGCATGGAGCACATGATCGTGCAGCAGGTGGTGGCACCAGCAACCGCGAATGGTGGCCCAACATGCTGAAACTAAATATCCTCCGTCAAAATTCTACTTTGTCCAATCCCATGGATGAGAAATTTGATTACGCCAAGGAGTTCAAATCTCTAGACCTCAAAGCGGTGAAGCAGGATATATTTGATTTGATGACTGATTCTCAGGAATGGTGGCCAGCAGATTATGGTCATTATGGGCCGCTGTTTATTCGGATGGCCTGGCATAGCGCAGGAACCTATCGGATCGCTGATGGTCGTGGAGGTGCTGGCTCTGGGTCGCAGCGTTTTGCACCACTCAACAGTTGGCCCGACAATGCCAATCTCGACAAAGCACGCCTCTTGCTCTGGCCTATCAAACAAAAATATGGCAAGAAACTCTCTTGGGCTGATTTGATGATTCTCACTGGCAATTGTGCCTTGGAATCGATGGGATTGAAAACTTTCGGTTTCGGAGGAGGACGTGAAGATGTCTGGGAACCTGAGGAAGACGTGTACTGGGGTGCAGAATCCGAGTGGTTGGGAGACAAAAGGTACACAGGGGATCGTGACTTAGAAAACCCGCTTGCTGCCGTACAGATGGGATTGATCTATGTGAATCCAGAAGGGCCTAATGGAAATCCCGACCCGTTGGCTGCCGCACGAGATATCAGAGAGACATTTGGCCGCATGGCCATGAATGATTACGAAACTGTAGCCCTCATCGCAGGTGGTCATACCTTTGGTAAGACCCATGGAGCGGCTGATCCTGGCAAGTACATAGCAGCTGAGCCAGCAGGAGCAACAATAGAGGAGCAAGGTCTCGGTTGGAAAAACAGCTTTGGTACAGGCAATGCTGGTAGCACGATTACGAGTGGGCTAGAAGGTGCATGGACTACAACTCCTACCCAATGGAGTAACAATTTCTTTGAGAACTTGTTTGGGTACGAGTGGGAGTTGACGAAGAGTCCCGCGGGAGCGCACCAGTGGAGACCAAAAGATGGTGCAGGTGCTGGTTTGGTGCCAGATGCACATGATCCAGCCAAAAAACATGCTCCGTTCATGCTGACTACAGACCTCGCACTGCGTGTTGATCCTGCTTATGAAAAAGTGTCAAGACATTTCTTCGAAAACCCTGATGAGTTTGCAGATGCTTTTTCGCGTGCGTGGTACAAATTGACGCACCGTGACATGGGACCTATTGTTCGCTATTTGGGGCCAGAGGTGCCTACGGAAGAATTGATATGGCAAGATCCGATTCCAGCAGTTACACACCCATTGATTGATGCGGCTGATATCTCCTCACTAAAGAGCAAAATTTTAGCATCTGGGCTATCTGTTTCGCAGTTGGTTTCTACCGCTTGGGCTTCGGCCTCTACATTTAGAGGGTCAGACAAGCGAGGAGGTGCCAATGGCGCAAGAGTTCGTTTGGCACCTCAAAAGGATTGGGAAGTAAACAATCCAGCGCAATTGGCCAAGGTATTACAAACCCTTGAGTCGATCCAAAGGGATTTCAACAATGCACAATCTAGCAAAAAGGTATCCATTGCCGACTTGATTGTATTGGGAGGTTGTGCTGCCATAGAGCTAGCTGCCAAAAATGGAGGACATGAAGTGACGGTACCCTTCACTCCTGGACGCGCCGATGCCTTACTTGAGCAAACCGATGTAGATGCCTTTGGTCCCTTGGAGCCACGTGGAGATGGATTCCGCAACTATTACCAGTCTGGGTATGCAGTATCTTCTGAAGAGTTGCTAGTTGACAAAGCTCAGCTCTTGACACTCACAGCACCTGAGATGACAGTATTGGTAGGAGGAATGCGGGTCTTGAATGCCAACTTTGATCGCTCCGCGCATGGAGTCTTTACCAAGCAACCGGAAGTGCTGAGCAATGACTTCTTCGTCAATTTGCTGGATTTGGGTACTACATGGAAGTCGACATCCGACAAGCAGGATTTGTTTGAAGGCAGAGATCGAAGAACTGGAGCAGTCAAGTGGACAGGTACACGAGTTGATTTGATCTTTGGATCAAATTCCGAACTGCGTGCACTTGCCGAAGTGTACAGCTACGAGGATTCTAAGGCACAGTTCGTGGCGGATTTTGTAGCAGCATGGGACAAGGTGATGAACCTTGACCGTTTTGACTTGGATTAAATCCATAGTATGTAGAGTAGCAAAGGAGTACAAATGCCTTTGCTACTCCTAATTGCTAAGTTTGAATGACTATAAATGCATGATTATGACACACCTGATCACTGTGATGGGGAAGAGTGCAAGGAACTTTTTCCTAGACCGAGCCTATTTGTCAGATTTTATCTCACTGATGAGTACGCTCACATCTGGTAGGGTTACGATGGTCTCTACAAGATTTCGTTCAGACCTATTTTACAGTTGTCAGCTTTCCGCCCAACAATCCATTTTGAAAATGTGGGCACTCTATGCGAAGGCAAGTTTGGCAGACCTTGATCGCAAAGATTTGATCAGGATCAAAGGGGATCGCAAGGCATTGACGAGGTATTTTCAGTCTATCAACCTGCTCTCTGCCAATTGGTATCAGTATGGGCAGTATAGAAAGGCTTTTCTTCACGCCTATCATAGCGATCAGCAAAACCCGATAATTAAGACCATAGTGGCCTGTGATCAATACCTACTAAAGCAACGAGGCATAGCTAGGACGCCTTTGGTCAATCCTATCGAAAAGCAAAGCATATTGCAGACCAAAGATACTTTTGCGATCGCCATGTATCTGCTCAACAACGAGTCTCACACCAATTAATTAGATCTTAGTCTAAGACTTTTTCTGCAGGGGTATTGATCAATACAGGAATCAAGATTTGAAAGGCAGTACCTTCTCCCAAGGTACTTTGAACTTCTACATTTCCTCCTAGTTGTTGGCTTAGACTTTTGATGATGGATAAGCCCAGCCCATTGGAATGTTCGCCATCAGTAGGTCTGGCACTGAGTCTTACAAATGGTTTAAACATCTTGAGTTGGTCTGCCTCACTAATTCCAGGTCCCTCGTCCCTGAGGATGATTTGGAGATTGTCGTTGATGGGGTTGATGTCTAGGTAAATATTCTTGCCTTTTTCTGAAAACTTCATCGCGTTGGACATCAAGTTGTCCATGATTCGGGATAAAATACCCATATCCGTTTTCACTAAGATGGATTCATAGTTGCCAGATATATGGAGTTTCTGTTCTTTGTTGCTTAGTGGCTTGTCAAAATTGATTTTCCAGCTTTTGATGAATTGATCAATAGAAAATTCTGTGATTTTCAATTCTGGTTTTACTTTTTTAGCCTGATTGATATCGAGCAAATCACGGATCATCTCATTGCCACGTTTGACCACAGCTCTGATCGTCGTGATGTATTCTTTTTGGTCATCATTGAGATTGCCATCTAGGGTGAGCAAATGTATCAATCCTTCGATGTTGTTGAGTGGCGTCCGTAGGTCATGCGCTACAATGCTCATCATTCCATCCTTTTCCCTGTTCAGGTCTGATAGTTTGGCATAGGAGTTACTCAAATGTTCGAAGGCTTCTTCGATAGCCATGTTCTTCATTTGAATCTCCTCATAGGCATTTTTTAACTCTTCGGATTGTTTTTGTAATTCTTCTTTTTGTTTTGAAATTTCTGAGGTGCGCATTTCTACTTTTCGTTGTAGTACACTGCGTTGTATTTTTATCCTCCTTGCGAAAAACTTGAAGATCAAATAGGCACCTATGCAGGTGAAAAGAGCCAACAGTGTGAATAGCCAATCATAAGTATTTTCTATACTCATGGCATACTCTGTGACAGCCTGTCGCTCAGGTATTTCTAGGACGGGTTCTTGCAACACTACTCTGCCAATGGAGTATGTCTTCAACCCAATCTGCATTGAAATAGAAAGGAAAGATTCGTAAGTTTCTAAAATAGCACTCATTCTACACATAACAATTCTCTAATCTGCTACGGGGATAAACAGAGGTTATGCATTTGATTCCTAAATATAGGATAAAAACTTTGTAAGAAAAGTTTTTTGGAAAGAGATACCATAGCAAACACATTGACGTGATCTTTATTTTTTACAAAGTTTTCATTATTAATCACTTAAGGTGATTTAGGCCTTTGTGATGGTTGATCTAGATGGCGTATATGTGCTTGCTAGGATAGTAATATTTTGCAGTTTAATAAACCACAGCAGAGTGACATACATGATCTGGTATGATTCCCAAGGCTTTGATTCGATCCATGTAGTGTTCTGGCAGGGTGTTGCCTGTGAGCACGAGTGCTGTATCAATTCCAAACTTGTTGCCACCTATAATATCGGTGATCAAGGTGTCGCCCACCATCAGTATTTTTTCTTTGCCAACCTCTTGCGCTTTGATCGTATGTTGGTAGGCAAAGATGAACATACTCGAATCGGGCTTGCCAAATTTGATAAATTTTCTACCGGTGATTTTTTCGATCATATCAGCGATGCTTCCTACTGCTATGGCCACCATTCTGTCGGATATAGGATAAGACCTATCCGTATTGGCAACTATGACAGGGATGTTTCTGAGACGGAGCAAATTGACCAGTTTATTTAAATCAGTATGCCAGTCAAAACCTTCGTCATCTAGGAATACCAGCGCATTGACATCTGCTATGTTGTTGAGGTCTAGGTCTGCTATGGATAGTGCTTTGAGCCCTGTTTCTTCCAGATAATGTGCGGATTGTTTGGTGCCGAGGTAGGCGACTTTTCCATCAGCGACTTTGGTTTTGAGGTATTCACGAGCGAGCATGCCTGACGAGATGATCTTGTCCTCATTGATCATCGTGAGCCCTGCATCGATATAGCTTTTGGCAAGGGATTTTGGCCCTCTGGATGCGTCATTGGTCAAGATGTAAAACTCGATATTGTTATTGATCAGGTATTCAAAAGTCTTCTCAATATGTGGGATCATCCCACTGGAATTTTTTAACACGCCGTAGGCATCAAAGAACACCACGTCATAATTCTTCACTACATTTTTAAATTCCTGAATTTCCATATTTTAAAGATCTAATGCACGTAATAATTTGTCACCATCGAATTGATCGATTTGAGGCAGGTAGATTTCATAGGCCTCTCTTTGGAGTTTGGTCGCATAGATTTCATGAAAGAAATAGCGGCCATCTTTGATCACATAGTTCAAGATAAAGAAGCGATAGGCTTCTTTGATGAACAAAACTTCATTGCGAGTCAGAGGATAGATTTTGTGGTATTCTTTAAGAAATAGAATGAATCGATCTTCGTTGACAGGATCGATCAAGTAGCTGAATTCTTCTCTGTCTCCAATCGTAGAACACACTCTGCTGAAGAAATAAAAATCCATGATCCTAGAACTCATCCTAAACCAATCATAGTCCCATCTAGAATAGAACCTGTTGTCTTTGTCCAAAGAAAAATTGCCAATATTCCAGTCGACAAAAACTGGGATCGAAGGCCAGTGATCGGTCTCCAATATATCCATGTTTTTGTTGAAGATATCTATTTGATGTTTGATGGTGTCGATGTTGCCACGGTGCTCATACTGCCCGTCTTCGGTTTCTGTGATGCGGAGCAGGTGATCCAAGTCCATCTTGAGGGTCTTGGACCAAGGTGGGAGGATGTTTTTGATTTGAAAACACGCTTTGTGAAATTTGGCTACTTCTCTGCCAAGATTTTTGATCTGACTTTGATCCAAAATCTTAGGAAGCCTTTTCTTGATTTTGATTGGGTTGTAGAATACCACCCATGCATCTAGTACGCTGTCTTTGTATCGGTAGGTAAATAGTTCACTCCCTTTGGTCAGTGATCTCGAAATAAACTGGTCATAGGGATCAGATAGGTTGATAGCCAAGGAATTGATCAAGGCGTGGTCTTCCATAAAATTAGCATAGGTGCCAAAGTAGGACAGTTTGCCGATGACAACCGTCCCTGTCTCTAGTTTGAGTTTGAACACGTGATTTGTCGATACACGTGCACTGATGTCGTTGATAGAGACTACTTTCCTAGAATCGTCGTAGTGGCTCCAGGCTTCAAGGACGATTTCGTTAAAATTAAGTGTTCTTGTCATTAGATGATTTCAAAGTATCTTTTTAGCTCCCAATCGGAGACAGTTTTGAGGTATTCGTTCCATTCATGCTCGCGCGTCATGGCAAAATGCTGAATGAACTCTTCGCCAAGTAGGTCTTTGGCCAATTTGGATTTTTTCATTGCCTGAGTAGCCTCGTTGAGATTGCTAGGGAGTCTTTTGACTCTCTTGTTGGCGTAGGCGTTGCCTGAGATGGCTGGAGTTTCTAGTTTCAGGTTGTTTTCTATCCCATAGAGTCCAGACGCCAAGCCTGCTGCCATACAGAGGTAAGGATTCACATCAGCACCTGCCACACGATGCTCGATTCTGGTGCTGGAGGCAGTGTCGTTGAGTACGCGAAGCGCCACAGTCCTGTTGTCTAAGCCCCAAGTCACAGTAGTCGGTGCCCAAGCTCCTTCCACAAGTCGTTTGTAGCTGTTGACGGTGGGAGCGAAGAAAGGCATCAGATAGGGTAAGCAATGCAGTTGCCCTGCCAGATAGCTTTTCATCATCGGACTCATGTGTTGCTCATCTTTTGGATCAAAAAATAGGTTGTTTCCATTCTGATCCAAAATTGACTGATGCAAATGTCCAGAGCATCCTGGTAATTTTTCGTTCCATTTGGCCATGAAACTTGGGATAATATCGTATTGATTAGCGATTTCCTTGACCGCCATTTTGAACAGCGCACCTTTGTCTGCTGCGCGAAGAATGGTGTCTTTTTGGATGGCTGTCTCTAGTACTCCAGGTCCTGTCTCGGTGTGCATCCCCTCGATTTGGACATCAAATGATCCACAGAGGTCGAAGATGTCGTTGACGTAGTGCGTGGCATGCGCCAAGCGCGTCAGTGAATAACCGAACATCCCCTCTGAGATAGGCTTGGGTGTAATTTCTTTTTCGGCACTGTTGGATTGAAAATTGAACCATTCGTATTCTATTGCGAATTGTGCAAACAGGCCTTTGCTCTCAGCTTTGGCGATGATTTGCTTGAGCAAACTGCGAGGGCAGACAGGTTTAGAGGGAGAGCCAGCAGCATAATCAGCCAAAAAAAAGGGGACATCTTCGTCCCATGGTACTTGGCGAAAGGTGTCCAAATCTATTTTAGCTTTTCCATCTGGAAAGCCTGTGTCCCAGCCTGTAATCCCAGATTGATGATACAGTGCATCGCTACTGTCCCAGCCATACACTACATCACAGAACCCAAAATCTCCATTGATTTGATCCATAAACTTATCTTTATGGATGTATTTTCCACGGAGAATCCCGTCTATGTCTATGATGGCAAATTTGACTTTGTTGCTTGAATGATTCTTGACTGCAGCGATGGCTTCTTCTCTCGTCATGTGGTATCAATTGATTCTCGTCCGAAAGTTAGTGAAAATTGCAGCCTTGGTCATAGAAGACTGTAGCGAAAAAATGTATAAATTTTGTTTAATTTTTATGTTCTTGTGATTAAACAATACGTACAACCATCTAAAAACGAACATCATGGCAATGGTGTTGAAAATCAAAACTATTCTTCGTAGTTGAACATTTTGTTAATCAAAATCTATGATAAAAATCAAAAGTCATTCTGGAATCTATACGTTGACAGTTCACCAAAAAATCAACACCACGCTGGAGGAGGCGTGGGCTTTCTTTTCTACTCCCAAAAACTTGACGAAAATTACTCCTGCGTACATGGGTTTTGAGATCACTTCAGACCTCGTGGACTCGATGCGTGTGGGACAAATTATCACCTATAGAGTAGCTGTACTATTAGGTATAAAGTCATCGTGGGTCACCGAAATCACGCATGTGGAGAAGAATCATTTTTTTGTCGATGAACAGCGATTTGGTCCATACTCGATGTGGCATCATGAGCATATTTTTGAACTGAACCAAGGGAAAGTGTGGATGACAGATAGGGTATCCTACAAAATGCCCTTTGGCATTTTGGGGCATTTGCTTCATGCACTGTTTGTCAAGAGACAACTACTCGACATATTCAATCATAGGTACCAAACCATAGAAAAATATTTTCGCTAGAATTATGCGATTCAGCAGTCAATTTCTGTTCACGCACATAAAAGTCCCATTCGTCCATTCTATATTTGATTTTTATTAATTTGTGGTTGGAAATTGAATTGAAAACAGACATGACTCAGAAGTATATCAAAGAACTGATTGAAGAGATAGCAAAGGCGAAGAAAAAGCGGAAGGAAAACTCTTTGGCTGCCTATGAGACAGGTATGGAGTTGATGTTTCGTTCCAAGCCAAAGTACGAAGCGCTGAAAACGACTTTTGGTGAGACTGAGCCAGAATTCAGAGTTTTGGCCAACAATCTCGCGACGGAAGTCCTACAGTGTGGCATAGATTATTTCAAGGCGACACAAAACAACAGTGGTTTCACAGGCGAAAATGCACTAGAAATACTACGTAGCGCTAACGAACTCGCGCTGGATGCGCAAATCAAATCACGCATAGAAGACAATATACAAGGCGTCATCGACTGGGTCAACAACCAAGCCATGAGAGACAGCCAGAGCAAAATTTATAATTTTCCATCCATTGCTTTCAAAACCGCTTTTTCATTCATGACCTGTGATGGTCATATCGATGAAAATGAGGTTGCGTTGATTCGTAAGATTGCTTCGGAAAGTGAGCTTTTTGGCAACATCAATGTGGATGAAGAGTTGGAGTTTTTGATCGAAGTGATCAATCAAATGGGAATGGGCTTTCTCAAAGATTATTTCAAAGTCTTGAAAAATGCCACATTGAGTCAAGAGCAAGAGTTGACATTGGTACAGGTCGCAATGGATACGCTCAATGCTGACGCTAAGATTGATTACAATGAGATGAAGTTTTTCAGGATATTTAGGACGATGATGACGATCAGTGATGATCAAATTCGTCAGAGAATCCCTTCGATTAGTGAGGAGTTTTTAGAGACTGATATTTTTTCCAAGGCATACTTGGATCAACTTTTTGATGATTATTTTGAGCACGCTAGCATTCCTGTTTTCTCCAAAATGTTGCTGGCCTCTAAAAACAAGTACGTCAATCCAGATATAGCTGACTAGGGGACAGAAAAAATGTCTGTCAGTCGAAAATCTCCTTTGCTTTCTTCCAAATTGTAGATCAGGTTATAAGTGCCCTCAGGGCAATTGCGACATTTGATGCTATAGTTGATATGGTAGATGGAGCTTTCACCATTTTTTTCTATTGTTATTTGGTAGTCGGCTTCTTGTGGTGCTTTGAGGATACGGAGATGGTGTTTGATCATATCTGTCGCTGTGATGTTTGGACTGTCTGATTCTACACCCTCACATATATCACATACGACAATAGGTTGTAGATGTGATAAGAGGAATTTTTCGTCCGAATCTTCAATGGCCTGTTGAAACCGTCCCCAAAAAACATACTCTGAGTGGATCGATTCGCACAGATGATTGGTGTGGGTAGACTTTGGTGTGCATGCCAGACCAAAGGTTGAGAAAATTATAGCTGTAATCAGGTTTTTCATAAGAACAGAAATATAGCCTTATTATATATTTGTAAGTCTAATAAAATGAATAATAATGGGAAGAGCATTTGAATTTAGAAAAGCTAGAAAACTAAAACGTTGGGGTCAGATGGCCAGAACCTTTACGCGCATTGGCAAGGATATCGTCATCGCGGTGAAGGACGGAGGATCAGATCCTAATACAAATTCAAGATTGCGTGCTGTCATGCAAAATGCCAAGGCAGCCAACATGCCCAAGGAGAATGTCGAACGTGCCATCAAGCGTGCCACTGACAAGTCTCAGGGGGATTTCAAGGAAACTTTGTTCGAAGGGTACGGGCCTCACGGGATCGCCATCCTAGTAGAGACCGCTACCGACAACAACAATAGGACAGTGGCCAACATCAGAAGCTATTTTACCAAGTGCAATGGCAGCTTGGGTACTCAGGGTTCTGTAGAGTTTATGTTTGATCATACTTGCAACTTCCGATTGAAAAAGGATGGTTTGGATGCGGAAGAGTTAGAACTGGAGTTGATTGATTATGGAGCCGAAGAGGTCTTTGAGGACGAGGATGGCATGATGGTCTATGGAGGGTTCTCTGACTATGGCGCTTTGCAGAAGTACTTCGAAGAAAACAACATGGAGATATTGTCTTCAGGTTTTGAGCGGATTCCACAGGTCACCAAGGAATTGACTGAGGAGCAACAAGAAGACGTCAACAAGCTGTTAGAAAAAATAGAAGATGATGATGACGTACAAAACGTCTATCATACGATGGCTTGATTTAGCCAGTACAGATAATAAACAAAGAGGCAGCTTGGATTCCAAGCTGCCTCTTTGTTTATTATCTCTGGTAGGAAAGATTCCTTGTCATGTGAGGCTCTCGAAGCATCGGACAGGCTGTACTGATGCCTCGGAGCGGCTTGTTGAGGATTCTTTGCTGCTTGATCGTAATTGTATTGCGATTGAAACCTTTAGCTATGTGGGCATTTGAAATGCCCATTAATTGCGAACGCATCACAGATGCGCCCGAGTGGGTTCATTGGAGCATGTATGCTGGTGGAGTCTCTACACAAACAATATCTGCTTGACGATGTGTTTGCCAAACTCTTTGTTGACGAGATCCATCACTTTTTGCTTGGAGTTATTGAGCTCGTGTTTGAGGGGGGCAGAGGACAGCGTGACGATGAGTACATCGTTGCGGATTTCTAGGTTGGTGGTGCGGTTGGCGATGGCTGTACCCATGATTTTGTTCCACTTAGTGATGAGTGTGGCTTGGTCAAATTTCCTATCGATGTTGTAGGATTTGAGCATGGCCTCCATCAGATCCTTCATGGTGACCATTTCTTTTTTTCTCTCTCCTGCGGGGTGTGGCTTTTTCTTCATCATGGGCTCAAAGGGTCTTGCCTCAAAAGTAAAGCTAAGTTATGATACAACTCAGGCATCTGATTTTTAAAAGTCTGGGGACACTCGAAAAAGTTCTCTACTGCTACCGCAAAGAATTCTTCACGGTTGGTGCCAGCATAGTCGCGAAACATACGGCTGTTTCCTGAGCGAATGCGCCCGATTTCTTCATCTGCCAATTGTTCCCATTTGTTTTGGATGTCTTTGTCTAGGAAGTCATATTCGTTGTTGCTGATTCGGTTTTCTATCCTGAGCGCATGTGCCATCTCATGGAGACCGAGATTTCGCCCGTCGGTGTTGTGTACATATCCTTCCACAAAGTGCCTCCATGACAGCACGATGGCTTTGGCTCTTGGGTTGACCTCTCCTCGGTGGTATTTTTTACTGATCGTGGAGTAGTAGTCATCTGGGTAAATCAATATACGTTTGAAGTAGGATAGTGCTACATTGGGAAATCCCATGGTCAATTGTACAGCACAGGCGGCGATGAGGACTTTCATTTCCTCAGTTACTTTTTCGATCTGGCGAGGGATGAAATCTTTGCTGTAGATGAAGTGATCAACTTTGCGCTCGAAGCGTCTTTTGTTTTCGTCCGACAGCTTGGCGTAGAAAGGGAATTTTTCTTTCAAGATGATTTTTCGGTCTCGACGCATGGGGACTGATACGCCTGGGATGCGAATGCCCAAATTGATTTTTCCAGTCAGTACGAGGGCAATCAGGAATGCAATGGTGATCATAAACATCCGAAAGGCGTCTATGGCAGTCGAGGTTTCGTGGGCTAGTTGGAGAAGAATCATTTTCTAAATATAGTAGATTCGATTGAAATAACGGGGGGAATAAAAAAGCCTGTTTCTTCGAGAAAAAACAGGCTTTGAATTTTGTGAGTCTGATCTTAGAGTTGTTTCAACAATGGTTTCAAGTCTACGGCTTTTTCGATGATGGACGACACCTCAGATGCAGCTACACGTCTCTGCTCCATGCTGTCTCGCTCACGGATGGTCACCGTGCCATCTTCTAGTGTCTGGTGATCTACGGTGATACAAAACGGCGTACCGATCGCATCCTGTCGTCTGTATCTGCGGCCGATGGCGTCTTTGCCGTCGTACTGCACATTGACAGAGAACTTGAGGTCATCCATGATTTCTCTTGCTTTTTCTGGCAAGCCGTCTTTGTTGATCAATGGCAACACTGCTGCTTTGACTGGTGCTAATTGTACTGGAAGCTTGAGAACTGTCCTTTCACTACCGTCTTCCAAAGTCTCTTCGGTGTAGGCAGTCGCCAAAATTGCCAAGAAGAGTCGGTCTAGTCCGACGGAAGTCTCTACGACATAGGGGACATATGATTGCTCCATTTCATTGTCAAAGTACTGTAGTTTTTTGCCACTGTACTCTTCATGTGCTTTGAGGTCAAAGTCAGTTCTGGAGTGAATTCCTTCTAGCTCTTTGAATCCCATCGGGAAGTTGAACTCAATGTCACAGGCAGCATTGGCATAGTGCGCAAGGTTCAAGTGGTCATGGAATCTATAGTTTTCCTCTCCCAAGCCCAGTGATTTGTGCCAGTTCATTCTTTTGTTTTTCCAGATTTCGTACCATTCTAGTTCGGTACCTGGCTTGATGAAAAATTGCATCTCCATCTGCTCAAATTCTCTCATTCGGAAGATGAATTGTCGAGCGATGATCTCGTTTCTGAATGCCTTTCCAGTTTGTGCAATACCGAATGGCAGTTTCATTCTGCCCGTTTTTTGCACGTTGAGGTAGTTGACGAATATACCTTGGGCGGTCTCTGGTCTCAAGTAAATTTTACTCGCGCCATCTGCCAATGAACCGAGTTCTGTGGAGAACATGAGGTTGAACTGACGGACTTCAGTCCAATTTTTTGATCCGCTTACTGGATCAGAAATTTCCAATTCTTCGATGAGGAGTTTGAGATCTTCAAAATTTTCTTTCTCGATGTCTTCTTTGAATCGAGCATTGATGGCGTCTATTTTTTCCTGATTCTGTAGCACCCTTGGATTCGTAGCTCTGAATTGTGCTTCGTCAAAAGAGTCACCAAATTTGCCAGCAGCTTTTTCTATTTCTTTGTTGATTTTGGCATCAATCTTAGCGACATGCTCTTCGATCAATACATCTGCACGGTAGCGTTTTTTGGAATCCTTGTTGTCGATCATCGGATCGTTGAATGCGTCCACGTGACCAGAAGCCTTCCAAGTCGTGGGGTGCATAAAGATCGAGGCGTCAATACCGACAATGTTTTCGTTCATCTGTACCATGGCTTTCCACCAGTACTGACGAATGTTTTGTTTCAATTCTGCACCATACTGACCATAGTCGTAGGTGGCACTTAGCCCATCATATATTTCACTCGAGGGAAAAACATAACCGTACTCTTTTGCGTGAGATACGATCTTTTTAAGCTCGTTTGGATCTTCGTTCTTTGCCATAGCCGCAAAGATATATGAATAGACAAATGAGAGATATGATTTACTTACTTTTTAAGGATAGAGGATTGAATCATAAATCAAATCCAAGATAAAATGCACAAGCCAGTCAACATTGACTGGCTTGGCGTGCCCTTAACATATCTAAACTGGCCTGAGCCATCTCTCATTTTTGGGTCTGAAAAGTTGTTTAGTCAGAGTCTGGGCGATTATCTTGTATTCGTACTTTCGAATATTTTATCGGCAGATTTGGCAATGAAACCTTGGAAAAGATTGCCGTCAACATCTGCATACCGTTTGGCAAACTCATAGTAGCAGGATGGAATTTTGAAATCACCTTCTGCAAATGTGATGACTTGTTTGTCTGCCAAGGTGCTAGACTGCTCTAACAATTCGCTAGGACTACCTTTGATTTCTCCACCTGAGGTGTTGAGTTCAAAACCAGCAGATTTCAACAACTCATTCATGTCCTCCAGACTGGCGATGGTCTTCAGCTCATTGACATTGATGGTGAAATGGTTGGCACAGAATCCAAAGACATATGTCCATGCAGCATATTCTGATTCTGCCAGTAGTTTCTTGTAGGTTTCATGCGATTTGTCTGTCCAAGGGATTGACGGGAACTCAATCAGACTTCCTGTGACAATAGGTGCGACTATTTGCTCGACAGTCTGATTGAGTTCAACCGAAAAACTCTCTAATAACAACTCACTGATAAAAATCTTAGGTGCATGATCATCTGGATGTTGATAATGCTTGGCTTTCAATTTTTTTACTTCAAAATGGTATTCGCCACTTTCCTCATAGCCTGCCTCCAAAAATGGTTTGGCAAGAACTTCAATTCCCGTTTTGGGATGGTTGAAAGTTCTAAATGCAATGTGGTCATTGACTATGCTCTCGCCTCTCTCTGCCAACAGTTGATGTATGGCCTCAGCTGAGGGAGTCTTCGAGACATAGTCTGACCAACACTTTGCTATGATATTTTTGTAATCCATTTGTATTGCTAATTTCAATCAAAATGACATAAATATTAATGTATTAGGAATATATGATTTGAGTATTGAATATATTTGGTCAAAATGTTGTTTAGAATAGGATTATTTGGTCAAAATGTAAAAATTGAAATGGAATAGGAATGGAGTCAAGTCAAATTAACAGCATGGACAAGGCAATTTTGAGGAGGTTAAGTGAAAACGCAAGAGTTCCGTTCTCGACAGTTGCCAAAGAATTGGGGATTTCTAATACGATGGTGCATCAGCGAGTCAACAAGCTCAGACAGATGGGGATATTAGAAAATGCAACCTTTCGTCTCAACGCCAAAGCATTGGGCTATACGACCGAGGCAATTACACGCATAGATGTGGCCAACGCCAAGTTTATCCCCAAGATCGTAAGGGAACTAGAGAAGATACCCGAGATCATAGAGTGTACGAACATCTCAGGAAAGTATGCGCTGTTGGTCAAAGTGATGGCAAGAGACAATGGACATTTGAGAGATATTCTCTATGGGAAAATCCATGATTTGGATGGAGTGATAGGTACAGATACCAATATTTCCTTTGAGACATCTTTTCAAAAAAATATAGCACTGATTTGATACATGAAAAAAGGCTCTGATATTGATCAGAGCCTTCTACCACCTTAATTAAATACATTGAGTCCCTTTACACGGTTTTACTTTTTCTCATAGCTTGCCATGTAACTCAGAAGTATTTTTCTTTCTACACTTAGTCCCCTACTACTTCTGAAGAACCCTCTTTTTAGGGTTAAACCAATACGCTAAGGATAGCGCAAACGAATACAAATCCGTAAGTCACGATCGTACCGATAAATACTTGAACCACTGTTCTTAATGCTGTTCTGAATTTAGGTTTCATAATTTTTCTATTTAAATGTTCTGCTGTTAGGCTGCTTTTTCTTCTTTGTCTACGATTCCACCCAAGGTGTTGATTACGGGCACTTCTTTGAAGTTGAACTCATATTCAAAGAATGAGCTAAAGTCCTCGCCAGCTTCCTTCATGTCTTCGTCATCGCACTCGTAGTACCAATTAACGACAACTTTTTTGCCTAATTGCTCTACGCTCTCTAATTTCTTCAAGATCATGAACAAGCATTTGCTAGAGCTGGTGTTGAAATACTCGAATGCCATGTTCACGGTCAATTTTGCTACATCTAACTGTACGTAGCTGTCAATGTTCTGCAAGAGCACGTTGTAGAATGCCAATGCGTTTTCTGGGCTTGATTTTCCGCGTACATCCAACAGTTGATTTTTTGGGTTGAAGTACACCGAAGGGGTGATTCTTGATGGTCTTATGAAATATCCTTTCATAGCGTTTGGTTTTTAAAAGAGTGAACTTATGTATTATAATTAATTGGTTCTCCAAAGTTGCTACATGTGTAGCATTAATAAAATACAGGAAATTCGTAATCATACAATTAAGCGTTTTGGTTAGCAGCTTTGAGTATGACTACTTAGTTTTTGAAAAACAGTAGGTTGGATGCTTTTTTTGGCAGTTTTATTTGAGGATTATTTTTAAGGGTTTAGGAAAATTACCTAATTGGGAGAAAAAAATGCGTGATTATACAGGGGTTACCTTTTAAGAGTAGCTGTTTTTTTGATGTATGACGCTTGAATATAGTTAGTTAGGGTTTCATAAAGTGTTCTTAATTCGGGGGTAGCGTCTAGCTTTTCTAGATGATTTTGGATGGTCGCATGATCTTGTCTTTGGGCTGGACCGGTGAGACTCTGTTGTGAACCAGTCGTGAACACATTGGAGATGGATAATTCTACGAGAGGTCTCAAGAGGCTGATGTCAAGAGATGCTTGGTTGAGCACCTGCTCTGCAGCGTGCAGCATGCGGTTGGTAAAATTGCTGGCAAAGACTGCTGCGATATGTAGTTGTTGTCGATCGATGGCTGTGGTGACTTGTACGCTTGTACTCAGATGTGTAGCCAGGTCAATTAAGTTTTTTTCAGTCCATTCATTCGACCCCTCGATCAAAATAGGTATAGAGCTGAAATCTATGGGGAGAGAGGTAGTAAAACTCTGCAAGGGGTAGAATACCCCTGTATTTTCTGGGTCTAACAAATCTTCTCGTGTACATGTGCCTGATGTATGTGCGACGATTGCATTGGGAGGTAATAGGAGTCCAGAGGCGACTTCTTTGATGGCTCGGTCACTTACAGCTATGAGGAAAACGCTTGAGGGATTGTTTCTGAAATCTAAAGAGTGGGAAGATTGAATGTTTGTTTTCAGACCAATAGCTGAATCGATCTTCTCTTGGGATCTACCATATACGGTATGGAGTAGATTTTTATCCGATAGGATATGAATCAAATTGGAAGCTACTTTGCCAGTACCGATTACGGTGACTTTCATGGTTGAAGAATTGAGGTTTTTAGACCTGTATATTGCAGGTGGATTCAAAGTTCAAGATTTAAAATTCAATATCAAAGCATACCCGCAATAGGGCCAAATTAAAATCACCTTTGATAAAATGTGTAGAAAACCCTTCAAAAAGGCTCTTGAAGATGGGTGTTAAAAATCGAACGCAGGTCTAAAACATGTTTTATGGGAAAACAAAAAGCCCAGACTATGACTGTCTGGGCTTTTTGAATATTATTTAACTCAATTTATTTCTTCTCTTTGTTAAAATCAATCACAACGGGGGTTGCAATGAAAATAGAAGAGTATGTACCGATCAAGATACCTACGATCAAGGCAAATGAGAAGCCTTGCAATACCGCTCCGCCAAATAGGAACAAGACTATTACCACGATCAAAGTCGTCAATGAAGTGATCGTCGTACGGCTCACTGTGCTGTTGAGTGCCTCGTTGAAGACAGACTTCATATCAGTGCTTTGTTTCGCAGACAAGGTCTCTCTGACACGGTCAAATACTACCACAGTATCGTTGATAGAGTAACCAATGATGGTCAACATCGCAGCGATGAATACCTGATCTACTTCGAATGAGAAACCTAATAAATTAGCAATGGCGAAAGCTGACAGTACAAACAATGTATCATGGAAGAGTGCGATGATGGCTCCCAATCCAAATTGCCATTTTCTAAATCTCACCAAGATGTACAAGAAGATTACGATCAAAGCAAATACGACAGATTCAAAAGAGGCATTTTTGATGTCATCTGCTATCGTAGCACCTACTTTGGACGAACTAGCTATTGTGAAGTTGCCCGCGTCTGCTTTGGTATCGTCTTCTATATAAGTCAATTTGGTAAAGTCAGCAATACCTGCGACCACTGTTTCTTTCACTTTTACATCCGCTTCGTCAGACTCATCTTCGATCAAGTAACTGGTCGTTACTTTCAGAATATTGTCTGCACCGAATGTTTTTACTTCCACGCCTTGGTTATCCAATGATCCTGACAATGAAGTTTTCAATGCTGATGGAACAATCGGATTTTGGAATGTCACTACATAAGATCTACCACCAGTGAAGTCAACACCATAAGTTAAGCCCTTGCCAATCAAAGCAATCATACCAATAGTGATGAAAGTCGCAGAGAAAATGTAGGCCATTTTTCTTTTGGATATGAAATCAAAATTGATGTTGGTCAAGAAGTTTTTAGAGAAAGGTGTAGAGAACGAAATCTTACTCTTGTCTCCTTTTTTGCTCATCCACTCAGTGATGACTCTTGTGATGAATACCGCTGAGAAGAATGAACAGATAATCCCTACAATCAAAGTGATCGCAAAGCCTTTCACTGGCCCTTGTCCTAGGAAGTAAAGGATGAAACCTACCAATAAAGTAGTCACGTTGGCATCTACGATAGACGAATAGGCTTTACTATAACCTGAAGAGATGGCTTGTTTTACTCCTGCGCCATTTCTCAATTCTTCTTTGATTCTTTCGAAGATCAAGACGTTTGCATCAATAGACATACCGATGGTCAATACGATACCTGCAATACCTGGTAGCGTCAAGGCAGCACTCAATTGTGCTAAGATTCCCAGAATGAAAAAGACGTTGAAGAACAAAGCAATGTTCGCTACCATTCCACCTTTGGCATAATAAGCAATCATAAATAAGATCACTATCCCCAAGCCAGCTACTATAGAGATGATTCCTTGCTGCTGTGCTACTTTACCCAAGGTAGGTCCGATCACTACGTCTTCTACAATTGTAGTAGGAGCGGGAAGGCTACCAGCTTTTAAGATGTTGGCCAAATCCTTGGCTTCTTCTAGGGTAAAGTTACCCGTGATTTGTGAGCTGCCGTTAGGGATTTCTCCTTGTACGTTTGGTGCAGAGTACACATATCCATCCAACACGATGGCAACTCTTCTGTTGATGTTGTCTGCTGTCAATTTCTTCCATGCCTTTGCACCTGTAGCGTTCATGTTCATGCCGATAGATGGTGCTGATCTCTGATCCAATTCCTGACGTGCATCGATGATCACCTCTCCAGTCAATGGCGCTTTGCCCCCTCGGCTAGTTTTGATCGCATAGAGTTCGATAAATTCATCTTGGTTCAATACATCTTGTGATTTTACTGGTTTCACAGCCCACAAGAATTTGATTGTAGATGGAATACTTCTTTTTACATCTTCGTTTTGCAATACTCTGTTGATCTTGGCTGTATCCTTGAGGTTGTAGATCAATCCATACTGCGCCTGTAGCAAGCTAAACAATGGAGAAACCTGAGAAGCCAATGCAGCTGAGTCCAATGCGGTACTGTCATTTTCTAGTTGAGCTACTAAATCATCTCCTGCGGTAGAATCTGCAGGGCTGTTGTCTCCTAGCAAATCGTCGATGTTTTCAGTCTTAGTTTCCACTACAGTTGTAGTATCACCTGCTTGTACCAATTCAGACAACTCTGCCTGCTGATCTTTCACAGCTACATCGTTCATCGCTTGGAGCGTAGGGAAAATCTCGTTGATTTCATGTACTTCCCAGAATTCGAGTTTTGCTACACCTTGCAAGAGTTTTCTTACTCTTGTAGGATTGTCTACGCCAGGTAGTTCTATTTGGATTCTGCCAGTTCCTTGTAGTCTCTGGATGTTTGGCTGTGAAGTTCCGAATCTGTCAATTCTAGTTCTGAGGATGTTGAATGATCTTTCGATCGCTCCATCTACTTCCTCATTGATCAATGCCAATACTTCTTCATCTGGCGTGCTCAAGCTAATTCTACCTCTGTTGGCAGCAGTAGCGAATACGGCAGCCAATGATTTGTCTGGAGCCAACTCTTTGAATGAGGCATAAAACTCAGCTACATAGTTGAGTTGTGTCCCTTTGATTTTTTCTTTGGCAGCTGCCAAAGCTTTCAGAAAGTCTGGGTCTTTGCTGTTGCCACTGACACCTTTGACGATTTCTTCTGGAGAAACTTCCAATGTCACGTGCATACCACCTCTCAAGTCAAGTCCTAAGTTCAACTCAGTTTCCTTGATGTCTTGGTAGGTAAATTCTATCCCGAATAGATTGTACACTGGTTCTTTCCAGATAGAATCTAGGTATTGTTGCTTTTTAGCGTAATCTGTCGTGTTGTCAACAGTGGCTGCTGCTGTAGCTTCTTCGTTTACTCTCTGCGCCACGAATGTGAACGACAAGTAATAAATGCAAAGCAAAGAGACCACTACTGTGAGTAATACTACTCCTCCTTTATTTTTCATTGTATATGATGTTAGTAATTATATTATTGTTTGATAAGATCTTGATGAGTGTGTCGTCTGTGAGAAAAGACGAAAAACATGCGTGTACGCGGAATCAGGGTGCGTTGGGCGCTATGATGTAGTTGAAAAGCACCTTGAGCAACTTCTGAGAAAGCTCCTCTACAAATTCGTAGCTGAATGCCCGATTCAAACCTTCGAAAGTAATCTGTGCATCGAGGGTTTGGTAGTCCATGGTGACCACCTGAAACTGTGTCGCAGGTGCTACTGCTTCTAGGCTAGAAATCACCTCAGGGTTTTCGGTTGAATCCGTGTCATCGGCCTTGTCATCTTGTTTGATTTTGCAACAGACCGCAGCATCGATATAATTCTTAGCAATGGGCTGACCAATTACGGCTATCCCTACCAGCATTCCGAAGATCAGAATGAGGGTATTTCGCATAGATATGTCTTTCGATGATTTCATTTGGGTCACGAAAGTAGATAAAACTACAAAGCAAAAAAAGTTTAGGTGAATAAATGTGATACTTAAATGCAACGCTGAGAGAGGATTGCATGCAGATCAATGTTTACTTTTGGCAGATGCAAACTCCATTGGTGTCGGTCATATGTCTCTGCTACAATCAAGCTAGCTATGTCAGAGAATCTCTACAATCTGCGTTGGAGCAAGATTATGACGCACTGCAAATCATCGTCGTGGATGATGGCAGCACGGATGGGAGTAAAACTGTGATTCAAGAATTCTTGAAGAGTCATCCTGAGATTCCTTTCATGGATCTGCCTCACAATCTCGGAAATACAACGGCTTTTAATCAAGGATTGAAAAACGCAACAGGTAAGTATGTCATTGATTTGGCATGTGACGATGTGATGCTCGTGGATAGAATCTCCAAACAAGTTGCATTCTTCGAAAGTCAAGATGATAGAGTAGGTGTCATCTACTCGGATGCGGAGTACATAGATGACAAAGGGAGTTTTTTGAAGTCCCATTTCAAGGATGGGAAATATGTCGCCTATCAGGGAGATGTCTATGAAAAATTGATTGACACCTATTTCATCCCGCCACCTACCATGATGATGCGCAAGGCTGTTTTGGATGAGTTGGGAGGTTATGATGAGTCTCTGGCGTATGAGGATTTTGACTTTTGGATCAGGTCATCTAGGAACTGGCAGTATGCCTATCAAAATGAAACACTGACCAAAATTAGGCTTTTAGAAACTTCTCACTCTTCCAATCTGTACTCCAAAGGAGATCGAAAGCTCTACTCAACAGTTTTGATTTGTGAAAAAATAATGAAGCTGAACAGGTTAGAGGGAGAAAACAATGCACTAGCCAATCGGCTCAAGTACGAACTGCGCCATGCTTTTTTGATGGGTCGTAAACTTGAAGTCGGCCTATTGATTTCAATGCTCAAAGGATTGGAGCAGAAGGGTGTTGTATATCGCTTGTTCGGTATTTTGAATTTCGGAATCAACCTAAAGTATATAAGGAGGTTGGTGCATTTGATAAAGTATAGATAGGAACAAAGTATTTAGTACAAAGATTTTGACCTTGAATCTTTGTACTAAATCTCAATGCCCATTACTCAATGCTATCATCTCCTGTTATCATCTCCAGCTAGCATACTCAAATAACTATCGTATCGAGTGGGTGAAATGCTGCCATCTTGATAGGCAGTCTCTATGGCGCAACCAGGTTCGTGGGTATGCGTGCAATTACTGAATTTGCATTTCCCCATCAGATTCCGTAGTTCTGGGAAATAGTGACTCAGCTCATCTTTCTCGATTTCTGCCAATCCCAATTCTTTGATGCCTGGCGTATCAATGATGTAGGTGTCCGTGCCGAGTTTGAACATCTCTGCGAAGGTAGTGGTATGTACACCTTTCTGCGCAAAGTCCGAAATTTCAGAGGTTTTTTGCTGAGCTTCTGGCGCCAGTTCGTTGACGATCGTTGATTTCCCTACTCCCGAGTGTCCCGTGAATAGCGAGGTTTTGTTCGCCAATTGAGATTTTAGACTTTCTATGTCTTCAGGTTTTAATGCTGATATATAGAGTACCTGATAGCCGAGAGATTCGTACTCCACCATTTTTTCTTTCAGCCCATCCAATTCTTCGGGACTCAAAAGATCAATTTTATTCATCAATATGGTCGCAGGAATTCTAAAAGCCTCTGCTGTAACTAGAAACCTGTCTATGAAACCCAAGGAAGTGCGAGGTGTACCGACAGTCGCGACGATGATCGCTTGATCGAGATTGGATGCGATGATGTGGCTATGACCTTTCTTTTTGGGAGATACTCGGATGATGTAGTTCTCCCGTGGCAGGATTTCTGCGATGATCATGGCACTGGAGTCACCTTGATCCGAGATCAATCTGACCTTGTCACCTACAGCGACTGGATTGGATATTTTCTTGTTTTCCAGCTTGAATTTGCCCTTTAGGCGGCAATTATGCATTTGGCCATCTGCTGTTTCCACCTGATACCAAAGCCCCATTGATTTAGTTACTATTCCTTGCACCCGCCAAAAATAGAGAAACCGTCCCAATTAGTATTGAGACGGTCTGTAATGTTATGGATTATAACTGTTCTTAGTTGTTAGACAAATACTCAGCTACTCCAGCTTTGGTTGCTTTCATTGCTTCTTTGCCTTCTTCCCAGTTAGCTGGACATACTTCACCGTGCTTTTCCACGTATTGAAGCGCATCTACCAATCTGATCATTTCGTCGATGTTTCTACCTAGTGGCAAATCATTGATCGTTTCTTGTCTTACCGTACCCGTCTTGTCAATCAAGAAAGTACCTCTGTAAGCGATCGGAAGTCCGTTGAATGAAAGATTTCCATCCTCGTTGTAATCCCAATCACCTGCCAATACGCCAAAGTTGCTTGCAATAGTTTTGCTAGTGTCAGCTACGATAGGGTAAGTCACGCCTTCGATTCCTCCTTTGTTTTTTGGAGTAGACAACCAAGCCAAGTGAGACTCTTCAGTATCTGTCGAAGCTCCTACAATGGCTACCCCTCTTTTCTCGAATTCAGCCAATTTCTCTTGGAAAGCCAAGATTTCTGTTGGGCATACGAAAGTGAAGTCTTTTGGATAAAAGAAGAAGATAACCTCTTTTTTACCGATGTATTGATCTAGAGAAAATGATTCTACTATTTCTTCCCCGTTGATTACTGCTGGCGCGTTAAAAATGGGTGCTTTTTTTCCTACTAATGACATAATTGTATTTTCGTTTTAAAGAATTAATTTATCGAGGGCAAATTTAAACTTAGGTCAAGGGATATGTGGTGAATAGAAATAAATTTTATTGATGAGAGCATAGATATTTTATTGATCTAAAAAATCAACCTCTCCATCGAGTAAAAAATCATTTTTTATGTAATTAATCTAAATCCACCTATTTTTAATGCGCAAAATCAAATACGGAAAATATGAAATTGAAATTTACAAATAAAGTCGGAGGGGTATTGATAGCTTTGATCTTAGGAACCTCGGTTACTCAGGCTCAGGACTTGGCTGATATGACAGAGTTTTTAAAGGCAGGGTCTGAAGATGCCAGTGTTTTTATGGGAGATTATCTCAATCCTATGTTCACAGGCTTGGGCTATGGAGCCGCCAATGGCTGGTACAATACTGCCAAAGCGCACAAGCCGCTGGGGTTTGACCTTACTGTCACACTCAATGTAGCCAAAGCACCAAGTAGCGATTTGTTTTTTAATATCAATGAGGATGATTATGATAATGTAGAGCTAGTGGATCCAAGTAAACCAAAAACATCTACGCTCTTTGGAGATGAAACGACGACAGAAGTGACTGCCGAGTACACACATTCAGAGACAGGTACTACGGTTACTTCCACGTTTACCACTCCTGAAGGTCTACAAGCCAGTGGATTGGATAAAAAATATGCTGGATATGTACCAATGCCTATGGTACAGTTGGGGATTGGATTGATCAAAAACACTGATCTGAAAGTGAGATGGATGCCTACGATCAAGGGTGAGGATGATTATGGCAATGAGTCCAAAGTGAGTTTGTTTGGTCTAGGTTTGATGCATGATTTCAAACAATGGATACCAGCGATCAAACATATCCCGATTGATATGGCTGTTTTGGTAGGCTACAACAGAATCAATACTTCTTCTGGATTAGACACTAATGGAGATGTGATGGAAGGTGAAAATCAAAGAGGAGAATTTGCGATTAACTCATGGACTTATCAGTTGTTGGTCTCTAAAAAGTTGTCTGTCTTGACTATATATGGAGGTTTTGGGTACAACAATACTTCTACTAATTTGAAGATTTTGGGAACCTACGATATCAGCGATGAAAACTCACCATTACCAGTGATATTGACAGACCCTGTGGATGAAACATATTTGAGTAGTGGATGGAGAGGTACTGCGGGTTTGAGATTGCAGTTGGCTGTGATTACTATCCATGCAGATTACACATTCCAAGAATACAATACTTTGACTGCAGGTATCGGTTTTACCCTCAGATAAGAAAGTATTTTGTTGAAATGATTAGAAGCGTCTCAAATTTTGGGACGCTTTTTTTATAGTCGATTTAGAATGAGAAGAGGGGAAGAGTTTTTCTCCAAAGCATGTTTTTTATAAAATGAAAAAGCCCAGAAGTGACTCAGGGCTTTTTCATTTTTGATAAAAATGTTAAACAGGTGTATGAATAAAATTTGTGTTATGTACTGTTATATACAGATAGGCAGTAGATAGTAACCCCAAGAAGAGTGTTTTTTTTGAAAAAGTTTTGAAAATTACGAAAAGGGGCTCAAAAATGAAATCAAGGCTGTTTTAGCATGGCAGAATTTACCACATAAACGGAATCTTTTGAGCTATGGAGGTTTTTTTCTACGGCCAAAGCCTCTTCGGATTTGTTAAGTTTGCTGGCAAAGAGGATAATGAACAGGACGGATATTTTAATGATGAACGATAGTTCAGATTTAGCTTTCCTAGACATTGGTTTTGTTTTATTTCTTCGGAGTAAAATTATATGATTCTTACTCCTTAGTTACTTCAATTCGATGAATGTTGCGAAAATATAGATTAATGACCTAATCTCTTATGGAATCGAATTTTAAATAGTAGAGGTATCCTCAATTAGTGGTGTGAAAAATTATTAAAGTCATGAAGAAAGTTTTATTTGTCTGTTTGGGCAACATCTGTAGGTCACCATTGGGGGAGGCTATATTCAATGAAAAGGCTAAAAATTATCAATTGATGGCAGATTCTGCAGGTACTGCTGCCTACCACATAGGCAAAGACCCAGATCATCGTTCGATCAAAGTAGCTCAAGAGAATGGTATCATGATGATACACAAGGCACGGAAGTTTGAAAGAGAGGACTTTGAGCGTTTCGATTATGTTTTGGCAATGGATCAACAGAATTATGAAGATATGCGTGCCTTGTCAGGTGGAGAAGTGAGTAACCTGTATTTGCTCCGTGAGTTCGATCCATTGGCAGATGGTGACATGGATGTGCCAGACCCATACTATGGAGGCTATGATGGTTTTATTCATGTTTTTGAGATGATATCTAGGTCCGTTGATCAGTTGATCAACCATATCCAAAGGGAAAATTGATTGGTAAGTCTTGAAGGGTTTTCCACACTTTTTATCTTTGCCCTATGGTGGAGCATGAGCCCTCATTAAGAATCGAACGCAGGTTGATGTTCAATTGAGGTGAGTTTGGGGGAATCAAAAAAGGGCTTAGCAATCAACGATCTCTAAGCCCTTTTTAAGAATTTTTTATCTAAGGAATTTATTTAGCCTTTTGTGCACTGAGTTCTTTGTGTATTTTCTCAGGGACATAGAGCATGTGGTAGACTTTTTTGGTTTTTTGTTCCAAAATGATCTCATCTCTGTGGTACAATGTTTTCATCGCAGCATCATCGTATCCTATGATGGTCAACAACTCTAGGTTGTCTCTCAGTTCGATTTCAAAGTCATTTTTTAAGATTTCAACCAAGTTCTCTACTTTGTCAAACTTCTTGTCGATGCAGATAGAAAAACTAACAGCAGAGTTTTGCATCAAGTTGATCTTGATATTGAGTTGATCTAGTGCATTGAAGATGATACTCAATTTTTTTTCATCAATGAAGGTAAAATCCGTGACTTTGAAGTCGATGAATACCTGTTTGGTCTTCAAGATGAAAGAGGCAGGATGCTTCTCAGCATTGCCTTTGCCTATCACAGTGCCGATATTTTCTGGAGCAGTGAATGGTCTTACATACAACTTGATCTTGTTCTGCGCCAGTGGCTTGATCGTTCTTGGGTGAATGATAGATGCACCATAGTAAGTCATCTCTGCGGCATCTGTGTACTTCAACTCTGGGATGACGGTAGCTTCTGGCATCTTGCGCGGGTCTGCTGTCATCACGCCAGGGACGTCTTTCCAGACAGTCACAGACTCAGCTTGCAAACCAGTAGCAAAAATTGCGGCACTGAAATCCGAGCCTTCACGTCCCAATGTAGTGGTTTTTCCTTCTCCATTAGACCCTATGAAACCTTGAGATACTACGATGCTGTCTTTGGCAAAAGCAGGAATCTTACTACCTATGTTTCTTTTGGTGATCTCCCAATCCACTCGCGCATCTGTGTAATTGAAGTCGGTTTTGATGTATTTTCTAGCATCTAACCAAACAGCTTTTTTGACGTGCTCGTTGATGTAGCTTCTCACAATACGGGTAGAAAGTAGCTCTCCTTGGCTCACCATTTCGCTATAGACCTCAGCATAATTTTTGCTCTTAGCGTTTTCTAGGTATTCTTCGATGCCTTCAAAAATCGATTCGATCCGCTCGAATATGTCATGATCTTTGTTGAAAAGATTCTTTGATATATCAATATGGAAGTTTTTGATCCAGTTGAGCTTGTCTTTCCAGTTTTGCCTATCATAGTACAATTGTACCAATTCCTCCAGATGATTGGTTGTCTTGCCCATGGCAGAGACTACCACCACTAGTTCGTCATTGCTGAACATTTTGATAACTTCAGCCACATTTTTTACTGAGTCAGCATCTTTGACAGATGCACCTCCAAATTTGAAAACTTTCATGTCTATTTTAAATATTAAACCCTAACCCAGGATCACGGGTACTTTCGATTGGAATTTTAGGCAATTGCCAAATTTTTGCAACGAAAGTGTGTGCAAAGCTAGAATCCTAGTTGGAAAATAGAAAGAAATTGAATTTAATTTCGAAATAAGATATAGTAGTGTACCAGGAAATTAAAAAACTGAAAACCATATCTTTGCCCCACCCAAATCAATAATTTATGAATGATAATACTGCAATAGGGTCTACAATAGGTACGACACTAGATAGATTTATTAAAAACAAACAATCAGAGTTTCCATTTGCTACAGGTGAGCTGAGTCAATTGTTGCGTGACATTGCGCTTGCAGGCAAAATAATCAACCTAGAAATCAGCAAATCAGGTCTACTAGATATCGCAGGTGCCTATGGTACAACCAATATTCAAGGAGAAGCCCAACAGAAACTGGATGTAATTGCCAATGTGCGCTTTATCCGTGCTTTGAAGAATGGAGGAGAGGTCTGTGCGATTGTCTCAGAAGAAGATGATGAAATCGTAGAAATCAATGTCGATAGCAATTATGTAGTCGCGATGGATCCGTTGGACGGATCGTCCAATATTGATGTGAATGTATCTATCGGCACGATATTTTCGATATACAGGAGAATCTCGCCTGTGGGTACGCATGTCACCAAAGAAGATGTCTTGCAAAAGGGAGATCAGCAAGTGGCAGCTGGTTATATTCTATATGGTTCGTCCACGATGCTGGTTTATACGACTGGTCATGGAGTCAATGGATTTACACATGAGCCATCATTGGGTGAGTTTGTGTTGTCTCATAGTGATATCAAATCTCCTCAGGATGGAAACATTTATTCAATCAATGAAGGTTCATATTACAGTTTTGAACCAGGAGTGAGAAAGTACATAGAGTATTGCAAAGAACAAAGGTATTCTGCTAGGTACATAGGTTCGTTGGTGTCGGATTTTCATCGCAATATGTTCAAGGGAGGTATATACATTTATCCTAGGACAGATCAGGCATTGAATGGCAAGTTGAGGTTGGTGTACGAGTGCAATGCATTGGCTTTCATCGCTGAGCAATCTGGCGGTATGGCTACAGATGGAGAGAGACGCATCATGGAGATAGATCCTCTTGAATTGCACCAACGGACTCAACTTTTCATAGGATCACCTACGATGGTGCAAAAGGCTCAGAGTTTTTTATAGCAGATCGCGGTATTTCTCTCGTGTGATTACCTTTTGAGATTCGCGTTTGATGATTTCTCTGGCTAGTGAAAGGTTAATCTCCTCGGGAGCTGCCGTAGTGATGATTTCTTTGAATATCTGCTCACTCAAATCAATTTTGTAGCAGGTGCTCATCAGTCGATCAAGGTCGTGATTGAGCAGATATTCTATAATTTTAGACAGCTTTTGTTCTAGTTCCTCTGATGTGTGTTCTCGCAGGACGAGTTCATTTTCGGGGAGTTGAAAATGAGCCAGCAGGAGAGGGACACATTTCTGAACCTGATTTTCCAATTAATCTTTGGATTCAGCTTCTTTTTCTTCGGTGCTTTCTTCGAACACTTGTGGGTGCGTAGCACTCAACAGGTTATACCAAGTCACCAATTTTTTTATATCTGAGACATACACTCTCTCTTCGTCGTACTCTGGCAATACATGCTTGAGGAATGATTTGAGTTCCTCAGTGTCTGAGCTGCTGGTCAAGCCTGTATCCCCATCGAACTCGGCGTGGATTTTTCTCATCACTACATCCAGCGGGCAAGAACCTTCTGCATCAGTCGTATAGATAGATATTTCTCCGAGGATCGATACTTTAGAATTCATGTTGACAACCAATTTTTTCTTTTGGTCATCCATTGTCTCCAAAATCACACCCCCACGTGTAGGTGCAACTACGGTGAATAATCCCCCTTTGCCTGATACTGTTGCTATCTCTTTAAAATCCATGTGCTAATCGTTTATGGGCGACAAAACTAATATAATGTTTTAGGTTCTACCACGAAGTTGCAGGAAATCCAAAACGGATGATGCTGAAATTTGGGTAAAAATAAAATATCGATGACCTAAACTATTGAACGGTTGATTTGATCGATGTAGTCCAATATCTCTTGTTGACCGATTTTTTGAGCTGAAGACGATACAAAGGAAGGAGGCAATTGTTCCCAAGTCTGACTTAGTGTGTTTTTGAAAGTTGCGATGTTGGACAAAATTTTTCTATTGCCTGTTTTGTCAGCTTTCGTAAAAATAATCGATACTGGTAACCCATTTTCTCCCACCCATTGGATGAATTCTAAATCGATTTTTTGGGGAGGGATTCTTGAATCGATTAGGACGAAAATATTCATTAGATTTTCTCTTCTCAACAGGTATTGTCGGATCATTTGTTGCCAGCTTTCTTTGAGCGTTTTGCTGACCTGTGCCCAGCCATAGCCTGGCAAATCCACCAAATACCATTCTTCGTTGATATGAAAATGGTTGATGAGTTGGGTTTTTCCGGGTTTTCCAGAGGTTTTAGCCAGTTTGGTCTTGTCAGTGAGCATATTGATCAGTGATGATTTGCCCACATTGGACCTGCCGATGAAGGCATACTCAGGTTGGGTAGTGACGGGGCATTTGGTGTGGTCAGTATTACTGATGACAAACTCTGCTGATTTGATTTTCATAATACAAAATTAGGGTCTTCATAGGACAAATGACTACAGCTCGTGGGGAATGTCAGTATATTTCCTTTTTTTTCAGAAGTATTAAATGGCTAACTGCTTAATATTGCAGTCCATAAAACACATACGAAGTTGACAGTATTACCTTACAAAGACAAAGAGGGGAGTAAAAAGGAGCAAGTGGCAGAAATGTTCAATAGCATAAGCAAGCGCTATGATTTCTTGAATCATTTTCTGAGCATGGGAATCGATATTCTTTGGAGAAAAAAGGCAATCAGCCTGCTGAAGGCAGATAAACCCAAACTGATACTGGATGTAGCCACTGGCACTGGAGACTTGGCGATTGAGTCTCTTAAACTCAATCCTGATAAGGTAATAGGGGTCGACATCTCCGAAGGAATGCTCGAAATGGGACGTGCCAAGATGAAACGTCTCGGATACGACCATAAGATAGAAATGACAATGGGTGATTCAGAGCAGTTGCTTTTTGATGACAATAAATTTGATGCGGTAGTCGTTGCCTTTGGAGTGAGGAACTTTCAGAATCTTGAAAAGGGACTTGAAGACATGAGACGAGTGCTCAAAGATGGAGGCAAAGTGGTCATATTGGAGTTTTCCAACCCTACGGCTTTCCCGATGAAGCAGTTGTATAGTTTTTACTCGAATGCTATTTTGCCCTTGATTGGGAAAATGGTCTCCAAGGATAGTTCTGCCTACACTTACCTACCTGAGTCTGTTCAAGAATTTCCGTTTGGAGATGATTTCTTGGCAATACTTGATAAATTGGGCTTTAAAGAAACTAAATGCATACCACTTACATTCGGCATCAGCTCTATATATACTGCAGTAAAGTAACATTGGCAATCTTGTTGCTGCTACTCATGGGGTACCATGAAGGTCACGCACAAGTCGATGGCACGCTTAATTTGCCTCATTTTGATGAACAAAGACTTCATTATGGATTCATGATTGGTATGCATACGGCACACTATCGTTTGGAATATGATGATGATTTTGTGACGCCCAACTATGATACTCTGCACTCAGTGGTGCCGCCAAACAACATAGGTTTCAAGGTAGGGTTTATAGTTGATTACCATATCAATGACCTGCTAGATGTTCGGTTGAGTCCTACCTTTAGCTTCAATCAGCTACAGCTCAATTACAGGTATTCTAACGGAGAAATCAAAGAAGATCTACAAGATCCGACGTATGTGGAATTGCCTCTGCTACTCAAGTATAAATCCATCAGACGAATGAATCGCAGAATGTATTTTTTAGCTGGACTGAACCCCGCATTCAAAGCGGTTAGCTCTCAGGACAAGGAAAATAAGAGTGAAAAATTGCTTACCAAGGGCTTCAATTTGTCTCTCGACATTGGGGTGGGGATGGATTTGTATCAACCACTTTTTAAGTTTTCTCCTGAGTTGAGGTATTCTTATGGACTGCTCAATGTACTTGATGATCAAGAGAATAGTTATAGTGCGCCATTGCGGAATCTCACCATTCATTCCCTATCCTTCTTCATCACCTTCGAAGGGGGGCCATCTACGTTTAGCAAAAAGGGTAAAAAGCAGAGAAAAAGATAATCAAGGCGCCATGCCCAATTTTAACTCTGGATCTTCGTCATTGAGGTATTTCATCTTGTAGACGAAATAAAGTAAGTAATTGAACTTGTTGACTGAATAATAGCTCGAATCTGGGTCGTTGGTAGAGGCTTTAGTCTCAGATTGAGGAGAAGCTTCCTTTTGTGCTGCTGAATTGTTGGCTTTTAGGGTTGCCTCATCATGAGATTTTTCTGGATTGGAATTGTACTTTTCTTTCTCCGATTTGGTCTTTTCACCTTTGTCAGTGGTAGGATCGGCATGTGCCAATCCAGTGACAAGTATCAGGCAGAATATGGAAGCTATCTTTTTCAAATTCACAGACTAATGGTTGTTAGCCCTGCAAAATAGAGAAAAAAAGTCACAAGACCATGGCGAATTGATCTACATGCTTAAAAGCAGGTTTATACATGTATTATGTAAGTGTCTCGTTCACTGCGGATTCCACCCATTCTTTCTTTGAATTGGATCAAGGAGTCCTGTGGAGTCCCATCAATGGATGAGATCCCTAAGTCAAAAAAACGAGCATTAGCTTTTTTAAGATCTCGAATGAGTAGATCAGTCAGGAAGGCTAAGGGACTGTAGGTAGCAAAATATCGGTCAAAGGCGGGTAGGTAGTTGTATGTAACCTCTGGTGTCACGGTTATGGTGACAGTGCAAGCCAGTAGCCGATGTGTGGAATCTCTGACTGTGTACATATTGTACACATCAGCGAGCTGACTCAGGAGTCGAACGAAATGGCTCTTGGAAACATTGACGCTCAATCCTTGCTGTAATCTGCATTGGCTCAAAAAGTCGTAGATCTCGGCAGATGCAGTATGGGATTCTTTTTGGTATGTAAACCCTGCATTCTGACATTTTTTGATCCTGCGTCTTTGCATGGGGTGAATATCTTCTTCCTGGATGTTGGACAGGTCAATGTGGTGGTTGATTTCTGTGTTCTTTCTGAACCCTTGGGTGAATAGACTGTTGATTAGTTTGTTTTGACTGGGTGTGTGAAAGAAATCAGGGTTTTGCTTGATTTGGAGGCTCACTACATTTTTTTCAGTCAGGTATTGAGACAGAGAGGATAAAAAACTTTTGGTGTCAGTTTGATTAGGTAAATGCTGCATCACAAAACCGCCATAGGGTGCTTTGGGTATTGATATGGCTTCTTGTCCCATGATGGCAAAGGGGATTTTTATGCTGGCATCAGTGTCATTGGACTGCCAGACGAAAGAATTATAGTTTTGTATTTCATTGGCTTGAAAATATCTTTCTTCGCTAAAAATCATAAATTTGAAATAGTGCTTCGGCAATTTTCCTTGTGTTGGAAAGTTAACCAAAGATATAGGCTGGTACGTGATTTGTGAATGTGTCCCGAAGTTTAAATAAAGAATACTTGAAAACAAACCTTCTTATTTTTTGCACAGCTTGTGTGGCGTGGAGTCATCATGCCACCGCACAAAAGTTGCCAGTCTTTGACAGTCCAAAGACACTTGCTGCCATCGAAAAGGTGGCCTACTATGTGTACAATGAGTACCCAGACTCGGCAAACATGGCGATTGACAAGATGGCGTTGAAACTACCCAATCACCCTGTCATCCATATGATGCGTGCCATGAACATAGCATGGCAAGATCAGCCTATTCGTACAACCAGTCCTAGTTTTCCTGCCCATCAGCGCGAACTGGAGAAGGTAATTGAACTGGCCGTAAAGATTAGAAAGGAAGATCCAGACAACCTGGAAGGGTTGTTTTTTGAAATGTCGGCACATGGACTACTGGCAGAATACTACGCAAGGGAGGGGAGCTATGTAAAAGCTGTGACTGAGGCCAAGAAGACTTATGATTTCATTACTGAGACGATGGAAAAAACCGACGAAAGTCCAGAGTTTTATTTTTTGGCAGGACTTTACAATTATTTTCGAGAGAAATACCCAGAAAGACATCCAGCTTATTCTCCCTTGCTTTGGTTTTTTAAATCTGGAAATAAAAAATTGGGCCTGCAGCAACTGGACAGTGCTGTGAATCAAAGCAAAATTGTAAAGGCAGAAGCACACCTCTACACAGCCTATATCTACCTCAGATATGAAACGGATTATAAAAAGGCTGAATATTACATCCAAAAAATCAGCAAGGAATATCCCCGCAACAGCTATTTTAAAACCAAGCATGTGGAGAGTTTGGTCATGAGAGGCGAATACAAGACGGCACTTCCGATGATCGAAGCATTTTTGTCCTACGAGAAACCATATTATCGAACCTGTGGGGAGGTGTACATGGGGTCATATCAAGAGCATGTGTTAAAATCGGACACCAAAGCTGCATACTATTATACGAAAGCGCTGGCCACTGGAGATCAGGACCCGACACGTGGAGAATATTATAGGAGTTTAGCGTATTTGGGCTTGGGTCGAGTGACGGAGCGGAAAGGTGAGATCAAACAGGCCATCGAGTACTATCAACAAGCAATTGACTTGGACGAGAGTGATTTGGTGACCAAAGAAGCCAAAGAGCGGTTGAATAAAATAGATTGATGGCAGAAACGTATCGCGTCATACGGGGAGAAACCGAAGGATTCTACAAAGAAAAGGGGAGTAAATTTTTGGCTTTTGCCTATCACGTAGAGAGGATCGAGGAGGTCAAAGAAAAAGTAGAGATTCTCAAAAAGCAGTATTATGATGCGCGACATCACTGTTTTGCCCATATTATCAATGCTGGCAACCAGCAACTGATCCGTGCCAATGATGACGGAGAACCCAATCATTCGGCAGGTGATCCGATATTGGGACAGATTCGCTCTTATGATTTGGTCAATACACTGGTCGTAGTGGTGCGATACTTTGGGGGAACCAAATTGGGTGTGAGCGGATTGGTGCATGCATACAAAACTGCTGCAGAGGATGCCCTATCCAAAGCTGAAATCCTCACCATCGAAATCAAGACTGATTTCAGTCTGGTGTATCCTTATGAAAAAACGCAGGAGGTGATGCGTATCTTGACTGAATTTGGGGTGGAAATCAAGGGGCAAGATTTTACAGAAATCTGTAGCCTATCTGGTCGCATAACGCCAGAAAAACACCAAGCACTAAAAGATAAAATATCACTGCTCGATCTGGAGTTGACGAGTTAATGAGTGAAAAATATGAAAGCAGAATGTTTTAAAGCTTCAGATTTGTAATTTCTCATCAACTCTTGTTGGCGAGTTGTCCACAGGCTGCGTCGATGTCTTTGCCTCTGCTGCGTCTGACATGTACGTTGACTCCTTTGTTTTCTAGGTAGGCGATGAATTTGTCCAGGGTGTTTTCATCGGCATTTTTATAGTTGGCCTCTGCGATGGGATTGTATTCGATGATGTTGATCCGAGAAGGAACTCTTTTCCAAAACTCATAGAGCTCTTGAGCATCTTGCAGCGAATCATTGAAGTCGTAAAAAATGATGTACTCAAAGGTGATTTTGTTGCCTGTTTTTTGGTAGAAATAGGTCAGAGCCTCCCGAAGTGCTTCTAGCGTGTTGGTCTCGTTGATCGGCATGATCTTGTTTCGTTTCACGTCATTGGCAGCATGTAGAGACAGAGCCAAGTTGAATTTCACTTGATCATCAGCCAGTTTTTTGATCATTTTGGCAATCCCTGCGGTAGATACAGTGATGCGTTTTGGACTCATATTGAGGCCTTCTGGCGAGGTGATATGTTTGATAGATTCTAGTACATTGGCATAGTTGAGCAGAGGTTCACCCATGCCCATATAGACAATATTGGAGAGTGGTAGGTTGAAATTCTCCAAGGCCTGGTTGTTGACAGCTACGACTTGATCGTAGATTTCAGAGGCATCCAAATTTCTCGCTCTGTCCATGTAGCCCGTCGCACAAAATTTGCAACTCAGAGAGCAACCGACCTGAGAGGATACACATGCAGTCATACGACTATCGGCAGGGATGAGCACACTTTCTACGACATGGTCATCGTATAGTTTCATGGCGGACTTGACAGTGCCATCACTACTTTTTTGTTCTTTGTCGACTTTGACTGGATTGATGACAAAGTTCTCTTTGAGTTTGTCACGGGTTTTTAGAGAGATGTTGGTCATCTCATCTATGGATTTGGCAGATTTTTTCCATATCCATTCTTTGATCTGTTTGGCTCTGAACGATTTTTCGCCGATCTCTTGAAGAAAAAGTCCGATATCTTCCTGTGGGGTTTTTCTTAGGTCTCTGATGCCAACATTCTTATCCATGGCGCAAAGATAGAGTTATTTGAGTGTGGGTAGAAAATCATCGCTTGAAAAGAATAGTTAGATTCAAGATTCAAGATTCAAGATTCAAGATTCAAGATTCAAGATTCAAGATTCAAGATTCAAGATTTTCAATCTTAATGGAATTTGGGGAGTTGCCTGACTGTTGCTGTAAGCTTCCCATTTTTAGGACAGCTGTAATTTATAATTATTGTCTAATACTTCAACCTTCAGAGAGTCCAAGAGGGTACCCTCTTGGACTCTCTGAAGGTTTTCTCCGAACATTTTTGGAGTAATCCTACCAAGGCTATCATGCGGGCGATGGTTATTGTAATCTTCCATCCACTTATCTACTTCTTCTCTGGCCTGGTCGATGTGCTCAAATACAAACGCATCAAACACGCCCCGGCGCAGAGAGCCATTGAACCTTTCGATGTAAGCATTCTGCGTGGGCTTGCCTGGTTGGATGTAACAAAACTCAATTTCTTGCGCATAACTCCATGTTTGGGTCATTAAGGCTATGAATTCTGGCCCATTATCCATCCTGATGCGCTTTGGTTTTCCTCTCCTATTGATCAGGTGGTTCAGTACCCAGATCACTCGACTGCTTTTTAGTGAAAAATCTACTTCTATATGCAATGCCTCTCTGTTTGCATCATCCATTACGTTGAAACTTCTGATTTTTCGACCATTTACCAATCTATCCTGCATAAAGTCTATTGACCATGTATGATTAAGGTGATTCGGAGCCTCAAGATGCTGCTTGGACCTAGCGGGGAGACGTTTCTTCTTCTTGACCCTTAAGGATAGCCCCAGAGCTTTGTAAACCCTATATACCCTTTTATGATTCCAATGCTTGCCCTCTAGTCTAAGGCGGCCATAAGCCTTCCAAAAACCTTCTCTGGGAAATTGTGCAGCCTTATCATTCAAAGCCACTTCAATCGGGGTGTCATCCTTTTGGGGTTTATAATACATCACCGACCTAGACACATCCATTACACGGCACGCCCTGTTGATACCGTATTTAGGCAGCTCTTTACTAATCCTACGCTTATCACAGGGCTTTAGAGCTTTTTTTCTATGATCTCTTTGGCCATCTGGTGATCCAATGCCAGCTCAGCATACATACGCTTTAGTTTGGCATTCTCCTCCTCCAGAGCCTTCAAACGCTTCAGGTCTGAGGCTTCCATGCCGCCATACTTCTTGCGCCAATTATATAGCGTGCCTTGGCTTATACCATGATGGCGGCATACCTCTTGTGCCGATTTACCTTGTTCAAATTCCTTGAGAATCTTAACGATTTGCTGGGGACTAAATGTACTCTTCTTCATTTCTACAGTTTAAATCTATTCATTTTTAAACTGTCCTGTTTTTGGGGAAGCTTACATTGCGACTAGTGGGTTCGGTAGGATGGATAGAGGCTGGATGGGTTTCGTTATATTCGGACAGGGTGATTTAGAATTAATCTCTTGTGTTCAGAGTTTTAATCTCTCCAAAATTGCTTTATCTTCAAGGTCGAAAAGCAGGTAAATTCCTGCTTGATCTCAAATTGTAAGCTATTTGAATTCTATCCCTACCATCGTCAAAGTTTTTCTTGTTTTTCTAAGTCTGCTGTGGTCTGCTGATTTGTACAGTCAGGTGATCAACTATGACATAGTGAAGGGAGGAAGTGTAATTGGCTCTATGACGGCCGAAAAAAAGGTTTCGGGAAATCAGGTGGATTACAAAATCAAAAGTGTGACTCATTTTAGAGTGGTAGTCAAGTTGACGGTTGATTACAACCTGACGGAAACTTATGTAGGAGGGGTACTACAATCTGGCAATGCGCTCAGTACACTCAATGGAGCTACACAAAATCAATCCGATGTTCAGAAAAGGGATGGATATTATAGAATCGAAACAGACAGTGATATCATCGAGTTTGATTCTGATGCCATTAGGTACTCTATTCCAGAGATTTATTTCAACGAGCCGATAGGTAAGAAATATGTGTTTTCACAAGTTTTTGCAACGAATCTCGAAATAGAAGATGTGGGTAATCATACATATGAAATGGAATCCGAGGATGGATTAAATGTCTATACGTATCGAAATGGTATTTGTACAGAAGTGAAAGTGAGTAGGTCTTATGCCACTTTTTACATCAGAATAAAGGAGTAAAGAATAGTAGAGATACTATGTCCTAGAGGCGTAGTGATAAAAAAGTAATCAAATTTTTAGCATACAAAACATGAATAAGTCCGCTTTTTATCAAGGGGTTTTGATCCTGATATTTACAGTAGTTTTCACAAGCTTTTCTTGGGCACAGGTAGAGCAGGACAAATTAATTCCGTTTGATTCTACTGTCAGGACGGGGCAGTTGGACAATGGGCTGACCTATTTTATCAAACAAAATGCACTCCCAGCAGATCGTGTGGAGTTGCGATTGGTCGTCAATGCAGGTTCAATTTTGGAAGATCAGGATCAGTTGGGACTGGCGCATTTTACTGAGCACATGGCGTTCAATGGCTCAAAGCATTTTGATAAGAATGAGCTGGTGAGTTATCTCCAGTCTGTGGGGGTCAAGTTTGGTGCGCACCTCAATGCTTACACCTCGTTTGATGAGACGGTCTATATCCTCCCCATCCCATCGGATGACGAACAAATTTTGGAAAAGGGCTTGACGATATTGGAAGATTGGGCAGGCAACTTGAGTTTTGATCAGGCTGAACTTGACAAGGAAAGAGGGGTTGTAATTGAAGAATGGAGGTTGGGCCAAGGAGCCAATGCTCGTATGCTGGAGGAATACCTTCCGGTGATATTCAAAGGGTCTAAATACGCCGAGCGGCTCCCAATCGGGAAAAAGGAGACTTTGGAATCTTTTGATCGGGCAGCTATCAAGAGATTTTATGATGACTGGTACAGACCCGATCTGATGGCGGTGGTCGCAGTGGGTGACATAGATGTGGACAAAATGGAGGAAAGGATCAAGGCTCATTTTTCTGCTTTTCGGAATCCTACAAAAGAAAGAGTGAGGGAAGAATTTGATGTTCCAACCAATGAAGAGCCACTGGTGGCGGTGACCTCAGACCCAGAGGCGACCAATATACTCTTCAATATCATGTATAAAAATGAGGCGACAGAGTTCAAAACCGAGAAGCAGTTTAGGCAGAGCCATGTGCAAAGTTTGTTTTTGGAAATGATCAATCAAAGGTTGAATGATCTGCTGCAGGTTGCCAATCCTCCGTATCTGTATGCGACTACTTACATTGGGTCGCCAGTATCTCGAAAGACGACTGCATTTTCTGGATTTGCGGTACCTAAACCAGACGACATCATGACAGGTGTGATGACGCTGCTCGAAGAGATCCGTAGAGTCGAGCTACATGGGTTCAACGAGTCTGAGTTGCAGACTGTCAAGTTGAACATGTTGGAGTCGTATGAAAGTGCCTACAAGGAACGAGACAAATCCAAGTCAGGAGGCATTGCAGATGAATTGATTCGACATTTTCTTGAAGAAGAGCCAGTTCCAGGGATTGCATACGAGTACAATTTTCTGAAGGACAACATTGACGGAATCACACTCGATGAGGTCAATGCGATCATTGCGCAGTGGATCAAGAAAGAAAATCGTGTCATCTATATGACTGCTCCACAGCAAGAAGGGTTGGTATTGCCCACCACAGAAGAAATATTAAGTTGGGTCGCAGAGGTGGAACAGAGACAGCTGGAGCCACTGGCAGAAGAAATGATAGATACAAATCTGCTCAAGGAATTGCCAGAGGGTGGCTCAGTAATGAAGCGATCAGAAATCCAGGAGGTAGAAGTCAAAGTATTGGAGTTGTCCAATGGTGCCAAAGTCTATTTGAAACCTACGGCATTCAAAAACGATGAAATTATGTTTTCGGCATACCGCAAGGGAGGAACCTCGCTAGCTGAGGACAAGGATTTTTGGTCGGCAAGTTTTGCGTCCAACATCGTATCGTTGAGCGGGATAGGAGATTATAGCTATACCCAACTAGAGAAGGCGCTCGCAGGCAAATCCGTAGGTATTTCACCTTATATCAGTGATTTGGAATCAGGATTCAATGGCAACACCTCTCCCAAGGATATCGAAACCATGTTTCAGTTGATTCATCTTTATTTCACCAGTGTGAGAACAGACGAAGAGGCTTTTCAATCTTTGATTCAAAGAAACAAAGCGATTTTGTCTAATGTACTTTCTAATCCGAGCTATTATTTTCAAGATCAGTTGGCACGGATCATGAGTCAAAACGACCTGCGAGGTGGAGGGATTCCTACGGTAGAAGATCTAGAAAAAGTGAAGCTCAATGATGCCATCAACTTTTTTAAATCACAATTTGATAGCCCAAGCCACTATACTTATCTGTTTGTGGGCAACTATGATGAGGAGACTTTGATCCCAATGATTGAGCAGTATTTGGGAGGAGGTATGCCTGTAAAAGATGCACAAACTTGGAAGGACAGAGGTTTGAGACCACCGTCTGGTATGGTCGATGAGAAGATTTACAAAGGTACCGAACCACAGAGTTCGGTAGTGATGGCTTTCAATACCGAGAAGAAATACAAGCGAGCGGATAGTTACTATGTCAAGACACTGTCTGAGGTCATGGACATTCGCTTGATAGAAATCTTGCGAGAGGAAAAAGGTGGAGTCTATGGTGTAGGGGCAAGTGGACAAGGACAAAAATCACCATATGAGCATTACAGCATGCAGGTTCAGTTTCCTTGTGCGCCTGAAAATGTGGAAGACTTGGTAGGAGCAACCATTGATTTGATTGAAGATATCAAAATCAATGGTGTGAGTCAGGTGGATTTAAACAAGGTGAAGGAGACTCAGCGCAGAGAGATGGAACTCAATTGGAAAGAAAATGGTTTTTGGTTGGGCGCGATCAAAACCTATGTAAAGAGCGGATTTGAATTGTCTAAAATCGCTGAATTGGATCGGCGCATTGAAGCACTAGAAGCTAAGGATATACAGGGAGCTGCTAAAAAATACCTGAATACGGATGCTTATATCAAAGTAGTGCTATACCCTGAAAATGTGGAGTAGGTTGGATGGTTAGATTTTAGACATTAAATTTCTAGACCCAAGAATCAAGACTTGCATAAAAGTCTTGATTCTTGGGTCTTGTTTCTTAACTCTTTTCAGGATAGATATACTCCTTTATCTTTTCCTTTGAACTGTACGGTGACGTGCTCGTTGATCGTGGTGGCTAGTTCGTAGCCTGAGTATTTTGGATAGATGGGAAACGCCTTGTGGCTCCTGTTGACCATCACTGCTACATCAATGGTTTTGACATTGACTTTGAGCAAGGCTTTGAGCGCAAATGCAGCAGTCTTGCCAGAATTGAGAACATCATCTATCAATATGACGGATTTTTTCACCAACTCCTTGTCATCCAAATCCAAGGCGATTTCAGCCGAAAAAGGCGCGTCTTTGTTGATGTCCACTTTGCCTACTGTCAGTGCTAGGTCAGAGATGCTTTTGAGCTGCTGCTCCAGTAGTTTGGCAAACTCATGGCCATTGTCAGAGACACCTGCCAATATCAGGTGCTTTTCGTCCATGTGATTTTCATAAATCTGATAGGCTATCCTGATGATGCGTTGGTCGATCTGAGCGGCATCAAGTATTAAATCCTGTGGCATTGCGTTTATATAGACTGTGGTAATGGAATTTGTTTGCTGTTCTTGAAAGTAGACAAAATTACCATAGACTGCAAGCTATCTACGGTATCTATGTCAGAGACTTTTTCGAGCATCAGCAATTGATAAGATGCGATGTCTTGTGCCATGACTTTGAGGATGAAATCTCCCGATCCTGTGATGTGGTGACATTCTACCACCTCTTCTATTTCATTGATTTTGGAAAGGAAAGAATCAATGTTTTGTTTGTTGTGTCCCTTGAGTGTGACCTGTACGAATGTATTGACTCCTAAACCTAGCATCTCGGAGTTGAGTTCTGCATGGTAGCTTTTGATCACACCTGATTGCTCTAGTTTTTTGACTCGTTCGAGTGTGGGAGCTGGTGAGAGACCTATCTCCTCAGAGAGCTTGGCGTTGGTGATTTTTCCGTTGGATTGGAGGATGGCAAGAATTTTTTTGTCGATTTTGTCAATTTTGAGATTTCCTTTCATGGTGTTGTTCAGTCTATGGGTAAGTTTAGTCGGGTTGTCGGAATATTATTTTATGCAAATGTAATGAACGGAATATAATATACGAGATTCTTCTGATAGTTTGATTTATCAGTAGAAAATTTTTTATGGTCGAGGCTGCATATTGACCCTAAGAGGTACTCAGAGCGACTTATCAAGAATCGGTTTACCAGCTAACCAGAAAACCAGCCAACCAGCTAACTAGTCAACGATCTACAACTTAATCACCTTTTGGGTTTTTTCTTTACCTCCATAGACTATTTTGACGAAATACATGCCTCCCTTGGTATCATGTGTATCGATCACAAATGTATTGAGCCCACTGCTGATCTCAGTGTAGGTCTCCGAGTACAAAATACTGCCAGTGGCACTGATCATATAGAGCTGGACTGGTGATTTGCTTGGCAATATGGCTTGGATGTACAGCAGGTCGTTACCTGCTGGTACAGGGTTGGGGTAGGGTTTTTGGATGACGAGATCCTGTTCAAAGTTGACACAGCCCTTGTTGTTGAGCAAATCCAAATCGGTCAGCGAGGGTTCTCTGTCTCGCAGGGTAACACAGAGGTAGTCCACATTGTTGTCTTCAGCAGGGAGGTGAAAACTCAAAGGGAAAGTCACTGTGCGGTCTCTTGGCAAGAGCTCATCGTAGGATTCAAAGATAGAATTTTGACTTTCAAAATCAATCTGGATATCAAAGCCATCCAGATTGAAGGTGCTGCCATTGTAGGCTGTGAGCCATATTTGAACCGTGTTGCCTGTTGCTTTGGTTTCTATTTTGGTCAATTGCAAGTCCAACAAAGGGTCAGCGACCAAAATGTCGATGTAGGCAGAGTCACTGCAAAACTCATTGTAGGCAATGAGTTGAGTGACATAGTCACCGATTTCGGTGTATGTGTAGGAGGGGTTTTCCTCTTGGCTCGTGTGATTAGCAATTCCAAAATCCCAAAGATAGGTCAGTCCGTTGTTAGAATTGTTGATGTAATCTACTGTCAAGGGAGCTCCTCCAAATTCATTGGAAACCTCAAAGGCTGCAGTGGGTGACGAATGAATGGTGACCGTCTGGCTGGTAGTACTGATACATCCCAATTCGTCCGTGACTCGGAGGCTTACATCATAGTCGTCTGCTGTACCAAAGTCAAATGCGGTCTGTGTACCATTTGAACTTCCTTTGCCATCAAAGTCCCACACTCTGGATACGATGGCAGGACCTTCTGATAGGGTTTGGTCTGTAAAGATGGTTGTTTCATTGTCACAATTGTTGACCTCACTAAATGCCGCGATTGGTTTGTTGAAAACCGTAAATTCTTTTTCTACCACCGCTACGCAGAGATTGGTTGGAGTCACGGAGAGCGTTGCCTGGTAAGTGCCTGCGGTAGAGAAGGTTTTGGAGACATCCTGTGTAAAGTACTCTTGACCATTGATTACCCAATACCATGAGGATATTTGGTTGTCATCTTGGCTCTGGCTCATGTCTACAAACTCGGTAGCGGTGGAGATACAGCCTAGGTCGATGTTGAAGTCCGCGAGGGGTGTGGGACGTATGATGACTGCCTGTGTGGCTGTGTTACTGCAATTGCCCGTGTTGGTGACGGTCAGAGAGACTTGGTAGGTGCGCATTTCGTCAAAGGCAAAACTTGGATTTTGCGCTCCAGAATCTCCCAATCCATCAAAGTCCCATACCCAGCTTTGTAGGTTGTTGAGTACATCGCCAGGTGTGGATTCGTCTGTGAATTGTACCTCTTGCCCTTGACAACCAGGCGTATTGACAAAGGCGACTTCTGGAGTGCCATTGATTCGGATGGTACGAGTGATCTCGCTGTGACAACCATCGCTGTTTTCCATGGCTAGTGTCACATCAAATTCCCCTGTCGAGCCATAAGTATAGCTAGGGTTGAGGACTGTAGCCGAACCCAATCCATCTCCGAAATCCCAGGCAGGATTGATGAGGTTAGTCCCAATGGTTACATTGGTGAACTCCGTCGTCTCTCCAAAGCAATCCTTGTCCATCACAAAATCAGCTGCAGGGCCTGCTATGATCTGTATATCATCAGTATGCGAAGTGGAACAGCCAGGGATGGACATGGTGAGCTCGATGGTGTAGTCACCATCGGCAACATACACATTGCTGCCATCCTTTTGTGTCTCGCTGTTGCCATCTCCATAGTCCCAGAGATAGCTCAGCGTGGCTCCTTCATAGCCGGTCTCGTCTGAGCTGTTGGTGTATATGATTTCTGCATTGGTACAGTAGGGTGCAGCGCTCGGGGTAAAACTTGGCGTAGGAGGGACAGGGTAGATGCTGATGGTGTCTTGCACAAAATTGGAGCAAGTGCCATCGGTAACGGTGAGTGTGACGATACTGTCCCCTACTTGCGAAAAAGTATGTGTAGGATTAGAGTCAGTACTACCCACAGTATTCCCACCGTCAAAACTCCATTCATATGAGAGTCCACCTGCATCTATTGGAGCGAATGTATTGGATTGCCCTATACATTCATTGTCTGATGAGGAGAAAGAGATGGTAGGGGCGGTATCATTCGATACCGTAATGAAATCACTGGAAGTATTGAAATTTCCATTTTCATCAAACGAAACTAGTTTAAGTTCATAGATGCCAGATGTCTCAAGCGAAAAAGTAGGACTGTCTTCAATAGATGTCAGTAGGTTGCGATCACAAGTGCTTTCAAAGCCTACAGCATATAGGCCTTCATCGCTAGAATAGTCGATGCTAAATAATCTCCATTGCTTATTAGAATTTTGAGTTATATCAATTCCATACCCTCCTGAAGAGAGTCCTGTCAACTGTGAGATGGTAGGTGAGGCTGTCATGGAGTAACCAAAGTCAAAACGGAAAATGTCACTGTTGTCAAGCTGAACAAAGGCATAATAATATCCTTGATCAACAACTAGCTTTACTTTCGTTGGGGCACTCCAATCAATACTTGATACAGTTATCTCTTGTACAGTGGGGGTGTTGGCAAGTCCACTATTCCATGTAAGTTTGACTAACTTATTACTACTTCTTGAAGTGACAAGACCTACCCAAGTATTGCATTCTTTTTGAAGGCTTATTCCATTTATATTGGAGATTCCTGAAATATTGAAACTACTCACAGAAGGTACGCTGGTCATATCATTCCCAAAGTTGAGTATAGATAATAGGTTGGACGAATTTTTCCCCACCAATGCGTAATAGTTGTTTCCCTCTTGAATGATATCGAGTCCATTGGTTTGTGAAATTGTCGTCATACCAGTTATTAAATCATAGGCAGGTTCTTGAGTCAGGTCTCCATTGGACCAAATAGCTCTAGTAATGTTTGTTGAGCCCGAGGAGTTTGTGAATAGAGCAATAAGGTCGGTACCCATCCAAATGGTCTCAACATCTCTAGGAAGATTGCTGAAACTTTCTCCATCTGCTAGTATGGTGATGTTCTCGAGGGTTGCTAAATTATCGTCTAGTGTCAAGACATAAGGAACCCCGTTGTTTCTAATTGCCAAAATACGGTTATGGTCAACAAAGTCAAAGTCATAAACAAAAGCTAAATTAGATGAGATATAAACTTCTTCTGGAGTTAAAAGGGATGCTGATAGTTGATCTTCACATAATGTCCAATATGAACTATTTGAATTTATGGAATTGTTTGTAGGAGTAAAGGATTCTTCTTTACAAATGTTTGATGAAACGGAGAAATCGGCAATCGGACACTGTGAGTAACTATTAGTGCTACACAACCCTAAAATAATTATAGAAAAAATTGCGAATAACTTATACATTCTTGTATCTGTTAATGGGATACAACGAATCTTTAGAGTAAATATTGATCTCAAAGTGGTTTAAAACGCGTTGTAATTTCAACTGCATTTCATCATTAAAATAATGGTGCCACTTTGCTAATTGTTTCTGAGAACTGTCTTCTGCCAGGTCTACAGTCGTAAAACTCGCTTTATGTAGATTGCCGTATAGGTTTTTTGGCATTTCTATTTTCCATTCTTTTAAAATATCTTCGATTGCTTCGCTGGTATTCAATAGTAGATCTTCATAAAAGCAGAGGATCCATTTGCTATTGGGTAGTTGTAATTCTCTATTGGTAATGCACCAAATTGCGACTAGGCTCTCTTCTTTTGATTGTAAGGATTCTAAAAACTCTTTGTTTTTGAGATAAGTATCGTTGTGAGACATATTTGGTATGGTGAAGCCATCAAATGTATAATCCCATCCCCCTTGTTTTAGTTGAGAAGCTACTACTGCAAAAGGATGCCTCAATAACACAATCGGTTTGTACTTGAACTGATATTGGTTGCACAACCAATGTATCAAATGGTTTCCTCTACAAAATTTAATGATAGGTATTTTACAATCTACGTAGTTGGAGACGTTGAATCTCTTGGTAGTCCACTCATTGAGAGGGTTTAGTTGTAATATTTTATCAAATGCATTGTTTGCCTTTTGCCAATTTGCATTTTCAGGAATGTGTTGTCTCCATCCAAAGTTTATTTTACGAATGTATTTGTTGTGATTCGGAGCTAGTGGTTCCCAATAGATAATAGAATTGGGGATATGATTGAGGAGTTCTGCTAACCATGTACTTCCTCCTCTTGGATCACTGAAAATAAGGATAGAGTTTTCACGAGGAAAAGACTTGAAGTGTTTGATAATATTGAGAAGTAAGAGTTTTATCTCAAGTTTGATTCTCTTAGCGATTCTATTCAATTTTAGAATTTGTTTGATTTACGATTCTTTAGGCAAGCTCAATATATCTCTAACTATAGAAGGTTGCTTTCATGTAGGTTATGTACTTTATCATACAAAGATATTATAAAGTACATTGATAATATTTTGATACGATCTATATGTCAACCCAATGTTGATACACCTTTGTTGCATCACGGATTTATCTACCAGTAACAATGCAGATATTCTTGTCATGTCAGATACCGCATTGTTTTTAGAATATTGATTTAAAACTATACCAACTTTGTGTTCTTTTGCTATTGTATCGTCTTCTGAGATACCCTTGCAAACAATGTATGGCAACCCGCAAAGCAAGTATTCGGCGACTTTTGTGGGAGACCTAAATTTTTGGGAGGGAGTAGGTGGGATTGCCACTATGCCCATATCAGCTGCGCTGAGATAGTCGGGCATTTGGCTGGACGGAATAAACGGTCTCAAATGATAAGCACTTTGAGGAATGTTTTCTTCTTTCATCCATGTGACAATCTTGTCATGATCGTAGTTTGTCGCTATCAAAAAGAAGGCATGGTCGTCATGAGCATAGAGTGCTGCGAATAGGTTGATGATTTCCCTTTCATAATAGAGGCCGCCTAGTTTGCCTGGGTATATATATACAGTCTTGTCATGTACGTCTAGGGATTTTCTCAATTCGTACCTTGCTTCGGGCTTGAAATAAAAAGTCCCAGAATCTACAGCGGTGGGAGCGCGATATACTTTGGCTTTTATCCCTTCAGCTTTCAATTTTTCGACCATGTGAATAGTGCCTGTCATGATGTCGCTGGCATGTCGAGCAGCCATTTTTTCTAAACTATTGAGGATTAGATAGTTCCAACTACTCTTTTGCCATAGTCCGAGTTCGACCATGAAATCACTATGAGGTTCATAACTATAGATCACCAGTTTGAGATTGAGCAAACGAGTGAATATTACTGAAATGGCTGCTGCCACATTGGCAAATGCAAAAATGTATTGAGTCTTGTATTTTAACTTTATACTGAACACAAGAAAGAAAGTAGTAATCACGTCAATGGCCTTTTTGATCAGTAGAAATCGTCCCGTGTGGAATTTCCTAGGGTGCCAGTAGATGTTGTAATCCTCTAGTTCTTTCTTTTCTTGTTGTGTTTCTTCGGCAGTCAGTGCATATTCGGGCTGTTCGAAAGTGATTAGGTCAAACCTGTAACAGCCGTTTTCGCTCAAGGTTTTGATGTAGCGCAATAGCAGGTTTTGAAACAAGGGGTCCCTGTAGCTGTTGTAGATGAATACCAATATAGGGATAGGTTGTTTCATGCTGTAAATATTCTAAACGGACATACTAGTGCTGATGCCAGTTTTTTGCCATCAAAAAGGTAGGAAAGGAACATGATTCTACAAATTCTTGATCGTAGATAGAAAATCTGTGACCCACTTGCCAAATTCATCATCCTTGTTTTCTTGATTACATCTCGATAGCCCTTTTCTAGTCCTTGGAGATTTTTCATCGCGGATGTATTGGATTGTCTGTATTCAAGTATGACTTGATTTGTACAGTGATAAGATTTGCCTTTGGCTAGTTGGATATAAAACCACAAATCTTCCGAATGAGTCATGTCAGTGTCGAATTGATATACAAGTTCGGTTCTTTTTATCATCCATGTATTGCCAAAGAAACAAGAATTGTCGAGTCTCAACAATCTATCAAAGACCAATCCATGAAATGTAGGAACATATCCTTTGTTTTTGATGATGCCATACTGATCGAAGTAAGTCACAGCACCATCAACGAAACTCAACGCAGGCTCACCTTCGAAAACGGCTAAGCGGCTAGATAATCCCTCAGTCGTCATTCTATCATCTCCATCCAAAAAACAAAAGTAATCTCCCGTCATCAGTTTTAGACCTACGTTGCGAGCGGCACTGACACCTTGGTTTGCTTGTGTTACAAAGTGTATGCGGGGGTCGTCGTAGCGTTGGATTATCTCGGCAGAGCGATCTGTACTGCCGTCATTGATCACGAGCAGTTCCCAGTTCGTATGACTTTGTGCCAATACTGACTCGATGGCTTCTGCGACATACTTCTCCGCATTGTAGACAGGCATGATGATGGACACGAGTTCAGGCATGGTTGCTAATTTTGTTTTCTATGCGCTCGATTTGCCGATTGTAGCTGTTGTCTTGGGCGATGGCTTTGCGTTTTTGTTGCCATGACTGATCGTTCCATTCCTTGATATGGGTGATGCATTTGCGGATTTGCTCGGCAAAGCTCGCATTTTGTGTACACATGGCAATGATTGGAGACTTGTATTGGGCAAAAGTCCCTGTGTAGGTTGCGGCGATCATTTTGCCTGTACCTAGGTACTCCATCATTTTGTGAGGGTTGGCTTGATCTTCGTGGTGTTTGTCTTGGTAGCAGATGGTCAAGATGTCTGCTGCAGCATAGTATGAGGGAAGTTCGTCTGCCAGGACTTTTCCCAAAAAAAAGACTCTATCGTGATGGAATAACTCCGTCAAGGATTGCCATGTTGGGTTCTGATTAATTTGTTCTTTGTCTAGTGGCCCCAAAAAGATGAAGTCTGCTTCTGGGTTTTTGAGAATAGCATCTTGCATATGTTGCCAATCCAAATACGGCATATTGAGATTCCCTGCATAGAGCACTTTGGTGGAGTGTTCACCTGGTAGGATTTTAGGATTGGATGAGGGTTTGGCATTATAGCCATGATTGATGAAATGGGCGTTGGTGTTGAAATGCAAAAGACGGTCTCCGATATGTTGGGTGGTATAAAAGCAAATATCGGCTGTTTGAGCAGCTTTTTTGGTTTCAAAATCCTGATTCAAATCGACGATGTGCGAGATGTTGTAGGTGTCTAGCAGGGTAAAGTCGAAGAATACCGAATTGTCAAAGGACCAGATGATGTCAAACGTGAGCCCACAGTGCTTTTCTATTTGTTGAAGTTTGTGTTTGATCAGTCTTCGTGAGACAAAAGAAGGCAGTTTCCTTAACCCTTTGAGAAATTTGGGGTAATTCAGCACTTTCAAGTTGTCAATGCCCGTAGAGTGGACACTCCATTTGTCTTGAGGTGGGTTGGCAAACACTACTCGGTTGCCCCGCTCCGCCAAGTGCCGTGCATAGTGATGCTTGGAAACAAAGATATGATCCCAAGGTTCGGGGGAGATCAGTAGTATGTTTTTGTCTATGAGATTCATCAGGTGGCAAGATAATGAGAAGCTGGGGGATAGTACAAGAAAAGGAGCGTAGCTCTGGCATCTTCGTAGATAAAAAGAGTCTGCTACACAAAAGGGGCGCTAGCCCTGACATCTAAAAAAATGTCTGCCTCGGCACGGTGTGTGCCCCATTAGCCTTTTCCATCTAAGATGTCAGGACTAACGTCCCTCAAGACTCATTATCGCACAAATACTACGAAGATATCAGGGCTACGCCCCTTCATCCTATTAAGCACAATTGATGCAGATCTCAACTCTTTCATGTGACCAAAAAAGCCCTGACAGGTTTTTGAAACCTGTCAGGGCTTGTTGATTAGGCTGCTGCTTTAACGATACCGAGCATCTCCAGCAATTGTGCATCATCCTCAAGAGCAATGCGGGCAATGGCTTTGAAATCACTCATCCAATCCATCAGTAGGTCTAGTGCTTCATCCCTTTTGATGGTGGCGTCTTGGGCTTCTCCCGTTTCTTTGAGTTGAATAGACAGCTTGTTGGCGACATCTTGCACCAGTAATTGTGTGCTCGCTAGTACCTCTTGGCTCACCCCGAATTGGTTCATAGCCGTGAGGACATCAGGGTTGCTCAACGCATTCAGGTAAAATACCGTGGCTTGACTGACCCAGCCTGACTGACTTTTTTTGCGTCTTCCATTGATTTGGAGTGATTGCCAGATCCCACGCTCGTTTTTGAGTGCTATCCTCGCAATTTTGACATGCTTTATGTACCATTTGTCTGCTGTTTTCATTGATTTGGAAAGTGCATCGGTGGCCGAATACTGTTCACCATACTCTTTCTTTTGCTTGGTGTGGAGTGTTTTTCCTTGATCAAGCAAAGCTTGATTCTCCGCTACTTTCGTAGTGTCATAGCCGTATAGCGCCATTGCACTTTTGACAGCATCGTTGGTAGTAGCGTTGTGAATGGCTACTTCTGCTTGTAGCAGTTGCGCATCAATTGTTTGATTGTTCATGTTAGATTGTTTTAGGTGAAAAAATATATTTGATAATTAATTAAGCATATCCCATGATAGGACTATTGAGTACTGTGGGGAAATGACAGAGGACGGTGATAAAATGGCTCAGTACCATGAAGAAATGGTTCGTCACCATAAAGGAATCATTCGCACCCTCTATCATATGGCTTAGCACCCTAAGGAAATGACTCAGTACCACGAGAAAATCATATTTCCCCTCCAAAAAATCATTCATCAACGGTGACGAGCCATTTCTAGCGGGTGTTGTGTTGTTTCTCTACAGTGTTTTGCTATTTGCCTAGGGTGTAGCGTGATTGCTAGCCAGTAATGAATAATATTGGGGTCGCATTTATCCCTTTTCTAAGGGAGAGATGGCATACTGTATTTTTGATATTTGACTGTACAGACGAGCAGTCTGTCAGAGGGGTGGGTTGGGGTTGGCATTTCATCGTATAGTTGGTTTTAATAGGGGGTTAGTCTCAATGGTCTGCTATTTCTAAACTAAGAAAGGATGAGGAGAAATGAAAATTTTCAAGTATGTTTTGTGTAATTGATGTGTATTAATAGCCTGAGTTTACACTCCACAGGAGCTGAATGGAGACGTTCTGAAACTATTTTGCACATGTTATTGGTAGCAGTTATAGCCAACTCTTAGCATAGTCTTTGATTAAATGCAAGGCTAAATGATAATTAAACCCCCGCAACTGTATTGGGAGGGTGGAGCATAGGATTTTATACTTCTTTAGCAATTTCAAAGGTTCGTACTTTCTGATGTTATAACGATACGAGTGCATTTTTGAAAAGCGAAGGAGGAGCTCTCTGAGTTGTATGGGACTCACTTTGCTTTCGAAATAGTAGTATGATTTGAAAACCTCATCCAAAAGTCCCACTTGGTTGTATCCCCAATCTTTCGCATTGAAAGTAGTAATGCCCGTTTTGTATATGGGAGCGTAAATACCGCCCAAACGAAACAAGCAGTCAGCTGTCCAAAATATGAACAAATATGGATTGCGATAGGCTGGTTTGTCTAGGTAGCTTTCTAAAAGACTATCTCTAGTCAAGAGTATTCCAGACATTTGGTGAGCCAAATGAGAAATGGCCCACATTGTCTCATAGCCTGGCTCATATGTCTTGGATGCAAAGGATTCATTTCTAGCATCGACCACTGTGCCATCTGCATTCAAATTTTTTAAGCCTGGAATAATGCATCCTATGTTTTGTTCTTGAATCTGTGCTACACAGTAGGCCAAATAGCCATCAGCTATGTAATCATCATCACCAATCCACATCACGTATGGACTCACTGCCCGTCCCATTAGGTCTACTACATTGGGTTCTAAACCTATGTTGGTATTTTGTCTATGGTAGTAGATACTGATCGTGGGATTTGCTTGGATGAGTTCTTGGACTGTCGCTTGTGTATGGTCACTAGAGCAATTGTCAGAAACACAGATGGCTACTTGGTCTTGTAGGTTGGCTTCTGATATCTGTTGGACAAGTAATTGGATGTTTTTAGCCAAAAACTCACATCGGTTGTAAGTGGGAATGAGGATGTCTATTATGCGATTCATAGGGGCCAGTTTTTGTCTTTTTCTGATACGATGGGCATATTGGTTTTCCAATGATTGACAACCAATGGGTGCTGCCAGTTGACACCACCTTCTGCTTCTGGATGATAATCCTTGTTGGAATAATAGAGGACATCTGTATGGGGAGTCAGTACCTCATATCCAGTAGCAAACCCTTCAGGTATTAATAATCCCAGCTGTGCTTGATCTAGAATATATGAACCAGAAAGTTGATAAGTTGTACTCTCAGGATTGACGTCCAAGTAGACCAAATTGATTTGACCAGTGAGTACTCTAAAGAACTTGGATTCTGCAAACCCTCCTTTTTGAAAATGGAGTCCTCTTAGTATTCCCGATTCGCGATTTTGAACATAATTGACCTGTGCGATCGCGTATTTGTGTAATGGAGTGTCATGGTTAAACAACTTCATGAATCCACCTCTTTCGTCTTGAAAGCGTGGCGACTCTATCAGTAAAATGCCACCCGGCAATTCTTTCAGAATTTTCATTTGTATTTCAAGATTTCATTTTTAATCTCTCGGTTGGGATTCCAACCCAGATCAGTCCGGGCTTTGGTGTCATCCATAGCGAGGTATTGCATGCTAGTGTCTCTTCTTTCCATGTTTGTGAATTCAAAATCCTCAAATGCCCCATGTGTCAATGCATGGATGGCTTCAGAAATTACTTCCTTTAGTGTTTGGGTCGTCCCACCAAGATGGTAAATGCCTGAGTGGGATTGTATTTGCCTGTCGGTCACGATCTCTGCTACATCATCGACATGTACAAACTGTCGTGTCTGTGTACCAGCACTGAATGTCATGTGCTGTTGGTGGGCTATACAATCGACTATGTAGGGAAACAAACGGTGTTTGTTTTCTCCTGCACCGTAGATGTTGGGTAGTACAAAATGAAGTAGTTGTTGATGACCGTTTGCTATTTGCGTGTCAACGAAGGTGGTCAACAAAGATTTGGAGATACAGTAGTTGTTGGGTTTTGGATTGGTATTATTAATGAATAGGTTTTCATCAAAGGGGACATTATTCTGAGAATTGCCAAACTCGAAATAGGAACCAAAGGTCACTATTTTTCCTGTATAACCGAGTCCAATGAGAGCGTTGATCAAACGAATGGGTTCAAAAGTATTGAGCTCATAGATCAGAGATACGTCGTCTGAGTTTTTGGGTTGAATACCTTGACCCGCACAATAATAGATGACTTCACTGGATAAAATCTGCTGTATGTCAAATCCAGATAAGAAACTGATGCTAGGGAAACTATAGCACGAAGCTTCTTGACGGCCATATAGCTTGTGATCACGATTTGTAAGGCATTTGACCAAAGACTTGGCTAGAAAGGAAGAGGAGCCAATGATTGCTATTTTAGACATATTGGTTTTTTGCAGATTCCAAATAGTTAGAGATATTGGTTTGACAAATATGGAGAGGTTCTTCACCACCCTCATAACGCAAATACCAATTCATAGCTTGACTGATGGCCTCTTGCCCGTTCCAAACGGGTCGCCAGCCAAGTTCTTTTTTGGCTCTGTTGCTGTCTAGCAATAGCTGCCCCGTTTCTTTAAGTGCTGTTAGATTTTGATCAATGGTATAATTTCCTCTTCCCGTGACTTTCATGGCTATTTTGGTAAGGTCTTCTACATTGATTTTTTCCTCTGTATCTGGGCCAAAATTGTATATGTAGTTTTCGCTGATGTGAGATTGAGCGATAGCTAATAAGTAGCCCATCAATGCATCCAATACATGTTGCCATGGTCGAATCGCATGAGGATTTCTGAGAACCAAGGTCTCGTTTTTGAGCAGAGACCTAGCTATGTCTGGAACAATTCGGTTGGTGGCCCAATCCCCCCCACCAATCACATTGCCAGCTCTGCCAATCACAGAGGTTTTCTGATTTTGACCATTGAGACCAAAGCTATTGATGTAGGATTGTAACACGATTTCCATGGCTGCTTTGCTGGCACTATAGGGATCATGACCTCCCAGCTCGTCACTTTCTTGATAGGGAATAGATGATTCCTTGTTTTTGTAGACTTTGTCTGTGGTGATGGCCAATAGGCTACATGGATGGTCAAGTTTCCTGAAAGCTTCTAGCACGTTGACAGTTCCTCCGATATTGACATCAAAAGTATATTTGGGGTCATTGTACGAATCAATCACCAAAGGCTGAGCTGCAAAGTGAAACACAAAATCTGGAGAGAATTGTTTGATTTCGGTATTTAAGCGATCAGCATCCCTCAAATCAGCGATTACTGAATCACACATTAGATCGCCATCAATTTGACGATAGAGGCTGGTTTGCTCTGCCTCCAGTGCATAGCCTTTTACCTGTGCGCCTAGGTGGTGGAGCAATACGAGCATCCAACTGCCTTTGAAACCTGTATGTCCTGTAAGGAAGATTTTTTTGCCTTTGAATGTGTTGAGTAATTTCATTTTTTACGAGCGATTACAAAATAAACGTCAGAATCCAGATTTCTGTGCGCGTCTAATGTTTTAGACCACTTAGAAAAACGTTCGGTACATACCATGATCATTTGTGCGAATATGCAAAATGGCGTCTTCCATACTTTGGCAAAAGGGAAGGATAATAAAACAGCATCTTGCCACAAATGAATGGTAGTGGTCAAGAAGCTCAATGAGCCTTTGAATTCTACGATTTCAAATCCGTTGTTTTCAAATGTTTTTTTTAGACCTGCAGAAGTCCATCGCCAATAATCAATTGGGTCAGGGTGATACTTCCACTGACCATGGGTAGAGGCAATGATATGTCCTTCGTTTTTTAACATGCGATGAGCCTCCAGCAGATATTTGTTATAATCGCTGACATGTTCTAATACCTGTATGGACCATACGATATCGCAGCTAGCTTCGTCAATGTTGCACTTGTTGGTATCAAGGTCTACTATTCTGTTGGCTTTTGGGTTGCCAGGGATGTCAATGGCCAAGTATTCTTGACAATAGGGCGAGAGTATATGGTGGTATGGGAGTTCTCCACAACCAAAGTCGGCTAATACGACTTTAGTTCCAGTCTTTATATACTTGTCAATGACATGGTTTATTAGACGGTTGAGAGATTTTAGATGAACATAGCGTGAGTTGGACAATTTTGGTTTGGCACGATCTACTTTATCTATTCTAGAATTGTATTGTCCTTCTATTGCCATGACTTCCATTTTGGTTCTTTTTTCCACATCGCCTCCAGCTCTACCTTGTCTCGTAGAATATCCATGGACTTCCAAAAGCCATGGTGTTTGTACGCAACCAGTTGTTGGTCTTTTACCAAGTTTTTCATGGGGTCTTCTTCCCACATGGTGTCGTCCATGTCACCGTCGAGGTATTTGAATACTTCTTTGTTGAGTACAAAGAACCCTCCATTGATCCACGATCCACCACTATTAGGTTTTTCTGTGAACCCATGTACTTCGCCGTTTTCATCCATCTCGATCACTCCGAATTTACCTGCAGGCTGGATCGTAGATACGGTTGCGATTTTATCATGCTTTTGGTGAAATTGCACCAAGTCATGAATGTTGATATCACTGACCCCATCTCCATAAGTGAGCATGAATTGATCCTCTTTGATATATGGTGCTATTCTCTTGAGTCTACCTGCTGTTTTGGTGTCATGTCCCGTGTCTATCAGGGTTATTTTAAAATTTTCAGAATGGTCTTTGTGTATGGTCGTACTGTTGTCAGACAGGTCCACTGTGATGTCAGCATTGTGAATGAAATAATTCATAAAGTACTCTTTGATCACATAGCCTTTGTAGCCCAGACAAATGATGAATTCATTGAATCCATAATGTGCATAACTTTTCATGATGTGCCAGAGAATGGGTTTGCCACCGATCTCAATCATAGGCTTTGGTTTGAGGTGGGATTCCTCTGAGATACGTGAGCCTAAACCGCCTGCGAAGATTACTACCTGCATTTATTTGTTAGTTATTGTTAAGTAACGTAGAAGTGAGACCAAATTTATTCTGTTTGAGAATATCAATGAAGTGCCTAATCCAATTAATGATGAATAAAGGAGTGTGTCATAGTTGAATAGGATCGAAAAAGTCATTGAAACACACGTAACCACCATGGTAAAATAATCAAATAGGATAGAAAATGGCTTTAATTTAAATACTTTGTAATAGATGAAGTAAATGATCAGTGGCCATAGTATCAACGTATTTGATAAAGTAAGTAAAAAGGCAATTATTTCTACACTAAAGAATGTACCAATTATAACCGAACCTATATTTAAAATTACAATTGTTACTCCTAAGGGAGTAATTAATTTTTGCATTTTGAATAGAATTAGGAATTCTACTACGAAGAAAGTTTGTACTTGACTAAGCATTAATACGCCAAAATAGGGTAAGTAAATCCCAACTTCTGACCATTCAGCTCCCCATAGAAATAATGCAACTTCCCTTCCGAACAGTATAAAAGGAATACTTAGTGGGAAACAAATAGCTACAACCAATACTTGTAATCGATGGATGTTGCTTCTGATCGAATAAATGTCATTACTTTTTGAGAAGTTAGGAAAGGCTACCTTGTTTATGATAGCAGGGATTAACTGTATAATCATATATAGTAAACTATATGCCCTGTTATAAAGCCCAAGTTCCATTTGCGAGTATATTTTTCCTATAATGATGTTGTCGGAGTTTCTAGAAAAGTAATTTATAATGCTAAATGAAAACAAATTGGAAAGCGTTTTCTTTTGCTTCTTATAATTTTCTCTGATACTGATCGTCCGAAAAGGAAGGAGTTTAACACGAGTCTTGAATAACAGAATACATGTCATAATTAAATTAAGCAGAATCTCTTGACAAATAATTGACCAAAATGAAAAGCCTGTATAGGCCATTAAAATTGCCAAAAGAGCACTGGGAATAAAGGAGTATAGTTGGTATATACCTAATTGATCGAACTTGAGTTCTTTTCTTAAAATGGCTTGTGGGACGAGTCCTAACGAAGTGATGATGAAATTAACAGAACTCAGTAATAGTGGTATGAACAAAGGAATCTCTGAATAGAACATTGCTGCAGGAAAGGCAATCAATGCTATTATGCCAAATTGAACAATTCCAATGAACAAACTCATGGTATGCCAAGTATTGTTAAAGGTATCATCATTGTTCTGCTGTTTGACAATGATGCTAGGAATCCCCGCATACTGAAACACTAAAATGATTCCAGTAAATATTTGTAAAACGATGATGACAGCATATTCTGAGGGAGAAAGAAACCGAGAAAGTACAAGAGTCACCAAAAAGCGGAGAACAAAGATTATATAAGTGTATAGGCCAGAGCGAATTACGCCGTGAGCTATTTTTTTTAGGCTACTCAATGTTTATTACTTCAGATGTGTGATTGATTTTGTACATGAATTAAGTATTACAAGTACCTATTGGCAAGAGAAGATATCTATATGCTAAAATAATGAATGACAAATATAAGTTCATGGCTTGGTAATATACGATCACGTACAGGACTAACAGTAGGATTATATTGCAAGTCAATTCTTCTTCTCAAGTTCATCCAAAATCAGCCTTGTTAAATTATCCCTTATTTTACCGCCCTTGAGATGATCTGGATCTGCAAAGGCTGATTCATCATAAATATTGTGAAAATCATACAGTTTAATCTGATCATCGCTTCTGATAAAAGTCTTTGTCAGCGTGTCATAATACAGTTCAGGATCAAAACAAGTTGAATGTTGGTAGTAGTAGTGGGGAGTGACTGGAAAGCGTATCAAGATTAATTCAATATCATGTAACCTACAGAGTTCAATTATCTGTTCAAAGTAATATTGACCTAGCTCTGATATTTGCTGATTTTGACAGGCTGAATCTAAGACCTTTTTCTCTTCTACTGAGAGTTTTTTTATTTCATTCTGATTTCGTAGGGCAGCATTTTTGACTGTGGTCTTCTTAGCAAAGAAATAATCAAAGACCTCAATTTCTCCATTTTTATATGGAAATAGATAGTCTGTAATTCTATTGATGATAAATTCTGTCGGATGCTCGGCGAAATGAAGAAGTTCCGCATGGTTTTCATATCTATTCCAGTAGAATTGGTAGTTCTGATGATCGATATCCGAATGTTTTAACATGCCTAAGTCACAGGAGAGAATAACCTTTGATGGTTTGACAGATAGCTCGTTGATGATATAGTTGAGCTTGTAGTAAGTGTTGTGAATGCCTTCTCCATAGCTCGCCACATTCGATGAATTGGGAAATATGGTAGTTTGGACAGCTAAACTATGGGACGTCCCCATCACTAGATAATCTATATCAGAACTGAGACTCTTCATGATCTCATCACTGTGGAGCAGTTGGCTACTCTTCATGATATGAAGATACGCCTGAGACAAGAGTAGATTGACAATGAGAAAACCGAAAACAAAGACGTAGGTTTTTCGCATACCTTAAAACTGAAAGTAAATAAAGGCCTGAGACTCGTTCATGCCAAAACAAATAATACTAAAACAAACGACCAAATAGAAAAACACTGCTCTCCATGATTTGATTTTTGAATCAAATAAATCTTTGATGAGAAGAATACCTATTGCATAGATGGTAATGAGCAAGTTTAACTTGCTGAAGTTGATGGCTGTTAAGTCAGCAATGATTTGTTCTGTGTCTTCTCTATGAAAGGCAATCTGATTGAAAATGAGTCCTACATCCGAAATATGGTTGGCTCGGAAAATCATCCAACCAATGTTGACAATGAGAAAAGTAAGAGGAATTCTGATAACCGGTGTATGGACGAGTTTTGGTCCCCATTTTTCGATAATCAGCCAAAGGCCATGATAGGCTCCCCAAACTATAAAAGTCCAATTGGCACCATGCCACAATCCACTGATGACGAAGGTGATGAAGATATTATAAGCCCATCTCCATTTGACTACTTTACTACCTCCTAGTGGAATGTATATATAGTCTTTGAACCAAGAGGATAGTGAAATGTGCCATTTTCGCCAAAATCTTGTCACACTAGTAGCAAAATAGGGAGTATCAAAGTTTTTCATCAATTCGACATTGAATAACCTTGAGATCCCAATCGCCATATCTGTATAGCCAGAGAAGTCACAATATATTTGAAATGCAAATAGTACAGTAGCTGCTATCAATAGATAGCCACCATGCTCTGATGGATGATTATAAATAGGATCTATTAACAAGGCCACTCGGTCGGCAATCACTACCTTCTTGAACAAGCCGAAAATAAAATATCTAGCAGCAGGTAGGAGATTTTCGGACTTGAATTGCAGACGGTTTTTTAGTTGATTGATTAGATGCCCTGCTCTTTCGATTGGTCCTGCTACGAGCTGAGGGAAATAGATGACAAAGAGTGCGAATTTTCCAAAGTGCCTTTCTTCTTGTGCATCGCCATGATAAACATCAATGGTATAAGACATGGTTTGAAAAGTGTAAAATGAAATACCAACTGGCAAGAGCCATGTCGCATAAAAAGTTTGTTGTGCTCCAAAGATGTCTGAAATAGAATGAATGAAAAATTCAAAATATTTGAAGAAGAATAGTATCGAAAGATTGGTGAAGAGACTCAACCCGAGAAACAATTTTCTGTTTTTGGAGCTTGCGCTACTTTTGATTTTTAATGCGCAGAAGTAATCAATGATGGTGGAAACAAATATGATCATGGCGTATTCCCATTTCCAAGACATATAAAAAAAATAGCTTGAAATTAATAGAACCGCCCATCTGTAGGGTTTGACGATGACAAATAGTCCAAAGACTATGATGATAAAAAAAATGAATGGAGCAGAATTGAAAAGCATACTATGGGTTTAGCTATTCGTTTTTTTTTGTTTTGAAGGCTGTGCTAGCACCAATACCAATGTATAAAAAGGCATCACAGGAATTTTGTATCGCATCAATGTGCCAAAATTGTAAGTGCTAACACCTACAGCAAAGGCAAACATCAAGGCAAAACAGAGGCAAAATAGTGGTATAGGTCGTCGTAAAGTCCTCAGTATAGATAACCAACGAACCTCTTTGATGATATACAATGTAAGCACGAGCAGTCCCAAGCTTTCTAAAGCTGCCAAAAGCATGAGTGGATTTTTGACCTCCCATAGCCATGGACGAAATAAGGTGACGATAATGCCTTGTGGTGCCAATTTGATCAAACTGCCAATGCTGCCGTCCAGTTCGCCCAGTGTATAGCCAGAGTTGTCACCATGCCTTGCTCCCCAGCCATAGCGAATGTCGTAGGCGGTTATCATTGCAGTTTCTCCTATTTTGTCCAGAGAGTAGCGTTCATTTTCCTCAGAAAGTTCATTCATTGTAAAGTAGCCGCCACCTATGAACAGTGTAAGCAGTAGAGGTGCGACCATAGCTTTGACGAGACTATTCCTTATTTTAGAGATGTAATACATATACATGAACAGAGACGCACCTACCAAGAAACAAAGCAAGATATAAATCTTGATGGCAAAGATGATCCACGCCATGAGTAGCAAAATCAAAAGATTCTTCCAGTTGAATCTGTGGAAAACAGTGATTTGAAATAAGGAATAGGTCATCCAACACAGAGCTGCCAATGTTACACTGTCTTTGAGAATCCCAGACCCCCAAAAAATCACGGAAGGGATAAATAAAATGGCAAGGGCAAGTTGTTTGGATTTGCTAGGATATAGTTTTTGCAAGACACTGTATATAGCCCAGTGCCCACTGAAGGCGAATGAGGCAAAAAAGAGAGCGGTGGCTGAATACGTGCTGAAGGTAAGGAGGTCAAATAGGGCAGTGATTCGGATAATCACCATGGATGCCTTGTCTCTAAACATCCATATTCGCGAACTGTACTGGAATGTTTCTCCATTGAAGTCGCCAGCTTTTTGAAAGAACAAATCTAATCCGACCATGGGATCGTCCATGAATGCCTTCCAAATCCATCGGCTGCCATGGGTATGGTAGGTGAAAGTATCACCACCTCCATAGTACAGTTGATAGATCAATCCCAAGGCAATGGCACCTACAAACTTGGCCAGAAGACCTGGGAGAAAGTATCGTTTAGTGACAGCATTGGTGACCATGGGTCTGATGATATATGCCAGACTCAGCAGGAAGAAGAGGTAAAGGGGTGTTATGAAAAAGTCCTGTGCGGTCAAGCTTGTGTCAGTTGTGGCTGTTGATGATCAGAGAAACGATAAGTTCATTGCAACACCAAAGCTAATAATTAATCACAGACCTGTGCTCAAAATAGCCTGAATAGATTGTGAGACAGGAAAACAATAAGGGCCAAAAAGGCGGTGCTAAGTAAGCTCCTTAATCATACCAAGGTAGCTGCGCTTTGTGAATCTCGCGTTGCAAACATTCCTTGTCACTACATCCTCGTTGCACCACGTTGAGCAATGACTGTGATCAATAGGTTTTTCTATTCGCTTTAGCGCCATTTATTTGGTGGTCTGTGTGTCACAGCCCATGGTGAAGGGACAATCGATGGACAAGCAGCCACCTAATGTGCCAAAATAGGTAAAAGCGTTCCAATTTGTGTCTCATATCTCAATACCCTCTACTCAATACCATTTCATCAATACCCGTACCTCTCCATATAAAATCCCCACTTGTCATGGATTTGCTGGATGATAGCCTCGGGCAATTGGACATGTTTATTCTTCTGATAGCCATCAAATTGTTTGACCTCTTGTTGCAAGGCAGCTTTTACATGTTGGAAGTCTCCTAATCCTAGGTGTTGGTAGATGAGCTCTAATTGCGTCATTGAATTTGCCACAAAGCTGGCATAATCTACTTCGATGATTTGGCCGTTCGGAATCAACTTGATATCCTCTAGATACTTGGTGTAGAGTTGGGCAAAAGAGTCAATGATGAAAGTCTCGATGGCCTCTGTGGTGGTTTTGTGTAGGTTGAGGATAGGTAGTACTTTGGCATAGAGTACGACATTGGACTGGAAGACTTCATAAGGATCGCGATGGATATGAATGAATAATGCATCTGGATACAGTTCGTAGATTTCTTGAAGTCGAGCGGTATTGGCGGGACTCTTGAGTACCAATTGTTTCCCTTTGTTTTTGTAGGTCAGCTTTTGGACAAAGTAGTGAAAGTCTCTTTTCCAGATTGTTTTGACTTTTGGGTCTCCCGATGCGAAAACTACGTCACGGTCAAATACCTGCTGTAGATGCTGCGGAAAATAAAAACCGTGCATGAAGGAAGAGGTACTGATATTGGCCATGGCAAACTCTTCTTCTTTGGGCATTTTGGCTCCTGCTTTTACATTGTCTTGCGGCCTGGTGCCAGGCATGAAAGCGTCTAGAATTTTTGCGGTGATCTTGCCTGTCGTCAAGATCAGATGAGGAATCAAAGCATCGGAAGTTGTACAAAAGGCGAAATTGGGGTCAGCACTGATGAGGTAGTGCAGGTAGGTAGTGCCACTGCGTGGGTGACCAAGGATAAAAATGGGGCGTTTTACCGCAGTAGATTTTATTTTCTTGTGGTAAACGAAATATTCTACCAACTGAAATGGAGCATTGACCAGAGAAGTCATCGTGATGAACAGTGCCTTGGGGATGAACTGCCAACCTACGGCCAACCTGTGATGAATCAAGATTTTGATCCATGTATGAAAACTGACACCTAGCGCAGTATGCTTGAAGAGGTTGAAGTAGTCTTGTACTCGATGTTTGATCAGCATTTCAGATGTTTTAGGACAAAACTAATTGATGTGAATGGAGGAGGTCAAAGTTTAAAGTATAAAGTTGAAAGAAAAAGAGTATGAAGTAATGGGAGTCTAGCTTCCTAGGTTTGTGACTCACAAGCCTATCTACTGTGGAATGATGGTCTGTGTGCCACAGACCATGGTTGAGTCTATCTTCCGTGGTATGATGATGGTTTGTGTGACACAGACCATGGGTGATCATAGGTTAGACTTCTTACTTTTGACCTTAGACTTCCGACTTCTTTCTTCCTCCTTTTTCTACTACATTTGTTGCGTCTCAAAATCAATAAACTGCTTGAACTTCGTCGTTAATTGTAGGATTGTCATGGTGCTTTTGATCTGCTGGTCTGCTCTGCCTGTCATGAGTCAATCTATGGGCTTGACGGGAAAGGTTGTGGAGGCGGGTAGTTTGGAGCCTGTGCCATTTGCACATGTGTTTTTGAAGGGCACACAAGTCGGTACATCGACGAACATGGACGGTGAGTTTTCATTGAATATCAAGGCCAATACTTTGCCATCCGATACTTTGGTAATTACTTCGTTGGGTTTTTTAACTCAACGGATCAAAGTAAGGAATGGAGATGAGGTAGAGGTGCAATTGGTGACCGAATCACGCATGATGGACGATTTGGTCGTCAAGGCAGGTGTCAATCCTGCCTATGCAGTGATGGATCAGATCGTCCGGCGCAAGAAGCAAAATAATCCAGACCAATTGGATAATTATAGTTGTGAGGAATACGCCAAGATTCGTTTTGATCTCAATCATCTGACCGAAAAGGTCAAGAACAACATCATCCTCAAGCCCTTTGATTACATCTGGGACAATACGGACACGACCTCTGACGGGGTCAGCTACCTGCCTGTACTGTTGGTAGAGAAGCAGTCTGAGCATTACTACCGACAGTCACCCAAGAAGCAGAAAAGTGTGGTTCTTGCCAAAAATGTCACGGGTCTACCAGGACCTAAAATCTTGGAATTTGTGGAGGAATTGTATTTTACCCCCAACGTCTACGATGATTTTGTCGTGATCTTGGACAAGAACTTTCCGAGTCCTCTCAACAGCAACTACAAGTTTCACTATGAGTATTATCTGGATAGCTCGATGAGTGCCGTCGGTAAGGAGTATCAGCTGAGTTTCCAACCCAAACAGAAGCGGGAGCTGGCTTTTGTGGGAGAGATGAAGGTGGATTCAGCCAGTTATGCGGTCAAGTCCATCTCGCTGCGCTTTGATATCATGGCCAATGTCAACTTTGTGAGGAGCTATCTGGTAGAGCAGCAGTATCAAAACGTAGATGGTCAGCACTGGATGTTGACTAGTTCATATGTGTTGGGGGACTATACCGTGATTGAAAATTCGTCAGATTTGACAGGTTTTTTTGGAAGGAAAAATGCCACTTTCAGCCATTATGTGATCAATGATGCGCCGTTTAAACCCATCTATGAAGGAGTTGCTGTGGTCGTGGAGTCCGATGGTGCAATGAACCATGACGAAAATTACTGGGCAGGTATCAGACAAGATACACTCAATGTCAAGGAGGAAGGTATCCGACAGATGGTGGATCAGCTCGAAACCGATCCGGATTTTATATTGCGAAAAAACATCGCTTTGGGGATAGCGACGGGATATGTGCCATGGAACAAATTTGAGATTGGTGACTTTTATACTTTTTATAGCAACAACTATGTAGAAGATTCTCGTCTCAAATTTGGGTTTAGAACCCACCAAAATTGGAGCTTCCCACTGTCTGCTTCCATCTATGGAGCCTATGGTTTCAGAGATGAAAAGTGGAAATATGGGCTGCAAACTGCCCTGCGTCTTGACAAAGCCAATAAAATGAGAATGGGCCTTGGTGTCAAAGATGATATCATACAACTCGGCCGTAGCATCAATGCCTTACCGATCGACCATGTATTGACGTCTTTTGTGCAGATTGGCAATTCGGTGTCTCGTGTTTACGAGCAGCGATATGATGCCTATTTCGAGCGAGTGCTGGGCACAGGCTTGATCGCTCGAGCCAACTACTTTCGTGTCCAGTTGAGCCCTACCGACACAGTTAGTTTTAGGGAGCGAAACGAAGGGCAGCTGATTGAACAGTCTAATTATACTGCCAGTGGCATAGACTTAACAGTGAAATTCAACTCCCAAAACAAGGATATCAATGGAGACTTTTATTCCAGAACTGATCTCAAGAAGGTTTTTAGGCGCTATCCAGATATAGCGCTGCAATGGCAGTATTCTGGGCAGGAGTTCGGGGCAGATGTGACCTATCATAAGTTGACAGGACAGATGAGTCAATACCTGAGGACGAGAAAGTGGGGCTATTTCAAATATGCTGTAGAAGCAGGGTTGACAGAAGGTTCGGTTCCTTACTTGTTTATGAATACACCATTTAGCAACCAGTTGGTACTCTATGATGACATGGCATTCAACCTGATGCATTATTTGGAGTATGTGGCGGATCGCTATGTCACTGCCAACGTCCAGCAGCATTTTGATGGATTGATCATGGATCGTATCCCTTTGGTCAATCGACTCAAATGGCGAAGCTTTGTTTTTGCGAAGGGTTATTGGGGACAATTGTCTGATCTAAACAAGGGAGATCAATACTTATTGCCTAGCCAAACTTCACGCCTGACCCAACCTTATTATGAAGTGGGTTTTGGTCTGGAAAATATATTCAAAATTGCTCGAATTGATTTTGTATGGAGATTGAATGATACGACCCTTCCGGATAGTTACAATTTCATTGTCAAGCCCTCATTTCGTTTTTCCTTTTAACCTGCTTTCGATTATAAAATGCCATAATGCATGCAAGAGGAGAAGTTTTTTGTCTCAATACAAACTACTCAATGTTTTGCACTGGTTGCCAAGGGTAGTAGCACACTCACTTTGGTGCCTTTGCCTAATTCTGATTCAAACTCCAATTTTCCTTTGTGTTCGACAATGAAATTATAAGTCAAAGAAAGACCAAGGCCAGTGCCTTTACCTTGTTCTTTGGTGGTGAAGAAGGGGACAGTGATTTTTGTTAGGTTTTCTTTGCTGATCCCAATGCCATTGTCTGAAATTTCGATCAAAAGTTCCTGAGCTATTTTGGAAGTCTTGATGATCAAAACGCCTTCGTTTTCCATGGCATGAATAGCATTGTGGAGGATGTTGACAAATATCTGGTGGAGTTTTCCTGAATTACCCCGCAGTTCAAAATCTTGTTCGCAGTATTCTTTTTTGATAACAATTTTTCCTTTTAGTTCATTTTTTAGCAACAGGATGCAGTTTTCCAAGATTACATGAATTTCACAGGGTTCGTCAAAGGTGTCTTTGGTACGGCTAAAGTGTTTCAAGCCTTTGACGATATTGACAGCTCTATCAGCACCGATTTTGATACTCTCAAGCAATCTCATGAGCGTATCGTCATTCTTGAATTCTTCAGAATTCATGAGGACTTTTTCTAATCCGCGATAGCCTCCTAGTATGAAATTGAGAGGGTTGTTGATTTCATGTGCGACTCCTGCAGTCAGAATCCCCAAAGAGGCCATTTTTTCTTTTTGGATCAGCTGAGATTGTGCATCTTTGAGGTTTTTCATGGTGCTCAGTAGCTCTGCATTGGAGGTACTCAGTTCAGAAGTTCTTTTTTCTACCAAGTCTTCTAGGTTGTGGCGATAGTCGGCCAGTTCCTTGGCTATTTTCTTTTTTTCTGTGATATCACGCAATACACACTGGATGTATTGTTCACCATCTAGTACGATCGGGTTGATACTGACGGATACGTCAAAGGGTTCTCCTGTAGGACGCAGATGCTGCCAGTCAAAAACCTGTGATTTGCCCATTTCCAGCTCTGCGAAAATCTCTTGTGCCTTTTGAGTCGAAGGAACACCGTCGGGTTGTATTTCTGGACTATACTCATGAGGTTCTTTGCCGATCAAATAGTCTGGCTGGCATTGGAACATTTTGAAGGCCATGGTGTTGCTGTCGTGGAATTTTCTGTCTTTGAAGATCACGATGGCATCATTGGAGGACTCAAATAACACTTTGTAGTTAGCTTCATGATCCGCCAATTTGGAGGCTTGTTTCTTGAAATTCTTGTTGAGATCTACATTTTGCTCTATTTGAGACTCGAGGTTGAATTCTAATTCCTTTTGAGTGGTCATGTCGATCAAAATACCTGCCATTCGGATTGCTTGACCATTTTTGTCATACTCGACAATTTTCCCTCTGTTTTGTACCCAAACCCATGATCCATTTTTGTGTTTGATTCGCTGAACTACCTCCAAAACCTGTGTTTTGCCTTCGGTGTGCCTTCTAAGAGCTTCTCGAGAGGTTCGTTGATCATATGGATGGATAAGTTTTTCCCAAACCTCAATTTTGATAGGAATCAGTTCACTAGCCTTATAACCTATTATTTCAAACCAAGAATCATTCACAGTAAACTCTAAATTTATAAGGTCCAGTTCCCATAGCCCTACTTTGGTCGAATCTATCGCTAAACGCAAACGTTCTTCGTTCTCTTTAATTAGGGCATTGCTTTGGATTTGGATAATGGAGTAGAATACAAAGGCGAAAATCACTGGAATGAGTGCCCCCAAAATATCTTCGACCTCTTCATAATCTGAGAACAACGAAAGATAATATAACAGTAGAAAAGCCAACAAACCAAAGAAAAGAACCAGTTGTACTTCCTTGACTTTTCTGCGCTGGGTAAGCAAAAGGATGGTGGCAAATAGTATGCAGACTATGGAAAAGCCATCAATCAATTCTTTCATACTCATTTACTCTTTTCGACTAGAGGTTGTTGGGTGATCTTCCATGTCCATATCAATACAGAGAGCGAACTGGCAGCATAGGATAAGTGTTCGAGTAGGTCAAACAAGGTAGGGAATAGAAAGCCTTCAACCACAGTACAAATACATGCCGCCAAAAGGCACAAAAAACTGGTGTACATATAGACCCAATATGGAAAGAGGTTGAGTTTGCTCCCATAGGCAATAGAAAATGCAAGTACGATGCTACAGATCAAGAGCATTACGATTTCATTTTGATAGATCATAGCTTTGTGTTGGATTAGTTGGTTTTGTTATTATTTGAAATATAACAATAAGGCAGATTTTTCGGTATTGAATGATAGAATATTTTACTCAAGGTACGTGGACAATTTTTTATTCATTAACTGACGATACGGAAAAGAAAAAAACTCACTACTAGGAATTTTTATGAATATCACCTCACAGTTAAGGGTTTGCATCTCGTCGTAGAGAATTTTGTGTCCAAGTTTTTAGGGAGCAACCACCAATTTGATTTTTTCTGAATATTCTTTTGTGCTGATCATCACAAGATAAACTCCTTTTCTTAACCCTTGGGTATCAAGCGTGACGTTTTGGACGTACCCTTCTTTTTGTTTCATGACTTCATTGCCTTGAAGATCGTACATGGCAATGGTTTTCTCTAGATCGTCAGGATGTCTGAAAGTAATGGTTATTTCTGGGGTTGTGGTGCTGACGGGATTGGGGCCATATAGCAACCGTGCGGTAAGGTTACTAGGTTCGCTATTTTGAACCTCTCCATTGAAATATTTTTCTACTGTTTCGAAAGCATGGTGACCGATTTGGTACCCGATCAATCTGCCCGCTATGTCATCTACGGGAGGGTGTATCCCACCCCATATTCGTGACAGACTACACTGGTCTGATGCATCTTGGTATTTTGCCCATTGCAGGGTGACGTCTTCACTCGGGCCAGTTTCGAAAACCAAAAACTTGTTTTTCTCCGCATGGAATTCTCCCATGCCTCCGGGGAAATACTCACTCCCTGTGAGTAAACCGAACAACTCTGCTGCAGTTCTGGAAAAGGTCGAATGTCCCGATACATAACCTGCAAAGGGGGGAGTGACGAAAGAGGGGCGCTGATAGGGTTGCCAGCGTGTAGCCAATATCCAGTCCACATTTTTGGATTCCAGCGAACCTTCATAATATCTATTTGGGATTTTCCAGGCTTTGATTTTGAGTTGGTTTTCAAAATTTTGGTACTCATTGATAGGGTCATCAGCTTGTATGATTTCTACTTGACCAGGAATCAATGGAAGTCCTGCTGGGTGATAGTTGGGTAGCGATGAGTCGCTGCTTTGACCTCTTTCGGCCATGGAGCGAATCGCCGAGACAGGACGTATGTAATCATAGTAACCTTTGATCCCCCATGCAGCTATCGCAGCATCATGCATGGCTCCACCTAGTGCCATGTAAGATTTGACATTCCATTCTAGTGCATCCATCTTTTCTCCCTGTCCTTTGTATTTTCTTTCGAATGCTGGGTGGTCGTTGATGTAGTTGAGCAAGACAAACCAATGACCAGGAGGAGTTTCAGAATCTGGCCCATCTGCCCAAAACTCAGCCAAGACTCGGGTGTAATCAGATCGTCGTACCCATTGTGGTTCGTAGGGTAATCCTGTGATCGGATTGAGCGTGTAGCCCTGACTGATGTCTCCACCATTTTCAAAATCATAAAACGACGGGTAATCCTTGACTGACCGAGGCAATTCATCAAAGGGGATATTGCCTATCGAATTGGGAGAGATATCCCAAAGGGTATCATCCTGAGTGTCGTGATGAGAGGACCATTGTGCTACCAGACCAAACCCCCATTGATAGTCTTGCTTCTCTTCCTTTTCGGGAGACAAATGGATATAGGCAGGCTCGCTCGGATCAAAATAAACGAGATAATCATGACCATTCCTGCGTTTGATGGTTAGTTGGTCTTTCGTCAAGGAGAATGGAACGACTTGTCCCCATTCTGCCCCTACGAATTTGGGGGTACTGGCTCCCTCGCTGATGCCAGATTGCCCAACAAAGTCTTCAAAACTCAAGGGTTGCCATCGGTTAGGATCTGTGATGTGATTGCTGCCATAGGCATCAGGGTACATGGCTGTATTGACGGGTTGATAAAATCGGCAAGCATAGTCATTAGCCTCATTGGAGCCATCGCTGAGGCCAAAGGCAATGATTTCTTCGGCAATGTAATTACCCAATTCCACTGGGTCGGTTTGGTAATTTGCAGTGCTGTAATTTTCTGTATCCTGAAACGAGTGTTCAAGCTGTGTGTCAAATCGAAATTTTAAATCCCTAAAACCTGGAGAATCTCTGAACCGATGAGTGAGCAACCGATGAGCAGCAAAACTGATGGCAATCTCTTGCGCATCTTTCTTACTCATGCCTTGTGGGATTTGTGCTCCTTCAAAGGGTACGTAGTATCCTCGATGGTCTTTGCCAAGAAAGTAGGTAGAAACCCCAGTTTCATAGGAGGCCCAGGCGTCGTACATGGCAGCAGAAATGTGAAACAAATTTCTGGCATGGACAGTAGGTCTTGCCTTGTCTTTGCGGATAGCTTCCAATATGAGTTCATTCCAATCACGAGCGACGGATTGAGAAAAGACTGGTGTGACACAGCAGCAAAAAATGAGAAGTACTAAAAACTGCTTGGTTTTCATTGGGTGAAGATAAAATCTAGATCTCAACTTTAAAAATGGAATCGAGAGTGCCTGATACAACTAAATTCGATAAACTTTCGGAAAGTTTATAACTTTCCGAAAGTTATGAAAATACCTTTTTTCGATCTCAAAAGACAAAGTGCATCCCTTCGTGGGGAACTACAATCTGCCATGCAGCAAGTCATGGACTCTGGGCTTTTCATCCGAGGAGAAAAAGTAGCACGTTTTGAAGATCAGTGGGCAAAGGCACTGGGAGTGGAACATTGTGTTGCATTGGGAAACGGCACGGATGCGCTGTATGTCGTGCTCAAGGCACTGGGAGTAAAAACAGGTGACGAGGTAATTGTTCCTGCTGTTTCTTGGGTGTCGACTGCTTCGGTCGTGATGCAATTGGGCGCCAAAGTGGTCTGTGTAGATGTCGATGAGCAAGGCCTGATAGATGTCAAGAAGGTGGAAGAAAAAATAAATCCAAGGACGAAAGCCATTGTTCCAGTTCATTTGTTTGGTCAGATGGCAGATATGATTGCTTTGAGAGCAATATGTGACCATCATCAGCTTTTGTTGGTAGAGGATGCAGCGCAAGCACATCTGTCAAGTATTGGTGGGAAATATCCTGGTACTACGTCTGATGCAGCGACTTTTAGTTTTTATCCCACCAAGAACCTTGGTGCTTTTGGAGATGCTGGAGTGATAGTGACACGCAATGCTGTCTTGGCGCAGCAGTGCAGAATGCTTGCCAATCAAGGAGGCCTAGCCCGCAATGAGCATCGCGTGCTGGGAATCACCAGTCGCATGGATGAGTTACAGGCGGCAATGCTTTTGGTCAAGCTACCATACCTCGATCAGTGGAATGAGCGTCGCAGAGCCATCGCCACACAATACAACCAGCAACTCACAGAATTGGCCGAGATTCTGTTGCCCATAGAGATAGGAGGAAATTATCATACATACCACCAATATGTAATCCGATCCAAGTGGAGGGAGCCTCTGCGTGAGTACCTGCAATCTGAGGGTGTTTCCACAGATGTGCACTACCCTGTGGCTCTTCCTTTTTTGCCGATATTGCGTGACTTGGGATATACGAAAGAGGAGTTTCCAGTTGCTTACCTAGCCAGTCAAGAGATGCTGTCTCTGCCTATATTTCCAGAATTGAGCGATGAGGAGGTTCAATATGTCTGTGATAGGATCAAAAAGTTTGTGGAAGGCAATGTGCTGACTGCCATCCAATGATCGCTTCCAAATACCTTTCTCAAATCTGACATCTAGTATGTATTTTTGCCATTCATGCATAAAACTTTAGTTACCGGAGGAGCCGGATTTATTGGGAGTCATGTGGCTCGACAACTGTGGGCGATGAAGCACCATGTGGTGATTTTAGATGATCTCAGTGGTGGATTGCTAGAAAACATACCCACAGGAGTGGATTTTGTCAAAGGGAGTATTTTGGATCATCAATTACTCGCGGAGTTGTTTGAGAAGTATCAATTTGACTATGTCTATCATTTGGCTGCCTATGCTGCGGAGGGATTGAGTCATTTTATCAAGCGATTCAATTATCAAAACAACCTGACGGGAAGTGTCAATTTGCTCAATGAATGCATCAAGCATGAAGTTAAATGCTTTGTCTTCGTATCATCGATTGCAGTATATGGTTCACAACAGACACCGATGACTGAGGATATGATCCCTCAACCTGAGGATCCGTACGGGATAGCCAAATATGCCTTTGAAATGGAATTGAAAGCTTCAAAGGAGATGTTTGGACAAGATTATATCATTTTCAGACCTCACAATGTATATGGTGAAAATCAAAATCTGAATGACCCTTATCGAAACGTTCTAGGGATTTTCATGAATCAAATTCTAAATGGTGAGCCCTTGACGATCTATGGTGATGGCAGCCAGACTCGTGCTTTTAGTTACATAGATGAGGTGGCACCAGTCATCGCTCGGTCTGTAGAAAATCCTAGCGCATATGGTGAGATATTCAACATTGGTTCAGATCATACTTGCTCCGTGCGAGATTTGGCGCAGATGATTCAGGTAGCTTTTGATTCTCAAGCCACAATTCATTTTTTGGATGAAAGGAAAGAGGTGCACCATGCTTTTTGTGCTCATGACAAACTCAAAGCGTATTTTGCACCCGTTTCATCAGTATCATTACAAGAAGGAATTGTGCGTATGGCAGGGTGGGCGAAAAAAGCAGAAAGGAAGGCCAGTTACAAGTTTGATGAGATTGAAATTTATAAGAATTTACCCTCCAATTGGAAACTAGACTAAGCATGCCCAAACGAGTACTTTTTCTCACACCTTATCCACAGGATACCGCTGGTTCTCAGCGATTCCGATTCGAACAGTACATTGCTTATTTGGAGGAGCAAGGAATTGTCGTAGATCGCCAGAGTTTCATCGATGAGCAGACTTGGAAGATTCTTTATCTGCCTGGCCATACGTTGCAGAAGTTTGTAGGGATAATCAAAGGCTTTGCCAGACGAAAGTGGATGCTCTTGCGTGCTATACAATACGATTATGTCTTTGTTCATCGAGAAGCAGCTCCTCTTGGGCCTCCCGTTTTCGAGTGGTTCTTGGCCAAAATATTGAGTAGGAAGCTGATCTATGATTTTGACGATGCGATCTGGAAGGAAAACACAACTGGAGCGAATTCTCTAGCAGCCAAGATGAAATGGGCTAGTAAGGTTGCTTCTATATGTAAGTGGAGTTATAAGGTGAGTGCAGGCAACGAGTTTTTGGCAACCTATGCTCGACAATTCAATGATCATGTCTTCGTGAATCCAACGACACTCGATACAGCATACCTGCACCTACCCGATCATTCATCTACTAAAACCAATGTCACGGTAGGTTGGACGGGTACTCACTCAACGCTCAAGTATCTTGATTTGATAGAAGAGGTTGTCAATGAGTTGCAACAAGAGTTACCTTTTGAATTTTTGATTATTGCTGATCAACGTCCTGACTCTGGGATTCAGGGTTTTCAATATTTGCCTTGGGATAAGGAAAGTGAAGTTGCGGATCTGAATCGTATTGATATTGGCGTAATGCCACTCGAAATGGATGAATGGGCCAAAGGAAAATGTGGTTTCAAAGCACTGCAATTTATGGCTTTGGAACGACCCGTGTTAGTGACGCCTATTGGAGTCAATGCTGAAATTGTAGAACATGGAGTCTCAGGCTATCATTGTCAAAGTCGAGAAGAATGGAAACAACAACTGAAAGTACTGATTCAGGATGAGTCACTCCGTCAGCAAATGGGGATCCGAGGACGAGAGAAAGTGGTTGCAGATTTTTCAGTCTGCTCCAACAAGGATAATTTCTTGAGGTTGTTTAGTTAGTTATCTAGTTGACTGGTTTGCTCATCTTCTATTTTTTAAACTGATCCAATCCTGATTTATACTTTGTAACCACTCCAACAATCTCAATACTCACTACTCAAATCTCAATACTGTTACAATTCTTTCAGGTAATTACTGGCAGTCTTATAGGATCGATCGCCACGATTGGCTAGTTTTTTGACTCTTTTGAAATAGACCTTGGCTTCTTTTTTATTGCCTCTGTCCAATGCAATCTCACCTAGGTTCAAGACGGAGTAGATATAGTAGCCCATTTCTTGCGCATCAATTTGATCACCGTATTCGATGCATTTTTTGTAATATTTTTCGGCTTCATCGGTTTTCCTTCTCGCAGAATATATTTCTCCCAAGAAGAAAGCAGCGTAGCGACCGCTGTTGGCCTCATAGCCCATATAGGCGCTGTCTATTTTGTTGATGACGTCTTTGCAGATCATCTCGCAGGTGATGTACTGACGATTGGTATAGAGGAGGCGGGCATAATACCGCTCAAAGTAGGCATTGTTGGGGAAGGTCTTGTGTAGGTACTCTGAGGTAAACAAGGCATTGGCCTTGTCATTGAGGTCGTTGGCATAGATTCTCATGAGGAAGTATTGTGCCTCGGTGCGGGTATAAAACGCGTTGTTGGCAGCATTCTTTAGCTGTTGTACACCTAGCTCTTTGTCCCCTTTGTCAAAGAACATAATGAGGGGTTTCAGCATAGGATAATTTTCCCTGATCCACTCGATGTAGTAGTTGTACAATCCATCCCCAAAAAGAATTTCAGGACTGAACTCTTCTTTGCCACGACACTCTTCGAGGTAGTTCATGGCGTTGTTTGCTGCGGAGGCTGCTTTCGTCCATGACTTTCGTTCTGCATAGAGTCTCCCTTTGAATGCATAAGCTGCCGATAGCACAAATGCGCCTTCTATTTTGCTCCCCTTAGCATAGATGTTTTCGGCCGTCATGATGGCAGAGTCCATGTACATCAAGAATTGATGGTCATATTGTTCGTTTGGGATGTTGGGCATGATGCGCCACCATTGGCTCAGTCCCAATAGGAAATAAGGCAGAGGGTGCCAAGGGTATTTGTTTCTGATGGAGCGAAACTGAGCATCAGCTCGCTTGAAATCAAAATTGTACATACTGTTGATCCCTGCGGTGGTTTCAATCTGCATGTTGAGGTCTGTGAGTAGTACGGGGATGCTGTCAAGTTTTTGGGCTTTCCCAGAGAGGGATAGAAGCATGCAGCTGGTTAAAATGAATAAAAGTTTTTTCATAAGTACGAAACGACCAATTCAAAAATAATACCGTTTTGCGGATTGTTGTCTACTATACGAACGAATTTTGAATCTCGAACTTTGAATTCCCTTCCTCAACTTTAAAACGCGAAATTTATACTATCAATCCCCAATGATCTACCTTTGCGCCTCATCTAAGAAGAGATACTGTGAAGACAAAAGGCAGAAGAAAGGAAAAAGTGAATATTGTGACGTTGGGGTGCGCTAAAAATATAGTGGATTCGGAGGTCATATTGACACAACTCAAAGGCAACGATATCGATGCGGTGCATGAGTCCAAAAAGAACGATGCGACGACTGTCATCATCAATACTTGTGGTTTTATCGAAAATGCCAAACAAGAATCGATCGATACAATCTTGAATTTCGTGGATGCCAAAAATCAAGGCTTGATCGAAAAAGTCTACGTCACAGGTTGTCTTTCTCACAGATACAAAGATGATTTGCGCAAGGAAATCCCAGACGTAGATGATTATTTCGGCACGACGAGTTTGAAGGAACTGTTGGCGAAGTTTAAGGCAGACTACAAGCACGAATTGCTGGGAGAGCGAATTTCGACTTCTGATACCCACTATGCTCACCTCAAGATTGCAGAGGGTTGTGACAGACCCTGTTCGTTTTGTGCGATTCCTTTGATGAGAGGAAAACACATCTCCAGACCTATGGAAGAGCTTGTATCCGAAGCACAGAATTTGGTAAGAAACGGTGCAAAAGAACTACTACTCATCGCTCAGGATTCTACCTACTACGGATTGGATCTTTACAAGAAAAGAAACCTCGCAGAACTGATGGACAAGCTTTCTGATGTGGAAGGGTTGGATTGGATGAGGTTGCACTATGCATTCCCGACGGGATTCCCAATGGATGTACTAGATGTGATGAAGGCCAAGCCTAATATCTGTAACTACCTAGACATCCCGCTCCAGCATGGATCGACCAAGATCCTGAAACTGATGCGCAGAGGTACCGACAGAGAAAAAACACAAATACTGCTGGACGAAATCCGAAACAAAATTCCAGACATAGCTATTCGTACAACTTTGATCGCGGGTCATCCTGGAGAGACTGAGGAGGATTTTGAGGAGATGATGAGGTTCGTAGAAAGAAGTCAGTTTGACCGATTGGGTGTGTTTGCCTACTCGCATGAGGAAGACACCCACTCAGGCACGATGAATGATGATGTGCCAGAGGAAGTCAAAAACGAACGTGTGGACATGCTGATGGAACTTCAAGAAGGCATCTCTCTCTCCAAGAACGAGAAGAAAATTGGAAAGACCTTCAAGACACTGATCGATCGCAAGGACGGAGAGTATTTCGTCGGACGTACCCAATACGACTCACCAGAGGTGGACAATGAAGTCTTGGTCCTGGCAGAGGACAATTATCTCAGAATCGGTGATTTCGTAGATGTGGAGATCACAGATGCAGAGCCATTTGATCTATACGGCAGACCTTTGTTTAAGAAGGGGTGATTAAGGATTCGCTAGGTTGATTCAGGGGTTGTATTTAATTGCAGTAGGGACAATTTGGTATTGATGAATTCTCCTTTTGCCATGCTTTGTATATAGCACAGGCTGCATCTACTCCTTCTTGAGCGCCTGAACAAGTGTAGATGTAAGCAGTTTGACATTGACTATCTATTTGGATGTCAAATTCTGGGCCGTTGTATCCACCATTGCAATCCGCACCACTTCTCGTGTTTTTGTCACTTTTAAAAGCTCCATTTGCTCCAGGCTTTCGAGTCTCGTCTTCTGAATAGAACCAAGCATCGGTAGTTTCTTGAAACTGATACCCTAAGGATTGACAATCCTTTCCTTCATGAAAGACAGCTTCTGAGGCAGATCCTGAGTTGCAGCCTTCATCGTAACTTTTGTTTCTACAACTGTAGATGTATTGGGATCCCCCTACCGAGATCTTGGTTTCGCAGGCACCCTCTGGATCTTCACAACCAGACCATAAAGTGGTGAAAAGCAAGGCAAGCAAAAGTAAGTAGGTCGTATGTTTCATGATATTTTCAACGCCAGTTGTCCAGTATGATATCAAAGTTTTTCACCATTGATATTTAGAATAATTAGATCACTCAAAGTAAAGTCAGCTTTGTAGATAGCTTTAGCCATTTCAGCATCTACGCCTTGGTAGAATTCTCCCTTACTTTTATCTAAAAGAAGAAATACGTCACTCCAAGATGGACTGCCTGTTACATCCCAGCCAAAACCCTCTCCAGGACCTTCAAAAGTCCCCTCTTCCCAAGACATATAAAGTGGATTGCCATCCAAGGTCAGGTGCTCACCGTTTTCATTGATGACTGCTGCTCCCCATAGAACACCACTTATGGAACCCAGTCCTTCCCATTTGAAGACTGCTTTTCTTGTTACTTCTCCAAAGAAAATACCCAGTTCATAGCGGAGAGTAAGGCTTGTTACTGTGAGGTCTCCCAAAGTATAGGTGCATTCTGTTGTCATTTCTCCTGAATCACCTAATTCACCGTCTACCGTCCCTGTTGAACTACTAAAAACACATACATTGGAAGTAGAGCCACCTTGCCCACCATTTCCAGAGTTGTAATCTACACTTCCTTCTATGGTACCCTTCTCATCATCAGAGTCAGACCATTTGCCACTTACATTGAGATTATCGTCTATTACGAGTGTGACATCTACGAGCACACCATTGCTCAGAGTCATTCCAAATTTCAGTTTTCCATCTGCATAGATTACCCCATTGAATGCTATCCACTCACTTCCATCGTAGTAGTATCCAAAGGCCAATCCATCTGCTATGGACATCTCCCATATGCCTATTTGAATACCCGATTGAGAAGCAATGCCAGCATAATCCCCGTCATAGGCCAGCGATATTTCTAATATTTCTTCATCTTCCTTTAAGAAGTCAAAGCAGGAAGACAACAATCCGAGAGGCAACACAAGGCAGGTAGCAATTAGAAATTTATACATGATAGAAATGATTGAACAGCATAATCCCAAATTTATGAAATTCACAAAAGTCAAAACATCCCCATTTATGAGGAATTTATATCAAGCCTCTGCTGATACAGTAGGCTATCAGCTGATTGGAATTTTTGGAACTTGATTTACTCATTGCATTCTTTTTGTGAGAAATGATTGTCTCTTTAGATATGTTGAGCATGTCAGACATTTCTTTGGCTGTATAGCCTTGAGTCAATAATTTGATGACTTCTATTTCACGCTTTGTAAAGGGGTTGGAGTTGAACTCAGAGACATTAGCCTCATTCATGATGTCTATCCCCAAATAAGACGGTTCTCCATTGAGACCTGTTAGTGATAGCTTGTAGTTGTTGGTATTGGTGATGTGAGATATGTCGGTATGTATCCCGAGGACTTTGAGAAGAGATCCAGTATCTGTGGTCTGAACGGCAAGATTCTGCATCATGAACAACCTGTATGAGCCATCTTTGACTTTTTCGCGCAGACAATAACTGATTTTGTAATGGGTCACTTTATCTGGTGTCACTTGGGTGGTTAGAAAGTTAGCTACATATTCTTCACATTTGAGCATGTATCCAAAATCATCAGGATGAATGAGGTTAATTAGGACTTCTAGAGGCTGATCCACTATACAAATACCCATCATTTGTTTCGTGGACTCACTTGCACTTTCGAAAGTCAATGTAGGAGAATCTAAAATATAATGATAGAAAGGGCCAGGAGAAAAAACAGTAGCTAGGATTTTGTCAAAATCGAGCTTTTTGATGCCAGCAGAGCGGGGAGCTAAATAGTGTCCGTAACTGTTGAAAAGATTGGTGAGTAATGTGCTATTCTTCAATGACTCGAATGTTTTAAACTGAATGTTCAGCTAAGACAGGTTGGAATACACCAGATAATATGTCTGATTTGCGTTTAGCTATACGGTTATATAAAACTATTAAAATTGATGAATTTTGCAAGAGTCATTTTGTTTTTGGTGAGATTTCTTCTTTTGTATTTCAGGGTATTGTCAGCTTCTTTGTCCATTTTTAAGCATCCAAATTTGGATCGTCCCGTACAAGCTAACATCATTTATTAGAACTCAATCAAGGTACATGCAAGTCACTAAGGTCAATCTCCAAGACACTCATTCATTCTCTCAGTTTTTCATAGATTATTTGTCGGACAAAAAGGAACTTGCAGCCTTCTATGGTTTGAGACCAGAGATCGATTCGTTTGGAGAGCAGATCAAAAAAAAATCTTTTAGCATGACCCACCGCAAGGTACTCTGTCAGGTACTGGAGGATCAATACGAGGGCTATGAAGTCGCATCAGCTTTGGCTGGGAATCTATCAGACTTAGGATTGGACAACACCTATACAGTTACTACAGGGCACCAACTCAACATCTTCACCGGTCCGCTCTATTTCATCTACAAAATTGTCACCGTCATCAATGCCTGCAAGGAACTGAAGGCCAAGTATCCTGACAGCAACTTTGTGCCAGTCTATTGGATGGCCTCTGAAGACCATGATTTTGATGAGATTTCTTATTTCAACCTATTCGGTAAAAAGTACCAATGGGCCTGTCAGGATCAGGGAGGAGTGGGGCGCCTGTCCACCGCATCTTTGGAAGGGCTCTTGGCCGAGTTGCCGGAGAAAGTGGAGTTGTTCGAGCAGGCCTATCGCAATCATGGCAATCTGGCGGATGCCGTCCGCTGCTACGTCAATGACCTATTTGGCGAAGAAGGCTTGGTAGTCCTAGACGCAGATGACGACCGATTGAAAGCACTATTTGCACCAGTGATCAAGGATGATTTGCTTCACCATACGGCAAATAAGCTTGTAGAGCAAACCAACCAAGAACTATTAGATTTGGGATACAAAACCCAAATATTTCCTCGCGAGATCAATTTCTTCTACCTCGATGAAGGTCTCCGAGAGAGAATCATCAAAGAAGACGGTCAATACAAAGTCAACAACACTAACCTTACATTTAGCGAAGAGGAAATTCTTGCTCTAGTTGATTCCAATCCCGAAAAATTCAGTCCCAACGTCGTGATGCGTCCGCTCTATCAGGAAATGATCTTGCCGAATCTTGCCTATGTGGGTGGCCCTGCAGAGGTGATCTATTGGTTGCAGTTGGGCAAGGTGTTTGAAAAATATGAGACAGCTTTCCCTATACTCTTACCCAGAAATTTCGCACTCTACATCAACAAAAGTTTGCAGAAGAAGGCAGACAAGTTCGCTTGGTCCGACACGGAATTGTTCAAATCCACGGGAGACTTACAGGAAGCCTATCTCCTTCAACATGCCGATGACAGCATGAGCCTCAACGGCGAAGTAGAGGACTTGCAAAAGGTATTTGATCAACTGATTGCCAAGGCTGAAGTCATCGATGGCTCTCTAGTAGGATTCATCTCTGCCGAACATGCCAAGTCTGTCAAGAGTCTCGACAACATCGGCAAGCGACTCAAAAAGTCCGAAGAAAAGAAACATGAAGTGGCCTTGAAACAAATAGAGGGAGTGAAAGAAAAACTATTCCCAGGCGGAGGACTCCAAGAGCGTCACGACAACTTCCTCAACTTCTACATCAACAACCCCAATTTCATCCAAGAACTAATAGGAGCACTAGAACCATTCGATCTCAAGATGCATGTATTGAAGGAGTAGCTAGATTTTAGTGCTTAGACATTAGACCAATGTCTAACACCCCTTCCCGTGGTCTGTTGCACACAGACCACTATCATGCCGCAGTAGATTGGCTTGTGTGTCACAAGCCATGGAAGCAGAGAACTTTCTAAAGTCTAACATCTAGTGTCTCATTCCATGGTCTGAGGAAGGCTAGAGTCAAGAACCCAGAGACAAGAAATTTCCCATGGTCTGTGACACACAGACCACTGTCAAACCGCAGTAGATTGGCTTGTGTGTCACAAGCCATGGAAGCAAATACTTGTCTAATGTCTAACATCTAGTGTCTAAAGTCTCTTCTTATATACCGCCATCGCCAACCTCAATTTATAATAGGGTATTTCTTCTTTGAAGTAATCGAAGAGAGGTTTCAACTTTTCTGTTTCACCTGTCTTTTCGATACCTGCTATGATTTTCACTTCTTCCTCTTCGCTGAGGTAAGATCGGATATCGATGGGTTTGCCTTGTTCGTAGAGTGTGGCGAGGTGCGAATAAATGGTGACGATGTTGAGTTTTCTTTGTTCAGCGATTTGCTCTGGGCTGTTACCTTCTTGGAGCAGGTCAAAAGTAATCAGGTGGGTAGCGCCCGTGATTTTTTCACCTTGAGTGGCTTTTTCCTTGACAAAGGCAATAATCTCCGTCAAGAATGCATCGCCAAAGCGAGTTATCTTTTGTTGACCCACACCTGATATTTCCATGAGTGTCTCTTCGGTGGTAGGATGTTTAGCCGCCATTTCTTCCAACGTTGCGTCGTTGAATACTACATAAGCTGGGATTTCTAGTTCCTGTGCGATCTTCTTTCTGAGATTGCGCAGACGCTCAAAGAGTTCGTTGGAGCGGAGGGCAGTCTTGCTAGGCTGTGGTGCCTTCATTCTTTCCTTGCGCTCGATTTCACTTTCTGGCTTGGTGATTTGTACAGGGATGCTGCCAGTCAGGGCTTTTTTGCCTGTTTCTGTGATGCGCAGAATGTTGTGGTTGTCAAATGCGATCTCAAACAACCCCAAGTTGAGGAACTGTCCGATGAAATGCTGCCATTCGAAATAGGAGTGGTCTCTGCCGGCTCCATAGGTTTTGATCTCGTGGTAGCCCAACTGCACGATTTCCTGTCTGTGAGATCCTCTCAGGATGTCAATGAGCATGCGCATGCCTACTTGCTCTCTGGTGCGGGCGCAGGCTGACAGTGCTTTTTGTGCCAATATGGTTCCGTCCATAAATTCGGGTGGATTGCGGCACACGTCACAGTTACCACAGTCTCGCTCCATCTGCTCGCCAAAGTAGCTGAGGAGGACACGCCGGCGACAGGTGGTTGCCTCGGCAAACTGCTGCATCCGTTGAAGTTTCGCCTCTAGCAGAGCTTTTTGGGGACTGTCTTCCATAAACTGCTTGAGCTGTACCACATCTGCATAACTGAAGAACAGCAAAGTTTTAGAATCTAAACCATCTCTACCAGCACGACCGATTTCTTGGTAGTAGCTTTCGAGGTTTTTGGGCAAGTTGTAGTGGATGACCCATCGTACGTTGGATTTGTCGATCCCCATTCCAAAGGCAATCGTCGCACAGACCACCTTGAGATCGTCTCTGATGAATCTTTCTTGGGTGTTGTTGCGCACATCAGCAGGCATACCCGCATGGTAAAAATCCGCATCAATGCCATTGGCTTGGAGTTTGGCGGCTACTGTTTCACAGCTCTTTCTGCTCAAGCAATAGACGATACCTGATTCGTTGGGAGCTTGTTTGATCAGTCCAATGATGGATTCTATCCTGCCCTGTGCTGCGCGGACGGTCAAGTTCAGGTTGGGTCTGTCAAATGACGCCAGATAGGTTTTGGCATGGAGAATCCCTAGCTGATTGAGGATATCGGTTCTTGTGGCTTTGTCCGCAGTGGCAGTCAGTGCCATGATCGGAACTGTGGGAAACTGCTTTTTGAGGAAGTCCAGTTGCGTGTATTCTGGACGAAAATCGTGCCCCCATTGAGAGATACAATGCGCTTCATCTATTGCAATCAGGTTGAGGGTCACAGACCGGATCACGTTGTAAAAGTCTCTGGTAAGGAGTTTTTCTGGAGAAACGTAGAGGATTTTGATCTCTCCTGACAGAAACTTTTCTTCGATTTCTCTTTGCTCTGGTGCAGTGAGTGAACTATTGAGGTAGGCAGAGGATACTCCGTTTTGTTTGAGGGCTTCCACTTGATCACGCATCAGTGAGATTAATGGTGAAATGACCAAACAAGCGCCATCCTGCACCAGTGCAGGGAGTTGAAAGCACATAGACTTGCCACCGCCAGTTGGCATGATGACCAAAGAATCTTTTCCGTCCAAAGCACTCGTGATGACATCTTCTTGCAGAGGTCTAAAACTGCTGTAGCCAAAGACATCTTTGAGGATAGTATGGGCATTGGCGAGAAGTGGTTCGGACATGGGACTTTGGGGGATTCAAAAATGAAGTCCAAAGTTAAAGAACTCAAAAGTAGATCGTAGAGGATCGACTGAAAAAGTGAGTCGAAGGGATTGGCTATGCTTTCACTTCATTGACGAGTTCTTCATTTCTCTCGAAAGTAGTTAGGTTGCCCAAAACTGTGTCGGCAATGCTGTCCAATGCCTCTGCGGTCAAAAATGCTTGGTGTGAAGTAATCAGTACATTGGGAAAACTGATCAATCGCATGAGGGTGTCATCCTCGATGATGGTGTCAGAGAGGTCTTCAAAGAAAAGGTGTTCCTCTTGCTCATACACATCTAGTCCTAGATAACCCACCTCGCTTTTTTTCAGGGATTGAATGATGTCCTGAGTATGGATCAAAGCACCACGGCTGGTATTGATGATCATGACGTCTTTTTTCATTTTGGACAAGGACGTGGCACTGATGAGATGTCGCGTTTCTGGAGTCAAAGGACAATGAAGAGATATGATGTCTGATGCTGTGTACACTTCGTCCAAACTCACATAGCGAACCCCGATTTCTTTGAGTGCTTCATTGGGATACATGTCATAGGCAACGATTTCACAGCCAAAACCTTTAACAACCCGACAGAATGCTGCCCCTATCTTACCAGTACCGATCACGCCTACGGTTCGCTTGTAGAGATTGAACCCAATCAGGTGATCCAGTGAGAAGTTGCCCTCTCGGACTCTGTTGTAGGCTTTGTGCGTTTTGCGATTCAAAGTAAGGATTAGTGCCATCGCATGCTCTGCAACAGACTCAGGCGAGTAGGCAGGTACTCTGACTACTTTTATATGGTGTTTAGCACATGCTTTGAGGTCTACGTTGTTGAATCCTGCACAACGTAATGCAATGATTTTGATGCCATTCTCCGATAGTCTTTGGACGATTGCCGCATTGATATGGTCATTGACGAACACACAAACTGCATCGAAACCTTTGATCAAATCTATGATCGTCCAGTCTAATGAATGCTCGTAATAAGTCAACTGGTGGTTGTAGGTTTTGTTTCTTTTATCGAGATAAGTCTTGTCGTAAGGTTTGGTACTGAATATGGCTACTTTCATAGGTTTGGGTGGATTTGTCGTGGGGATCTAAAAATGGTAAAGATAAGGACTCAAAAAAACCTATACTGTGTAGAGTATAGGTCTTTAGATATTTTTTAAGATGGGTATTGATTACAGTTGGAGCAACCAGTATGGGTTTTCAAACCATTTTTGTTCCATCATATCCAATACACCTGTGGCCATCAATGACTCCAGATAGTTGTCTACGAGATTGACGAATAGCGCATCGTTGCTAGGGAGTGCGATTCCTATCGGCTCGATAGTCATAGGTTTGTTCAATACCACCAAGTCACTGTTTGGATATTTGAGCATCGCATAGGCACATGTTGGGTAATCGGCCACCATTACATCAGATTCGTTGTTGATGATTTTGTTGATGGCGATTTCGTAATCAGTCACCAATAGCAAGTTCACGTTGGTCAGATGCTTTTCGGCGAAACGCTGACTGGTTGAACCTTGTAGAGTTACCACTTTGATGTTGGTATTGATGTCCTGAGGATTGGTTGCATTAGCAAGAACTTTTGATTTGGTGAGAATAGATTTGCCAGAGATCATATACGGACCAGCAAAGGCATTTTTTGCATTTCTAGTAGGAGTGATCGTCATGCCAGAGATGACCAAGTCAATTTTACCCTCGTTCAGACTTGGAATTAGCTCCGCAAACGGCATTTCAACTATTTTTAGTTTCAATTCCATTGATGTTGCCAAGAGATTGGCCAAGTCTACGTCGTAACCAATGATTTCTCCTTTTTTGGTTTTCATAGAGAAAGGAGGCTGTGTGCCCGTCATGCCTACACGAAGCTCGCCGCTTTCTATGATTTTGTTTAATCTGTCTTGCGCCAAAAGATTGCATGAGGTTAATAGTACGACCGCAATCAATAAGTATGTCTTAAATGTCTTCATTGGAATTGTGATTGATTAGTTTAATATATTTTGTTTTTCGAGGTCTCTTAATAATATCTTGGCATATCTGTGAGCCAAGGTTCGCATGTTGGATGATTCGATGACTGATGATTGTCCAGTGTAGATTGTTGAATTATTCGGGTCAGCTTCTTCGGACAGATCGTAGATTTTGCACTCGATCAGCATGCTGGTTTGTTCTGTATAGTAGCCAGAGTTTTGCCATCCATAGCCATAGCCACCATAGTACATATCGTATCCGTATCGGTAGTTGTAGTAGTTGTACATATCATAGCCACCTCCATATGGGCCATAGCCATACCCACCTGCAGTGTAGTTGGAATGGTACTGTGTTTCGGTTTTCTCATCCACAGCACTGGCCATGATTACGAGATCAAAGTTCTCTTTTTTGATGATGCGCTCCATTTGCTCGGAAGACGTGATTTCATAGCTCGGAGGAATCAGCGTCATGCCGTGCGCAGCAGGATAGCCCATTTCGAGCAAGGCATCTACCAATTCTTCTTCAAAGCCCAATCGTGCATCGAGTCTAGGAAACATACCAAATACAATGACTTTTTTGAATTGGTGAGGCTTGAATGCTGGATTGGTCCATGATACAAGTGCAGGACTACAAGCCTGCATTCCCAATGCAACGATCAATCCTATGAGATAGAAGTTGCTTCGAGATGAGTTGGATTTTTTGGATAAAAGCATGAATGGACTTTTATGATTTGTTTAGTTTATATTTTGTGAATTTAGGCACAAGTTCCTAAACTAGACCAAATGAAATAAAAAAAGACAACCCTTTTGGAGTTGCCTTTCTTGTTTTTGACCTTATCTTTTAGACTTAAGCCTTGAAATTGATTTTTCTCATTCGGAGAGAAAGTGGAGTCACCTCTACATACTCATCCTTGTTGATGTATTCCAATGCTTCTTCCAATGAGAATTTTTTGGCAGGTGCAATTTTCATACTTGCGTCTGTACCAGATTTTCTCATGTTAGTCAATTGCTTTCCTTTTTGGATGTTGACAGCCAAATCATTGGCACGAGAGTGCTCACCGATTACCTGACCTACGTACAACTCATCACCTGGAGAGACGAAGAATATACCTCTGTCTTGCAATTTGTCAATAGCATAAGCTGTACCAGGTCCTGTTTCCATGGATACCAACGAACCATTCATACGCTCAGGAATGTCGCCTTTGTATGGCTCATATCCACTGAATCTGTGTGTCATCACAGCTTCTCCAGCAGTAGCTGTCAATACTTGGTTTCTCAATCCAATCAAACCTCTGGCTGGGATGTTGAATTCCAAATGCTGTACATCACCTTTAGGTTCCATGATCGTCATTTCACCTTTTCTTTTGGTCACCAATTCGATGGCTTTTCCAGACACTTCTTCTGGCACGTCGATCACAAGGTGTTCGATTGGCTCGTGTTTCTTGCCATCAATTTCCTTGTAGATTACCTGTGGCTGACCCACTTGTAGTTCATACCCTTCTCTTCTCATCGTTTCTATCAAAACAGACAAGTGAAGTACGCCTCTACCATAAACCAAGAATTTATCCTCACTATCTGTTGATTCTACTTTTAATGCCAAATTCTTTTCTATTTCTTTCATCAATCTGTCTCTCAAGTGTCTTGAGGTGACAAATTTCCCTTCCTTCCCAAAGAATGGTGAGTTGTTGATAGTGAAGAGCATGTTCATGGTTGGTTCATCTACACCTACTCTTTCTAGTGGTTCTGGATTGTCAAAATCAGTGATGGTGTCGCCGATATCAAAGCTTTCGATACCAGTCACTGCGCAGATATCTCCACAGGTTACTTCTTCGACACTTCTCTTGCCCAACCCTTCGAATACGTGCAATTCTTTGATTCTTACTCTTTTGACGGTACCGTCAATTTTGGTCAAACCTAGGCTTTGTCCTACTTTGATAGATCCTTGGTGGATTCTACCGATGGCGATACGTCCTGTAAATGCCGAGAAATCCAATGAGGTGATTTTCAATCTCAATACGCCTTCTTTTTGCTCAGGTGCAGGGATTTTCTCAAGAATCGTATCCAAAAGTGGTTCTAGATTGTCAGTTTCATTTTTCCAATCATGGCTCATCCAGCCGTTTTTAGAAGAACCGTATAGCGTAGGGAAATCCAACTGATCTTCTGTAGCCTCTAGGTTGAACATCAAGTCGAAAACTTCTTCGTGTACTTCATCTGGACGGCAGTTTTCTTTGTCCACTTTGTTGACTACTACGATAGGCTTCAATCCAAGGCCAAGTGCCTTGCCCAATACGAATCGTGTCTGAGGCATAGCGCCTTCGAATGCATCTACAAGCAAGATTACACCATCGGCCATGCTCAATACTCTTTCTACTTCACCTCCGAAATCGGCGTGACCAGGAGTATCAATGATGTTGATTTTAGTTCCTTTGTATTGTACAGATACATTTTTTGAGAGAATGGTGATACCACGCTCCTTCTCAAGATCATTTGAATCGAGGATCAAATCATTGTTGTCCTGTGATCTTTTTGCATCATTTGCTTGTGCTGCATAAATGATTTTGTCAACCAATGTAGTTTTGCCATGGTCAACGTGAGCAATAATTGCTACATTCCTTATATCAGTCATTCTTTCTTTTCTTGGAAATTTGGCGCAAATCTAACTGGAATAATTGACAACTAGGATGTGTGGGATTTAAATAGCTGTTAAATCTTGTCTACCAGCCAGATGATGTAGGCATATACACCAAATCTGAGCACTCTACTGAGTGCATAAGTCAGGAATCTACCGAATGGATAATGAGCGGCTCCAGTCAGCATACAGATGGCCGAAAAGGGAATTGGAGTCACTGCAGCTATGACAATCATGAATCCACCAAAACGCTGTACATTGGTCTCTAGCGGCTGTATAAATTGATGGGTCAGTTTGTAGTAAATGATTGATTGACTGAGTTTTGACCCAATGAAATAGCCAATAATTCCTGCCAAATAGGATATGGCTGTCAATGTCGTGATGTAGAATATGTAAATGTCAAGTTGGCCTTGGTGCAGTGACCATATCATGAATAGTTCGGGAGGGAAAATTCCGAAGAGGATTTCGGATAAGGTGAAAGTAGAGAAGACCAAAATAGGTTGGTCGGCCATCTGATCCATCAAATCTTGGTAACCATTCTGAAAGTAGTGTTTGCCAATGAGAAAAAGCACAATGATTGTTACCAACCAAAGCATGCCTTTGGTCAGATTAGCTAGCAAGAATTTGTATTTGTTTTCGTTGGTTTTCAAAGCCCTCCCTGTTGGGTTATTGTATGCCTCTAAAATTGCTCTAATTCCTCGTCATCTGATAGTAAATCTGCAGATATGTTCAAGGAGTCAACATGCATTTTTTCTGTTTGAGACTGTGATTTTGATAGTCGACCTACTGATACCTTCCAGTACGGGTCTTGGAGATCATAGTAGTGGTTGTGGTATTGGGTAAGCATGATTTTGACTGCATAGTTGAGTCGGTTGAGGGCGTCAGTTTGGTAATCTTTGCGGTTCATCGGGTGGAAGATGAAAAATTTGATCAGTGGGAATGCTTTTTTTCTCAACTCGCCAAGTATCGCGGTAATTTTGACTTCTTGACTGCTATGTACACCAACTATTTTTTCAATCGCCTCTGTACAATAGGTACTCAGTCCTTGTAGCAGCGCCATATACGGCTCAGTAGTTCTTGTTTTCTCTACGCTTTGAATGTATTCATCGCAAAAACTTTTTAGTATGTTGAGCTGAGGGATACATTGCTCAGGCTGCGTATAGACATTGGGTTGCCAGAGGATCTCCCTGAAAGTAAATAGTGAAGGGAGCAGTTCGGTATCATAGTTTTCCTCCTTGTTGAGATCAAGGATGTCTTGGGTGTAGAGATTGTTGATTAGAATGCTGCCGGCGACCAACTTATAGTTCCACACAGCTCCTTTTTCTGCATTTTTTGGTGCAGGAGCCATCTCCATAAATTCCCATATCTCATTGAATTCTATTCTCATACTAGGGGCCATGATCAAAATGACCTATAACAAATATATCCAATTGAGTGGGATTGAAGCCTTATGGCACGAGCATCTTTAGCGAGTTGGGTTTAATTTCAATTTTACTTACCATGCTGGTGAGGTAGGGTTCTCCGTCTAGTTGTGCATTGGAGGAGGTACTGGTGATGCAAATTTTTTTTGCTTTGATGAATTGGTAGTTGGAGGATGATTTTAGTTTTCTAGCAAAAAGTTTTGCTGGAAAGGTAAACAATTGCCAAGGCTTAAAGGGATGTATGATAACCAAGTCTAGTAAACCGTCACTAATGTTAGCATTTGGAGCGATGAAGGCATTGTTGCCATACTGACTGCCATTGGCGATGGTCACAATGAATGCTTTCGTTTCGATGCGTTGATCGTCAGCCTCGATGGTGAAGTTGGGAGCTGAAAAATTGAAAAATTCTCTCAGCGAAAGAAAAATATATGAGAAAAGGCCTCTTTGGTTGTGGTGGTCAAAGGCGTAGGCTACTTGGGCATCAAAACCAATACCAGCCACATTCAGGAAAAGTTGTTCGTTGAACCAGCCTGTATCAATCCACGTCTCACGGGCATGGTTGAGCTGAGAAATAGCCTGAGGGAGCTGTGTGGAGATGTTGAGGTGATTGGCTAGTCCATTGCCTGACCCTTTCGGGAGTATGGACATGCAGACGTTGGTATTGATGAGCCCTTGGGCTACTTCGTTGATTGTACCATCACCCCCAACAGCAACCACTAGATCATAGGATTCTTTGACAGCTTGCTGTGCACGTAGTGTGGCATCCCCTCGGCCCGTTGTTTCATAGATTGACCAATCAAACTTGCTGGAATCGAGGTTGGATTGTATGAGTTCTGTGATATTGATTTTTCCACCTGCTCCCGAAATAGGATTGGTGATGAAAAGTGCTTTCCTTTTGAGAGACATGGTGTTAGCGAAAAGGTAAAAAAAAGACCAGTTCAACTGGTCTTTTCTGTTTTATCCTCTGGTTGCTCCGAATTTGTAAGCAAGGCCTAGACTAAGAATGCTTTTAAACTGCCATCTATCTTCTTCTGTCGATAAAATAGGATCGCCATTGATATCCATATCATAAAACTTGATGTCATAATCATAGATGGTTTGGATATAGATCATGGCAGAGAGGAAATCGTTGACCTTCATTGTCAAGGTGTTCTCCCAGTTTACATCGATCTTGTCAGTGTTTTCCATGTAGTTAGTAAACAAAAGAAGGTTGGTTGCATAGGTAGTGTTTTTGAATATTTCTTTGTTATAAGATACCTTGATGGTAGCACCAAACTCCGCTCGCATGTTTTTCCCAGTACCAGCTATGATAGCGCCAGTGCCGTCTAGTTCTGCACCATCTACTCCAAAAGAACCTGAGTCTGCTAAATCTTGATCTGTCACGAAAGTCATTTTACCTGAGATCAAGCCAAATGATGCACTGAAATTGTCGTTAGGTTTATAGTCGGCACCAATTGCTGCCAATAAATAGCCAGGAGACATAAACCTAGAGATGTAGTTATCTTGGTTTGACGACTCAAAGCCTTTAGCAAACTGTGTTCTGAAGTCTAACATGGCACTGTAATACCATTTACCTTCGCCTATACTTTTTCCAAATTGAGATGTCAATACGATTCTATCATCTGCTTTTTTTCTGTCTGCCTCGTCTTCTTTGATAAAACCAAATCCTAAATCAATGGTATTAATCCAAATGATTCCTCCTTTTTTATAGTCAAAGAATTGACCGAAGTAGGCACCTCCAGAGTAAGAGTTAATTCCGCCAGCTGCCCAGTTTTTAAGCGTAGCTTGGTTAAAGGTGATGCCAACGTTACCACCTTTAGTCCAATATGTAGTGTCTGATTGTGCTTGAGAAAATAGTGGACTTAACAATAGAAAGCCTAGTATGAATTTTTTCATAAGTTGATTTTTTTGTTATTAAGGCCACTAAATTAGGTCAAAATGCCAAAAGGATTGTTTTGTTAATGTTAATTATTCGTAGGTGTTTGCTTTGGCGTCATTCTCTTTGAGGATTCTTCTCAATATTTTACCTACATTGGATTTAGGTAGCTCCTTGCAAAATTCCACATGTTTGGGGCATTTGTAGGCAGTTAGATTTTCCCTTGCATAGGTCATTACCTCTTCTTCGGTGAGAGAGTCATCTTTCTTTACAATGAAAACTTTGACAGATTCTGTGGATTTTTTACTAGGTACACCGATTGCTCCCACCTCTAATATTTTAGGGTGTGCAGCTAAGGTCTCTTCAATTTCATTGGGGTACACGTTGAATCCAGAAACTAATATCATTTCCTTCTTTCGATCCACGATTTTGATAAACCCATCTTCGTCAAGCATGGCAATATCACCAGTTTTGAACCATTCACCATCCATTACATTGGCTGTTTCATCAGGTTTCTGCCAGTATCCCTTCATGACTTGTGGTCCCTTTGCGTACAACTCCCCTGGCTCATTGAAGCCTACCTCATTGCCATCGTCATTCATCAACTTGATTTCGGTACTAGGCATAGGTACACCGATGGTGCCTAATTTGTGATGACCATTGAGTGGGTTTACTGTTAAAACTGGTGAGGTCTCTGTCAGTCCGTAACCCTCAGCCAAACAAGATCCTGTAACCTTCATCCATTTTTCGGCAACTGGTTTTTGTACGGCCATACCCCCACCAATGGCTACCTTGAGTTTGCTAAAGTCAAGACTTTTGAATTTCTCTTGGTTGAGCAAGCCATTAAATAGCGTGTTGACACCTGTAATCACTGTAAATTGATGTTTGCCCATCTCTTTGATGAACGCGGGCATGTCACGTGGGTTGGTGATCAGGACATTGTGTGCCCCATATTTGAACATCGTAAAGCAATTGCTGGTTAAAGCAAAAATGTGGTACAATGGCAGAGCAGTAATGACAATTTCTTTCCCTTCTTTTAGGAGTACTTCTAGCCAACCACTGACTTGTTCGAGATTGGCTACCAGATTTCTGTGTGTCAGCATGGCACCTTTAGACACACCAGTCGTGCCACCAGTATATTGTAAGAATGCTAAGTCAGCCCCTTTGATTTCTATATTTTCAAATGTTTTGGTTGCTCCAAGTTTCAATGCGTCATTAAAGTGAACCACATTGGGTAAGCTGAAGGAGGGAACCATTTTCTTGATCCGTTTTACTACGAAGTTGGTGATGATTTTTTTCAATCCACCAAACAGGTCACCGATTTCAGTTGTGATGATGAGCTCTATTTTGGTCTCCGGGAGTATTTTTTCGAGATTGCTGGCAAAATTTTCTAATATCACAATGGCTTTTGCTCCAGCATCATTGATCTGATGTTTCATTTCTGAGGCAGTATATAGTGGATTGACATTCACTACGACTAGCCCGGCCTTGAGTGCAGCAAACATCGCTACGGGATATTGTAGCAGATTGGGCATTTGTATGGCGATGCGGTCACCTTTTTGTAGTGTTGTGTGATGTTGGAAATAGCTGGCCATATGGTTTACCTGTACCTCCAATTCAGCATAGGTCAACACTTTGCCCATGTTTTCCATTGCTGGCAACTCTGCGTATTTTTTAAATCCTGTATCTAGTAGATCAACTAAAGAGGAATAACAATCGGGATTGATCTCGTGTGGAATTCCTTCAGGATATTGTTTGAACCAAGGGTAATCTTTCATAGTAATGTTGTGCTTAATCTTTCTAATTCGGTATTAGATCAGATGGAAGATTAAATATGCCTATAGAAAATGGAATAGTCAAAGAATGGGGAGGCAAAAAGAGGAGAAGAACTTAGATTTGTCTGTAAATGAAAAAAGTCTGGTAGAACCAGACTCTTTCATTAAACAACATTAACCCAAAAATGATAGCTGTAGGAGAAGGATTCGAACCTCCACGGAGCGGTTAGGCCCGATAAATCGGGATTTATTCCTTATCTCCACCCCCGAGACAGGGGGGCATGGCTGCCTGTTTCATCACCCTACATTATAGAAAAGAACTACTTTTTTGTTCCTTTGTGATTACAAATTTATAACAACTAGACGGAATATTAAAAATTTATCATAAAAAACCTTAAATATTTAGACTTGATCTAACAAATACTTATAATTGTTGAGTATTTAATAAAATGACTTGTGAATCATGGCGAAAAATTATGAAATTGATGAAGTGGATTTGAAAATCCTATCTCACCTGATGATTGACGCTAAAACTCCCTATACGGAGATAGCAAAAAAGGTGTACGTTTCTGGTGGAACAGTCCATGTCAGAATGAAGAAGTTGGAAGAGATGGGTGTGGTTTTAGGTACGACCCTTCAGCTTGATTATTCCAAGCTTGGGTTTGACGTCACGTGTTTCTTAGGGATATATCTACAGCGAAGCTCTTTGTATGATCAAGTAGTAGAGGAACTGAAGAAGATATCAGAAGTAGTACGGATTCATTATACGACGGGTAATTATAATATATTTATCAAAATCCATTGTAGAGATACCAATCATCTCAGAGAGGTACTCCATGATAAAATCCAAAAGGTGGATGGAATAGAAAGAACCGAAACCTTGATCTCTCTGGATGAAAGTATGAGTCGCCCGATTCAATTGGGTTAAGATATTGTCAGCATTTGGGTAATTATTGGAAGAGTACTGTTATTTTTAGGTCAAAGACCAAAAATGAAAAAAATTACTATTAACAAAAGCACCTTTGAACTTGAAGAAGTCGAAGGTGCTTTTTTTTTGAATGCAAAGCCATATAGCCTAGATATGTACCAAAGGCATGATGGTAGTATTCATATAGAGCATGGTTGTAAATCCCATTTGGTAGAGATTGTTTCGGTTGATGCCAAGACCAAGACAGTGTCAATGATCATAGACGGGAGAGCCATACAAGCCCATGTACAAGACGAGCTCGATCTGATGCTCGAAAAAATCGGATTAGAATCTGATATAGAAGCGACTGATCAGGAAATCAAAGCACCTATGCCTGGAACTATCTTGGAAATATGTGTGAAAGAGGGACAATCTGTTGCCAAGGGAGACAGTCTGGTGATCTTGGAAGCTATGAAAATGGAAAATATAATCAAGAGTCCATGTGATGGCGTGCTGACATCTATTCTAGTGACAAAAGGAGAGACAGTAGAAAAGGGCAAAATTCTATTGATATTTTAAATGGTGAAGAAATCCATTCTATATTTGTAGGGTTTGAAAAACAAAAAGGAATAATACCTGACAGATGAAGTACAAAAGAATATTGTTGAAGCTAAGTGGAGAAGCCCTGATGGGGGATAAGCAGTACGGGATAGATGCTTCAAGATTGGACAAATATGTCCAAGACATTAAAAAAGTACACGAGCAAAATATTGAAATTGCGATAGTAATCGGCGGTGGAAATATTTTTAGAGGAGTACAGGCAGAGAGCTCAGGTATAGACAGAGTGCAGGGAGACTACATGGGAATGTTGGCTACAGTGATCAATGCCATGGCGTTGCAATCTGCTTTAGAAAAAGCGGGGCTCTTTACTCGATTGATGTCGGGAATTAAAATCGAAGAGGTTTGTGAGCCATTCATCAAACGTCGGGCAGTTCGCCATCTAGAGAAAGGCAGGATTGTGATCTTTGGAGCCGGCATAGGCAACCCTTACTTTACTACAGATTCTACGGCAAGCTTGAGAGCGATTGAGGTAGAAGCAGACGTGGTGTTGAAAGGAACCAGAGTGGATGGCGTATATACCGCAGATCCAGAAAAGAACCCAGATGCTGTGCGATACACCAACCTTTCATTTCAAGAAGCCTATGAGAAGGGGCTTAATATCATGGACATGACGGCTTTCACTCTTTGTCAAGAAAATAATCTCCCAATCATTGTCTTTGATATGAACAAGGAAGGTAATTTTTACAGAATTGTGAAAGGGGAAGACGTCGGAACCCTGATTTCTTAATTAAATAAACAGAATCAAATAATAATCGAGACATGGAAGAGATCGAAATGTTTTTGGAAGAAGCCAAAGAATTGATGGATAAATCTGTAAACCATTGTAACCACGAGTTGTCCAAAATTAGAGCGGGTAAGGCCACTCCCAATATGTTGGATGGATTGATGGTAGAGTACTATGGTTCACCGACTCCCATCAGCCAAGTAGCGACAATCAATACCCCAGATGCAAGAACTCTGTCTATCAAGCCTTGGGAAAAAGGTGTGATAGCCAATATCGAAAGAGCAATTATCAACAGTGACTTGGGTTTGAATCCGCAAAATGATGGAGAACAAATCAGAATCAATATTCCTCCGTTGACAGGAGATAGAAGAAAGGATTTGGTCAAGCAGGTCAAAAATGAAGCAGAGAATGGTAAAATTAGTATTCGCAATATCAGAAAGGATACCAATGATTCTCTTAGAAAGTTGCTGAAAGATGGTGCATCCGAAGACTCAATCAAAGATGCTGAGGCATCGGTTCAAAAAATGACCGACGCTCATGTACTGAAGATAGATGATTTGGTGGTGCTTAAAGAGAAAGATATAATGACTATCTAGAGATAGAGGTTTTTACTCTTGATAAAATAGTCTACTTCAGAGGGCACTAGGTATTTGATCGAGTGCCCTTTTTCTATGGCTTCTCGGATAAAAGTTGCTGAGATATGCAGCATCGGCGCGTTGATCATTTCTATCTGCTCACTCAGATCGATCTTGGGAGGAGTAGAGTTGGGTCTTGGGTACACGATGAGTTGATGGTGCTTCAGTATTTGTTCATAGTTTTTCCACTTGTGAAAATTCGACAGGTTGTCTTCACCAATGATCAATTTGAACTCTTTGTCCAAGTGCTTTTCTGATAGTACAGCCAGTGTTTTTACTGTAAAACTTGGTTTGGGGAGTGAAAACTCTATGTCTGACACTTTCATTTTGGGCTGGTCTTGGATCGCAGCTTGTACCATGTCGTAGCGGTCAAACTCGTGCAGGAGGTTCTTATTCTGCTTGAATGGGTTTTGGGGGCTGACCACAAACCAAAGTTCGTCCACTTGACCCGAATCCACTACGGCTTGTGCGATGATCATGTGTCCTATGTGTATAGGATTGAAAGATCCAAAAAATAATCCTACTCTCAATTGTGTGTTCATGAAGCCAAGAAGTCCGATACGGTTTTTTTACTCTCAGCAAAGGACTGTTCCAAATCTTCGTTGACAATGGTGAGGTCAAATTGATTTTCAAAAGACATCTCAAATTTAGCTTTGAACAAGCGTCTGGAAAGGCTTTTTTCGTCTTCTGTACCTCTGTCTTTCAGTCTTTCAGACAAGGTTTCGATGTTGGAAACCTTGACAAATATCGCCAGAGCTTTGTCTCCAAAATATTTTTTAAGATTCAAGCCACCTTTGACGTCCACGTCAAAGATGACATGCTGGCCCATGGCCCATATTCTGTCGATTTCTGATTTTAGCGTACCGTAGAAGTTGCCTTCATAGACTTCTTCCCATTCGATGAATTCTTGATTGTCTATTTTATTTTTAAATTCATCTGGAGAGAGGAAATAGTAGTCTTTTCCATCGGCTTCACTTCTGCCGCGTTTGTCTCTGGTGGAGGCAGAGATGCTAAATGACAATTGTGGCAATTCGGCAAGTAGATGTTTGACTATGGTGGTTTTTCCAGAGCCAGACGGCGCTGAGAAGATAATGGCTTTTCCTTCGTTCATGAATTATGGAGTAGACTTTGCAATTTTGTTTTTGATTGAATCGGCTAAGTCCTTGGGTACTTCCTGATGTACCGACTTGAGTTGGATGGCTTTCTTCAATTCTTTTTCCAAATTTAAGGCATCTACACATTTTAAACACAATTTTAGGTGTCTTCTGAGGTATTGCTCCTGTGACGGGGAAGATTGATTGTCTATCACATCGTATATCAGATCAATGTATTCTCTGCAGTTGGCCATGCCTGTACGGAATTTTACGTTTTGCACGTATTGTTTGAGTCCCACTGTTAATATTTTATTCTTTTAATAACCCATGCTGGCAGCATAACCAGCTAGTTTTTCTTTTAACAAATTTCTAGCTCTGTGAATTCTAGATCTAACTGTACCGATAGGGATGTCCAGTATTTTCGCCATTTCATCATAGGTGAACCCCTCCAAATCGCAAAGAATGATCACTGTTCGAAAATCCACATCGAGACTATTGAGTGCAGAAGTGATTTCGTCACCCATCATGTTTTTGACTGAATCTACGCGTAAATCAGTTGTTGATGAGGGTTTTTCTGTCCCTTCTGAGTTGTAATACCCTTCTACTTCCTGATAATCTACTTGTGCGGGCTGTTTGCTTTTTTTCCTAAACTCGTTGATAAAACTATTTTTCAGGATTCTAAACAACCACGCTTTGGCATTAGTTCCTTTTTGAAATGAATTGATGAAGCGATAGGCTTTCATGTAAGTATCCTGTACCAAATCTTTGGAGTCATCTTCGTCATAGGTCAGTTTGTAAGCGAAATTATACAGTGCACGCAGATGTGGCATAAACTCCATATCTACAAGTTGTTGCTTTTCCTGATCTGTATAATTGTTTTTCTCGATGGCTTCTTCCATGATGATAGAGGGCGGCATTTTTACATGTTTCGACATCTAAATTACGTGTCTGCCATGCAGAAGTTCTTGTTGCTGGATTTCTTCTCGGCCTCAAGATATAAAAAAAGCTCCATCTCATCGATGAAGCTTTTGAATTTAGATTTTATGATCAATCATTAATATCTGTAGTAATCAGGCTTGAATGGCCCTTCTACTTTTACGCCAATATATTTGGCCTGCTCTGGAGACAGTACGTCTAGTTCTACACCGATTTTAGACAAGTGCAACATGGCAACTTTTTCATCCAGATGCTTAGGCAACATGTACACCTTGTTTTCATATGCTGCAGTATTAGTCCATAGTTCCAATTGAGCCAAGGTCTGGTTGGTGAATGAATTGGACATCACAAATGATGGGTGACCAGTAGCACATCCCAAATTGACCAATCTACCTTCTGCCAACAAGATGATTTCTTTGTCTCCTAAGGTATAAAGATCGACTTGAGGTTTGATTTCGTCCTTGTTTGCGTTTTTATTCAACCAAGCTACGTCAATTTCATTGTCAAAGTGGCCAATGTTACAAACGATCGCTTTGTCCTTCATTGCTTTGAAATGACGATCTACGATGATGTCTTTGTTTCCAGTGGTAGTCACGATGATGTCACCTTCTTTGACAGCATCGTCCATTTTCTTCACTGCGAAACCATCCATTGCAGCTTGTAGTGCGCAGATTGGATCGATTTCAGTCACGATTACTCTAGCACCAGCACCTCTCAATGAAGCTGCAGATCCTTTTCCAACATCACCATAACCCGCTACAACGGCTACTTTGCCAGCCATCATGACGTCAGTAGCTCTTCTGATTGCGTCTACGAGTGATTCTTTACAACCATATTTGTTGTCAAACTTAGATTTGGTTACTGAGTCATTGACATTGATTGCAGGCATTGGCAAAGTGCCATTTGCTTCTCTTTCTTGCAGTCTATGCACGCCTGTAGTGGTCTCTTCAGAAAGTCCTTTGATGTCTTTGACCAATTCTGGGTATCTGTCCAAAACCATGTTGGTCAAGTCTCCACCGTCATCCAAGATCATGTTCAATGGTTTTCCCCCTTCGAACGCAAAAAGAGTTTGCTCGATACACCAATCAAATTCTTGTTCATTCATTCCTTTCCAAGCGAAAACAGGAATGTCAGCTGCTGCGATAGCTGCTGCTGCGTGATCTTGTGTAGAAAATATATTGCATGATGACCATGATACTTCAGCACCGAGAGCGATCAACGTTTCTATCAACACTGCAGTTTGGATAGTCATGTGTAGACATCCAGCGATCCTAGCACCTTTCAATGGTTTGCTGTTACCATATTCTTCTCTTAGAGACATGAGGCCAGGCATTTCTGCTTCGGCTAGTTTGATTTCTTTTCTGCCCCAGGCAGCCAAAGAGATATCTTTTACTTTGTTTTTTAGCTGTGTATCTAACATTACTCTTGTATTTTTTCGATTTAGGACTGCAAATCTAATGGAATTGATTGAAAATCAGTGTTAGGAATATTCTTCAATACATTCTTGGACTAAAGAAATGTAACTTCCTTGAAATTATATTCAAGAGTCTTGTTTTGAGATTCAATAATTAATTTACCTGATTCAGAGATTCCTGTAATTGTTCCTGTGAACACTGCGGCTTTATCTTGATAAGTATGGAGTTGATTGATTTGATACAGGGCTTGTTCATATTGTTTTTTTAACCGATGGTTGCCTGTTTTGAGTTGCAGGTAGTTTTTTTCTACCCGAATCAGTATCTCTTCCGCAATTTGATCAATATCCAGATCTCGTTGACACAGATTTTTCATACTATTGGCATGTATAGTTTGAAAATGCTGTTGGTTGATGTTTAACCCAATCCCTACAATGGAGTTTTCTATGGCTGTTCCTCTTACCGTGTTTTCAATCAATATGCCGCCGATTTTGTCTTTGCCATAATAGATGTCATTGGGCCATTTGATCTTTAGATCATGACCTAAGTAGGGTGTAAGTGCCTGATAGATGGCTAAAGAAACTACTATATGGAGGTCAAATTGAACAGAAAGAGCTAAGAAAGTAGGTTTTATGACAAAAGAAAAGGTAAGATTCTTGCCCGCTTCAGATTCCCACACGTTACCTCTTTGACCTTTGCCTCGTGTTTGATCTGCAGTTATGATGGTGATGCCTTCTGGGGCATGACCATTATTGACCAATGACATGGCAATTTCGTTGGTGGAGTGACATTGTGGCAGAAAGAGTACCTTTTTACCTAGAAAATGAGTTTTGGCAAAGAATTTATGCAAGATTAATTGATTAATTTTGTGCAAAATTAGAGACAAAAGATGACAGAAATAAAGGAAGTCCAGAAATCTGAGAAACTGGAAGAGTTGGTAGTACAGGGAATGCAGGAAAAAAAGGCTTTCGATATAGTCGTCATGGATTTGAGGAGCATCTCTAACGCAGTTGCAGAATATTTTGTAATTTGCTCTGGAAACTCTGATAACCAACTAGACGCAATAGCTGACTCTGTAGAAGAGGCGGTATATAAATCATTACGTATAGATCCTTGGCACAAGGAGGGCCGTGAAAACAAAGAATGGATCTTGCTTGATTATGCAAACGTGGTGGTACACATCTTTAGAAAAGACAGGAGAGAATTCTATACTCTCGAAAAGCTTTGGGGAGATGCAACTGTAACCCAAATAGCTGATTAAACAATTATTTCTGTTAAGCGTTAACAAAGATTTTTATAAAGAAAATAACATAATGGCGGATAAACCGAAAATTAAAAATACAGCCAATCAACCAAACAAACCGAATTACCAAATATGGGTGATCATTGGATTGATGACGTTCATCTTTGGCATATCATATTTTTCAAACAACAATTCTGCGAAGGAGATTTCTTTCAAGCGATTCGAGAGTATGGTTCTCAGTAATGATGTCAAAAAAGTGACATTGATTGGAAATCAAAATCTAGTAGAGGTCACTTTGAAAGAAGAGGCACTTCAAAATAGCAAGTACAAAATGGAACTGGATCAGCAAAACACCCTTGGTGTGTCTTCTTCTGGTCCCCAGTACTTTTTCAAAATTGAGAGCAAAGACATTTTTGTCAAGAAAAAGGATGAGTTGAATGCCAGATTAAAGAATGGAGCAGAATACGAATACCTCGTAGACGAAAAGTCAGATTATACCAATATCTTCCTGAATTCAGGGTTTTTCATTATCATCATCTTAGGTTTCTGGTTGTTGATGAGACGAATGACTGGAGGGGGAGGTCCTGGTGGACAGATATTCAATATTGGTAAGTCCCGTGCTGCGTTGTTTGATGCTGAGAACAAAGTGAAGATTACTTTTGACAATGTGGCTGGCTTGGATGAAGCCAAAGAGGAAGTAAAAGAGATAGTAGATTTCCTAAAAAACCCTACCAAATTCACCAAACTGGGAGGTAAAATTCCTAAAGGGGCGTTGCTAGTTGGCCCTCCAGGTACAGGTAAAACCTTGTTGGCAAAGGCCGTAGCAGGAGAAGCAGGCGTACCATTTTTTACCCTCTCAGGATCGGATTTTGTAGAGATGTTTGTGGGAGTTGGTGCTGCGAGAGTAAGAGATTTGTTTAAGCAAGCAAAAGAAAAGGCGCCTTGCATTGTATTTATTGATGAAATAGACGCGATAGGAAGATCCAGAGGCAAAGGCCAAATGCCTGGATCAAACGATGAAAGAGAAAATACGCTGAACTCGCTGCTTGTGGAGATGGATGGTTTCTCTACTGACTCTGGGGTAATTATCTTGGCAGCTACCAACCGACCTGACGTGCTAGACTCGGCTCTGTTGAGACCTGGGAGATTTGATAGACAGGTGGGAATTGACAAGCCAGATATTATTGGTAGAGATGCTATATTCAAAGTGCACTTGGCTCCTATCAAAATTGACAAGAATGTCGTCGATTCGAAGAAATTGGCTGCACAAACACCTGGTTTTGCGGGTGCCGAGATTGCCAACGTATGTAACGAAGCTGCATTGATAGCTGCGCGTAAGGATAAAAAGGCAGTGGATTTAAAAGATTTTCAGGATGCGATAGACAGAGTGATAGGCGGACTGGAGAAGAAAAGCAAGATTATTTCACCTGAAGAGAAAAAGATAGTTGCTTACCATGAAGCTGGACATGCGGTCGCAGGTTGGTTCTTGGAGCATGCAGATCCCTTGGTCAAAGTGAGTATCGTACCGAGAGGTTTGGCCGCTTTAGGTTATGCACAATATTTGCCAAAGGAGCAGTATTTGTATCAGACGGAGCAGTTGCTTGACGAAATGTGTATGGCTCTCGGAGGTAGAGCTGCAGAGGAAATTATTTTTGGTAAGATTTCTACAGGTGCACTGAGTGATTTGGAGAGAATCACGAAGATGGCTTATAGCATAGTGACAGTATATGGTATGAACGATGCGATTGGTCATATTTCATATCACGACTCTAAGCAGTCAGAATATAACTTTAACAAGCCCTATTCTGAGGCAACTGCCGAGAAAATAGATCGTGAGGTCAAAGCCATTATCGACAAAGCTTATGGCAGAACCAAGGCAATGCTTTTGGACAAAAAGGCCGAATTGGAGAAAATTGCCAAAGCACTCTTAGAGAAGGAGATTATATTCCAATCAGATTTAGAGGAACTGATTGGTAAAAGACCTTTCGAGAGAGAGACAAATTATCAAGCTTTCACCAATGGGAGTTCTGATAAGGGACCTGCAGAAATGAAGAATGAAGAGGATTTGGAAGATTTGAAATCTACAATCAAGACAGAAGTAGAACAAGAAGAAACTACTTCGACTTCTTCTGACAAGAATTAGTAGAATCTGATTGACCATAAGTCATAGTAAAAAATTAAATTGGGACGTAATAGTCCCATTTTTTTTGATGGATGAACAATTGACCTTATTACTTCCTGGTAAGAAAATATACTTTGCTAGTGATTTTCATCTCGGTGCACCAAACCATGATCAATCCTTTGTCAGAGAAAAAAAGATTGTGCAATGGCTGGACACAATTGCTGAGGATGCCCAAACTATCTTTCTGGTTGGAGATCTTTTTGATTTTTGGTTTGAATACCGTCATGTGGTACCCAAGGGGTATGTAAGGTTTCTTGGCAAACTGGCTGAGCTAGCTGATCTAGGGGTCAATATCGTTGTTTTTGTAGGTAATCATGACCTATGGATGAAAGATTATCTAAAGGATCTATGTGGTGCCACTATCGTTCACGAAGGACAGAGCCTGCGATTAGGAGACAAGGATTTTTACATCACACATGGCGATGGACTGAATCCAAAAGATAAGAAATATAGAATAATCAAGCGTGTCTTCACCAATTCCGTTTGTCAATGGCTTTTTGGTTGGTTTCATCCAGATTTGGGGATTACTTTGGCTCATTTGTGGTCTGGCAGTAGCCGCGAGCAACAACTTGGTCAGAATGATGACGCGCATTTGGTGGCTCACAGTAGGAAGTTGGAAAAACATAGACACCATGATTATTATGTCTATGGCGATTGTCATATTGATCGGGTAAAGCAGATTAATGAAACGAGTTTGTATTGTAACTTGGGCGATTGGATCGATAAATTTTCTTATGCAGTTTTTGATGGGGATGAGTTCCAATTAAAGCGATTTGAGGGATGAAAAACTGGAGTTTCACGGTGCTATTATTGGTTTTTGTGCATGTCGTGTGTCAGGGACAGTACAAGGTGGTACGAACAGTCGAATGGAAGGATCTTGACCAATTGGAACTAGATGGAAAGGGAGCTATCTATGTGACGAAGCAGAATGGAAACTTGGCAAAATTTACATCAACAGGAGATTTATTGTTAGAATATTCTCCGACGATCAATGACCAAGTCCATCAATTGGTGGTCAACAATCAGTTTAAAGTCTATCTATTCTATCAGGATTTTCAAAGGGCGGTGATACTCAATAGGTATTTGTCAGACCCTGTGCAATATTCTTTTGCAGACTATGGGTTGGGCTTTGTCTCGGATATAGCTCCTGACTTACAGCAGAATATTTGGGTGCTAGACATTAGTGAGTTTTCACTCAAGCTTTTTGACCCAAGACGTAATCTTGTGGTCGAAACAAAGAGCATGTCAAAAGTATTAAAACAGAAATCAAACAATGTTCAGCGATTGATCAATCATCAGAATAGAACTTATTGGATAGATCAATCAGCTGGAGTTTTTGTGTTTGATAATTTGGGTAATTATTTATTCAAGCTAGATGTGTTGCCAGGATTTGATTATGGTTTTTACAAAGATGAAATTTACAGTTTGCAAGGAGATAAAATAGTATTTGTCAATTTGTACACAGGGATAGAAAGAGTCAGGAATGTTCCTGAAGGATTGTCTGGAAAAATCCGTGTGCATGAAGACAGGCTATACTTGATTCAGCCAAATGGATTCCAGATATATCAGTATCTTAGCCCCGAAAATTAAGGTGATTAGATGAGAAAATTGTTGTTGTTGACCTTCCAATTGATGCCGCTTTTATGGGTGATTTCTTGTGCGGATGATCCAGATTGTGACCAAGAATTGCCCTATGACGCTGTTCATGTAGGCTTTTATGATTATGATTCTTTGACCAAGACAGAGCTCAAATTCGATTTGGTTGCTACTGAAGGTAGCGATAGTTTGTTTTATGATAGAAGTGATACTTTGGCTGTGTTCAAACTCAATCTCAATCCTTCTGTAGATTCTGTTACCTATCTTTTTGTAACAGGGGTGACAATAGATAGCCTCAAATTAAAGTACAGCAGGAAGCTCGAATGGTTGTCTGAGAAATGTGGACCGACCATGAGTTATGATAGATTGGAAATTGTAGAGCATACTTTTGATTCGGTGAGTTTGGTGCAACCGTTAATAGACTTATCAGTAGATGAAAATATTAAAATATATAACTAGCCTTTCTCTAATTGTGGCCGTAGGACAAAGTGCTGTTGCGCAGGTATTAGAAAAGCGAGAGAAGGATTGGAAACCTTCAGAGATTTATCTGTCCGCAGATGTAGTGGGGTTGACACGCTTGCTCAATGGAGATGTGCAGAACGAGTTTCAGGGTAAAATCGATTTTGATGTATTTTATCTCGCCGCAGATTGGGGGAGGAGTAATTTGAGTTCCAAAGGAGAAGGATTTGATTACAGCAGTAAAGGAAGTTTTTTTAGAGTAGGTCCTCAGGTCAACTTCACTCCTTATAACAAAAATAGAAGTAGCATATATTTTGGGTTAATGTATGCACACGCGAGTTTTTCAGATCAAATTGATTACGCAGGGGTAGATCAACAATGGAATCAAACCAATCTCTCATATAGCAATGAGGATTTGCGAGCCAACTGGCTAGAGGCAACTATGGGATTGAATGCCAAAATAATAGGCCCCCTATATATGGGTTATGTACTACGGTTTAAGATGGCCAAAGTATTGACTGGAGATGGTACGCTTGCTCCATATGAAATACCAGGATTTGGTGCTGCATCCAAGAATAGCGTTTTTGGATTCAATTACTACATCACTTATCGATTTGGCTTGAGAGACAAGCCTATTCCGATTCGTCCAAAAATCGTAAAGAAAAGAGTCGAAGAGGAAGAATAATACGAAATAGCTGAAGAGTGAAAGCAAAAAGCCCTGATGAATATTCATCAGGGCTTTTTGCTTTCACTTTCTACATGGAGGGTTATTTTGCAACTACCGAATGTGAATTGACTAGCTCTGTTCCTTCTCCGAAACCTATGATTTTTCTGGCCTTCACCAGTTTTTCAAGTGCAAAATCAATCTGGGCATGTGTGTGAGAAGACATCAAAGAGAATCTGATCAACGAGTCTCCACTCTTCACGGCTGGTGAGATCACAGGGTTTACAAACACACCTTCCTCAATCAAGAATTGGGTAAGTTTAAATGTTTTTTCGTTGTCTCTCACATAGATAGGGATGATTGGGGATTCTGTGGGGCCAATCTCAAAACCTAAATCTTTCAAGCCTTTGATAGCATAGTTAGTATTGGACCATAGATTGTCAATCAGCTGAGGTTCGTTCTTCATCAGTTCCAATGCTGCGAGCGCACTTGCCGCAGAAGAAGGAGGAATGCTGGCACTAAAGATAAGAGACCTTGCGTGGTGCTTCATATAATCAATGGCAACCTTGTCGCTAGCCACAAAGCCTCCTAGTGAAGCCAGAGATTTACTAAAGGTACCTACTATGAAATCGACCTCATTGGTCAATCCAAAGTGTGAGGCAGTGCCTGCTCCATTTTTTCCGATGACACCTACTGCGTGTGCATCATCTACGATGATTTCAGCTTGGTATTTTTTGGCTAAAGCTACGATTTCTGGTAATTTGACAATATCACCTTCCATGCTGAAGATACCATCCACAACAATCATCTTCACCGCACTAGGCTCCAACTTGGCAAGTTGACTTTCTAGCGATTTCATGTCGTTGTGTTTGTACTTGATCACCTTAGAAAACGACAATCTTGTACCATCTATGATTGAAGCATGGTCAAACTCGTCCAATATGATATAGTCATTACGACCTGTCATACATGAGATTACACCTAGGTTCGTTTGGAATCCAGTACTAAAAATCAGAGCCGCTTCTTTTTCGAAGAATTCTGCTAACTTATTTTCCAACTCCACATGTAGATCGAGTGTTCCGTTTAGAAAGCGTGAACCCGCACAACCCGTCCCGTATTTGTCAATTGCTTGTTTTGCTGCTTCTTTTACCTTGGGATGATTGGTCAACCCTAAGTAACTATTAGATCCAAACATCAAAACCTTGTGTCCATTGATGATTACTTCAGTGTCTTGGTTAGAACCAATTTCTCTAAAGTATGGATACAACCCCGCCTCCTTTACTTCGTCAGCATAAGTGTATTTCGCAAGACGATCTTTTAAAATACTCATTCAATAAGTTAGTTTATGTGTAGAAGACTTTGCCTTCTAATATTATTAATTTCTTTATCTTCCTAGATTGCCTTTTTATACAATCTGTGCTTTTTGTAAACTTTGCCATTGATATTTGTAATGGCTCTATTCATCATTTCATTATTCTCCAAAATCCATGACGCTTCACCAAAAAGCATCTTTTTATTCTTAGCCTCTTCAAATGCTTTGGCATAGAAGTAAGCATCTATCCCTAGTTTTCTATACTGTTCGACAATTCCAAGGGTGATTACCCTCACTCGATTTATCTTTCTTTTATAATAAAGTAATTTAAATAGACCAAAGGGCAATAATCTACCTCTCTTCAAATGCTTTAATGGCATATTCAAATCAGGTAAACTCAAAGAGAATGCAATTGGTTTCCCTTCGGCCTCAGCTATTAAAAGAAAATCTGGGTCTACGATCATTTTCATGTCCTTCGCGGAGTGTTTAAACTCTGCCTCAGTCATAGGGACAAAACCCCAATTTTTTTCCCAAGCACTGTTGTAGATTTGATACAGTTTATCCACTTCCTCTTTGAATTTGCTCAAATTGGCTTTACGAATGGTAATACCTTTGGAGTTCAGTCTTTCGAACAGAAGATTGGACATTCGAGTCAGTTTTTCTGGGACATCTTTGGTGTAGACGATATAGGATAGTAAATCCATGTCTTTCTCAAATCCATATCTATCCATAAAGTCGGCATAGTATGGCTTGTTGTATGTCATCATCAAGGTCGGGGGTGAGTCGAATCCTTCAATTAGTGTACCACAAGTCTCGTTGGTCGAGTAGTTGTATGGACCTGTGATTTGGTTAAGACCGTGTTGAGCAATCCAATTTTTGACTGTATCTAGGAGTGCCTTAGCTACTTCATAGTCATCGATTGTATCAAAAAAACCGAATTGTCCTACTTGTTTATTGGTGTATTCGATATAGTTGTTGTTTTTGATTGCTGCGATTCGACCTACTATTTTGTCATCTTGATAGGCGAGGAAAAACTCTGCTTCGGAATGTTGAAAGAAAGGGAAAGTTGACTTATTGAGCATGTCCGCTTGTGCCATATATAGCTCAGGAACATAATGCTCGTCATTTGCATACAGTTCATGAGGAAAATCGATGAACTTCTTTAGGTCCTTTTTATTTGATACTTGTTTGATCGATATCATCAGCTACAATAGGTGGAAAATTGGAATTAGCACATTCGGCAAAGATATACTATTCAGCCGTTATTCTTTTGCTACTGTAATTATGTTTAAGCTCACTATCGAACTCAGATTGATTCTCTTCCTGAGAAATTACTTGTTTTTTATTATGGGCTAAGGAAAAGAAAACAAAATCCCAAATGACAGTACTTACACCAAAACCTTTGTCTGGAGTCATGAAGTGATGTCTCATGTGATTGGTTTTCACAGTCTTCCAATAGTTACTTTTTAAATTGAAATGATGGATGGCATAATGGCCAATATCATAAAACAGGTATCCCGTAAGAAAGGCTGAGAAAAAAAGAGGTAAGTATTGTCCTCCTAAGGTATATCCAAAGAGGAAGTAAAAACCAGTAGCTAAAGGGATGCTGATACATGGAGGTAAAACTAGGCGTTTCAAATCACTGGGATAATCATGATGAACCCCATGGATGAGAAACATGATTTTCTTCCCAATTTTTGTTTTGGCGTGGTAGTGAAAGATAAATCTGTGCATCACGTATTCCACGAAGGTCCAAACAATGAGGCCAGCCAAGAGGATAAGGATACCTTCTGCAATTGTGTAGTGTCTTTCAAAGAAAGAAAGATACAAAAGATAAAGAATGACAGGAATGTAGATGAATAAAGGAGTGGTGAAATGTACTCTTGAGAGTGACTCCAAAAAATCATTTTGAAACAATCTTACTGTTTCATTTTTGTCGGAGACAAAGTATTTTGCCATCAAGTAAAAACATTTTAAGAAGCAAATATAATTTTTTATTCTTTTTTTATACTCAAAAATGCCTTGTCAAAACCAAAAACTAATAGGAGGTTGGCTTTTTGAAAAAGGGCAGAATTTCTTCTGCCCTCTTCGAGTCGTTAAACTACTTATTCAGTTTTTTAGGAGATAGCCACTTGTTCCTCTTTGCCAATGCAAGCATTGAGTGTCATTTCATCCGAATAGTACGCAATGGCACTATCTCTAAGGTTGTAATTGGAGCTGAGTACCTGACCATAAGCTCCAGCAGATTTTATTTTGATAATGTCGCCTCTCTTGGTAATGGGCATTTCTAGTTGTCCAAATACATCTGAACTTTCGCAGATTGGACCTACGACAGAGTAAGTATCCATACCCATCGCAGCGTCTGCCGTGATATTTTCCATTTCATGATGAGAGTCGTACAGTGCTGGTCTGATGAGTTCTGTCATGCCTGCATCGATGATGGCGAAGTTTTTGGTTGCGCCTTTTTTGACATACAGTACCTTGGAGATCAAAGAGCCACATTGTGCGACTACTGACCTGCCCAGTTCAAAATGAACAGTCTGGCCTGGTCTTACCTGAAGGTGTTCATGGAATACCGCGAAATATTTTTCAAAATCGGGAATAGGGTTGCCATCAGGGTTGAGATAGTCAATGCCTAAACCACCACCCACGTTGATATGCTCCAGTTCCACACCTTCCGCTTCCATTTCGTCCAACAGCGTATTGACCTGCGTACAAAGTTTGATAAACGGATCCATAGATAGAATCTGCGAACCAATGTGGAAATGAACACCTGTCAATTTTAGAGCGTTCATTTTTCTTATTTCAGCGATTGCCCTACTTACTTCACTGATCGGAATCCCAAATTTGTTTTCACTCAGTCCTGTGGTAATTTTGTGATGTGTTTTGGCATCTACATTCGGGTTGATTCTGAATGAGATGTGGGCAACACGGTTGTTTTGTTCTGCGATCTCATTGATCACTTCTAGTTCTTCGATAGACTCACAGTTGATGCTGTGGATTCCATTAGAAATAGCTGTATTGAGTTCTGCATCACTTTTACCCACTCCAGCCAATACAATTTCGGATGGAGCATAACCACATTCTAAAGCTCTGGTGATTTCATTGCCACTGACACAATCTGCTCCGAGTCCATATTTGCGAATGGTTTGTAGAATGCGAGGTTCAGCGTTGGCTTTAATGGCGTAATGCACCTTGAAATTTGAACTAGGAATAGCTGCAGTTAGGGTCTGTAGCGTGTTTTCTAGTAGCTCTATGTCGTAGTGGTAAAAGGGTGTTTGTACTGCCATTATTTTCGTATTTTCATTTTAGGTAGATCAAAAGTATTTTTTACTGATGCGGATGTGAAATAAATGTGGAATATTTTCATATACTTTGCAGTATGTTAATTATTTAACAAATGAAAAAAATATCAGACATTGTTGAAGAAGGGATTCGCAAGATGCCATTTGTGGAGGAAGCGATGAATGCTGGCTTGATCAATTATTCATCCTTGGCTAGAATGTTGCAGCCCTTTGTGTCCAAAGAACTCATGAAAGACGCCACCGAAGCATCAATCTTGATGGCATTAAAGCGTAGATCAACTATGGGTACCAATTCTCTGAACTTGAACCCCAAAAGTTTCAGGAAGCACATTGGAGATATTTTTGTTAGATCTGGCCTTTGTACGTTTACCTACATCAATTCTTCTACTCTGACAGAAAATCAAACTCGTCTCTTGCACGAAATTCAAAACATACCAGATACCTATTGCTCTTTTACGCAGGGGATGTATGAGCGTACCTTGATTGTAAGTGAAAACATCATTGATAGGGTGGAGCATATTTTTAAGAATGAGAATTATCTCACAGGTAACCATGATTTGAGTTCTGCCACTGTGATGCTCAAAGCATCTAACATTCGAGCATATGGGCTCTACTATTATATCTTCAAAATGATCGCTTGGTATGGTATCAATATCATAGAGGTGATTTCTACTTCCAATGAGTTTTCGATCGTGGTAGAATCCAAAAATATCAATGAAGCCTTTTCTGTTTTGATGAAAATCAAAACAGATGACAGTGAGATTTGAGGACTTTGGTTGATCATGAACTGAGTACTCAGGGTTAACTCTTTTGAGTGGACAATCCAATATTTTTTGAGAAAAGTTATATTAAGAATAGGGCATTTATAGGCAATTTTCTTACTCGAACTATCTAAAACCTAACGAATCTGAACGATTTATTTGTAACTGTTCTAAATAGCATCTAATTACTACTTAGAATTATATATTAAAAGCCTGTAAATCAGTAAATAAGGTGTGTTTTTGTGCTACTGAAAGTAGAGATCGGTTTTTTAGGGAGAAAACTGCCTTTGAAATTGAAAAACCCGTCACTACATTTGCATCCACTTTTTTGTAGTAAAAGGAAAGCAAAAACTGATGTTCAAAAAATATAGTTACAATTCTATTATGGGGCGTAACAACGTAATATGCGTGTTGTTCCTCTCACTAATTTTTTCAGTTTTATTGACTCAAAATGTAGCAGTAGCGCAAGACGCTGCTGATGACGGGATTCCGAGTGATGAGGCAGTAATTTCAAGTGGAGAAAAATTATTCAAGGCCAATTGTACGGTATGTCATGCGGTTCAAGAGAAAGTTGTAGGTCCTGCATTAAAGGACGTGCACAAGAGACGAGATGTTGCGTGGATCACTGCATTTGTCCAAAACTCGCAAAAGGTAATCCAAAGTGGAGATGATTATGCGGTTAAGTTGTACGAGCAGTACAATAAAACCGAGATGACTTCTTTTGATTTCAACGATGAGGAGATTTTGTCGATCGTGGCTTATCTCAAATCTGAATCTAACAAAGAACCTGTTGCTGAGGCTACAGTAGCTAGCGAAACTTCTGATGGAGTAGAGGCTACAGCAGAGCAACCATCAGGTTACGTCAATGTTTTGATGATCATCATTTTGATCATTCTGGTGTTGATCTTGGTGGTCCTCGCAATGATCATCTCGGTGTTGAAGAAATACTTAGCACAGAAGGATGGGCTTGCTGAAGAAGATCAGGAGATTGTCGGTCAGACTTTTGATGTGGTTGCATTGGTTAAGAGCAACGCATTTTTAGGTTTGGTAGCCTTCATATTTACAGCTATCGTGTTGAAATCTGTCATCGATGGACTATTCACTGTTGGTGTTCAGCAAGGATATCAGCCTACTCAACCTATCGCATTCTCACACAAGATACACGCAGGTGACAATCAAATAGACTGTAACTATTGCCATACGGGAGTAAGAAAGAGCAAGAATGCTAACATTCCTTCTCCCAATATATGTATGAACTGTCACTCGGCTATTAAGACCGAGTCTCCTGAGATTCAGAAAATTTATACGGCGATAGAGACAGGTCAACCCATCGAATGGGAAAGAATACACAATCTTCCAGATTTGGCATATTTCAACCACTCGCAACACGTCGCTGTGGGTGAAATAGAATGTCAGACCTGTCATGGTCCTATCGAAGAGATGGATGTAGTGTATCAATATGCACCGTTGACCATGGGATGGTGTATCAACTGCCACAGAGAGACAGATGTCAATACCAAAGGCAATGAATACTACGACAACTTGGTAGAATTGCATGCAGAGCATAGCAAGGAGCCTATGAAGGTTGAAGACAATGGCGGCTTGGAATGCGCTAAATGTCACTATTAATTAATTGAAAAGAATATTTGGGATAGATATCATAAAATGAAAGAAACCAAAAAGCAATACTGGAAAGGATTAGAGGAACTGACCAAAAATCCAGAATTCGAGAAAAATGCTGAAAAAGAATTTCCTGAGTATTTGCCAATTAATGGTGAATCAGAAGGAGCCGGAGCAAGTAGAAGGGACTTTTTGAAGTTGATGGGCTTTGGTGTTGCTGCGGCATCACTTGCAGCTTGTGAGACTCCAGTAAGAAAGGCAATCCCTTATTTGAACAAGCCTGTCGATGTAGATCCAGGTGTGCCAAATTATTATGCTTCTACTTATGTCAATGGTAGTGACTATTGCAGTGTAGTAGTGAAGACCAGAGAAGGTCGCCCAATTAAATTGGCTGGAAATAAACTTTCTACTGTCAGTGGAGGCGGTACTTCATCTCAAGTAGAGGCATCTGTTTTGTCTCTATATGACAAAGAAAGACTGAAAGGGCCTGAGTTGGATGGCAAGTCTGTCACATGGGCGGAATTGGACAAGGCAGTTGTATCTAAGTTTTCTGCTGCGGGTAAAATAGCTTTGATTAGCAATTCGGTGTTCTCTCCATCTACTTTGGCAGCAATTGACCAATTGAAGGAGAAGTATGCAGGCATAGATCATATCCAATACGATCAGGTTTCATTCAGCGGAATGTTGGCTGCCAATGAGAAGTCATTTGGTAAGCGTACAGTTCCTTCATACGATTTTAGCAAAGCAGATACCATTTTATCTTTTGATGCGGACTTCTTAGGAAACTGGATCAATCATACTTTGCACAGCAAACAGTTTGCACAGACAAGAAGATTGAGTGATAAGAAGAAAACCATGTCGAGGTTGTATTCTTTCGAATCAAACCTTTCTTTGACTGGTTCTAACGCAGACTATAGAGTGGCGATTAAGCCCTCTCAACAAGCAAGTTACATTGCTAACCTTTACAATCTGCTTGCTGCTAAAGCAGGTGTAACAGCTATCAAAGCTGCTAAATTGGCCGATACAGCTGTGTTGACCAAGGCAGCCAATGACCTTTGGGCTAGCAAAGGCAAGTCTTTGGTCGTGTCAGGATCGAATGACGAAAATGTACAAGTGATAGTCAATGCAATCAACAATTTATTAGGTTGTTATGGCACGACAATAGATTTATCCGTTTCTGTAAACACCAGAAAGGGAAATGACAAGGAAATGGTAAACTTCATCAAGAGCCTCAATGCAGGCAACTACGATGGAGTTTTGTTTTTTAATTGCAATCCAGTTTATGATCACGCTTTAGGATCACAACTAGCCGAAGGATTGAAGAAGGCGAAGTTTACGCTTTCTACTTCTGAAAGAAAAGATGAAACCGCTTCTTTGGTTTCAGCAATTGCACCAGATACTCACTTTTTAGAATCTTGGAATGATTTTGAGCCAGTAACTGGTAAATTCAGTTTCTCTCAACCTACGATCTCTCCTTTATTTGATAGCAGACAAGCTGGAGAATCTTTCTTGGCTTGGGCTGGTAATTCTACTTCTTACTTTGATTTCTTGAAGGGAAGATGGACTGCTGATCAAACAGGAGATGTACAGGGATTCTGGGATAAGACTTTGCAGGATGGTGTGATTGAAAAGCCGACCGAAGCATCAGAAACAGCTGCTTTTGCAGGAGATGTTGCAGGAGCAGCTAGTGCCATCACCACGATAGAATCTGATATTGAACTTTCAGTTTACGAGAATTATTCAGTAGGTAACGGTACTCAGGCCAACAATCCTTGGTTGCAAGAAATGCCTGATCCTATCACCAAAGCTGTTTGGGATAATTATTTGACGATTTCTCCAGCTATGGCTGAGGAATTGGGATTGAAATTAGGAGACATGACTACTCAATTGGTCAATTTGACCGTTGGGAATCAAACGATAAAGTTGCCTGCGCTGGTTCAGCCAGGACAGGCCAAAGGAACTGTTGGTATCGCTATCGGATTTGGTAGAACCAAAGCTGGTAAAGTAGCCGACGGTGTAGGTGTGAATGCCTATCCTTTGATTGATTACAAATCAGGAGCTCAAAATATGAGTATCACTTCTGGTGTGAAGGTTGAGTTGAGTGGAGAAGAATACAGAATTGCTCAGACACAGACTCACCAGACATACATGGGTAGAGAGAATGTCATTCAAGAGTCTATTCTTTCTAAATACCAAAAGGATCCAGGGGCTGGTAGAAGCAATCCAATGATTTCAACTTACAGTGGTAAGGAGAAACCAGGTGCAATATCGCTTTGGTCAGGTCACAAATACCCAAATCACCATTGGGGGATGACTATAGACTTGAACTCTTGTACAGGTTGTGGATCTTGTACGGTATCATGTCAAGCGGAAAACAACGTGCCAGTTGTAGGCAAGCAAGAAGTTCTCAACAGAAGAGAGATGACTTGGTTGAGAATCGATAGATACTACAGCTTTGACGAGGAGATAGTGGATAGCAAGAGTGGAGCTTTGGCGAAGAATGCTGCGATGGAAGTAGCTGCCGAAAATCCAGAAGTGACTTTCCAACCGATGATGTGTCAGCAGTGTAACAACGCTCCTTGTGAGACTGTTTGTCCAGTTGCTGCCACCAACCACTCTACGGAAGGTCTCAACCAAATGGCTTATAACAGATGTATTGGTACAAGATATTGTGCTAACAACTGTCCATATAAAGTAAGAAGATTTAACTGGTTCAAGTATCATGACAATGATCAATTCCCAGAAAACACTTCGATGAACAATGATTTGGGTAAAATGGTATTGAACCCAGACGTGACTGTTCGTGCAAGAGGTGTCATGGAGAAATGTTCTTTCTGTGTTCAGAGAATTCAGGCAGGTAAGCTGGATGCTAAAATGGAAGGAAGAAGACCAGTTGATGGTGAGATTACCTCTGCTTGTGCTGCGGCTTGTCCGTCTGAGGCGATTGTGTTTGGAGACATGAAAGATCCTAATTCTAGAATTTCTAAGTTGTTGAAATTGGAAGAAGGTGAGAATGGACCAGAAGTAAAGGAGCCAAGAGCATACCACGTATTGGAAGAGCTTTCTGTGAAGCCAAACGTGTGGTACTTCACCAAGATTAGAAATAAAGAAAACGAAACGCAAGGTTAATAAATTAGATTAATATGCACGCAGAAGCAGTAGTTCGTAAACCACTCATCACGGGTGGGAAAACAGTTCACGACGTAACTGACGATATATGCAAAAGAGTAGAGGAAAAACCAGCCAAATCATGGTTGTTGGCTATGGCGATTTCGCTAGGTCTATTATCCTTTGGCGCTTATGCTGTATTCACTCTCGTTTGGGATGGAATTGGTAGCTGGGGATTGAATAAGACTGTAGGATGGGCTTGGGATATTACCAACTTTGTATGGTGGGTAGGTATCGGTCACGCAGGTACCTTGATTTCGGCCATTTTGTTGCTATTCAGACAGAGATGGAGAATGTCTATCAATAGGGCAGCAGAGGCGATGACAATTTTCGCCGTGATCTGTGCTTTGCAGTTTCCGTTGTTACACATGGGAAGACCTTGGATTGGAGGCTTGTGGGCTTTGCCACTACCCAATACTTACGGTTCTCTTTGGGTAAACTTTAACTCTCCGCTACTTTGGGATGTATTTGCGATTTCAACTTATTTCTCTGTATCACTGGTTTTCTGGTACATCGGTTTGATTCCTGATTTTGCTACCATCAGAGATAGAGCGACAGGGTTGAGACAAAAAATATACGGAGTATTAAGTTTCGGATGGGATGGTGCTGCGAAGACTTGGTCTAGATACGAAACAGTCGCATTGGTTTTGGCTGGTCTGGCTACACCGCTGGTACTTTCTGTACACACCATTGTATCATTTGACTTTGCAACCTCTGTAATACCAGGATGGCATACGACGATTTTCCCTCCTTACTTTGTGGCAGGAGCGATCTTCTCAGGTTTTGCGATGGTTTTGACCCTTCTTTTGGTTACCCGAAAGGTTTATAAATTAGAAGACTACATCACAATGGAGCACATGGAGCTGATGAACATCATCATCATGGTCACTGGATCTATTGTAGGAGTTGCATATATCACTGAGCTATTCATTGCTTGGTACTCAGGAGTCGAAGGTGAACAATACGCGTTTTTGAACAGAGTAAGTGGACCTTACGCTTGGGCATACTGGTCTATGATGACTTGTAATGTGATCTCTCCTCAGCTATTTTGGTTCAAGAGAATTAGAACCAACATTGCGGCTACTTTCGTGATTTCGATTATCGTAAACATCGGAATGTGGTTTGAGAGATTTGTAATCATCGTGACGTCACTTCACAGAGATTTCTTGCCTTCATCTTGGGCAATGTTCTATCCTACTTGGGTAGACGTAGGGGTTTATATTTTTACATTCGGACTATTCTTTACATGTTTCTTCCTGTTTGCTAAGTTTTTCCCAGTGATCAACATGGCAGAGGTGAAAAGTATTGTAAAAGCTACAGGAGAAAAAACGAGCAAATAAAATGAGCGGAAATAAAAATTTTGTACTTGGTGTATTCGATGACGAGGATTTGTTGCTAAAGGCAATCAAAGAGGTGCGTCAAAGCGGAGTGAAGATTTACGAAGTGTTTTCTCCATTTCCCGTTCATGGTATAGATGATGTTTTGGGATATAAAAGATCAAGATTGTCAATCGCAGCATTTATGTTCGGTCTGTTGGGGACTACCCTCGCACTGACTATGCAGATTGGTATGATGACATTTGACTGGCCCATGATTATTGGAGGTAAGGATTTTTTCCCTTTCCCAACTTTCATTCCAGTTACATTTGAGTTGACAGTACTTTTGGGTGCTTTTGGAATGTGTGGTACTTTCTTCGTGGTGAGTAATTTGAAACCATGGGCCAAGCCAAGAATATTTGACCTTAGAATCACAGATGATAAACACATCATTGTGGTTGACATAGACAAAAATTCTATGAGTGAAGACGAGATTAAAAAATCTCTAGCTGCATCAGGTGCTCAGGAAGTGAATAACAAGGTTTTTGAATAATTCAGCTGAAGTCGAAATTACAAAATGATGAAATTGAATACATATATTAAAGGAATTGCAATAGTGGCAGGAGCTTATATATTGACTTCATGTGCTGCTGGTGTAGACAATACAGGGGTAGAATATGCTCCTCAGATGTACCACTCAGTTCCTTATGAAGGTTTGGCTCAGGTGACTGACAAAGAGGCAGGGAGATGGTTGACCTCTCAAGAAGGAGGCGATGCGGAGTTTTATACCTCTAATCCCAACAACCCCCACGGTATGAACATGCGTGAACCAGTTGCCAATACAGTAAGAAGAGGTGATGCATTACCATATAGAATCCCTAAAGATTCTCTTGAGCTGGCTGGAAGAGTTGTAACGAACCCTTTACCTGATTCAGAGGAAGTTTTGGCAGAGGGGAAAGTTTTGTTTACAAGATTTTGCTGGCACTGTCATGGTGATGCGGGATTGGGCGATGGTCCTGTGGGACAGAAATTCAAAGGGGTGACTCCTTACAATTCGCGTGCTGTAAAGGACAAACCAGAGGGACACATTTTTCATGTGATCACATATGGCAAAGGCAGAATGGGCTCACATGCCTCGCAGCTTAGTATTGAAGAACGATGGAAAATCGTTCGCTATGTTCAAACTCTTCAAAAACAATAATTCTTAAAATAGTAAAGTAAGATGAGCGACGAAAAATATATATTTTCAGCAGGAGCTAAGAAGAACATTTTTATTACGCTAGCAGTGGGGATTATCTTGGCTGTCTTAGGAATTATCTTGTTGAATTCTGGAGGGCATCACGATACTCATGGTGCAGAGCATGCAGTTGAGGCTGTTGCGGCACATGGTGAGCATCATGCAGAAGCCGCGGCTGGGCATGAGACAGGTGGACATCATGGAGGCTATCATTGGACACATAGATTAAAGGCCAACCTTTGGATCAACAACTTGTTTTTTACAGGTTTGGCTATTATTGGTGTCTTCTTCATTTGTATTCAATATGTAGCTCAGGCAGGCTGGTCAGTAGGCGTGAAAAGAATCCCTATGGCAATGGCGAGCTTTTTACCAATTGCAGCAGTATTGATGGTAGTAGTTTGGTTGTTTTCCAACCATGAGTTATTTCACTGGACGCATGCAGGTTTGATGGATCCAGATAGCCCTGATTTTGATCCTATTATCAAAGGGAAAGAGAGCTATTTGAACTTTGGTTTTTATATGGCCAGAATGGTGGGTTTCTTTGGTGTTTGGTATGTTTTGTTTTTACAAATTAGAAAACACATGTTGGCGGAAGATCTTGAAGGAGGTGTCAACAGATGGAAAAAATTGGTTGGTTTGTCAGCCGTATTTATTGTATTCTTTGGTTATTCATCTTCAATCGCTGCATGGGACTGGGTGATGTCGATTGACCCACATTGGTTCTCTACCATGTTTGGTTGGTATGTGTTTGCTAGCTGGTGGGTATCTGGCTTGGCGTTCATTACATTCATTGCTATCATCCTCAAGAGCAAGGGCTATTTGGCAATTGTCAATGCCAATCACTTGCATGATTTGGGTAAGTTCGTATGGGGCTTTAGTATTTTCTGGACGTATATCTGGTTCTCGCAGTTCCTGTTGATATACTATGCAAATATTCCAGAAGAGACCATTTATTTTGTAGAGAGATTGAAAAGCGATCACTACTCTAAAGTGTTCTTTTTTAACTTGATTATCAACTTTGTGTTACCATTCTTGTTGCTGATGACAAGAGATGCGAAGAGACATTCTAGAATATTGATGGTAGTTTGTCCTATGATCTTGTTTGGTCACTGGATGGATTTTTACCTCATGGTTACACCTGGTGTATTGAAGGAAAATGGTGGGTTTGGCTTCTTAGAGGTAGGGATGATGCTAGTATATGCAGCTGCATTTATGTATGTGGTATTACATTCATTGGCTAAGTATCCTTTGGTTGCCAAGAACCACCCGATGTACAATGAGACATTACATCATCATATTTAATAGAAAGTAGGAAATTAAAATTTAAATCATAGGCATGCTGAATTTTGTAATCTTAGTATCGGTTATTCTGATTGGAGCCATTTTGGTTACCATATTCAGAGCCCATACGCTGGTACAAGTAGTAAGAGGGAATAAAGATGGTGAGTCTTTAGGGAAGAGTAATAAGATCAATGCTGCATTGTTTCTTGTTTTCTTAGTAGCTGGTATTGTGCTGTTCTTCGGGTATTCTTATACTCAGTTTGACAGATACACTGTACCGGTAGCCTCAGAACACGGAGAAGTTACTTTTAAATTATTTTGGATCACTACTGCGGTAACTACTGTTGCTTTTATCCTTACACATATTGTTTTGTTTTGGTTTGCGTTCAAATACCAGCACAGGGCAGGTCAGAAGGCTAGATTCTATCCTCACAATGATAAATTGGAGCTTTTGTGGACAGTGGTTCCAGCGATCGTGTTGGCATTGTTGATCTTTGATGGCTTCAGAGCATGGGTCAAGATCACCGATCAGGCTCCTGACAATGCTGAGGTAGTTGAGATATTTGGGTATCAGTATGCTTGGGCATCAAGATATCCAGGTGCTGATGGTAAATTGGGACCTTTCGATTATCGTTTGATTGATACAGACAACAAGTTGGGGGTAGATTTTACCAACCAATTTGCAAAAGATGACTTTCTTCCAAGAGAGATTCATATTCCTAAAGGAAAACCTGTGCTATTCAAAATCAGAGCAAGAGATGTAATTCACAGTGTGTATGTACCACATTTTAGATTACAGATGAATGCTGTGCCAGGTATGCCAACACAGTTTTGGTTTGTGCCTACCAAGTCTACTGCAGATATGGCAGCCGAGACAGGAAACCCTGATTTTACTTATGAATTGGTTTGTAACAAGATTTGTGGTAAAGGGCATTTTGCGATGAGAGCTACGATAGTAGTGGACGAACCAGCAGAATACGAGAAGTGGAAAGCTTCACAGGAATCATGGTTGTCAAAGAATCCAGATTATTTAGCGAATTTAAATGCTACAAGTCCTGTTGAGGCGGTAGCAGTAAAAGAAGAGATTGTGGAAGCTGAGACTTCCCTATAATAGAAGAGATATGGCGGTTACTGAAGTACAATTAGATGAGCATGTAGATCATGCGGCACATGATGAACATGAGCATCATGGCAATTTTGTGACGAATTACATTTTCTCACAAGATCATAAAGTCATTGGTAAGCAGTTTTTAATGGCTGGTATTTTTTGGGCAATCATTGGTGGTGGTCTTTCTATCATTTTTAGATTGCAATTGGGTTTTCCTGACTTAAACTTGGAGTGGTTGAGACCAATCCTTGGAGGGTGGATTACCGAGGCTGGCAAAATAGATACAGAATTTTATCTGGCACTCGTCACGATGCATGGTACCATTATGGTATTCTTTGTATTGACTGCTGGATTGAGTGGTACTTTTAGTAATTTCTTGATACCACTGCAGATAGGAGCTAGGGATATGGCGTCTGGTTTCATGAACATGTTGTCATTTTGGTTCTTTATGTTGTCTAGTGTTTTGATGTTCATCTCACTTTTCATTTCTACAGGACCTGCTGCAGGTGGTTGGACTATTTATCCTCCATTGAGTGCATTGCCGCAAGCCATTTCTGGGTCAGGGCTTGGTATGACTCTTTGGTTGGTATCTATGGTATTCTTTATTGCTTCTCAGTTGCTCGGTGGTATCAACTATATCAGTACAGTGATCAACTTGAGAACAAAGGGGATGTCATTTACCAAAATGCCATTGACTATCTGGGCATTTTTCTTAACGGCTATTTTAGGTCTTTTGTCGTTTCCGGTATTGGTTGCCGCAGCTTTGCTGTTGGTGTTTGATAGATCATTCGGAACCAGCTTTTACTTATCTGATATCTTTATCGGAGGCGAGGCACTTCCTAACTCTGGCGGTAGTCCTATTCTGTTCCAGCATTTATTCTGGTTCTTAGGTCACCCTGAGGTTTATATCATTATTATGCCTGCATTAGGTATTACTTCTGAGATTATTTCAACTAACTCTAGAAAGCCAATCTTTGGATATAGAGCGATGATTGGGTCTTTGATGGGTATTGGTGTTTTATCTTTCGTTGTGTGGGCTCACCACATGTTCGTGACAGGTATGAGTCCTTTCTTGGGGTCTATCTTTATGATTTTGACATTGATTATTGCGGTACCATCCGCGATCAAATCATTTAACTATATCACTACTTTGTGGAAGGGTAATATTCGATTCACTACAGCTATGATGTTCTCAATCGGATTGGTTTCCTTGTTTATCTCTGGTGGTGTAACGGGTATTTTCCTTGGCAACTCAGCGCTAGATATTTTCTTGCATGACACCTATTTTGTGGTTGCTCACTTTCACTTGGTGATGGGTAGTTCGGCATTTTTTGGGATGGTAGCGGGTATTTACCACTGGTTCCCTAAGATGTTTGGTCGAATGATGGATGAAAAACTAGGATATATTCACTTCTGGTTGACGTTTATTGGGGTTTATTTGGTCTTCTTCCCATTGCACTACATCGGTATCGCAGGATTCCCTAGAAGATATTATTCGTTCACCAATTTTGATGCGTTCTCTGATTTTGCAGATTTGAATATGTTTGTAACTGTAGCTGCGATTATTACATTTGGATCTCAGTTTATATTCCTATTTAATTTCTTCTACAGCATATATAGAGGTAGAAAAGCTACATTGAATCCATGGAATTCTAACACATTGGAATGGACAACTCCGAGAGAACCTGGACATGGCAACTGGCCAGGAGAACTTCCTACAGTGTACAGATGGCCATATGATTATAGCAAGCCTGGATCAGAAGCTGATTTTATTCCTCAGACTGTTCCGTTGTCTCATACACCTGAATCTAACCTGCCTCATGAAGCCGAAGAAGCTAAGAATGAAAAGGTATAGTGAATGAAAAAAGAACCTAAAAAAGGGTTATTTAGAAAACTTAATTTAATTACGATCATTGCCGTTTACTTTTTAATACTAGTAGGCGGCATTGTTCGTAGTACGGGTTCTGGCATGGGTTGCCCAGACTGGCCAAAGTGCTTTGGCAACTATGTGCCACCATCCGATGTGAGTGAGCTTCCTGCTGATTATAAAGAGATTTATGTCCAAAAACGGATTCAAAAGAATGAGCGTTTGGCGTCAGTCTTGAACATGATAGGTCTAAGCGAGTTGGCAAAGGAAGTAGTCGAGGGTGAAATGATTCAGACCGAGCAGGAATTTAACTTTACCAAAACCTGGATAGAGTACCTCAATCGTCTCGTTGGCGTATTGATAGGTTTTTTGATCTTGCTCTGTTTTGGTTTTTCTTTTGCTTATTTCAAGGACTATAAGCGAGTGGTTTTTTTATCATTCGCCGCATTGATTTTGGTGGTTTTTCAAGGTTGGACTGGCTCGCTTGTGGTGAGTACTAATTTACTTCCTGGTTTGATCACTTTTCACATGGTATTGGCAATAGCATTGATTGCTTTGTTGATTTACCTGCGTTTTGAAACAAGTAAGCATGAGTACAGCGGAGTGGTCAATTATAAACCATTCAAAGTTCGCAGATTGATTCGTTTCTGCATGTTTTTGTTTTTTGCTCAGGTACTGTTAGGTACTCAAGTCAGAGAAGCTGTGGATTTGATAGCGACTAGGCTGGGGGAGGACAATCGCTGGAATTGGATTGAGAGTTTGGGGATAGTATTTTATATCCATAGATCTTATTCGATTTTACTTCTGTTTGTACATGTTTTTTTGATATACAGATTGAGCAAGAGTGTCAAAAATTTGTCTATTTCAAAATTTTTGGTGTGGAGTCTTGTGTTGTTGGTGATGTTAGAGATTGGGACTGGAGTTGTTTTGTCATATTTCGCACTCCCTTATTTCATCCAACCTGTACATCTGCTGTTGGCTATTGTTATTTTTGGACTGCAGTATTTTTTATATTTAGTAATCACTGAACGGTCAGTTGACTTAATGAAATCAGATGCATAGAGGAGTAAGTAGTCAAGCGGCCACCATAGGTATGAATAAAGTACATTCGTATGTGGAATTGTTGAAACCTAGACTTTCGTTTTTGGTGGCATTTTCATCTGGGTTTGGATATATATTGGCATCACCATCTGCTGTGAACTGGCCAATCTTATTGTTGCTCTCACTGGGAGGTTTTTTGGTTTCTGGGGCTTCGGTTACGATCAATCAAATCATAGAGATTGAATATGATCGTCTGATGGATCGAACGAAAAATAGACCTTTGCCTACTGGTAAAATTACTGTGCAGGAAGCAGTAGTGTTTTCAATATTGGTAGGGGTAGCTGGTCTTAGTTTATTGTATTTTACTACCAACATACTGACCACTGTGCTGTCATTTATCTCGTTTGTGTTGTATAGTTTTGTCTATACACCATTGAAGCGAGTAGGACCGATTGCGGTATTTGTAGGTGCTATACCTGGGGCATTGCCTCCGTTGTTGGGCTGGGTAGCAGCTACTGGTGTGATTAGCCATGAAGCACTGATCATATTTGGAATTCAATTTATCTGGCAGTTCCCACATTTTTGGGCGATTGCATGGGTATCTGACAAGGATTATAAAAAGGCAGGATTCAAACTGCTACCGAATAAGGGCGAAAAGGATTTGAATACGGCGATTAATATCATGGTTTATACCTTGTTTCTATTGCCATTGGGGTTGTTGCCGGCTTATTTTGGAATCACTGGAATCAATTCTGCGATTGTAGCGACGATCTGTGGAGCCGCGTTTTTGGCACAAACCTTTAGTTTGATGAGAGATTACTCTGACAAGGCGGCGCTCAAGATCATGTTTGGTTCATTTTTGTATTTGCCTATTGTGCAAATCGCATTTTTACTAGATAAAATATAGATATGGAATTGGCAGTAAAAGGAAATACAGGCTCTTCATTTAGAATGCATCCACAAAAATTCGCATTGTGGTTGTTTATCGTGTCGGTCGTGATGCTATTCGCAGCATTAACCAGTGCGTATGTAGTGAAGCAGTCAAGTGGTGTTTGGTTAGATTTCGAATTACCTTTTATGTTTGACATTACTACGGGTATAGTCATATTGAGTAGTGTGTTTATGCATATGGCCTACTTGTCTGGCAAGAGAAATGAGATCAAGAAACTTCGAATTTTCTTGTTTTTGACTGTTTTGACAGGGTTGGGCTTTTTAACAGGGCAATTGATTGCATGGCAGGAGTTGGTTGCAGAAGGGGTCTTTTTTGTAGGTAATCCTGCTGGTTCGTTTGTATATGTTCTGTCAGGTGTGCATGGGTTTCACCTAGTGACAGGCGTAATTTTTCTATTAATAGTTGCCTTTTCGGCATTCAAATACAAGGTACATTCAAAGAGCATGGTTCAAATGGAAATGTGTGCAACATATTGGCATTTTTTAGGTGGACTTTGGTTGTATTTATACTTATTTTTGACACTTAATCATTAATTAAAACTAGATAATATCATGGCTGGAACGGCGGTAGTAGTAGATAGCAATGAAAATCTTTGGAACGGAGGAACCGAGCCATTGAAGGTGAGTTATGGAAAACTGATGATGTGGTTTTTCTTGCTGTCTGACGCATTTACATTTTCATCACTTTTGGTGGCGTATGGTCTGATTAGATTTGCACACCCTGCTTTCGATGGTGAACTAGAAAACTATGTTTTCTCTCAAGAATATTGGCCGATCCCAGAGATGGTATTCAATGCCGTACCATTCTTGCATGGCATCCATTTGCCTTTGGTTTTTGTGGGTATCATGACATTTATCTTGATTATGAGTAGTGTGACCATGGTATTGGCCGTGGATGCTGGGCATAGAAATGACAAAGCAGCTGTTGAGAAGTGGATGTTGTGGACGATTCTTGGTGGTTTGACTTTCTTAGGGTGTCAGGCTTGGGAATGGATGCACTTTATCCATGGTACTGAAGAAGGCGGCAAGCTTTTGGATGGATCGTTCTTCCATGGTGCTAATTTGTCATTGAACCAATACGGACCTCCTAATTTCGCAGCATTATTCTTTTTTATTACTGGATTCCATGGATTCCACGTATTCAGTGGTGTGGTATTGAACTTCATCATATTCTATCAAGCGACTGTAGGCAAGCTTGAGCAAAGAGGCACTTATGAGATGGTAGAGAAAGTCGGTTTGTACTGGCACTTTGTAGATTTGGTATGGGTATTTGTATTTACCTTCTTTTACTTGGTATAAAAAAATTGATATAAGACATGGAACACGAAATTAAAGGGTTGGATGTAATTCCGGCAGATAAAGCGAAGATCAAGAAGATATGGATGGTAACTGGCATCCTGTTTTTGACCACTGTAGTTGAGTTTATCATTGCATTTACAATGGATGCAGGAGTGCTCAAAACTTCCATCTTTATTGTATTGACGATCTTCAAGGCATTTTATATCATAGGTGAGTTTATGCACTTGTCTCATGAGCAAAAGGGATTGATTTGGGCGATCATCGCTCCACTCATCTTTGTAGCATGGCTTATTTTGGCTCTATTGATTCAAGGAGAAGCCATTTTTCAAGCGGTATTCGGGGCTTGATTTTATAATAAAACATTGAATACATGCCGTCCTTTACGACGGCATTTTTTTTGATCTATGAAATTATTCAAATCAATTGCCTTAGCGTTGTTGCTGTTTTTGCCAGCGGGAGTTTATTTGTTTTTACAGGGGTTTGGTGAAAACAAATTTGAAATTCCAGTCTACTATCAGACAGGACTAGATACCCTGACTACCTGTGGTCGGATTATGGTTCCTCAGCAATATTATGTAGAGCCCAACGTGGCAATAGATTCATTGATCAAGCGCAAAACTACCCTGTATGATTTTGGCTTGCTGAGCGATGCGCGTTTTAGATCCGAACGCAACAACCTCATGAGTTTTTTGATGAAGTACATGGGAGAGGATAGGATCCAGTTGGTTTCTCTGTATGCACAGGATTCGATTCAGAGGATTGAAGGTTACCCCATGATTCAATACATCCGTGCGGAAGCATCTGTGATAACAGCATTTTCGTCTTGCCAGTTGATCTCGCATATTACCTTGTCTACTGAGGGCATACTTCAACAAATCCCACAATTGGTGTTGGTTGATGAACAAGACAGAATAAGAGGGTATTTCAATCCATCCGATCTAGAGGATATTGATAGGCTAAATACCGAAGTTTATATTTTATTGAATGAATGAAATGAATAATAAGAAAGTTGCCATGATTGTTGTTGCTACCTTGTCGGTAGTAGTTCCCGCTTTGGTCGCAGTATTGATATACTCGCCGTACAAAATATCAGCCGATTATGAGTGGTTAAAAAGTATTCCTAGGTTCAACGCGACCATTAACTCCCTTACAGCAGTGTTGTTGATTTTTGGCGGAGTGATGGCAAAGAGAGGAAACATTGCCTTGCACAAGTTGGCGATGTCTTTATCGCTTTTTTTGGGTGTGTGTTTTTTGTTGGCGTATGTGACTTATCATTCCACAATGGATTCTGTCATTTTTGGGGATGCAAATATGGACGGGGTGCTGAGTGAGGTAGAGGAGAACTCTATTGGAGGGATGCGGACGGCATATCTTACGTTGCTGTTGTCGCATATTATGCTTTCTGCTGTTGTTGTTCCCTTTGTGCTGCTAGCTTTTTATTTTGCGTTGGCTCAAGACTTTGTAAAGCACGTAAAAATCGTGAAATTTACATGGCCGATTTGGCTCTATGTGTCCGTGACTGGCCCTATTGTCTATTGGATGGCTAGTCCGTATTATCCACTTTAATTCTTATATGGACATGAAAAAGATTCTCTTCCTTATCGTCACAATGCTCATCACTAGGAGCAGTGAAGTACTAGCTCAGTGTGCGATGTGCAAGACGACTATTGTCAACAATGTCAGCAATGGCGAGTTGGCATTGGCGGAGGGGTTGAATTTTGGTATCATGTATTTGTTTGTCACACCCTATTTGGCTATTATGATAGTAGGAGCTATCTGGTTTTATAAATACAAGAAACATGGGAAAAATAAGTTCAAGTCAAGCGCTGCTTGAATGCAGGTGCCCGAGATGCAGGGAAGGACACATGTTCAAAACCAAGCTTTTTGAACAGTGGTATGACAGAGAGATGCTCCCGACTTGCGCGGTGTGTCAGCAATCTTTTGAACCAGAGCCAGGTTTTTATTACGGAGCAATGTTTGTGAGCTATGCTTTTTCGGTGGCGATTACTTTCGTTGTAGGCTTTGTACTTTTCAATTTTTTCAATGATCCAGAACTATGGGTGTATATGATCACCTTGTTGGGTGTAGTCGGGCTTGTTTGGCCATTGATGTACCGATATTCCAGAGCTATTTTTCTTCACATATTTGGTGGCATAAGGTTTGATTCCAAATATGCAAAAGAGTAATTCTTTGTGTATTTTGTGAGATAAATCACGTCATCCTATTTTCAGTTCAAAAACCATAAAGCTTATAGCTGCTTTGGCAGCATTCTCGGGATTGATTCTCGCAGGGCTGTTCACCTATTCTCAAAAGGATGAAGCACAAATTGCTGCGGATATTACCAAATCTGTGCAGAAGGCTCTCGTTGAAATCAATCAGGGAGTAAGTCTCATTGAACAAGGAAAGACATCAGAACTCTCAGGTGATCTGGATTACATCCTCTACAATGTGAGAGGTGATGTATTGTACTGGACAGACAATTCTTATATTCCTCCATTCGAGTATTTCCCCTTTCGAACCAGCGAATACATCATCGCCAATGAGCAGGGGGAATTTTTGTATCAGAAGAAACGGATCACACTAGAGGACCAAGAAGTGTATGTGGTCGTGATGATCAGCATTCGAAGAAAATTCAATCAATCCAGTACTTATTTGGAAGATGTCTACAACAGGGACATCATCAGTCACAACGTCAAGATCACGGACGAGTCCAATTCGATTCCGATCAAGTACCTTGATGAAGAGCTTTTCAGCATTGAATGCAGTGGCAATACCTATTACAATACCCAGGTCAATACCATCATCACAGGACTGCTCTTTGTTCTATTTTTGGGTATCCTCATTTCGGGCTTTCAATTTTCCTATTGGATCAATGTGAAGCTGGGATTCCTCTATGGATTTTTTGGTTTGGGTGTATTCTTGTTGGTCATAAGGGCAGTGATGACCATCACAGTGTTGCCGAGTTCCTTTGTCAAATTAAGCATTTTTGAGCAAAGCACTTTTACCTACAATTGGTTCTACGATACTTTGGGTGATAGCCTGATCAATTTTACCATCGTGGCATTGCTACTGGTATATGCTATACTCTATGGACGGAAATTTAGGTTGTCGTTGTCTAAGCGCTTGAATGTTGCCTTGGGGACGGTTCTCTTGTTTTTTAGTTATGGAGCCTTATTTGCCATATTGAATTCAATCAGTTTGCTGCTGGGCAATTCACAGATATCTCTGGATATCGCCGAGACGATGAACTTCACTTTGGAGCGGTTTACTGCATACTTGCTCATCGGTGTACTGTCAGTTATTTTTTTTAGCGTTCACTATTTGGCATATCACTCGTTGTCTTCTCTCAAGTCATCGATTCAGTCGATGAAAAGAACCCATGTGATTTGTGGTTTGCTGTCATTTGTGTTTTTGGCTTGGAACACTAATTTTTTTCTCGCCTTCGGATTAAATGTAGTGTACATTTTAGGACTCTATGTTTTTGATATGCCCCAAAGCCTCAAGGCGCTGAAGTTTGAAAGTATCAATTACTTATTATTTACGGTAGTGATTATTTCTATTGGGGGAGCTTTTGAGATTTATAAATCCTATGAGCGAAATGATCTATATAGGATGCAAAAATTTGCAACCTATCTACAAGTAGATCGAGATGTTGAGGGGGAATATTTGCTATCCAACATCCTCAGTCAAATCAAGCAAGATTTGGTGGTCAATAGCAAGATGCTCAATCCTCAGAGTCAACTAAAGAGCATCGAGAGAAAAATACAGCGTACATATTTGAATACCTATTTCAGTGATTACGAAATCAATATTCACCTCTTTGATAAGAATGGTATCGGGATGTCCAAAAAATACAGAGGCATGTCGATCAACCGGGTCAAGAAGAGGTACAGTGCTCAGGAATTTCAGACCTCCTATGAAAACGTATTTTATGACCGTGAAATGGACATCAACAAACGCAAACGCTACATTTGTTTTACCGAAGTGGAGCGTTATGGTGATGTCAATGGATATGTAGAGATCGAATTGCAACTTAAGAAGTTTTCGTCGCGAAGAGTACTGCCACAGCTTTTGCTCGATCGAAGCATCAAATCTACTACGAGTTATGATTATGCCATGATCACCAATGGTGAGTTCATCTATGTGTCAGGGAATTATTCGTATGAGGCGGATTTTGACATGGAATGGCTCAAAAGGGAGAGTCTCTACAATCGGGGATTGGATCGACACGGTTACCGACATTTTGCAGCATTGGTGGGCGACCAAGTGACCGTGGTGTCTGCACCGCTCTACAATACACGTGATATTGTTTCTAACTTTTCTTTCTTATTTATTTTTCTACTGATGCTGACCAGCATCATAGGAGGAGCACGTTATCTGATCAGTGATCGCAGGACAAGTCTGAATTTTTCTACCAAGATATTGATCTTTACGGGAGGGTCATTTGTGATTCCATTGTTGCTCGTAGCAGCGGCGATCTTGTCATCTACCGACAACTCCTATCGCAAGGAAATCGATAAAACCAACTTGAGAAGTACCCTCTTGCTGGCAGAAAATCTCAACGATAATTTCATCGAATACGAGACAGAAGTGAGTAGCAAAGAGGAGTTTGAAAACAGTGTCGCAGAGTTGGCGACCAATGCCTCGATGGATATCAATGTCTATGACACCAAGGGTAAGTTGATGGCTTCCAGTACACCAGAGATATTTGAATCAGGTATTATCTCAGAATATTTGAATCCACAGGCTTTTGAGGTCTTGGCCAATCAGAAGAAAGATCAGGTAGCCATGGATGAACGCATAGGGTCATTTCTTTACAAAACGATTTACGTAGGGATTAATTCACCCGACGATGGCAGTGTTTTGGGATATTTGGCAGCTCCCTATTTTGGATCAAAAAGTCATTTGGAGAGACAGCAGTTGATCGTCTTTACCAACATCATTATCATTTTTACTTTTGTATTTATGGTGTCTATTGGGATTGCCTATTACGTGATCTCACGTCTGACCAAGCCCATCATGATCATTGCAGATAGGTTGCATGACACAGGATTTGTACAAGCCAATCAGCCCATAGAATGGGAATCGGATGACGAAATAGGCACACTGGTACATGAGTACAACAACATGTTGAGTAAACTAGAAGCTACCAAAGAGGAATTGGCCAGAAACGAAAAAGAAGCCGCTTGGCGAGAAATGGCTAAACAAGTAGCGCACGAGATCAAGAATCCATTGACACCCATGAAACTTACCATCCAGCACCTGCAACGGATTATGAGCAAGGAAGGGAAGGATAAAAAGTCATTGGACATATTGCTGAGTCAGATCGATACACTCGACGAGATTGTGACTTCATTTAGTCACTTTGCCAAAATGCCTACGCCTTTGAAAGAGCCATTTGACATAGGGTATGTATTGGAAAAATCTATCGAATTGCATGTAGACAAACGAATCGAACTAAAGATCGACGATGGAGATCATACTGTATTGGGAGATCAAAAGTTGTTTGGAAGAATATTCAACAATTTGATTCTGAATGCCTTTCAAGCCATGAAAAACAAAGAAAATCCATGGCTGCAGGTGAGATTGAAATCAAAAGATGATAAAATTTTGATTTCGTTCATGGATTATGGTGATGGGATTCCCGAGGATATTCGTGACAAAATTTTTGTCCCTAACTTCAGTACCAAAGATACAGGATCAGGGATCGGGTTGGCAGTTGCCAAACGTGGTATCGAACATGCTGGGGGCAGCATTTGGTTCAACTCCGAAGAAGGAGTCGGAGCGACCTTTTTCATCCAAATGGATAACTTCAATCCCAAATCAGTTCAATAAGCCACGTATTCTGTAATTTTAGTCGTCTGTTCTCTGTTGTAAAGCTATACTAGGCGCTGTTGAAAAAATCACCATTATCATATCTGAGGGACTTGGGTCAGCTGACTTTTCGTAAGAGTACGATCACGAGGATGGGGTATGGTATTTTGTGGATGTTGAGTTGGGTACAACTCCCCGTCTTAGCACAAAGCAACAAAACATGTGTACCAATCAATGGCAGCCAGTACCATTTTGCAGATAGCTTGATTATTGACCCTGCCAGTATAGAGTTGGATCCGCCTGTCACATATAGCATGGATGGAGGGCAGACTGTTTTGACATTTGAGACGAGCTACCAGGGGGAGCTATGCTACCGTAGCTTTCCGATCAATAGGTCCAAAGTGCTGCGACACAAATCCATGGATGTGTACGATTCTACGGTCAGTTTTTATGCTGCCAAACCACCCTCAGCCATGGGCTATCAGAAGGAAGAATTGTTTTCAACACCAGATATATACAAGACGGGTAGCTTGACTAGAGGAGTGTCATTTGGCAATTCCCAAAGTGTCAATGTACTATCTAGTTTCAATTTTCAGATGGAAGGCAAGTTGACGGAGGAGTTGAATATCAGAGCGGATATCACGGATCAAAATGTGCCTTTTCAGCCAGAAGGAAATACCCAACAAGTCAGAGAATTTGACAATGTGACTTTCGAAATCTACAATGAGAATTTGTCAGTCTTGGCTGGGGATGTGGTGCTGCGCAATGGTAACTCATACTTTTTGCGACATTACAAAAATGCACTGGGAGGACAGGCCAAGATAAACTACCGTGTCAATGACAAGCACAAAGCATCAAGTACCCTGGCTATAGCAGCTGCCAAAGGGCAGTTTGCTGATATCACAGTCAAAGCTGAGGAAGGACTCCAAGGCCCCTACCAGTTATCAGGGCCAGACGGTCAGCGTTTTGTGGTCGTATTGGCCAACTCAGAGAGTGTGTATTTGGATGGGCAGTTGCTCAAGCGAGGCTTTAACCATGACTATGTGATTGATTACAATTTGGGAGAGGTTACATTCAACCCGAGTGTGCTGATTACGCAGTTTTCGAGAATTCGGGTGACTTTCGAATATTCTGATCAGAACTATAGCCGATCAATCATCGCAGCACAGCAAGAAATCGAGCTAGGGCGGACGACTGTCCGAGCTGGATACTATCGAGAGAAAGACAACCGCAACAAGCCATTGGCCTTTACCCTGACTGCAGCGGATCAGGAGCAGATGAGTTGGGCTACTGATGACCAATTACCCATTCCTATCCCAGGTGCTGTGGATGCGGCTTATAATCCCGATTTGGTACTCTATGAGCAGCGGGATACTGTAGATATAGACGGCAATCCTCAATCCATCTTTGTGTACTCACGAGACTCCACAGTCACTTTGTATCGTGTGACCTATTCCAATGTTGGGCTCGGCGAGGGGGATTATGCAGTGGTACAAAATGATGTCAACGGCAGAGTGTACGAATGGCTTTCTCCCATCTCGGGTACGCAACAAGGCGAATATGCCGCGGTTCGTTTCGTTCCTGCTCCCAACCAAAAGGAGCTATTGATGCTAGGGGCAGATGTGAAATTGGGCAAACACATGACTTGGTTTACTGAAGCAGCATTTTCCAATCAGGACAAAAACTTGTATTCAGACCTAGACAATGAGGACAACATGGACTGGGCTTTCAAATCGGGATTGAAACTGAGTAAAAAGCCTATTGGATCATCTGGGTATACGCTGTCTGCTACCATGGATTATGAATATGATGGGGGAGACTTTAAGCCCATTGACCGCTACAGGAGCATAGAGTACGACCGCAACTGGAGTTACAATCCTACAGCGGACACTTTTCATACGAGTGACCATATAGCCAATGTGGCATTGTTGGCAGAAAAAAATCAATACAACCTGCTCCGAGCCAATGTATCACATCGACAAAAGGAACATGTGATTGATGGCTATCAGATTGATACAGAGCTAAAGAAAAGTATGGCTGGGTTGAAATTGTCAGGAGGCTACTTTGATTTGGAAAATGAGAGTTGGACAGAAAAATCCAGATGGAAGCGGTGGTACGGCGAAGCATTTTTTGATCCGTTTTTTGTTGTGCCTGGTTATCGTTTTGAATCCGATAGAAATATAATCAGCAACGCCCATACAGATTCATTGCTCAGTACGGCGATGAATTATGCCTCACATCAGCTCTATCTCAGGAGCAATGATACTCTGAAGACCAGGTATAGGGTCGACTATACCTTGCGAGAAGACAACGCCATTGTAGAAGGGGAGCTCTTGCCCTATAGCTTGTCCAAAACAGCTAGGGCACAAGTCACCAGTAGTTTTGCCAAAGGGCAAGACTTGGGAGTCAATTTCACCTACAGGACACTGGCTTATCAGGTAGATTCTTTGGCATTGGAGGATGAAAATTTGATATTAGGAAACCTCAATTATAGAGGGAGTTTCTTCAAGAATCAAATACGAACGGATTTGTCCTACACTACGTCCAGCAGCAGGGAGATTTTGAGAGAATTTATTTACGTCCAGGTTGCTACTGGAGAGGGAACACATACATGGCGTGATTTAAACAAAGATGGAATACAGGATTTGACTGAGTTTTTTGAGGCTATCAATTTTGATGAGAGAAACTACATCAAGGTGTTTGTCCCCACCAGCGAGTTTGTGGATGCGTTCAACACGATTTTTACTTTCAGTCTAAACTTTACCATGCCCAAGTCTTGGCAGGGTGCTTCTGGATTCAAAGGTTGGCTGAGCAAGTTCTCCAACAATTCAAGTATCAATATCAACAAAAAGACTACTGATGATTCGTTTGATTCGAGGTTCAATCCATTCACATTGGAGATCGATGATGTCAATATTGTCTATCTGCGCGATGGTGTACGCAGTACCATGTTTTATAACCGCAGCGGTAAGGGCTTGGGATTGGATGTGACCTATGCATCGAGCAATTCTAAGCAGCTAATCTCACGAGGGATTGAATCGAGACATTCTAAGGATTGGGTATCAAACATCCGCTATCACTTGGGTAGCGAGTGGATGTTGGTATTGGCTTTGGGAGACAAACTCAAACAAAATGCTTCGCAGTTTCAGGAAGACAGGAATTACCTCATCCAAACGCATGAGTTGTCACCAGGCATAGTCTGGCAGCCTAAAAACAATTTTCGTCAAACGCTGACCTATAATTATACGAGCAAGGTCAACCTCCAAGAGGGGACAGACAAAGAAAACTCGTCTCTCAACGGTATCAAATCAGAAACTCGCTGGTCCAATGGTTCCCAAAATGCACTGACAGCCAATTTTGCTTATACGAAGATTGATTTTGATGGTGATATCGATACCGCTGCGGCCTACGAACTGCTCAATGCACTCCAGCCCGGAGACAACTATACTTGGCAACTGAGCTACAGTCAAAAACTGATTGCAGGCCTGCAACTTAGCCTCGGATATGAGGGAAGGAAATCAGCCACCAGTGATGCCATCCACATGGGACGGATGCAAGTAACGGCCCTTTTTTAACCATTCGTTTTGTCTATGATCTGGACAGAAAACCCTTGAAGGGCCTTTCTGTCCTTTGGATCAATGTTGATTTTAATTTTGCCCTTTTTCAGAATTGAACTCAGGTTACGATCAAAACCAATCAATTCAAACGATTTCCCCCGCTGGCGGGGGTAGGGGGTGGATTTTTCGTAAATTGAAGCTACTAAAACCCAACCCAATGCAAAACAACAGTCATTACAACAAGCGGCTTCAGCCATTTGCAAAAACACTAAGATCAGACATGACCAAGGCGGAAGCCTGCATATGGAAATACGTACTCAAAGCAAGGATGATGAAGGGCTATCAATTTAGAAGACAAAGACCTGTACTCGATTACATTGCTGATTTCATGTGCAAAGAACTAAACCTCATCATCGAAATTGATGGCATCACACATTCCTATGAGGGAGTTTATATTAAGGATCAAAGGAGAACACAGGAACTAGGATCCGAAGGTTTTACGGTGTTGAGATATGGAGACGAAGAGGTGCTGCAAAACATAGAACACGTCCGCGAGAGCATCGCTGATTGGATCGAGAAGAATGCACAAGTTCCACCCCCTAGCCCCCGCCAGCGGGGTACAAATTAATAGTGTCCTCTTGTGTATTATGAACCATCTTTCAGAATCGAACTCAGGTTAAATGCCATAAATTCTAATTCAGATAGTTTAAATCAGTGAGGCTCTATCAACTCTCAAAAAGCGTTTATTGCCGAATATTGGGTACTTATCGAGTATCTATTATGGTTCATATAATAAATTATGATGTTCAGTTTAGAATGCGGTACTTCGAATATCACTAATTAATAAACGTTATGACAACTTTAATTACCCTAGTTAAAAATGGCTATAATCTTCCTTGGAGATTGAAGAGGTTAGTGGCGATGATAATTTCTTACTGCACCATGCTTGGCGTGTATTGGTTTGCTTTATAGAAGTTTGGTATAGAGATTATAGGTTTATTATGTTCAGGAGTAGAGGTTACACCCCCAGTGGTTAACCTCTATTCTTTTTTACGGCCCGCATCAATTTGTTGGCGAAAATAAAGTCTTGCAACTCTGTGCAATCACCATCAAATATCGTTTCATTATTGCCCTCCCATAGTTTGTGCCCTTTGTGTAGGAAAATAATGTTATCTCCTATCTCCATGACTGAGTTCATATCATGTGTCACTACGATAGTTGTGATATTGAGTTCTTCGGTGATTTCTTTGATCAAGTTGTCGATCCGGATCGAGGTTTGGGGATCCAATCCAGAGTTGGGTTCATCACAAAATAGATATTTGGAGTGATTGACGATGGCCCTGGCGATACCAACTCTTTTTTTCATGCCTCCACTGATTTCTGACGGCATTTTCTTGTTGACGTCAGTCATACCTACACGGTCCAGACAATAGTTGACGCGCTCCAGCTTTTCTTCTTTGGTCATGTCTGTCAAGACATCGAGAGGAAACATGATGTTTTGCTCCACATTTTTGGAATCAAACAATGCACCTCCCTGAAAGAGCATGCCGATTTCTCTCCTGATATCCGTTTTTAGATCTTTGTCCGCGGAGGTAAAATTTCTCCCATCAAAGAGGACTTCTCCAGAATCTGGCGCGATCAGACCGACCAAGTTTTTGAGTAGGACACTTTTGCCAGTACCACTAGCACCAATGATGAGGTTGGTTTGACCTTGGTTAAATTTGGCAGAGATGTCTTCTAGGATTACCTTTCCGTCAAAGGATTTAGTCAAATGGTTAACTTCTATCATCGTTAGAGCATCAGTTTGGTGAGGAGAAAATCCGCGCAGAGTATGGCTATGCAGCTATTGGTCACAGCAGCAGTACTGGCTATGCCGACCTCCAGTGCCCCGCCGCTGGTGTAGAAACCTTTGTACGCAGAGATGGCCGCTACCAGAAAAGCAAAGACATAAGCCTTGGTCAAGGCAAAGAAGATATTGAACTCTACAAATTCGAATCGGATGCCATAAACGTACTCTGTCGGAGAGATCACTCCAGCGAGTGTACCTGCCAAATAGCCCCCTACCAAAGATAGAAATACAGAAAGGATAACCAACATAGGGTAGGTGATCAACGAGGCTATGATTTTAGGTAATACGAGATAGGATGTAGCATTGATACCCATTACTTCCAAGGCATCGATCTGCTCCGTGATCCGCATTGTGCCGAGTTCACCAGCGATATTGGATCCGACCTTGCCAGCGTACACGATCGCCATGACGGTAGGAGCTAGCTCCAATACGGTCATGTCTCTCACCACCATTGCAATCACATAGGAGGGTATGAAGGGACTGACTAGATTGTAGGCTGTCTGTATGGTCGTCACCGCACCTATAAAGGTGGAGACAATACCTACTAGTACTATGGAGTTAACTCCAATTTTGGTTGATTCTTCGAATGTGAGACGGACATAAGTCATAAATGACTCTCGCCTTGCAAACATAGAAGAAATAAACAGGATGAACTTTCCGAAACTGCGCATGCACTTTGTTTAATTATGTCACCAAAATAATAATTTTAAATCAACTATGTCGGATTATGTGGTCAAGTCTGACGAAAAATCCATTTTGATGACGAACATAAACCTAGGACGCAGTCTTGTCCTTGGTAGTTTGTACATTTTTCTATTTTCTTTGTTGCTATGAGTAGAACTATAGTAGTGACTGGTGGGACGAAGGGAATCGGGAGAGCAATCATTGAGCGCTTTGCTTCAGAGGGGTATCAGGTATTGACCTGTGCAAGGAGTGAGTCAGATCTTAAAAAATTGACAGAAGATATCAAAGAGCGGTTTTCTAATGTGCATATCAAATGGATGCAGGCTGATTTGTCCAAGCGATCAGATGTTGACTCTTTTACTTACTGGGTCAATACCAATTCTAAAAGTATTGATGTATTGATCAATAATACAGGAGCATTCATCCCAGGGCAAATTAGCCAAGAGGAGGATGGTAATTTGGAATTCATGATTCAAACCAACCTGTACAGTGCCTATCATCTGACAAGAGGGTTGGTACCTAGCATGGTCGCCCAATCCAGCGGAGACATCTTCAATATCTGCTCGGTCGCGAGTCTTAAGGCCTATGATAATGGCGGATCATATAGCATTTCCAAATTTGCACTTTACGGTTTTTCCCAAAATTTGAGACACGAACTTAAAGAAAAGGGGATTAGAGTAATCTCCATCTTACCTGGAGCAACATGGACTGCTAGTTGGGAGGGAGTGGATTTGCCAGAGGAGCGCTTTATCAAATCTTCGGATGTGGCAGAATCAATCTGGTCTGCACACCGACTTTCCCATAGCACAGTCATTGAAGATATAGTGATCAGACCTCAATTAGGAGATATTTGATTGAAACATCTCATAAGAACATGGATACTATTCTTATGAGATGTTAAATTGATTCTATTTGTCCAAACTTTGACTAATCATAAAGTCTAAGTAGCGTTTGTGAGCTAGAGTAGAAAGATCAGTAGAGTTCATGGTCATTTTTCTGATACTTTGCAGATTGTAAAGAGCCATGGACTTGGCAGCAGAGATATAATCACTTTTATCATCCACTATATTGATCAGTCTTTTGGTGTACTCAATCTGTAAGTTTTGTCTAGTCGTGTTGATGGAGTTGTTCTTTTCTATACCAAACATTATTTGGTTCAAGTCATTCATATAACTTGATAGGCTATACGTGTTGCCATATAGGTAGCTGTCACTCAATCTTTGCAGTGTGTTTTTGTGCATGATTTGATTCAAAATACCTTTCTGAATATTCAGAATGTCTTCTTGTATTTTTGGATCTTCAGTTGTTCCATACAGATTGAATCCTCGCCTCTGCGTCGCTAGATAATTATACAATTCATTTGGAGCACTGAAAGCATCTGGAGAAAAGGCATATTTATTGAGTGCATTGAGTGCTCTCTTTTGCTCTGCTGCTGCTACTGGGGTGTAAGGTTTAGCAGCTTTTTTTTGTCCAGCCATGGATCTGTCCACATAGACACCACCTATGAATCTTGAAATATTAGCACACATGTTGCTCTGGGCTCTCATGAGAATTCCAAAATTTTGTTTTAGTTCTTCATAGGATTCTCCAGGTGTACTAAACTTTTCTTTAAGTAGTCCCATGGTTGTCATTGAGATTTCTATGCTGTTGATTGCATATCCGATAACGTCATTAGATAAATCTCCGACCATTACTCTTGGGTCAATACCCACTCCAGGCGCTCGCATATCATCTGCATCATTTCCAAATATCAGGTCTGGTTCTGTCGAACGTCCCAATATCTGATCTAAACTAGTAGGACTACCATCATAATGATAGCCGTAAGTAATTGCCCAAATGTCGTAGGGGCCTACTGTTGTAGAATAATATTGACCTTGTTTTGCTCTATCCTTGGTGAGGTTGATAGCTGTATAATCCATGACAGAGCCAGTCAAACATTGGTTTTTGATCAATTCTTTATTTGCCAATTCATCAGGAGTAAATCTTTGACTGGCTTTCATGTTGTGATTGAGTCCCAAGGTGTGACCTACTTCGTGCATGACAAGTTCTTTCATTGCTTCTCTTTTTAGCCCTTCCATCTCTAAGTCAGACGCACCAGTAGCTTTGAGCGTGCTCAATCCAAACATAGTATTGGTTTGAAAATGATGTCCTGCGCTACATATCATGTGGCCATTAGGTATGTCTTGCTCATAGAGTTTGGAATATTTGACACGATTGGTATGATATACATATTCTAGCATGATATCCGCACCCAAAATTTGACCTGTTCGTGGATTGACAAAACTTGGTCCGTATCCACCAAAGGGAGGTTCGGGAGAGGATGTCCATCTCAATACGTTGTAATTGATATCCCCAGCATCCCATTGTGCATCGTCTGGTTGTATCTTCACTACTATGGCGTCCTTAAAGCCAGCTGCTTCAAAGGCTTTGTTCCATTCTAAAACAGCCTCTTTAATGGTTTCTCTAAATTCCATAGGTGTACTATTTTCGATCCACCAAGTAATAGGTGTGACAGGCTTTGAGACAGACATTGTACTGTCAGATTTTTGTAAATCCCATCTGTGAATTAGATCTCTGTAGGTAATAGCATCCGTGCTAGTCATGTCATCTACCTTGGTTGTAAAGTAACCCACCCGTGGATCATCATACCTAGGCGTATATGTATTGTCAGGTATTTTCAACAACGAGTGTTGTACTTTGATACTAATATTTCTAGAGTCTGCGAGTGCATTAGAAGTATTGAGGTTAGTTTTTTTATTTTCAAATACATACTCTACGATTACATCTGTATTGTCTGGATAGTTTTTGATAGATTGAATTTTGGTTTTGCTGTCGCTCAATGTACCTAGTTTGAACGACTTTGGTTCTTCCCTAAATTGAGTGAAGTCAACAATGCCTAAAATTTCTTTGAGAAACAAAGGGTCAGATTTTATGAGATAGCCACCTTCTTTTTCATTTCCTCCCAATATCTCACCTGAGAATAGTATGCTTTGGCTGATATTGGCATCTTGGGATTTGCTTAGTGCATTATTAGGATCGAAATAAAAGGAAGTATTCAAGGAAACGATTTCAATCTTGTTAAAATGTTTGTTGATTTTAATGATTTTAGAATCAAGAAACTCACCTCTAAATGTTGAGACGGATACTTCACCATTTTCAATGTAGTACCAATGGATGAATTCTTCTCCTATTTGGTCTGTTTTGATCAACATTTTTGTTTCCCCAGAGACCGTATCTTGGTAAAACTCAAAGAGACCTGCCAATTTTTGATGACCATTGATCAGTTCTGAAATTGTTTTTGTATCTTTTTTAGTCTCTTCTTGTTTTTTCCCTTTCTTTTTTTGGGCTTGAGTAGGACAAATACTGAGCGTAGCAATCGATAGTATGACCAGAATCAGTGTAATTATTTTTTTCATATTGTGGAGTTGTTATTTTAAACTAAAATAGCAGATTGTGAACAAATACTTCAAGAAGTATCTGTGTAATAGCTGTTTGACAGGATGAACGGTAATTAAACTACACATTGTCAAGGAATGCACTCAATAATTTCAACAAGCTCGTTATTTTTGTCTACTCATATAATCGTAAGATTTTGGACACAAAAAAATATTGCAATTCGCTGACCGAGTATTCTCGGAGACAAGCCATCAAAGTGAATATTGGTCAAGTACCTCTGGGTGCTGAATACCCTATCCGTGTTCAATCCATGACCACTGTTGATACCATGGATACGCAGGGTTCGGTGGAGCAAACCATCCGAATGGTAGATTCTGGTTGTGAGTACGTAAGGATCACTGCGCCCAGTATCAAGGAAGCGCAGAACCTAGAGCTGATACGAAACGAATTGCGAGCCAAGAATATTGATGTTCCTTTGGTGGCGGACATCCATTTTACACCCAACGCAGCTGAATTGGCCGCAAGAATCGTAGAAAAGGTACGTGTCAATCCTGGCAACTATGCCGACAAAAAGAAATTTGAAGAGATAGAATATACGGACGAATCCTACGAGGCTGAATTGTTACGCATCCGCGAAAAATTTATACCGTTGGTGGAGATCTGCAAGGAGCATGGCACGGCAATGCGAATCGGAACCAATCACGGTTCTTTGTCGGACAGGATTTTGAGTCGGTTTGGAGATACGCCGCTAGGCATGGTAGAGTCTGCGCTGGAATTCCTCAGAATTTGTGATGATTTAGATTACCATGACATAGTGCTATCCATGAAGGCCAGCAATACACGCGTGATGGTGCAGGCGTATCGTTTGCTTGTGCACAAGCTGGATGAGGAAGGCTTGAAGCCATACCCCTTGCATTTAGGTGTGACAGAGGCAGGTGATGGAGAAGACGGCCGAATCAAATCTGCCGTTGGTATTGGAGCTTTGTTAGAGGATGGATTGGGCGATACGGTAAGAGTTTCATTGACAGAGGAACCAGAGTTCGAAGCGCCCGTAGCGCAATCTCTCATCAACCGATATACTAATAGATCAGGTCATGCTGTCATAGCATCTTTGGAGCAATCCCCTGTTGATCCCTTCACTTACGAAAGAAGGAAAACTACAGAGGTACTTAATTTCGGAGATCAAAATGTACCGAGAGTGGTAGCGGATTTTGCTGCCAATCCTGTCACTCAAATGTCAGATTTGAAACCTATTGGTCACTATTATCTTCCAGAGTTGGACAAGTGGAAAATGGGAGATACTGGTGCAGATTATATTTATTCTGGGGCCAATCCAGTCCCATTCATGTTACCCAATGGTTTGAGAGAAATCTTGGATTATGCTACATGGAAGGAATTGGACTCTAAAGAGAACAAGTACCCCGTGCTGAACTTGGATCAATTGTCAGAATGGAAGGGTGAAGAAGTATTTGTACGAGTAGATGCAGCAGATTTGTCCGCAGCAAAACAACTCTCTGACAAAGAAAAGGTGGTCGTTTTGCTCCACACAGAGAATGCCCATGCGATGGCAGCCTTGCGTCGATTTATTTTTGAATTGATGATCCAAAAGGTGGATTTGCCAGTCGTGCTAGAAAGAAAAATTACCGAGACTGATCATACGGAGTTTCAGTTGGCATCAGCGACGGATATTGGCGGATTGCTGGTGGATGGATTGGGTGATGGTGTGATGCTGTCTGGTCACGGTAACAAAAAAGCAGAAAACGACACGGCATTTGGAATACTGCAAGCAGCGAGAACTCGGATGACCAAAACAGAGTATATATCTTGTCCTTCCTGCGGCAGAACTTTGTTTGACCTCCAAGAAACTACCGCTAAGATTCGTAAGCGAACAGATCATCTCAAAGGAGTGAAAATTGGTATCATGGGCTGCATCGTCAATGGGCCTGGAGAGATGGCTGATGCGGACTATGGATATGTCGGCTCTGGCAAAGGAAAAATCACCCTCTACAGAGGACAAACGGTGGTCAAAAGAGCCGTTCCATCCGAGAGGGCGGTAGATGAATTGATAGAGATCATCAGAGAAGATGAGAACTGGGTAGAACCAGAAACAGTAGAAACCATGGAACTATGACTGAGCAAAAAAAGAGCAAAGGGGGATTGAAAGAATTTTTCGATTTGAGTGAAGTGTTTGGTTACTATTTCAAGAAGAAAGATTCTGATAACAAACCAGATTTTAATTTGAAAGCGATGCATTTCATTAACAAATTCTCCATCATCGTTTTTTTGTTGGCGATCATATATTTTGTGAGTAAAAAAGTCTTCTTTTAAGATGAATATCGAAGAGTTCAGAGACTATTGTTTGGCCAAACCTGGTGTAACCGAAAGCTTTCCTTTTGATGAATCTACATTGGTTTTCAAAGTCATGGAAAAGGTCTTTGCTCTGACAAATGTGGATAATTTCGTTTCCATCAATCTGAAGTGTGATCCAGCATGGGCAGTGGAGCTTCGCGATCAATATGAGAGCGTTCGCCCGGGTTTTCATATGAACAAAAAACACTGGAATACGGTCTTTGTTGATATGGATTCGTCTGATCAACAGGTGCTTAAAATGACAGATCATTCCTATCAGCTCATCGTAGACAAGCTTCCCAAAAGGCTCAAAGAGGAATTGGCCAATTTGTAATCATTCGCATGCTCCTTGCATTATTCAGAGACTGAATATGAATATTTCATTTGGAGACTTGCTTGGGGTTACATTAATATGATCATAAATTGCTTAAATAGGGAAATATTGTACAATTTTGGTGGTTAGTGTTATTGATTCCAGCCAAACCCGTGTACTGAATAAAATTTGTGAGGAAGGCCTTATTTCCTATATTGATCGTGATGTGTGTTGTTTTTTGCTCATGCAAAGACAATGTCGTATGCCCTGCATTTCAGAGCACATACATCCTCAATGACTCCATGAGGATGGCTAGGTATTCCATGTTTTTGAACGACAGTACACCCAAAATGGCCGTAGCTTCCAACAGAAGCAAGTATGGGGTCAATAAAAAATCTACATTATTCAAAAAGAACTACGACTTGATGACCGCTCCAAAAGTCAATGTACTGGGAGAGCCTAAAAAGGATCCATTGTATGCCGATGATGTGGTTGAAGAAGAGTTCTTGGCAAGTGATTTCGTGGATCAAGATACAGTAGGAGTAGACTCATTGTCTGCAGCGCCATTGTTGGCAGCCAAAAAAACAGATGTCGTGCGCTACAAGTACCGCTACAATGTCAAGAATCCGTATAACCAGGAACAGGAATATTACAACAAATACTACGGTGAGCTGTTCATAGATACCAGACCTACACGTGAGGAATTGGCAGCCAAAGCAGAGGCTCAGGTGGAAAATGACACAACCTCTGAATCTGGAAATGGAAAATGGGGTTTATTCAAGAAGAAAAAGGATGAAACGGTAACTGATGATACCGACGAGACTGAAGTAGACACCGAGACTTTGAATAATGCCATCGAATCTGAAGAAATTTCGGAAGAACCTGAAGAAGAAATCATCGATACAGAAGAAGAGTAGTGCCATCTGATGTCATCAATCTCTCTTTTAACCTTTATATTTCCTGTCGGAGTTGATTGATGTGAATCAAAGGGTAGGTCGTAAGTAGATGATGTGTTAGAGCCTAAGGTGATCAGACTTATAATTTTCAACTTTGTAACTTTTAACTCCTATTCAATCTATTTCTATGATGAATCAATCACCATTGGCGGAGCGTTTGAGACCTGTAGTCCTAGAAGATCTCGTGGGTCAAGATCACCTCAAAGGGATCTTGAAGCGGGCGGTTCAGTCGGGTGTAGTGCCGTCTATGATCCTATGGGGTCCTCCGGGTGTCGGCAAGACAACGATCGCCAACATCATTGCCAATAGTGCCAAGATGCCATTTTTTGCTTTGAGTGCCATCAATGCAGGTGTCAAGGATATCAGAGAAGTGATCACCAAAGCCAAGTTCGGGTCTAAGTCCATTCTATTCATAGACGAAATCCATCGTTTCAACAAGTCGCAGCAGGATGCATTGCTCGCAGCTGTGGAAAAAGGCCAAATCACCTTGATAGGTGCGACTACCGAAAATCCAAGCTTTGAAGTCAATGCTGCTCTCTTGTCGAGATGTCAAACCTATACTTTGAACGCCCTGGGAAAGGACGAACTGCTGGCCTTGATAGATAAGGCTTTGAAGCATGACGAAGTTTTATCCAAGCAAAAAATTAGTATCGAGGAAGAACAAGCCCTACTCAGGTTGTCTGGTGGCGATGGTAGGAAATTACTCAACCTGCTGGAGATTGTTGTGGAGTCCATTGCGGAGGAAGAGAAGAAAGTCACCAATGATTTGGTCATTGAGATCGCACAGAAGAAGGCTGCCATCTATGACAAGAGCGGAGAGATGCACTATGACATCATTTCGGCTTTTATCAAATCCATCAGAGGCAGTGATCCCAATGCGGCGGTTTATTACCTCGCGCGGATGATAGAGGGGGGTGAGGATGTCAAATTCATCGCAAGGAGACTGTTGATTTTGGCATCCGAAGACATTGGCAATGCCAACCCCACCGCACTGGTGATTGCCAACAATGCTTTTCAGGCGGTGAATGTCATCGGCTATCCAGAGGCACGGATCATTCTCTCTCAATGCGTGACCTATCTGGCATGCTCTGCCAAGAGCAATGCAGCCTACATGGCGATCAATCATGCACAGCAGCTTGTACAAAAAACAGGAGATTTGTCCATCCCCTTAGATATCAGGAACGCACCTACCAGTTTGATGAAAGATTTGGGCTATGGGAAAGGCTATCAATATGCCCACGATCACAAAGGCAATTTCGTAGAGCATGAATTCTTGCCCAGCGAAATCAAAGGTACGACACTCTACAATCCGGGAAACAATCCCCGAGAGGAAGAAATGAGGAAGAAACTGCGCTCGCAGTGGAAGAGTAAGTATGGATATTAGGGAGAAGATATTTAGAAGCAAGAGCTAAGAGTTAAGAAAAAATGTTTGTTGTCTTGAGTCTTTTATGGATAGAGAGACATGTTCAATCAGAATAGGTTTGTGTGTCACAAACCTTGGGTCTATAAAAAGTAAGAGCCAAGAATCAAGTGTTCGTTTGATGTCTTGCTTCTTGGCTCTTGTGCATCTTGATTCTCTACAATCACTGAATTGTAAATTCCACTTTGACTTCATCCCACGCCATGGTCACAAGACCCGCTTCTGAGATAGATATTGTAAACATCTCTGTCAACTTGTTTTTGTTTGGTTTGACATCAAACCTCAACACATCCATTTCTTTGTCATAGTTGTAGGCACCCCATTGGTTTGGGTTGCTGTTGATGATGATCGTCCAGCTGTTTTCATTTGGGATCGTGAAGATTGCGTATTTGCCTTTTTTCAAACTTTTGCCACCGATTTTTACATCTTCTGATACCTCCAGAGTGGTAGCTTCATTGGCGCCTGTGCGCCATACTTTGTCATATTTGACTAGACCATCCCAGATTTTACGATCTTTTTTGGATGGACTACTGTAGTTGATGGTGATGGTCTTGCCATTGACCTCTGCTTCGGCAGTTCTAGGTGGACTAGCTTTCTCTTGTGCAAAAAGTGAAGACTGTGACAGGAGACATACCAAGGCTAGTGCAAACGAGTATAAGGTGAATTTCTTAAGCATGATTTTCAATTTAGTGATAGTTCTTAGACGAATAATAAATGTTTTGGGTTGGATTTACACAATAAGTTCAATACTAAATTACCGATAATGTATATTTGAGGTTCTAAAAATATTTATAGAAATTACCTATCCGTATTAGTATTTATCCCGAAGTATTAAATGAGCAAGCCCGTAAAGATTTTGATAATTGATGATGATGAAATTAACAATCTGATTTGTACCAAGGTTATCAAAGATTACAATCCAGAGACCATTGTGGAATCACTGACTAGTTCGACCAGAGGGTTGACCTATCTGGAGGACAAAGTAAAAAACAATCCTGATGATTTGCCTGACGTGATCCTGTTGGATATCAATATGCCGACGATCAGTGGCTGGGATTTCATTCGAGAATATAGAAAAATGATGACAGCAGTAGATGCTGAAAAAATCAAGCTTTTTGTATTGACCTCTTCGCAATATTACCAAGACGCAGAATTGGCTGATCAATACAGAGAAGTGCAAAAATTGTTTACCAAACCATTGACGTCAGAGATACTGATCGAGGTGGATACATATTTGGCCAAGAAGGCCTGATTGAAAATAGCATAGGTCTCACGCTGATTCGAAACTAAGGAGATGATAATATTGGATAACGCCGTCCTGTCTGATGACCTCAAAGAGCGGCATTTTGTGTGCGACCTCAACAAGTGCAAGGGGGCTTGTTGTGTAGAAGGAGACTTGGGTGCCCCACTAGAAGAGGAAGAATTGGATATCCTAGACGGAGTGATCGAGGCAGTCAAGCCCTATATGTCTGCGGCAGGATTGGAAGCCATCGAGAATCAGGGAGCTTATATCCTAGACGAAGAGGGCGATTACTCGACGACAACTATTGGTGACCGAGAGTGTGCCTTTGCGATATATGACGAAAAAAACATCCTCAAGTGCGCTATCGATCAAGCATATCGGGACAAAAAAATCACTTGGCAGAAGCCTATATCTTGCCATTTGTATCCTATTCGGATCACTAAGTACGACCACTACGATGCGTTGAATTATGACCAGTGGGAGATATGTGCGCCGGCATGCAACCTCGGAGAGCAACTCAAAGTACCCGTGTACAAGTTTCTCAAAGAACCGTTGATTAGAAAATACGGTAGCGAATGGTACGATAGATTAGAAGAAGAAATACAAGGACAGGAATAGATGAGTAATTTGGATCAAGCGTATTTAGATCAATTAAATCCCCCACAAAAAGAGGCAGTATTGAAGGTAGAAGGCCCTACGATGATCATCGCAGGTGCTGGTTCGGGCAAGACCAGAGTATTGACTTATCGGATTGCGCATTTGATCAAGGAGCACAATGTTGACCCATTTTCGATTCTGTCGCTGACATTTACCAACAAGGCTGCCCGTGAAATGCGCGAGCGGATCGAGACTGTCGTGGGGAGCAATGCACGCAACCTCTGGATGGGGACCTTTCACTCGGTGTTCTCTAGGATACTCAGAGCGGAGGCGGACAAGCTAGGCTATCCGAGTCACTTTACGATCTACGACACGGACGATTCTAAGTCCCTGCTCAAAAATATCATCAAATATTACGGTTTGGACGACAAGGTGTACAAGCCCAATGTCGTACTCAATCGAATCTCCTCTGCCAAAAACCGATTGGTGTCGTGGCAAGAATACATGAACAACCCCATTTTCCTCCAAGACGATACAGAGAATGGGAAACCCGAAATGGGTAAAATCTACAAAGAATACGTACAACGCTGCTTCAAAGCAGATGCCATGGACTTTGATGATTTGCTGTTCAATACCAACGTGCTCTTCAGGGACCACATCGATGTACTCAACAAGTACCAGCAGCGATTCAAATACGTGATGGTCGACGAGTTTCAGGATACTAACATCTCTCAGTACCTGATCACCAAAAAACTGGCGGCAGTACGTCGCAACATCTGTGTGGTGGGTGATGATGCACAAAGTATTTATGCTTTTCGGGGTGCTGATATCCAAAACATCCTCAACTTCGAAAAAGACTACCCAGAGTTGAATGTCGTGAAGCTGGAGCAGAACTACCGATCGTCCAAGACCATCGTGGGAGCTGCCAACTCCATCATCGGAAAAAACAAGAATCAGCTGCGCAAGAGCGTCTGGACAGACAACGGGGAGGGAGAGTTGATCGACCTGATCAAAGCCACCTCGGACAGCGAAGAGGGTAAGCTGGTCGCATCAGCGATTTTTGAATCCAAGAATCAAAATCACTACCACAATTCTGATTTTGCGATCCTCTATCGGACCAATAGCCAGTCAAGAGCGCTAGAAGAAGCACTCAGACGAAACAACATCAAATACAAAATCATCGGAGGTCTATCTTTTTACCAACGCAAGGAGATCAAAGATGTGCTGGGATACATCCGTTTTGCAGTCAACCAAAATGACGAGCAGGCACTGAGGAGGATTATCAACCTACCCAAGCGTGGGATTGGAGATTCTTCGGTGGAGAAACTGGTTGTGGCTGCCGCTGAAAATAATGCCGATCTATGGACAGCTCTGGACAATGCCAAGCACGTATTGAGTGGACGTGCAGCTACTGCTGTGACGGAGTTTGTGACACTGATCAAGAGCTTCAAGCTGGCGGTGGAGAAGAAAGATGCCTTTGAGGCGGCCTCTCACATCGCCAAGAACTCGGGCTTGCTCAAGGAGCTCTACGATGACAAAACCATCGAAGGGCGCAACCGCTACGAAAACGTCCAGGAATTGCTCAATGGGATCAAGGATTTTGTGGATAACTCTGAAAATGAGGACAAGAGTATGTCGGCTTTCTTGCAGGAGATCGCGCTGCTCACCGATGTAGAAAATGACAAAGACGAGGACAAAGACTACGTCACGATGATGACCATTCACTCATCCAAAGGGTTGGAGTTTAAGAATGTGTTTGTGGTGGGGATGGAGGAGGACTTGTTTCCGTCCCAGATGATGATCAGTTCTCGTCAGGACCTGGAGGAGGAGCGACGCTTGTTTTATGTAGCCATCACCCGTGCAGAGACCAAGCTCTACATGAGTTATGCCCTGACCCGATACAGGTTTGGCAGGTTGAAAACTTGCGAGCCGAGCAGATTCCTCAGCGAGATCGATACAGATTTCATCAAAATCAATCAAAAGTTCAGTTCGCCTGCTTCACCAGCTGCGGATTACACCCGTAGTTTCGTCAATCAGGTGAGTCAGCCTGTGCGCAAGCCCGTCAACCAAGCGGTGGTGCACAAGCCCTCGCCAGACTTCAAACCGAGCAATACCTCCCGATTGGAGGTCGGAAACAAGGTGGAGCATCCCAAGTTCGGGTTTGGTGAAGTAACTAGCATAGAAATCCAAGGCGCCAACAAAAAGGCTAGCATCAACTTTGAAAAAGCAGGAGAGAAGACCCTGCTGTTGAGTTTTGCGAAATTGAGGATTCTTTAGATTCAAGATTCAAGATTCAAGATTCAAGATTCAAGATTCAAGATTCAAGATTCAAGATATTTTTTCTAAAGGGTCAGATGCTTATCCGACTCAAAGGGGGAGGTATTTCAAAATCTCATATACACGACTATATTTGGTGTATGAAATTACCCCGCTACAACCTGTCATCCGATTCTCAACTCACAACCTTCGAATTTGTCAGCGAAGGGCCGAATGGGCGGATAGTTAAACTAGTTCAGTACTCTCCAACAAATCTTAAGAACGTATACAATCTAGCATTTGGAGATAAGAACGGTCAAACTGGTGAAATCAACGATCTGACAATTTCAAACAACGGAGATAGTGAAAAAATTCTAGCCACAGTTGTTAGCACTGTTTATGCCTTTACGGATCAACATCCAGTGGCCAACATTTATGCTACCGGAAGTACAGAAAGCAGAACACGATTATACCGCATCGGAATAACCAAGTATATAGAGGAAATATCGGAGCACTTTCATGTGTACGGAGAACTCGATAAAGGCTGGGAGAAATTTGAAAAGGACCGAGACTATCTTGGTTTTTTAGTCTATAGAAAATAACCTTAACTTTGTAACATGAACGAAAAGAAGATCCTAAAGAAGAATGTACCTGTAGTAAGAATCAACAAGAACTTGGATTCTTTGGCTTCTGAGGTCTTATTCCCAGAAAAGGTAGCCAAGGCAAACGAGATGCTTAAGAAAACAGGCCTACCTCAACTAACCAAGTAAACGCATCCAATATGGTGTAGGCAACAATGCCCTTATGAGCCTGCCGAACCCAATCATCCTCCTACAAGGTTTTTAAGTCTTTATAGGCTTGATGCAGATTAACCGTTACCTCAGCTCTGATGTTGCGCAAGGTCGACTCCCATGTTGCGCAAGTATAAACTGGGATTCATAGATCATAAATGCCATTGTCTTGCCTCTTGGTTTTATCCATCTTGTTTCTTGAATCCATAGGGGCAATGTTTGCAGCCATTTTTGCAGCAGTAGCCACGCTTGCGATGATAGGTCTCGGTGAAGACCATGAATCCCGCCTCGTTGAAATAGGAGTTCTCTGGCTCTAAGGGAGAGATTTTGTTGGAAGGTTCTTTGTCTGGCAATGGATGATAATTAGATTTCCTTTTCGTAATTTTGAGCTAATCTAATGGAGTTCTGATGAAGAACTCTTTTTTGTGAATAAATATAGAATCATGGTAAGAGAAATGACAAGTGAACAGGCGATAGACTTGGAAGACAAATACGGTGCGCATAATTATCATCCGCTACCGGTAGTGTTGTCCAAAGGCGAAGGAGTGTATGTTTGGGATGTAGAAGGCGAGAGGTATTTTGACTTTCTGTCAGCCTACTCGGCGGTCAATCAAGGTCATTGTCATCCCAAAATCGTGGGCGCACTTACCGAACAAGCACAAAAATTGACGTTGACCTCTCGTGCGTTTTACAACGATGCTTTGGGGGAATATGAAAAATATATCACGGAATACTTCGGTTTTGACAAAGTGCTACCTATGAATACAGGTGCGGAAGCTGTGGAGACGGCTATCAAACTGACCCGTAAGTGGGCCTATGAGGTGAAAGGTATTCCAGAGAATGAAGCCAAAATCATCGTGTGTGAAAATAACTTTCATGGACGTACAACGACCATCATTTCGTTCTCCAACGATCCAGATGCTCAGAAGAATTTTGGTCCCTACACAGCTGGGTTTGTCAAGATTCCATACAATGATATTGATGCATTGAAGGAAGCGTTGAAGGATAAAAATGTAGCAGGTCTATTGATGGAGCCTATCCAAGGCGAAGCAGGCGTGTACGTGCCACAAGAAGGATTCTTGAAAGCAGCTAGCGCAGCATGCAAAGCTGCGGGTGTGCTCTTCGTAGCTGATGAAGTACAGACAGGCATCGCCAGAACGGGTAAACTATTGGCTTGTGATCACGAGGGAGTGAAACCAGACGTGTTGATCTTGGGCAAGGCGATTTCTGGAGGGGTGTATCCCGTATCAGTTGTATTGGCGAATGATGACATCATGCACGTGATCAAACCAGGCCAGCATGGGTCTACTTTCGGAGGGAATCCATTGGCTGCCAAGGTAGCAATGGCTGCTCTGGATGTGATCAAGGATGAGAAACTAGCTGAGAACGCAGAGCGATTGGGTGTGATCTTCAGAGAGCGAATCAATCAGTTCATCGCGACGACCGAGGTGGTCTCTTTGGTGAGAGGAAAGGGATTGTTGAACGCCATCGTGATCAACGATTCTGAGGACAGCTCTACCGCATGGGATATTTGTGTGGCATTGAAGGAGAATGGTTTGCTCGCCAAGCCAACCCACGGCAACATCATCCGATTTGCACCGCCGTTGGTGATGACAGAGGAGCAACTGCACGAGTGTTGTGATATCATCATTGACACAATCAAAGCATTCAAAAAGTAATAATTGAAAGGACTACGAGAGTAGTCCTTTTTTTGTATCTGTTCGTTGAAGTCGGTCCGTACGAAATGTTAAAATTGGGTTTGGATTGTTTAAGAAGAAATCTCAGCTTTTCAATTTTTTTCACTTTCTCACCTTCAACCTTCCCAATCCACTGCCAAAGGAACAGTAAAGCTGAACATGCTACCCTGACCTTGGGTACTCTGTACGCTCAGGTTACCCCCATTTTTTTCAACCAATTCCTTACAAAGAAGTAGACCCAATCCCGTTCCTTTTTCATTTTCTGTACCAGGGGTACTTGTCTTTTTGGTTATTACAAATAGGTTGTCCATGGCTTCACTAGACATCCCTACCCCTGTATCAATGATCGATACAGTGACGTAATCTTCTTTGGCCGTACAGTCAATGGTGATTCTGCCACCTCTAGGCGTGAATTTGAGAGCGTTAGATATGAGGTTTCGTAGGATGGTTTCTAGCATAAATTTGTCCGCAAAGACGCTGTACTGATCTGTCTTCTCAAAAACTATTTTTTGTTCCTTGTTGCTGGCAGTGATTTCAAATATTCCCAATGTTTTGGAGATACTGTCAGAGAGCTTGACTTGCACGGGTTTGAAATTTAGGTCTCCTGATTGTGACCTGGCCCAGGTGAGCAGGTTTTCGAGGAGTTTTGCTGTGTTGACCGTGCTATCACGACACATGCTGAGGTATTTGATTTTTTCTTCGTGGCTGATCTGGTCAAAACTGCCCAGCATCAGATCCAGCATGCTCGTCAGGGATATAAATGGACTCTTCAGGTCATGGGCGATGATGGAGAAAAACCTGTCTTTGGTAGCATTTAGTTCGATGAGTTGTTTCTCACTGTCATGGAGTTCTATCTGGGCTCTTTTTCGGTCGTCCACATTGCGACTGATACCGAGTATTTCAATTTCAGCTTGGCTGTTTTTTCTCACCTTCGCAGATATTTCTATCCATATTGTATGTCCATCCTTGTGATTCTGTTCTAGTTCCAGAAAAAAGCCATCACTCTGACCTGTTTTTTCTATTTCCTTACGTGCCTCCTCTATACGATTGTGCAAAATGACCTGTGAGTCACGGGTCAATGTTTCTCCCAATTTTTTATCTCGGAGTTCTTCACTGCTATAGCCTGAATAGAAGTTCTGTGAAGGACTCATGTAGGTGAAATACCCCTTGGTGGAGTTGTGTATCCAGATGAAATCGGAGATGTTCTTGGCCAATATATCATATTTCCGCTTGCTGGTGATGTTGGTTTTGGTGATTTGTAGGGCATAGATGATGATCATAGATACAATTAGCCAGCAGCACCTTCCAAATAGATGCAAATAACCCATGAGAGAAACACGAGAGTCAATTCTCGTGGAGGCAATGGCATACTCCCATTTTTGATTCAATATTTCAGAGTTCAATTTGACAGCATGTTCGCTAGCAAAGAGTTCTGACTTGCCATAAAGTAAGACACTGTCCTGCCATGTTTGTCTGATGGAAACCTTATAACCTCTGTCGGTTAGTTCCATGAGAGCCGTTTCAAAGAATGGGTCGATATCTACTACAGTGGACAGGATGCCAAATAATTTGTCTTGTACAAAAATGGGAGTGCGATAGATGAAAGACCTACCGCCCTGTACCAAATTGACAGGGCCAGATAAAATCGCCTGTCTTGTTTCTATCAGTTGTTTCACATCGGGCCATTGTTCTGCATTGAGTCTGTAGTCCAAGCCTATGGCCTTTTGGTTGCCTTCGTATGGGGCTACATATTGGATGACGGTACCGATCGACAGACCTATACTTTTGATGAATTTGGATTCGTAGGTGATCTCTTCCATAACCTGTTCGATCTTGTCTGATTCTATTTCATTGTGATACACTTTGAGATAGGCTTCCAAACCTGAGGAGAGATAGATCAATTTGTTGAGCTCACGGTCAATTCTAGGGATTAATTCACTACCAAAGGATACGGCTTCCAAGTCTTGATTTTTGTCCATCTCCGCATGGCGATAATACATCATGGTTTCGAACAGAATCAGCAAACCAAGAGAGATGATACAGCCTATCAGGAGAGAGCTATAAGATAGGTTGAACCCTTCTTTTTTGTGCACTGTGTTGGTTTTTGGGTTGTTGAGCATGCTTAATTTACCAGTAATTTTGTCAGACCAAATATCAATCAACATGATGTTTGGCTAGTGTGTTGTGGATAGCAAATACAGGAATGGATTTTTGAATATACGCATTGGTATTTTATTTACCAATCACTTTGTGAAAATTGCATAGGGTTTAATGAAAAATGTGAACCACGGAAAGAGGTAGAGGACTAAATTTGCGATTGAAATTATAGGATTTATAAGTTTCTCAAGGCTTTGTTGCGATATGTTCATTATTGTAGCTGGATTATTCATAATCCATTTAATCAATATCGCTTTACGCTAAGATTTACTAAATTCGCTCATTATTTTGTAGCGGTGTTCGGAGTGCAACAGTTGATTGGTTCTGTACTTCTGATCCCCCACTAGTTTAATTGATTATATATTCAGTACATAGCAATCGTGCATTGCTCATCAAGTAGTTATAAAAACATGACAAAATCAAAGATCATTTACACCAAAACGGACGAAGCGCCAGCTTTGGCTACCTATTCATTTTTACCCATTGTTGCTGCGTTTACATCAGCGGCTGGCGTGGAGGTTGAGACCAGAGACATTTCATTGGCAGGCAGAATTATCGCCAATTTATCTGACTACCTCACAGATGATCAAAAAATAGGGGATGCACTGGCAGAACTCGGTGATTTGGCCAAGCAGCCAGAGGCTAACATCATCAAGTTGCCCAACGTATCTGCATCCATCCCACAGCTCCAAGCGGCTATCAAAGAATTGCAAGCACAGGGATACAAGTTGCCGAACTATCCAGCAGACCCTAAGACTGCTGAAGAAAAAGAAATCAAAGCCAAGTATGCCAAAGTATTGGGTAGTGCAGTGAATCCAGTCTTGAGGGAAGGTAACTCTGACAGAAGAGCACCCAAAGCGGTAAAAAATTATGCAAAGAAGCACCCACACAGCATGGGAGCATGGACTGCAGACTCTAAATCACATGTCGCTAGCATGGCTTCTGGAGATTTTTACGGGAGTGAAAAATCAGTAACCATCGCAGAGCCAACCGATGTGAAGATTGAGTTTGTTGCTACAGATGGAGCTACAGAGGTCTTGAAGGCATCTACTCCATTGAAAGCAGGCGAAATCATCGATACAGCAGTGATGAGTATCGCAGAATTGAAAAAGTTTGTCGCTGCTGAAATAGCAGCTGCTAAAAAGGACGGTGTGTTGTTCTCTCTTCACCTCAAAGCCACCATGATGAAGGTTTCTGACCCGATTATCTTTGGTGCTGTTGTAGAAGTGTTTTACAAAGACGTGTTTGAGAAGTATGCCGACCTATTTGCAGAGTTGGGAGTCACAGCTACCAACGGTCTGGGTGACGTCTATGCGAAAATCGCCGGCCATGCCAAGCAAGCGGAAGTAGAAGCTGCGATCGAAGCAGTGTACACAAATAGCCCAGATTTGGCTATGGTCAATTCTGACAAAGGAATCACGAACCTACACGTACCTTCAGATGTGATCGTGGATGCATCTATGCCAGCTATGATCCGTACGTCTGGTCAGATGTGGAACAAAGCAGGTAAGTCACAAGACACAGTTGCATTGATTCCAGATAGAAGTTATGCAGGTGTCTACCAAGCGACGATTGATTTTTGCAAGAAAAATGGCGCGTTTGATCCCTCTACCATGGGTTCTGTGTCCAACGTAGGGTTGATGGCACAAAAAGCTGAAGAGTACGGCTCGCATGACAAGACCTTCCAAATGAAAGCTGCCGGTTCTGTCAAGGTAACAGATCAGTCAGGCACGGTATTGATGGAGCAGCCAGTAGAGGCTGGAGACATCTTCAGAATGTGTCAGGTGAAGGATGCTCCTATTCAGGATTGGGTGAAATTGGCTGTAAACAGAGCAAAAGCAACAGGTGATGCGACTGTATTCTGGTTGGATGAGAACAGAGCACACGATAGAGAACTGATCAAAAAGGTAAATACCTACTTGAAAGATTATGATACCAAAGGCTTAGAGATTTTGATCAAAAACCCAGTAGCGGCTACTGAGTTCACTTTGGCAAAAGTGATCGAAGGAAAAGATGTTGTTTCTGTGACAGGAAACGTACTGAGAGATTACTTAACTGACCTTTTCCCCATCTTGGAATTAGGGACGAGTGCGAAAATGTTGTCTATCGTTCCGTTGATGAATGGTGGAGGCTTGTTCGAAACAGGAGCTGGCGGATCAGCACCTAAGCACGTACAGCAGTTCGAAGAAGAAGGTTATTTGCGTTGGGATTCTTTGGGAGAGTTCTTGGCATTGGCGGTTTCGTTGGAGCACTTGTCAGAGACATTTGACAATCCAAAAGCGAAAGTTTTGGCAGATACCTTGGATGCAGCTACTGCTAAATTCTTGGATGAAGACAAATCACCTGCACGTAAAGTAGGTCAGATTGACAACAGAGGCTCACATTTTTACCTAGCGATGTACTGGGCACAGGAATTGGCCGCACAAAGCAAAGACGCTGAGTTGAAAGCAAAATTTGCCAACTTGGCCAAGGTCTTGACCGAAAGTGAAGACAAAATCAATGCTGAGTTGATTGGAGCGCAAGGCAAACCAGAAGACATCGGTGGCTATTACATGCCAAACGTGGATTTGGCGTCTAAGGCCATGAGACCAAGTGCTACTTTGAACGCTGCTTTAGCGGCATTGTAAGAATCAAGAGCTAAGAACCAAGAGTCAGGAAACAACATTTTCTTGGTTCTTGGTTCTATTTAAAGATTTTATGAAATTATGTGAAAGGTAAGCGCATAATTTGAAGGACGGGCCTTGAAGAAAATGCGTAAAGAAATTTGAGTGGTTTGCGGATCAGAAAATTATACTGTTTGACGAGCGAGGTACGAGTGAGGAGTTTATAATTTTCCCGCAAGACAATCAGATTTTAGCAATTTTATTCACAGCCCTTGATTTTTGCGTACTTTTGATCAAGCAAAAGTACGAGCCAGTCAGGCTTGAGGGCGAAAGGATAGAGTATGTTAGAAATTTTCGAAAGTGAAAGAAACTTCCATATTAAATCATATTAAAATCTATTTTCATCTCCAATAGAACAAAACATGGAACTGAGCAACTATCAAATCATACTTCTCTTCGCTGTAGGCGGGTTTGTAGCCATATTTGGTTCATTGGCTGCTAGTTGGTTGCTGAGGCCTAGGCGTCCCAATGAGGAGAAACTCACGACTTACGAATGTGGTGAGGATCCAACAGGAACCGCATGGGGCAAGTTTAACATCCGTTTCTATGTCATTGCTTTGGTTTTCGTTCTGTTTGAAACCGAGCTTTTGTTTTTGTTTCCATGGGCAATTGTCTTCGGCGATGAGGGATTGAATGCCCTGACGGATGGCAAGTGGAGTATCTTGGCCTTTGTAGAGATGTCTTTGTTTATCTTGGTTTTGGCATTTGGACTGGCGTATGTCTGGGCCAAAGGTTTCCTCGAATGGGAAAAACCAGAAGTAAAAACCCTAGAACTCGAAAGTGCCGTTCCCGACAGCCTTTACGATCAACTAAATGACAAGTACAGCAAAGCATCATAAGGGTCTAGTTTTTTTTAAGTCTAGTATCTAAAAATCTAAGGTCTAACATCTAAGAAAAAGGAATGAAAGGTTTACTCGATCAAAAATTTAACAATGGCGGGGTGGTGATTAGCAGCCTCGAAGACTTGACCAATTGGGCGCGACTGTCCAGTATTTGGCCTATGGGCTTTGGTTTGGCCTGTTGTGCGATCGAGATGATGGGAGCTTATGCATCTGGATACGATCTCGATAGATACGGTGTGATCCCGAGAGCCAGTCCTAGATTGTCGGATGTCATGATCGTGGCGGGTACGGTGACTTACAAAATGGCAGACAGAGTGCGCAGACTCTACGAGCAAATGGCTGAACCAAGATACGTGATCTCGATGGGTTCTTGTGCCAATTGCGGTGGCCCCTACTGGGAGCATGGTTACCATGTGGTCAAAGGCGTGGACAAAATCATCCCAGTGGATGTCTATGTCCCTGGATGTCCCCCACGACCAGAGGCGCTGATCGGAGGGATCTTGAAACTTCGAGAAAAAATTGAAAACGAAACCCTCGTGGAGCCAGCAGGCTTGCGTGCAATTGTAGAGAACTTGGACTGATGGAGATAGCAGAGTTTAAATTATTGGTACAGGACAGACTCGGAGAGTCAGCAGTCCTATCCATCGACGAAAATGCTACACCCAAGGCATTGATCGTAGCGGCCAATCAAATCAAAGATATTTGCGCTTACTTGCGTGACAATGACCAATCCTACTTTGATATGCTGTCTTGTCTGACAGCTATCGACAATGGTCCAGAGGCCAATACCATGGAGGTGGTATATAATCTGTACTCTATTCCCTTGGAGCAGTCCTTGATGCTGAAGACTTTCATCCCAAGAGACAATCCTGAATTAGAGACAGTATGCGATATATGGAAGACAGCCAACTGGCATGAGCGTGAAGCTTTTGATCTATTTGGTGTGAAATTTTCAGGTCACCCTGATATGAGGAGAATTTTGATGCCAGCCGACTGGGTGGGGTATCCCATGCGCAAAGACTACATCGAACCAGAAGAATACCGTGGCATGAAAACCATCAGAGAGGAGGGAGATCCATCATGAGCCAGCGCATAGAATACAAATACCGTCCAGAAAACCTCAATGAGTCTGCACCAGGTCTCTACAAAGAATCTGACCTCAAGCGGGAAGAAATGATCCTGAACATTGGACCACAGCACCCTTCTACACATGGTGTGTTGAGGTTGGAAGTGGTGACGGATGGCGAAATCGTGGTGGATGTGATTCCGCACATGGGCTACCTGCACCGATGCTTTGAGAAGCATGCCGAATCTGTGCCTTTTAACCAAGCCTTGCCTTTTGTGGACAGGATGGATTATGTAGCAGCCATGAACTCCGAACATGCTTTCGTGATGGGAGCTGAGCGGATGCTCGGCATAGAAGGTGATATCCCCAAACGAGTAGAATACATCCGGGTACTGGTGGCAGAGCTGAATCGCATCGCATCGCACTTTGTAGCAATCGGGACTTATGGCTTGGACATAGGTGCATTTACGCCCTTCCTATGGGTGATGCGTGACCGTGAGCACATCATGCGAATGCTGGAGTGGGTCAGCGGTGCTAGAATGCTATACAACTACATCTGGGTGGGAGGATTGTTTTATGACCTGCCTGTAGGTTTTGAGGAAAAATGTGCGGAGTTTATTCAGTACCTCAAACCAAAGTTGAAAGAGCTGGACGATGTCTTGATCAACAACAAAATATTCGTGGAGCGTACCGCCAATGTTGGCGTACTGTCTCGCAACCTTGCCATCAACTATGGTGTGACTGGCCCAGTGCTGAGAGGCTCAGGATTGAAATATGACTTGCGTCGAGTGGATGGTTATTCGGTTTATCCAGAGTTGGATTTTGATATCCCCGTGGGTACTGGAGCGATGGGTCAAGTCGGTGACTGCTGGGACAGAACCTTCGTCCGAGTACAGGAGGTCAAGGAGTCAGTCAAGATCATCGAGCAATGTATCGAAAAGCTGACCAAGGAGCACAAGCGAACCAAGGATTTTGATCCGAGAGCCATGGTGCCCAAAAAGATCAGACCCAAAGCACAGGACTTTTACGTCAGAGCAGAAAACCCCAAGGGTGAACTAGGTTTCTTCTTCCGTACTGACGGCAGATCAGATATCCCTGTCAGGTGCAAAGCCCGTGCTTGTAGTTTCTCCAATCTATCTGTATTGGCAGATATCTCCAGAGGCTACATGATTGCAGACCTAGTCGCAATCATCGGTTCCATCGATTTCGTGATGGGAGAGGTGGATCGTTAAAGAATTTTAGTGTTTGATCGGATGGTGTTAACACCATCCGATCAAACATTTGTTATCCATCGCAAGCACAACCTTTGGGTTTGTGACAAGTGTATTCTTTCTTGATACATGAGTCTCCACAGGCTTTTCCTTTTTTGCAGGTTTTGCAACAATCCATGTTTTCTGATTCTGCTTCATCAATACATTCTATTTCTTGATCAGTTTCTGCCAAGGACTGATTGTACACAGAAAAACCACCAAAACTCATTCCCATAACTATAACTAGGAGAGCCAATTTTTTATTAAGAATCCTCATTTATTATGATAATTAAGTGTCATTCTATTTAGAGAAATGTGAATATAACTAAAGTGTTTTAATGAATAAGAATTGGAAGAACCGCATGTTATCACCATTAATTACATGTGATCTTGATTAGAATATTTAATAGCTTCATTTTCGCTAACTTGGTTTCTGAAAAGTTACCCCGCTATGAACCTCAATCTTTGCCTCAAAATCCTAGATGCTAAGCAAATCCGTCAAGCTGATTTGCGTACGATCCAGTCTGAGCCGATTGCTTCTATTGATTTGATGGAGCGTGCGTCGGAGGCTTTTGTCACTTTGTTTGTGGCAAAATACAGAGTCGATCGACCTGTCAAGGTCTTTTGTGGGACAGGCAACAATGGCGGAGATGGATTGGCAATCGCCAGAATGCTACTTGCATACAATTATCAGGTTGAGGTCTACATCATCGGTGATCCAGATCAGGGATCACCAGATTTTGCGATCAACTATCGTTTCGTCCAAACTCAATTGACACCTAGGAGCCTTACAGATTCAGCTTCTTTTCCCGTATTGGAGTCGAAGGATCTGGTCATAGATGCCATTTTTGGTTCGGGACTTTCTCGGCCAATTATCGGTTTTTATGGGGAACTAATAGAATACATCAATCAATCTGATGCAAAGGAGGTTGTTGCGGTAGATATTGCATCGGGTTTGGGTTGCAGTCAGACTTTCATTGGAGGGAGTGTGATGCAGGTCACTCGTACGATTACTTTTCAGTCTCCTAAACTGTCCCAATTGTTACCTAGCCATGCTACTTTCACAGGGGAATTAAAGATAGTAGATATTGGTTTGGATTGGCAATTTATCGCTGGGCTACCTTCAGATTCCTATTTTTTGACCAGATGTTTCATTCAGTCCATATTACGTACGCGAGGTAAGTATATACACAAGGGAGAGGCGGGTCGATGTTTGATTGTAGCAGGTAGTCACGGGATGATGGGGGCGGCAGTGTTGTCTGCTAAAGCTTGTATGCGATCAGGGACAGGCTTACTGACCATGTGTGTTCCACGTTGTGGTGTTGATATTGTACAAGTCAGTGTGCCAGAGGTTTTGGTGATAACCAGCGATGGAGACGAAAGGATGGAGGGTTATGTAGCGATTGATTCCTTTGACGCTATTGGTATAGGGCCTGGTATTGGGACGGATGCAAGTACAGCAGAGACTTTGCTGTCTGTACTCCAATCGAGTAATCAACCAATGGTACTGGATGCAGATGCCCTCAATATCCTGAGTCAAAACCCTAGCTGGCTGGAATTCATCCCTAAGGATAGCGTACTCACGCCACATCCAGGAGAGTTCAAAAGACTGGTAGGTCAATGGCAGGATGATTACCATAGATTGGACTTACAAAAAGCATTAGCCAAGCAATACAGCATCTATGTATTGGTGAAAGGGGCTCATACGACAATTGCCTGTCCTGATGGTACAGTATTCTTCAATAGCACAGGCAATCCAGGCATGGCGACTGCAGGTAGTGGTGATGTATTGACAGGAATGATTACTTCCTTTTTGGGTCAGGGCTACTCCAGTTTGGAGGCAGTTTTGATAGCATGCTATGTGCATGGATTGGCAGGTGATATCTATGCTCGTACCCATGCGGAGCAATCGTTGATTGCATCCGATATTATTGACAATATTTCTTTTTCCCTCCGTTCTATACCTGAAAACAGGTAGTAATTACTTGCTTTTTAGCATGTTGTGACCAATTAGCTCAGTAGTACTTCGTGTTTTTAACAATTAATTATTATATTCATTCAAACCAAAGCGAGTTTTTTCTCGTTGTTGATTTAGCAGTGTTTTTAGGGTGTAAACGATATGGAGTTAAAAGCAGTCATAATAGGTCTTATCCTACATGCGACTGTCTTTGTTACACAAGGACAGGTTGCTGATCACGCAGTAGTCTTGGCTTCTGCATCCGAATCGTCTATGTACGTAGCTGCAGATGCCATTGAAGTTACCAATCAAATCGATGTTTACCCCAATCCCTCTACAGATTTTATTATTGTAAAAATTGACAATTCTACTTTAAAGAAGGTTGTCTTTCAACTTCACAGCATGATAGGAAATACCGTAGATGTGAAGGCCGAGGAAGTGGGAAAGAACCGCTACAAAATAGATTTGAGAACCTTTTCGTCTGGATACTACTTTCTCATCATAGAGGATGAACAATCCCAATTCAAAGAAGCCTACAAATTCTTGAAAAAGTAAGAAGAGTTTAAAGTTTGTCAAGCACAAAGTTTGAAAGTTATTAGTCTTCCCGCTGTGGCTGGAGTTTTAATATAGATAAGAAAAAGTCCATCGTCCATGATCTATGGACGATGGACTTTTTTCTATTGTACCATTCCGTAGTAGTTGCGGAACAGAGTTTCGTATTTCTGCGCGAGCTCGTTGTTGTCAGATGCTCTGAATGTCCTTGCCAACTCGCTGAGTGAGATCAGATTCTTTTGTAGTTCGAATCGATCATTCATGCCGTGTTCAAACATGTAAGCTAGCATTTCGTCTGAGCGAGTCCCGATTTTTTCTGCCATTTCGATTGCCATCGCCTCTTCGTCTAGGACGAGCAGGTAGTTGACCTGCTGTACACTGAAGTGATCGTATCTGATGGCCGTATCTGGCATGACTTCCAGACATTTCATCAAGGCACTTTTAGCTCTTTCTTTGTCTCCTTCGAGGAGTAAAGCGTCGATCAAAGTATTGAATGTCGCTCTGTGATTGAGGATGAAATTTCTATAATCTTCAGAATAATATACTTCTGGGTTGTTCAATTCTCTCCAGTGGAAATTATTCATCATGTTGTCATACATCTTGTCTGTATCTACGAGCATTTCGTTACCAGCGGGATTTTCTACTGGTAATAGACGGAAGGCGTTCCCTTCTTGCATCATGTATTTCTTCAAATTGAAATTCACACTAGATGCTGAGGTATTGTTGAAATAGATCGGACGCTCCCAGTTGTTGTTGACGATCAAGTCAAGGATTGCCAAATCTTTTTTCTCCAATCCTCCACCTTTCATACTCCAAGTCATCTTGTCCACGAGCAAATCTTTGTATTGCTCTGGTACGATTCCGTTGGCCAATACTTTGGCAGTATCCACATCCAAGAAGAAATTCTTGGCTGGTACGGAGTTGTACTTGCTGATCGAAGTAGGTACCTGTAGCGCAGGATGCTCATCCGAAATCAGGTTCAAGAATTGCGCGGCGTTCATCATTCCACCTTTGATATTTTGTCTCTCCACTAGAGGTAAATAATCATTGAGTCCACCTTGTGCATAGTTGTCCAAGGTTAAACCAAATGGCAAGGGCTTGGATTCGTAAGCATCTCTCATCATTTGTGCGATGTACCAGTCAGTGTTGAAGTAGCTGAGTACGATGACTCTGACGTCTGTACGGAAACCTTCGACCTCCTGCACATACCAGAGAGGGAAAGTATCATTGTCTCCACCTGTGAATATCACTGCGTTTTCCTCGCATGAGGCCAAGAAGTTCTTAGCTGAGTCTACTGAGAAATATCTGTCTGACCTGTCGTGATCATCCCAGCCTTCAGCAGCCATGATTGCTGGAGCAGAAAAGCAAAGCAGAATAGATAGAATTGCTGCAACATTGCCAGCCTTGATTACCTTAGATAGACCACTAAAGATCGGAATCACTGCCAGTCCAATCCAGAATGCAAAGGCATAATAGGAACCCGCATAGATGTAGTCTCTCTCTCTAGGCTCGGTCGGAGGGGAGTTCAAATAGAGCACAATGGCTGCCCCTGTAAGGAAGAAGAGCAATGCCACGAAAGCAAAGTTCCTTGGGTCTTTGTAATACTGGAAGATCAATCCAATCACTCCTAGCAATAGGGGAATCATAAAGAACTTGTTTCTTCCTTTGTTTTCTTCTAGTGTTTGAGGAACCTTTTCGAGGGCATCTGCAATACCTAACCAATTGGCACCTTGAATATCTGATGCACGGCCTGCAAAATTCCACAAGAAGTACCTGAAATACATCGTGCCGAGTTGGTGCCTAAACATAAAGTAAATATTGTCACTGAAACTCGGTTTTTCTCCCTGTTTCAGTCCCATTACCTCTCGGTATTTCTGTACGTGACCTGGCTGAGAACTGTAGGTTCTTGGCAGGATGGTCGTCTGAGCTGGATCATAGACATAGTCTAGTTTGTAATCCGTGATTTCGTATTTGTCTTTACCTTTTTTATACACAGCGTCACCTTTTTCTTGTCCGATCAGCTCTGCTGTGAAGTATTGACCATGCAGCAATGGTCTGCTGCCGTATTGTTCACGCTTCAAGTAAGAAACGTAACTCAAGATGTCCTCAGGGTTGTTTTCATCGATCGGTGGGTTGTAGTTGGATCGAATCAATACCAGTGAATAAGATGAATAACCTATCAAAATGAAAGCAAACGACACTAAAATGGTATTGAGTGTCGACTTGTTTTGCTTGATAGAGTAGATGATTCCATATAGAAGGCCTCCCAAGAACACAAGAGCAAAGAAAACCACACCAGATCCAAATGGTAAGCCAAGGTTGTTGACAAAGAAAATCTCCAAAACGCTGGCCATACTTGGTAATCCTGGAATCACGCCACTCATGATGATCATGACAATGGCTCCACTTGCTGCCAATGTACCAATGATGCCTTTGGTACTTACTTTTTCTCTCTTTTTGAAATAATAGATCAAACCCAAAGCCGGCAAAGTGACCAAGTTGAGCAAGTGGACTCCAATAGATAGACCCACCATGTAGGCAATCATGATGATCCATCTGTTTTCGTCAGAAGGATCTTTGATGTTTTCCCATTTGAGGATGGCCCAAACAACAAATGCCGTGAAGAACGAAGACATCGCATATACCTCTGCCTCAACCGCTGAGAACCAAAAAGAATCTGAAAAAGTATAAGCAAGGGCTCCAATCACACCACTACCAATGATCAAGAGATAGTTGGTAAGCGTGGCTTCTGATGGGACTAGTTTTTTCGCGATGTGCGTGATTGACCAAAACAAGAATAGGATGGTAAATCCACTGCTCAATACACTGACCATATTGATCCAGTAGGCTACTTTTTCGACATCTCCACCTGCAAAGAAGGAGAATAATCTGCCGAGCAAAAGGAAGAGAGGTGCCCCTGGAGGGTGAGGTACTTCGAGTTTGTAAGATACAGCGATGAACTCACCGCAATCCCAGAAACTGGCAGTAGGTTCTACTGTAAGCGCATAAACAGTCGTGGCTATTATGAAAATCAACCAGCCGGTTATGTTGTTAAGTCTGTTGTAATCAATCATGAATTTATAAAATTAGACTGGCGAAAATAGTAATTATTGATCAAAGACTGCCCGTCTTTGATCTTATCTTCTGTTGTCGCTAAGACGCGGTACTAATTTTATCTTGACTCATCCTTCCAGTAGATAGATCAGAATAATATAAATTCGTCCCCGACAACATTTAATCACGCCATTTTGTGGCTCGAACATATTAAATATGAGAAAGTTATTCGCCCTTGGTTTATCCCTGATCGCCTTATTGTCTTACCAGATTGCCTCAGCACAAAGCACTGAGGATTCGATCCAATTCGAGGGTGAATCCGTCGAATTGTACAAATACCGAGCATCCAAAACACGGTATTTTGATTTGCTTCATACACAATTGGATGTGTCGTTTGATTGGGCAAAGGAGCAATTGATCGGTAGGGCGCAGCTGAGATTGAAGCCTTACTTCTATGCACAAGCAGAATTGGCGCTGGATGCAAAGGGCATGGAGATTAAATCTGTAGGATTGCTGGGGTCATCAGGAAAACTCAAAGTCCTAAAGTATGAATATGATGGTCGTGAAATGAATATTGTCTTGGACAAGGTCTACGAGAGAAAGGATACGCTAGATATAGTAATTGAATACATTGCCAAACCCAATGAGTTGGAAGCCGGAGGTAGTGAAGCGATCACAGGAGACAAAGGCTTGTATTTCATCAACGCGAATGGGGGTGACCCAAAGAAACCTCAACAGATCTGGACACAGGGCGAAACAGAAGCAAGTTCGGTATGGTTTCCTACGATCGATGCGCCCAACGAGCGTTGCACACAGGAAATTTCGATCACAGTGGAAGACAAGTTTAACACCCTTTCCAATGGTCTATTGGTCAATCAAAAAAATAATACGGACGGCACGAGAACAGATACATGGAAATTGGACATCCCACATGCACCGTATCTGTTCATGATGTCAGTAGGAGAATATGCAGTGATCAATGATACATGGAGAGATATTCCAGTCAATTATCACGTAGAGAAGCGGTTTGAAAAGGATGGAAAGAAAATATTTGGAAATACACCAGAGATGATGGAGTTCTTTTCTGAAAAGCTAGGCGTAGATTTCCCTTGGCCCAAATATGATCAAGTAGTCGTGAGGGATTTTGTTTCAGGAGCGATGGAAAACACAACTGCATCTGTATTTATGGAGAGGTTGCAAGTCACTGAGAAGGAATTGTTGGATTTTAATTGGGACGACATCATCGCCCATGAGTTGTTTCACCAGTGGTTTGGTGACTATGTGACCTGCGAGTCTTGGGCGAACCTCACACTCAACGAGGGTTTTGCCAGCTACTCCGAATACCTGTGGAATGAATACAAATATGGTATAGACGAGGCTGATTTCAATCTGCTCAATGACAGAGACCAGTATTTTGAAGAGGCCGCAGAAGAAGCCAAAGACCTGATTCGGTTTTATTATGAAGACAAAGAAGACATGTTTGACAGTCACTCCTACAATAAGGGAGCCGCAGTATTGCACATGTTGAGAAACTACCTGGGTGACGATGCGTTTTTTGTGGGATTGAATCATTACCTAACATCAAATGCTTTGAAGTCAGTTGAGTTGGCTGATTTGAGAATGGCGTTTGAAGAGGTTTCAGGTGAGGATTTGAATTGGTTTTTTGATCAGTGGTTCTTCTTTGCGGGGCATCCTGAGATCATCGTGAGTCAGACGTTCGAATCTGACACCTTGAGTGTGATCATCCAGCAAGTACAAAGCAGTGAAGCCCCTGTGTACAGACTGCCTCTTTTCATGGAGATATGGTCAGATGGCAGTAGCGAAAACTACCCGATTGTACTGGAGGATTCGGTAGAGATCTATCAGTTTCCTATGACTAAGAAACCAGATTTGGTTGTTTTTGATAGCGAGCGCCAGCTGTTGGCAGAGGTGATGCATGCCAAATCAGCAGAGGAATATGCTTTCCAAATCCTACACTCCAAGAGTTTTGAAAGTCGTCTGGAAGCGATGGAAGCACTGCCAGATATCAAAGACAAGAAAATAATTCAAACAATATTGACACAAGGTCTACAAGATTCACATTATATCATTCAGCAGTTTGCACTAGACTACATGATGGAAAATGGGATCAAACCAAAAAAATACCAAGAGCTGATAGACAAGGCCTATGTACATGAGTCGTCTAACGTCCGCAGCTATGTTGTAGCTTATCTTGCCAAAACGGATTTTGAGGAAAATATACTGCGAATCAAAAAATCACTGGACGATCCTTCATTCTTGGTACAAAGCACGGCACTGACCTATTGGTTTAGAAACCAACAACCTTTGACTCCCGAAAAATTGCAATCTTTTTCTCAAGAGACGAATGTCAATATGGTGTTGGCTATGTCTGAATATTATTTGACACAGGGTGACGAGGCATCTTACCAGTGGTTTGTGGACAAAGCCCCAGACTTAAATGAGGAGGGACTGTATTTCCTCTTGCAGAGCTATGCGGAGAAGCTCGTCAATGCACCAGATGACAAGCGCAAAGCTGCAGTCGATTTTTATGCAAATTACGCTCAGAATCATCCGAGCTATTTTGTTCGTCTTTCTGCCTTTCAGGGACTTGTTTTGCTCACTGATGTAGCAGGAGTGGATCAGTTGCTTCAAGAAATAAAAGAGAAGGAGAAGGACGAAAGGCTGCTAGAATTGTACGAGCAGTTTTAAATGAATGCGCTACGCTTTGCTGGTGCGAGCTTTTAGCTCATACCTTTGCTGCTGTGGTGAAGAGATATAATCCAGATTCAGCTTTTTTTGTCATATGACAAAAAATCATTGATTTTTAACAAACATTTTTGTTCCAATGGAATCGCTAATCAATTATTTGTTACAGTTTGGTCAACTCAATCAACAGCAGGCTGACTTAATTTCAAGGAAAACAACCTTCTTGGAGTTGAAGAAGGATGAGTATTTCTCCGAAGCTGGAAAAACTCCTAAGCGAATTGCATTTATACTCGAAGGCATTTTGCGCGTCTGTTATTACAACAGCAAGGGAGATGAGATCACAAAATATTTTATTGAGGAGCATAATTTTGCTGTTGACATCAATAGCTACAATCAAAAAATTCCTTCATCCGAATATGTCCAAGCCGTATCAACTTGTAAGCTTCTAATATTTACGACAGAAGCTTGGGAGGAGCTTTCATCTACCATTATTCCTTGGGATGGTATCATTGCTAAAATCACAGAGAGAGCCCTTATCGAAAAGGTCAATAAATTAAGTCCAATGCTATCCGAAGATGCTACTAGCAAGTATCTTGCTTTCCTTGAAAAATTCCCCGCCCTTGCTAATAAAGTACCATTGTCTTACTTGGCTTCCTATTTAGGTATTACCCAGTCTTCCTTGAGTCGAATCAGAAGAAGTATTAGGTAGCGTGCTATTTGCCAAATGACAAGTGATTTTGTTTTTCGCTGTGACAAGTTTGTAGCATACATAAAAACAAAAAAATGAAATCAATAATAATCACAGGAGCGACTAGCGGTATCGGGTATGAATGTGCCATCCAAATGGCCAAAATAGCCCCTCATGAGCAAATAATTCTGACATGCAGAAGCCTAGATGCGGGACATGAGACTGTCAGGAAGATCAAGCAAATAACAGGTCATGAAAATCTAATTTGTATGTCACTTGACTTAGCTTCTTTACAGTCAATCAGAGATTTTAAAACGGCCTTTTCAACTCTTGAATCGAATGAAATTGTTGCTTTAATCAACAATGCAGGTATTCAGAATATCGGAAAGATGCAATACACAAAAGATGGGTTTGAAATTACTTTTGGTGTTAATCATATTGCACCCCTTTACCTAAGCCTATTGCTCTTGCCTTTTATTGAAAAAAACGGAAGTATTGTTTTTACAGCCAGTGGTGTGCACGATCCCAGACAAAAAACACCCATCACCCTACCTATTTTTCAAAATGCCAAATCGCTAGCCTACCCAAAGGAGAATGGTGATACTGACAAAATCAATGGCGAACGGAGGTATTCCACATCCAAACTCTGTAATATTCTCACAGTTTATAAACTACAGGAAATGCTATCAGAGACCAGTATGCGTATCAATGCATTTGACCCAGGGATGGTTCCAGGGACAGGTCTTGCAAGAACTTACCCTTCATTTATGCAATTCCTATGGAAGAACATTTTTCCAATACTTACCTACCTAAAGCCGAATGTAAATACCGCTAAAAACTCAGGGAGGCGTCTGGCCAATCTTGCTTATTCCGAAAAGTATAGAAGCATCAGAGGGAAATACTTTGAAGGTGAAAAGCCAATTAATTCTTCGGATGATTCTTACAACAAATCGTATCAGACAGAGCTTTGGAATTCTTCTTTAGAACTACTCAATATGAGACAAGAAGATATGTCTATTGTACTGCGGTAAATAAGGATACAAATCTCGTTGTTAGACTTTCGCAAAGTCGTGCTACTATCATAAGATTTGTAATCTGATTATTTGAAACAACTGAAAGACTAATAGAATCATAAGAGCGGTTTTAAAAGCTTGAGGTATTTTTGTAGTTCAATAAATTGTACTGTAAGGTTAGTTGGATATAGTAATGATCTGCCATAACCGTACCTGAGACATTGTTTTTCATTGCAATGTTTTAAGTGTTCCGCAGGAACACTTAAAACAACCAGCTTTCATTTGGTATTAAGTGTGATTGGAGATAGTAAATCAAATATAGGGGGCAATTATGGGTACTGGAGATGAGCAAAAAAGGTCAAGTAGAGGTCAGTGAATAATATCCCAAACATATCATTCGATAGTAGCGAAAAGACCACAGATATTGAATTTTTGAGGATATCTGAATTATTCGAGCGCGTAGAAGAAAATCCTAACCATGATCCACTGAAACCTCACCGAATTACCTTCTTTGCCTTGTTGATTGTTACGGAAGGAGAGGGAATGCATCAAGTCGATCTAGAGAACTACTTACTAAAGAAAGGGTCTGTATTGAAAATCGCTAAAGGGCAAGTGCATGCTTTTCAAGAAAATCTAAGCTACGACGGTTACCTTGTCGTTTTTACAGAAGATTTTGTTTTGAAGTTTTTCTCTAAGTCTACCATTGACTTTATTTCGCACCTCTACAACTATCATATTTCAGATCCAATGGTGGAGGGTAGTAATTTCAATGAATCATTTTTGGCACTGATCGCACAGGAACTGAATTATGAAAATACCTATGCCCAAAGGAATATAATAGCCAAAATGCTGGAGCTGTATCTGTTGAAATTGGAGAGGGTGTCGCACTTAGCTATTTCTACGAAACGTAACACAGAGCAGTACCCACTGTTCTTTCAATTCAAGAACTTGGTAGAAGAGAGGTACATGGACACGAGAAATGTGAAGGACTATGCGGAATACATGTCCGTCTCTGCCAAGCAATTGAATGCGGTCGTCCAAAATTTTACCTTGAATACTGCCAAACATTTCATAGACGAGTATGTGGTTTTGGAAATAAAAAGAGCAATCCTCAGTACCAACAATAGTTTGAAGGAGATCGCTTACGAGTTGGGGTTTGATCAATATAATCCTACTTCTTAATGATGTAAATGTAGTGATCAGAACTAGCGAACAGATCATTACGAAGATATAATTTCATGTAAACATAATTTTGGCTTAAACGCCATGAAGCAGAGTCCAGATAAATTTGTGAGACAACATTTTATCTGAACTCTGTTTTTAGATATGGGCTACCCTAGTGATCAACACCTATTAGAATTATTAGAAAAGGATAGCAAAAAAGCGTTCGAGGCAATCTATCGCAGGTATTGGGAGCGGCTGTATGCTTATGCTTTCAAAATGTCTGCCGACAGAGACCTCTCTCAGAATATCGTCCAAGATATATTTGTCAGTCTTTGGAAGAAAATCGATAATATCGAAATAGAGACACTCGACACCTATTTGTTTCAAGCTGTTAAATACCAAGTGTTTAAAAGCTACAGGGATCAAAAGCTGTCCAAAGAAGTTTTGGAATCTAGGTTCGAAGATTTCGTTTTTGAGAATCCAGCAACCGTCACTGATCCAGATCTGTCCCAATCTGTATTTGATTCCATCAACAAGCTGCCTGAGAAGCGCAAAGAGATCTTTCTGATGAATAAACTCCATGATCTGAGCATAGACCAAATCGCCACGGAACTGGAAATCTCCCAGCAGACTGTGAAGAACCAGCTCAGTTCTGCCCTGAAGCAATTGCGCTTCGATCTCAACGATCTCTGATTCAATCAAAGCATTTTTCTCTATTGTTTGGTAATGATTCGTTGATCTTTTGATAATATCGGCGAATAGTACGAAGTAGCCATCTAGGGTACTCTCCTTCGAATAAGTGATTTAATATGAAGAAGAGGTCTCACATATTAGCTAGCCTAATAGACAAGTATTTTAGCAAGAAGAGTTCGGTTGATGAGAAAAAGCTACTAGATAATTTTGCGTCTTCTTATGACCAAGATTACAGTTGGGACAGCGAAACGATGGGGGACAAAGAAGAGCTGTCTGAGCGCATCTTCCAAAACATCACCCGTGAGATCGAGCAGGATCAGAAGGTGAAACCACTTTACCACTGGCAATATGCCGTGTCGATTGCAGCGAGCCTTGCCTTGCTGCTGACTTTTACTTTTTTATTCCTAGGTAATAGCGATCGCACAGTGCTGGTAGAGACTGGGTCGCAGATGGATTCGGTGTTCATGGCGGATGGTTCTATGATCTACCTAGGAGCAAACTCAGCTTTTGCATATGACAAAGGTTTCAATGACAGATCCAGACCGATTACTCTACTGAGAGGTTCTGCTTTCTTTGAGGTCGCCAAAAATCCTGACAAGCCTTTCGTTATTACCTCTGGAGATATCAAGACGACAGTTTTGGGTACTTCATTCAACATACAGATGGACGAGCAGCATTGTTTGGTGACTGTCCGATCGGGCAAAGTCAACGTAGCTTCTCGCTCTGAGAGTGTCGACCTACTCCCCAACGAAGAAGCTTATTTTTCAAACCAAACAGCCATCCTCCGCAAAAGAACTGCCACTGAGACTTGGTTGACCCAGTGGTACAAAAAGGACTTGGAACTCAAAGACGTGAGATTGGATCAGGTACTGCGGGTGTTGGATTACAAATTCGGAGTGAAATCTACTAAGATAGATCAGCAAATATTGGATACCAGAGTGACGGTATTTATCCAAGACAAAGCCACGCTAACCAGCGTGATTGAGCAATTGAATTACATCACTAGCAATCTAAAAATAGAAATATATGGCGGAAGAATAACAATCAAATAGACAAGAAAAAACCGCAGTTGGTGCAACAACTACGGTATCAAATCAAAGCATTGTAAAAACAAATACTTAAGATAATGTATTCAAATATAATTTTTTATAAATCAAAAGCAACAGCATGCTTGTTATTCATGCTGATTGTAATACAAATGGTCTGGCCATCTGCTGCACAGGCGGAATCATCTGGCGTGAGCCTAGAAATCAAGAACGCAACACTGGTTACGATTTTTTCTCAATTGAGTAATCAGACTGACTACAAGTTTAGCTACGGAGAAAATGTAATATCAGATCAGAATAAATACTCTGTGGTCCAAAAAAACAAGCAGCTCAATGAGATCTTAGATCAGTTATCAAAGGACGCTAATTTTAGTTTTACCATTGCAGACAAGTTGGTTTTGGTCAGAAAGAATCAAAATAGCACCAAGCAGCTAGGTGTACTGGAGGTCGTGACGGGTAGTGTCATGGACGAAAACAATGAGCCCCTACCAGGTGCCAATGTCATAGAAAAGGGGACGACCAATGGAGTGGTGACCAATGCCAAGGGAGAGTTTAGCATCAACCTATCAGGTGTGAGTCAAACCTTGCTCATCACATTTATAGGGTATGATCCAGAAGAAGTGACAGCCACTAACAACATGAAGGTACAGCTGTTCCCAAGTTTGGAAAGTCTACAAGAAGTCGTAGTGATTGGATATGGTACCACTACCAAAGCCGACGCTACAGGTTCGCTTGACCAAATTGACAGTGATCATTTCAGAGAGGGAATTAACACGTCTCCAGAACTCTTATTGCAAGGAAAAGCTCCAGGGGTACGAGTGATCAACTCTAGTGGTGAGCCAGGCGCGGGAGTAGATGTCATGATCAGAGGTGCAGGTTCTATTCGCAGTGGTAGTTCTCCGCTATTTGTAGTCGATGGTGTACCATTGAGCAACAGCAACGTAAGCCCCGAAGGTGCAGATAGTGGCATTGGTAGCTCAAGAGCAAGAAACCCGCTCAACTTTTTGAATCCATCAGACATCGAATCCATCTCTGTATTGAAAGATGCATCCGCTGCTGCAATCTATGGTGCCAGAGGATCCAATGGAGTGGTGATTATCACCACCAAGCGTGGCAAAAAGGATGAAGCCAACTTGACCTATGACACCTATGTTGGTTTTTCTAAAGTGGCCAAAAAGTTGGATTTATTGGACGCCAAGGAGTATGCGGCCAACAATCCTGATAAAGTGTTTGATCCAAACGTTGACACAGATTGGCAAGACGAAGTATTCAGAACGGCCATGACGACTAGCAACAATTTGTCTTTTTCTAAAGGAACTGAGACAGGGAATTACTTTGCTTCTATCAGTCACATGGATCAAGAGGGTGTGGTCAAGGAGAGTGATTTCGAAAGACTCTCTGGTCGTATCAACGTGACGGAATCTTTCCTAGACAATCAGCGCCTCAAAGTGAAGGTGAACCTGACTGCATCGCAAACCACCGACAATGCCATACCATCTAGTGCCAATGCGGGTGCTACTGGTGAGTTGATCACGCACATGCTCAAGGCCAACCCGACCAGACCAGTGTATGATGCCAATGGTGATTTTTATGATTTTGATACAGAGGGGAGTTACAACCCACTTTACATCCTAGATTTTCATGAGGATCAAACTAAGACACTAAGAGTTTTAGGGAATATAGAGGCGAAATTCAGGATTTTTGAAGGCCTAGAATACCAATTCAACTACGGTGTAGATCGTGCAGTCTCAGAGAGAAACACGACTTTCTATCCGAATACCACGGAGATCGAATCTACGGGTGCTTATTACCAGCAGAACTATGAAAACCTCAACCATGTATTGGAGCATTATCTCACATACACTTATTTGGGAGACAATTCTAAGCTGGATGTTTTGGGAGGATTCTCTTATCAGAAATTCAACAGGTCAGGCACTTCTTTTGGTCTGAGAGAGCTAGACGACAACAGTGTGGATCCCGCCAATAACCCAAGTGTAGGTGGCAATCAAGAAGCCATCGAGACCAAGGGTTTTGCAGAGGTGAATGAGTTACAATCCTACTTCGGTAGAATCAATTATGCTTACAGAGGCAAGTACTTGGTGACGGCTTCTATGAGGGCGGATGGTTCTACTCGTTTTGGGGAGAATAACAAGTATGGCTATTTCCCATCATTTGCTTTGGGATGGAATATCTCTGAAGAAGGATTTCTAGCAGGATCAGATGTCTTGAACAATCTGAAACTGAGATCGAGCTGGGGACAAACAGGTAACCAAGAGGTACCCAACAAAGTGACCCAAGAAACTTACTCTACTACTTCGGGCAATGGTTATTACCTAAATGGTGAAAGTGCTGGTTTAGTGAATGGCGTGACTTATACGCGTACAGCCAATCCAGATTTGAAGTGGGAGGTAGTTGCTCAGTTTGACCTAGGGTTTGATTTCGAATTGTTCAACGGCTTGATCTATGGTAGTTTGGATTATTACAACAAGACCACCACAGACGCCATTCTGCTTTTGCCTGCTATCCAGCCTAGTTTCTCTAGCGTCTGGACGAACATGGACGGTGAGATCGTCAATACAGGTGTGGAGTTCATGTTGGGTAGTAGAATCATAGAAACTGACAACTTCACTTGGGCGGCAGATTTCAACGGAGCTACCCTGCACAATGAAGTGAAAAATCTCCCTGTGACCGAGATTCTTTCTGGCAATGTATCTGGATCAGGTGTATCAGGCGAGACGGTGAATATCTACAAAAACGGTTATGCTGCGGGCTCTTTCAACTTGTTTGAGCACCAAGGCTTTGATGAAAATGGGGTTTCTATTTACTCGGATGAGAAGAAAATCATTGAAAGTGCTTTGCCAACTTTTACTTATGGTTTCAATACCCAATTTCGTTACAAGAACATCGACCTGTCTTTGTCTATCGTAGGTCAATCGGGAGCTTATTTGTTCAACAATACCAAATTGGCTACCGATCACATGTCCAACTTCCTGTCAAGTAAGAACGTGACCAAAGACGAGTTGAACTCAGGACAGTCTGTCAATGATGCCTTGAGAGTCTCTGATTATTACTTGGAGAGCTCGGATTATTTGAGGTTAAACAATCTAAGAATTGGTTACACAGTCAATACTGGTAACGTGAAGTGGTTGAAGCAACTCACCATATATGCGACGGGTCAAAACCTATTGACCATCACCGATTACTCAGGATACGATCCATCAGTCAATACCACCAAAAACGTAGGAGGCAACTCTTCTTTGGGTATGGACTATGCCAGCTATCCTAGTTCAAGAAGTTATTTATTAGGTGCAACTATTAAATTCTAAAAAAATGAAGGTTAAAGAAATATATAGAATAAGTGTCCTTTGGGCATTGACATTCCTCATGGTCGTGACGAGTTGTACCGATTTGGAGGAGCAAGTGATAGATGAAATCGTCCCCGACGATATCGAGACAGTGCCTGGAATCGAGGCATCTCTGCTGTCGGCGACTTATGCGAAAGAAAAAGACATGTTTGCCAACTATGGCGGCACTTGGGCTTTGCAAGAATTCACGACAGACGAGGCTCTCCTGCCAGTCCGTGGTGAAGACTGGAGAGACGGTGGCAAGTGGAAAGAGCTGCACGAATTCAAATTTAGCGCTACTAGCGTAGTGCCAGAGGGTAATTGGAGGACGATCAATGGTGCCATAGCACAAGCGGCCAGTGCGATTGATGTCATCAAAGACAGCAAGGTGGAAAATGCAAGTTTATATCTCGCAGAAGCCAGAGCCCTGTGGGCATGGTACACTTTCAACTTGGTCGATTTGTTTGGGCAAGTGCCTTACAGAGATCCATTGAATTTGAATTTTGCGGACGCACCACAGATCTTGACCAGCACGGAGGCGATCAAGATTTGCATCGAGACGATCGAGGAGGTTCTTCCAGATTTGGCAGATTATGGCACGAGAGGGGCAGATTCTGGTAGATTCACCAAAGAAGCAGCGTATGCATTTTTGGCAAAAATCTACTTGAACAAGGCTGTCTATGAAGACAGGTACAATGCCACGTCTAGCTTCGATTTTGTAGGGAGTGGTAACATGGACAAGGTGATCCAATACACTGATCTATTGATCAACTCAGGAACTTTCTCTTTGGAGGCTGATTATTTCGAAATTTTTGATGTGAGCAACAACAATAACTCGGAGCATATCTTGGCCTATATCCAAAGCAACACTGGAGGAAACACAGGTCGAAACGATTTCACCTATTTGTCCATGGGACGAAACCAAAAGGCCAATCCTAACGACAACAGAGGGTCGAATGCATCTTGTACAACACCTGATTATTATGCGACTTGGGATGCCAACAGGAATGATCCAAGATTTCACAAGCACACCACCAACAATGGTGGAGAGGTCTATAGAAATGACGGTACGGATGGGAGTTTGCCTTTTGGAGGGATCTTCCATTTCAACCGCGGATTTCAGGCAGGTCAGCAATATGCGCCTAAGATCACAGATGGTGCTTTCGAAATGGATCCATTGGATAATTCTAGAGTATTGGTTCAGGCCTTGTACACAGAGAAGACGCCAGATTTGTTGATGGATTTCACGCCTGAGTTGAACTTTGACGTGGACGGAGACGCAGCTTTCTCTCAGGATCAAATCAACCGTGGTGTGAGGGTATTCAAACAAGAATACGATGCAGAAAACGGACGCGGTACCAGTGGTGTGAATATCCCACTCTTCAGATTGGGAGGTATCTACACCATGCGTGCCGAGGCTAAGTTCAGAAAAGGTGATGTGACTGGCGCAATGGCCGACATCAATCTACTGAGAACCTCACGTTGGAGCATAGACATAGATGGCAATCAATTCTTTGGGACTGAAATAGCAACCATGGACGAAGAGACGCTATACAACGAGATCAGCTATGAGCTGTACTGGGAGGGAGAGAGAAGACAGCAGATGATCCGCTTTGGGACTTTTGAAGATGCCTACACTGCCAAGCCAGTTTCTAAGCCCTACCAAAGAATATTTGCGATCCCACAATCAGAGCTAGATGTAAACAAAGATTTTGTTCAGAACAAAGATTATTGATAATATTCTGTTTCATTGTAGTGAAGCGCTATCCTTGGGTAGCGCTTCTTTTTTGTATCTTCAGCTGTATAGTTGCCAGATGGAAAAAGAGACTTATAGTCTCGCAAGGATTGTGGATTATAGGTTACCAAGGAATTTCACCCGTTTCTGGATTGGTTTCTTCGCTAAAGAACTTGCCTGTTGGCCCGTCTTGATCAATAAATGCATACTTTACAATTCGATTTCCCGCCACCTCTACTTCTCTTCCATGATGAAACGTGAAATCAGTACTTGTATAACCTGGACAAACCGCATTTACTTTAAAGGTCGTTTCTCGCAATTCGTAAGCCAAATGGATAGTGTACATATTCAATGCTGCTTTTGAGGCACCATATACCGCATATTTTGCATATTCATATGCTGCCCAGTTCGGGTCACTTTGCAACGAAAGAGAACCTACACTGGTACTGACGTTTACAATCCGTGGTTGTGGCGATTTACGTAATAAGTCCATAAAAGCCCGAGTGACTCTTGCTACACCAAATACATTGGTATCAAATGTTGTCATCAATTGATCTGAGCTTGATTCCAGTGCTGTATATGGGCTGCCTCCGTTGATCCCTGCATTGTTAATGAGCACATCCAAAGCTTCTGTTTTCTTGCTGATTGTTTCACGAGCAGTTTTTACAGAGTTTTCATCTGTCACATCTAATTCTACGACTTCTACATGGGTCAAACCTTCGGATCGTAATTGTTCAACTGCTTCTAAACCCTTTTTTAAGTTTCGACTTCCGAGATAAACATAAAATCCTTTTTGTAATAATTGTTTAGCTGTCTCAAAACCTATGCCTTTATTGGCTCCTGTGATTAATGCTTTTTTCATTTTTTTCAGTTATTAAAATTAATAAAGCAAAGGTTTAATGTTTAAAAATGAAACGGTTTACCAAATGGTAAAAAGCGATTAACGGATGTTGTTTCTGATCCTGCTCAATGATTGTTGAGTAACTCCTAGATAAGAAGCAATGTAAACCAACGGAATCCGATTAATAAGTGAGGGATAGTTTTCCATAAATTCCAGATAACGAGAAGTGGCGTCTTGTGAGATCACCGGTCCTTTTCTGGATTTTTGATACATGCATAATTGTACCATCTTATTTTTAATTGGATCCCACTCCACTATGATTTTGGATAGTTCTTCCCAATGCTGTTTAGAAAACACAAGGAGCGTACAATTTGTACAGGCCTGTAAGTATTCCGAAGAAGAAGTGCCTGCTTCAAAATTGAGATAATCAACAACCAAACTATTTTCGCTGATAAAACAACGGGTAATTTCTTCTCCTTTGTTATTGTAGTAGCAACCGCGGAGGACACCTTCGACCACAAATCCAACCTGTTTGGGCGTTCGTCCCGCTTCTGAAAAGTATTCGTGCTTTTGCAAATTCAGTGCTGTCGACTTACTTAATATCAGGTCAATTTGCTGTTGATTGAGATTTCCAAATTGCAGTATGTAGGCTATCAATTCTTTCATAGTAGCAAGTTGGCGAAAACTAAATATTAGTGATTTATCATTTGGTAAAAAGTGTTGCTATCATGGGAACCCCGCTCGGACGCAATTGCATTGCGCCAGAAATCTTCTTTGGTATTTATAACGCCTCCTCAAAACGTAGAATAAAAAAGCACTAGTCCTAGCATTCACTTCGTCTTATTATCATTGGTAGGCAGAAAGCAGCATTTTGCAAATGCGTTTTTCATCAAAGGTACTGGCGTGATGAGTTAGACTTAGATCTGTTGCATTACGATTATTACATGGTGAGTAAGGCATGGAGCATGTTGGGACAACTTCATTCAGGACTAAAATCCTTCTTATCCTTCCAAAATTAGATTTTATCTATACGAGTTTGTAATTTCTTTACACGGAATTGCACTTTTTCCATATGGAATTGTAATTTATTTATACAGCGAGTCAGTTTCTTTGCTTACTTTCTTCCTCAGTCAAGAGTATCAGTCCAATCTGCAGAGACGAATGTTGGTAATCAATACCCTAAGACTGTTTGTCACATAGCTATTCGTTCCGCCTGGCACAGTGCAGCTTTCATTTTGACCAAATCAGTTTCCAATCGCCCAAAGGCATTATTCTGTGATTCGGGTGACATTTCCATCTTTCATGTCAATCATAAAATGATCCGCCGGTGCACCATGAGCAAACAGATCAATGATGTGGAAGGTCTGGTAGATTTGTCGCTGGAGTGGGTCAGTAGCATCCGTAGGCATTACGCTGAGCAGGAACTCATATTGTTTGAGACGCTTAGCCCCGATGTCTGCAAAGCCCAATTCATCCGCACTATGCAGCCTGTAAAAATCCAATATCAGATCATACCCCGTCCACGCCTCAAAATCTTGAATCGTCATCCCTATGCCAGCCGCCACTTGGATAGACAGCTCTATGGATTCGTCAGAGTAGTTTTTGGAGACCAGCGTTTGCGAAAACTCCCTTGGGTCTCCCTGCTGTGACGCAAACAACAAATCACTTCCTCGCAGTGCTAGCAGCTGCTGCTTGAGCTGCACAGGCCAGTCCTCTAGGAAGCGAAATCGAATCAGTTCCTTGAGGTGCCACTGCGTGTAGTCGTGGTAGTTTTTGGCTTTCAAGATTTCCTTGTTCCAGATATTGGGATCGTTTTGACTGGTCAAGTAATCATGCTCCATTCGGTAGAGCTCAAATAGCTCATTGTAGCGAGGGACATCGTGCAGCGGCACAGTTTCGATTTCCAAAGCATCTTCTTGGATCGTCGCGATTTTGTAGGCTGGGATGTATGCCGCCAGAGAAGGCACCTGCACATTGATCAATGAGTTGCCCTGCGATGTTTTCCGTTTTCCCGTATCGTTGATATGCATGTGCCCACCGAAGTGGACTTTCAATCCTGCATCCGCAAATATCATAGCCACATCTTCTTGCGGGACTCTGTGGAGTTGCATTTTGTCCGCGCCAAACAAGTTCCTGATGTCAGCAGTCGCGTCATCATTGAAGTCGATCATGGGGAAGTGACTAAACGGGATCAGTACCTTGTTGTGTTTCTTGGCTTCATCACTGACCTTCTTCACCCACTCGATCAGATGTTGTTTGTGTGTCAATACTTCGTTGTAACCGATACTCGCGTCACCATAGTTGTTGGGATCCAAATAATTGTCATGTGCCGATTCTTTGGGGATGTACACATTGCCATCTATTGACAGGAACCATACGCCCTTGATTGGTTCGGTCACGTAACTCACGTCTGGGACGACAAAACCTTTCTCACCGATTTGGAAGGTTCGTCGGGAGAGTTGAGCCTCTTCCTGTGCCAGATCAAAGTCGTAATCATCATAGTCATAGCTAGCAAAGGGAGTCGACCAGTAGAGGTCTTGTTTTTTGGGATAAAACCCAAAATCTGAAAGGCTATGGATGATCGATTCATAGCCAGACTTTTGGACGCTAGGAGTGATGACAGTAGGCAGTTCTTCTACAGATCTAGCTTCGTATAGTCCTGTTTGACTCATGATCACTTGTTCCCGGCCACCGATCCCGAGGAAATCCGTTTTGCCAGCTGGCATGTCAAAAGGTCTGACGGGATCATGGTTCCCCGTCGCTAGGAGGAAGGTGATCCCATGTTCGCTGGAGTATTGCTGGAGGATGCTTTGCAGCGCAAGGATATTCATAGGCTGTCCATCATCGCTGAAGTCCCCTGGCATCACGACATACTTGATTCCTCTCCCGACCACATCATCCAGTGCCGCCACAAAGGCAAAATAGTTTTCGTTGAATATCCTCGTAGAGTGCAATTGAGACGCCATCGTGCGGATGGTGGCGTGTTGATTGTTTTTGGGATTCAAAATCCCTTGATAATCTGTATTGTCAAACTTTGCATAGACATCATGTAGGTGCACGTCAGCCATGAAGGCAATTTGTATGGACTGTTTGGGTTCAGTGAGATTAGAACAAGAAGTGCTCACCATACCGATCAGGATGGCGCATAAGATTGTTTTCATAAAATATTGATTTCCTATAATTTGCTAGCAGGATTAGGCCGATCAAAATCAAGATGGGAATTGATCAAAAATCTAGCCATATTTTAAGAATTAGTGATTACCAAATTATTATCAATAAGAAACAAGCAGTTGGGTTAATACAAACGGTACGAATCGTCCTCATTCGTACCGTTTGATAGTCTTATTTTAGTAATGCATCGATGGAGTTGTATGCTACAGAGTGGTAGTTGGGGCGTGCTTTCTGGTAGATTGCTCGAGCCATCTCCGTACCTTCTTCAGTTTTGATGAGCTCTTTGTAGAGCGGGGTGAGGAATTTCCTTCTGCCGGTATGCACTAGGAACTTTTCTAAGTTGGGATATCCTGCTTCATATTGATTCGAAATGATTTGGACGGCCCAAAGCGCAAATATCTCGCTGTTACCACTGTTTGTGAAATCGAAGGCATCATCCAGCAGGGTCATTTCTTCGATCCCGTAGTTTTCTGGGAGCAGACGGATGAAATGCAACCATTCGTGGGTGCTCCATTGGCTACTTCCATAGCTAGAATCAAGGGTTACAGTATCATGGTTCTCTTGCCAGTTGGACAGTGCTTTTTCTACATTGTCAAACTTGTTAGAGACAGGCTGAGGGCAATTGGCTGGCAGTTCAGGCCCATAGATCCATTGCTGATAGAAGGTGCTGTCCAACCCAACCGTATTCTCATCAATTAAATCCCTTTGCAAGATTTCGACAAACTCTTCGGTGGTCATTACCTTGAAAGCATTGGTGTTGAAGTAGTTTTTGACAAAAGCATCCCACTTTTCTCTCCCAACTGTTTCTTCTATGAGTCTTAGGAAGAAATAACCTTTGTCATAGGCGATGGCGGTCAGACCATCATCAGGGTTTCTTCCATCCAGATTTAGTTTGAGATGCGTGTCGGCAGGATTTGTCGCGGAGATTTCTATGATTTCCGCCTTTAGGTCTTGTAGCGAAAGCATGGCGAGCATTTCGGAATACTCTCTGCCATAGAGGGACTCCATGATCCTGTTTTCGAAGTAGACGGTAAATCCCTCATTGAGCCAGAAGTCATCCCATGTAGCATTGGTGACCAGGTTGCCAGACCAAGAGTGGGCGAGTTCGTGAGCCACCAGAGAGATCAGCGACTTGTCCCCTGCGATGATCGTCGGTGTAGCAAAAGTCAACCTTGGATTTTCCATCCCTCCGAATGGGAAACTAGGAGGCAGCACGATGATGTCGTATCGATCCCAGCGATAGGCACCATACAATTCTTCCGCAGCAGCAATCATATTTTCCAACCCTTCAAATTCATCGGCTGATTTTTCTAGCATAGAGGGTTCCGCATAGACTCCACTGCGTTGACCCAAGGGCAGAAAATCAATATCTCCAACTGTCAACGCCATGAGATAAGCAGGTATCGGTTGCTTCATCTCAAAATGATAAGTACCAGTAGTGTTTTTCTCCACGGGATTAGAAGCACTCATCAGAGGTAATAAATCCCTGGGGACGGTTACTTCAGCAGTGTAGGTAAAACGAATCCCTGGAGAGTCTTGTATGGGGATCCATGATCGAGCGAGGATGGCCTGAGACTGAGAGAACAAAAATGGCTTGACCTTACCTTGAGTTTGCTCTGGAGTGAGCCACTGCAAGGCTTCCGCTTCGGGTGTGGTTTGATAGGTGATCGACACCTCTGTCGTCTCTGGATCTATCTCAATAAGTAAGGCACTACCGAGTATTGGGTCTTCAGGCTTCAATTCATAGTTTAGTGTTTCACCATCTTGATTTTTAATTTCCACAATGTTCAACCCTTTGGTGTCTAGGATGACATGTTTAACCTGAGGCGTATTGTCTAACGTCAGTTTAGCAGTTGCAGCTATAATGTGTTTTTCAAAATCGAGCTCAGCTGTCCAATCAAGGTGGGTAACTATGGATTCTGATGGATTGGCATAGGAGTGATTGTCTTTGATTACTGTGTTCATTGGTTCGTTAGCTTTGTGAGAGTTACATTGACTGAATAGTGTCATGGCTAGGATCAGTGCAATGAGTTGGGAGGGGATGTTGTTTTTTGTTTTCATGAAATGTTGAAATGATTTTTTTGGAAAATACCATGTGCAATAAGTGTCAAAAATCACTGTTTAAATGCGATTTAAAATGCAAAGCAGAAAAAGTTTTAAAACCACCGAAAATAGTTTTGCAAAAATTTGAATAAGAATCAAAAGCATATAATTTTGCACTTCCTAAAAAACGAGAGAGTAATGCTTTTGAGTCTTGAAGGGAATGGTTCTTATATTTTATGACCAAAAGGGGGGATACCAAAGCGGCCAACTGGGACGGACTGTAACTCCGTTGACTTATGTCTTCACAGGTTCGAATCCTGTTCCCCCCACCATTGGCCTTCTCATGTTGGATACATGAGAAGAAAGGTAATAAGCGGGAGTAGCTCAGTTGGTAGAGCGACAGCCTTCCAAGCTGTAGGTCGCGGGTTCGAGCCTCGTCTCCCGCTCATTTATTGAATCAGCCGATGTAGCTCAGGGGTAGAGTGCTTCCTTGGTAAGGAAGAGGTCACGGGTTCAAATCCCGTCATTGGCTCTTGATAGTCTGAGTGATCCTTTTGTAGAAGGAAGGGTATTGATTGGCGATAATTTGTTGCTGCACGTAGTGTTGTAGCATTTTTATATTTAAATAGAATTTTAACTAAAATAGGAATTTTCAGACATGGCTAAAGAAACCTTTGACCGTTCGAAACCACACGTGAATATTGGTACAATTGGTCACGTGGATCACGGAAAGACAACTTTGACTGCTGCGATCTCTTCAGTTCTTGCATCGAAGGGTCTAGCGCAGATAAAAGATTTTTCTTCTATTGATAACGCTCCAGAAGAAAAAGAAAGAGGTATTACTATCAATACTTCTCACATCGAATATCAAACTGCAACAAGACACTATGCTCACGTGGATTGTCCAGGTCACGCCGATTATGTGAAAAACATGATTACTGGTGCGGCTCAAATGGATGGTGCTATTATCGTGGTTGCTGCTACTGATGGACCAATGCCACAAACTAGAGAGCACATCTTGCTTTCTCGTCAGGTTGGTGTTCCAGCTTTGGTTGTGTTCATGAACAAAGTGGATTTGGTTGACGATCCAGAATTGCTTGAGCTAGTTGAGATGGAAGTAAGAGAATTGCTTTCAGCTTATGACTTCCCAGGTGATGATATTCCTGTAATTGCTGGTTCTGCTCTTGGAGCTTTGAATGGCGAGCCTGAGTGGGTTGCTAAAGTAGAAGAGTTGATGGATGCAGTTGATAACTTCATTCCATTACCAGAAAGAGCAGTTGACAAAGACTTCTTAATGCCAGTAGAGGACGTATTCTCTATCACAGGTAGAGGTACTGTTGCAACTGGTAGAATCGAAAGAGGTGTTACCAACACAGGTGATGCTGTCGATATCATCGGTATGGGTGCAGAAAACATGACATCTACAGTTACTGGAGTTGAAATGTTTAGAAAAATATTGGACAGAGGTGAAGCTGGTGATAACGTTGGTCTTTTGCTAAGAGGTATTGAAAAATCTCAAATCAAGAGAGGAATGATTATCTGTAAGCCAAAATCAGTTAATCCTCATGCTAAGTTCAAAGCTGAAATCTACGTATTGTCAAAAGAAGAAGGTGGAAGACACACTCCTTTCTTTAACAAATACAGACCACAGTTTTACGTAAGAACAACTGACGTTACAGGTGAAATCATGCTTCCAGAAGGAGTAGAAATGGTTATGCCAGGTGATAACGTGACTATCGAAGTTACTTTGATCAACAAAATCGCAATGGAAAAAGGATTGAGATTTGCGATCAGAGAAGGCGGTAGAACTGTTGGATCAGGACAAGTAACTGAAATCTTAGACTAAGGTCTAAAACGTATAAAATAATAACAATGCGCTTCATTTTACGATGAAGCGCATTTGTTTATACAAATTATTTTACCTAATTTTGCAGTCCTTTTTAAAGGAACTGAATACACGGGTGTAGCTCAATTGGCAGAGTAGTGGTCTCCAAAACCATTGGTTGGGAGTTCGAGTCTCTCCACCCGTGCAATGTTTAACACCAAAGGTTTGTACTATGACGAAACTGATTAATTTTTTTAAGGAGTCGTATGATGAGATGGTCCACAAGGTTACATGGTCCAAATATTCAGAATTACAGAGTAGTTCAGTATTAGTTCTAGTCGCTTCCCTGATCTTTGCGTTGTTCATAGGTTTGATAGATCTCAGCTTTGAGAACTTATTAGACTGGTATTATCATAATCTATAAAAGCCTAAAGCCCTAGATATAATGAGTGAATTAAAATGGTACGTCGTTCGTGCTGTCAGTGGGCAGGAGAAGAAAGTAAAGTCTTATCTTGAAACTGAAATTACCAGAATGGGTCTGGAGGAATTCATTCCTCAAGTCATGATACCTGCAGAAAAGGTGTATGAAATGAGAAATGGGAAAAAGAGAGTCCGTGAAAGAAACTTCTTTCCAGGATATATTCTTATTTCTGCTGACATCAATCATGGTGAAGTACAACACACCATCACCAATATTCCAGGTGTAATAGGATTTTTAGGAGCCAATGATGGAGGACCATCTAAGACTCCTGTAGCCCTACGTCAAAATGAGGTAAACCGAATTTTGGGTAAAGTAGATGAAGCAGAAGAGCAAGAAGAACAGCTTGATACGCCATTTATTGTAGGTGAGACAGTTAAAGTAATGGACGGTCCATTTAATGGATTTACAGGTAGTGTCGAAGAAGTCTTCGAAGAGCGTAAAAAGCTTAATGTTATGGTTAAGATTTTTGGACGTAATACGCCTGTAGAACTGAATTATATTCAAGTAGAAAAAACAGAGTAGAAATGGCTAAGGAAATTAGTGGTTACTTAAAGTTACAGATTAAGGGTGGTGCTGCCAATCCGTCTCCTCCAGTAGGACCAGCGTTGGGTAGTAAGGGTCTTAATATCATGGACTTCTGTAAGCAATTTAATGCTAGAACCCAGGAAAAAGCGGGTCAGGTACTCCCTGTTCTAATTACTATCTACACTGACAAATCTTTTGATTTTGTAATCAAGACATCTCCTGCCGCAGTATTATTATTGAATGCTGCCAATATCAAAAAAGGTTCTTCAGAATCTAATAGAGATAAAGTAGGATCTGTTTCTTGGGATCAAATCAAAGAAATTGCAGAAACTAAAATGCCTGATTTGAATGCATTTACAATAGAGTCTGCAATGAAGTTGGTAGCAGGTACAGCTAGAAGTATGGGAATCAAAGTAAGTGGACAAGCCCCTTGGGCCAATTAATTTAAAATTAAAATGGCAAAATTGACGAAAAATCAAAAACTAGCTGCAGAAAAGTACGACAAGACTCAAAGCTACGGCATTGAAGAAGCGGCTAAGCTAGTGAAGGAAATTACTACAACTAAGTTCGATGCATCAGTTGATGTGGACATTAGGCTAGGAGTTGATCCAAGAAAGGCAGACCAGATGGTAAGAGGCGTAGTGGCGCTTCCTCATGGAACTGGTAAAGACGTAAGAGTATTGGTGCTTTGCACACCTGACAAAGAGCAGGAAGCTAAGGATGCTGGTGCAGACCACGTCGGATTAGATGACTATATCAAGAAAATCGAAGGCGGTTGGACGGATATTGATGTAATCATTACCATGCCTACAGTGATGGCCAAAGTAGGTCGTATCGGTAGAGTATTGGGACCAAGAGGTTTGATGCCAAACCCAAAATCTGGAACAGTTACTCTTGATGTGGCGAAAGCAGTAAAAGAAGTTAAATCTGGTAAGATCGACTTCAAAGTAGATAAGTTTGGTATCATCCATGCAGGTATTGGAAAGGTTTCTTTCACTCCTCAGATGATCAAAGAAAATGCTTTGGAATTGATTCACACCGTGTCAAAATTGAAGCCTGCAAGTGCAAAAGGTACTTACATGAAAGGAATTAGCCTTTCTAGTACCATGAGCCCAGGTATCACTGTTGATAAGGGATCTATCACTGGATTGTAAAATTAGCTTTAACTATTTCAAACCCATTCAGGGTAAGATTTAAAAAGAACTAAGATGACAAGAGAAGAAAAAGCTAAAATCATAGCAGAACTTTCTGACAAGTTTAAGGCAAGTGGAAATTTCTACTTCACCAGTGCTGCAGGAATGACCGTAGCACAGGTTAATAAGTTGAGAAGAAAATGCTTTGAAAGTGGCATAGAATACAGGGTAATCAAGAATACCTTGATTAAGAAAGCATTGGAAACAGTAGATGCTGATTTCTCTTCATTGAATGATGAAGTTTTGACGGGTTTTTCAGGCGTTATGTTTACTGGACAAGATTCAGCAAACGCACCTGCTAAGCTTATCAAAAAATTTGTAAAAGAAGACAAAGTAGACAAGCTTAAACTTAAAGGGGCTTCCATCGAATACGATCTCTTTATAGGAGAGCAGCACCTCAATACGCTTGCCGAGCTCAAATCTAAAAATGAGCTTATTGGTGAAATTGTTGGGTTGTTACAATCTCCAGCCAAGAATGTTATTTCTTCACTTCAGAGTGGAGGTCAGACACTTTCTGGGTTGCTTAAAACATTGTCTGAACGTTAATTTAGGTTTCAAATCATAAAAATTTAATTATTTAAGAAAATGGCAGATTTAAAAGAATTCGCTGAACAGTTGGTTAACCTTACTGTTAAGGAAGTAAATGAATTAGCTACTATATTGAAAGATGAGTACGGAATTGAGCCAGCTGCTGCTGCTGCTCCTGTTATGGTAGCTGGTGCTGCTGGAGGAGAAGAAGGTGGTGCTGAAGAAAAAAGCACTTTCGACGTAATCTTGAAATCACCAGGAGGAGCTAAATTGGCTATCGTTAAATTGGTAAAAGAATTGACAGGTCTAGGATTGAAAGAAGCTAAGGAATTAGTGGATGGTGCTCCTAAGCCAGTCAAAGAAGGCGTAGCTAAGGATGAAGCTGAAGGGTTGAAGAAGCAACTAGAAGAGGCTGGAGCTGAAGTAGAGCTCAAGTAAGATTTGACAGTTTTTATTTAAAAACGTCTAAATATTTAGACCTGGTCCCGACCACAATTGGGATCAGGTCTTTTCCTGTTTCTGCTTGCACAGAAACATTTCCATATTTGTTGTAACATAAAATTATACGGCCTTGGCTAGTAAAAATAAATCTGAAAGAATTAGTTTCTCTTCAATAAAGTCGGTAATCGATTACCCAGATTTTTTGAAGGTTCAATTACAATCTTTTGAAGATTTTTTCCAGTTGGAAACCCCAGCTGAAAAAAGAGTTCAGGAAGGATTGTTTAAAGTGTTTTCAGAAAACTTCCCAATATCTGATTCTAGAGAGAATTTTGTGCTTGAGTTTATCGACTATTTGGTCGATCCTCCAAAGTACAATGTGGATGAATCAATTGACAGGGGGTTGACTTATTCTGTTCCGTTGAAAGCAAAGTTGAGATTGTCATGCAATGACGATGACAATGATGATTTCGAAACGATCGAGCAGGAAGTTTTCTTAGGCAACATACCTTATATGACTGCCAAAGGTTCGTTTGTTATCAATGGTGCTGAGCGTGTGATTGTATCCCAACTTCACAGATCGCCTGGTGTGTTCTTTGCTCAAAGTAAGCATACCAATGGTACCAAGCTTTATTCTGCGAGAATCATTCCTTTTAAAGGTTCTTGGATAGAATTTGCTACCGATGTAAACAACGTCATGTATGCTTACATCGATAGAAAGAAAAAATTCCCCGTAACCACATTGTTGAGATCAATTGGTTATGGATCTGATAAAGATATACTTGATTTGTTTGGCCTATCTGAAGAGGTAGAAGCTAACAAGAAAGATCTAGCCAAAGTAGTAGGTAGAAAATTGGCGGCAAGAGTCTTGAGAACTTGGACTGAAGATTTCGTGGATGAGGATACTGGTGAAGTAGTATCGATCGATCGAAATGAAGTAGTTCTTGAAAGAGATTCTGTTATCGAAGAGGAGGATGTGGAGACTATCTTGGACTCTGGTTCAAAGTCTATTATCCTACACAAGAAGGATGTAAACATTACGGACTACTCTATCATCTACAATACACTACAAAAAGATAACTCTAACTCTGAGAAGGAAGCCGTAGAGCAAATCTACCGTCAGTTGAGAAATACTGAGGCACCTGATGAGCAGACTGCTAGAGATATCATCAACAACTTGTTCTTTAGTGACAAGAGATATGATTTGGGTGAGGTAGGTAGATATAGAATCAACCGAAAACTTCAACTCGATTTAAGTAACGACTCAAGAGTATTGACGAAAGTTGATATTATCTTGATTGTAAAATATTTGATTGGTTTGATCAACTCTAAGGCTGTAGTTGATGATATTGATCACTTGAGCAACAGACGTGTAAGAACTGTCGGTGAGCAGCTTTACGCTCAGTTTGGCGTGGGATTGTCTAGAATGGCAAGAACTATCAAAGAAAGAATGAATGTCAGAGACAATGAAGAGTTCAAGCCAATTGATTTGATCAATGCAAGGACTTTGTCATCTGTAATCAACTCATTCTTTGGAACCAACCAGTTGTCACAGTTTATGGATCAAACGAATCCATTGGCAGAGGTGACACACAAAAGAAGAATGTCTGCACTCGGACCTGGAGGTCTTTCTAGAGAAAGAGCAGGTTTTGAGGTTCGTGACGTTCACTACACTCACTACGGTAGACTTTGTACGATTGAGACACCTGAGGGACCCAACATTGGTTTGATTTCTTCTCTATGTGTGCATGCGAAAGTAAACAGCATGGGATTCATAGAGACTCCTTATAGAGAGGTAGAAAATGGCGTAGTTAATATGTCAAGTGATGTGAAGTATTTGACTGCAGAAGAAGAAGATACTTACAACATTGCACAGGCCAACGCTCCATTGACTGATGACGGCAAGTTCATCAATGATACGGTCAAGGCTAGATTCGAAGGAGACTTCCCAGTAGTAGGGCCGACAGATTTGAAGTACATGGACGTGGCGCCTAACCAGATTGTGTCGGTTGCAGCATCTATGATTCCTTTCTTGGAGCATGATGATGCGAACCGTGCCTTGATGGGATCTAACATGCAACGTCAAGCTGTTCCTTTGTTGAAACCAGAAGCACCGATTGTAGGTACTGGTTTGGAGAAGAGAGTTGCTTTAGATTCAAGATCGTTGATCTTGGCAGAGAAAACTGGAGTGATCTCCTATGTTGATGCTACTAAGATTGTTGTAAAGTATGACATGACTGATAACGATAAAATCGTGTCATTCAATGACGAGCATACTACTTACGATTTGATCAAGTTCAGAAGAACGAACCAAGATACTTGCATCAACTTGAAGCCGATTGTTTTCAAGGGAGACAAAGTAGTACCAGGTCAGCCTTTGTGTGAAGGTTTCGCAACACAAAATGGTGAGTTGGCATTGGGTAGAAACCTGATGGTGGCTTACATGCCATGGCAGGGATACAACTTTGAGGATGCGATTGTGATTTCTGAAAGAGTTGTAAGAGAAGATATATTCACCTCTATTCATATTGATGAGTATGATTTGGAAGTGAGAGATACTAAACGTGGAGAGGAAGAGTTGACTTCTGAGATTCCAAACGTGAGTGAGGAAGCAGTCAAAAACTTGGATGAAAATGGTGTCATCCGTGTAGGTGCTGAAATCAAAGAAGGCGACATTCTGATAGGAAAAATTACTCCAAAGGGAGAAACTGATCCAACTCCAGAAGAGAAGCTTTTGAGAGCAATCTTTGGTGATAAGGCGGGCGATGTAAAGGATGCTTCTTTGAAAGCGTCTCCGTCATTGAGAGGTGTAGTAATCGATACCAAATTATTCTCAAGACCTAAGAAAGACAAAGACTTGCGAGCTAAGTCTAAGAAAGAAGTGGAGATTTTGAAGGCCAATTATTCTAAAGAATTGAGAGACCTTAGAAATCTAATCATTGATAAACTGGTTCAACTACTTGGAGGTAAAACTTGTCAAGGAATCAAGCATAAGTTTGGTGAAGAAATCATGTCTAAGGGCGTGAAATTCAATGCCAAGAACATTCAGGAAAACTTGTTCCCAGAGAGAAATGTTTACCGTGATGAGAGCAGTTACCATGTTGCCGAAGAGGTTAACTTGATTTCTGACTTGATTTTGGAAAACTGGACGACTGATGAAACAGTGAATGGTTTGGTTTTCGATCTTGTGAAGAATTACAACAAGAAGAGAAATGACATAGGTGGTATCTTCAAGAGAGAAAGATTCACTCTAGAAGTAGGAGATGAATTGCCTGCAGGTATCGTGAAATTGGCCAAAGTTTATATTGCTAAGAAGCGTAAGCTGAAAGTAGGTGATAAGATGGCTGGACGTCATGGTAACAAAGGGGTTGTCGCGAAAGTGGTAAGAGAAGAAGACATGCCATTCCTAGAGGATGGAACTCCAATGGATATTTGTCTCAACCCTCTTGGTGTACCGTCTAGGATGAACATCGGACAGATTTATGAAACAGTTCTTGCATGGGCGGGGCATAAATTGGGTAGAAGATATGCTACACCAATTTTTGATGGTGCGACTATGGAAGAAGTGGCCGCAGAGTTGAAAGAAGCTGGCTTGCCAGAGTATGGCAGATCTTATTTGTACGACGGTTTGTCAGGACAGAGATTCGATCAGCCGATTACAGTAGGTATCGCATACATGCTGAAACTAGGTCACTTGGTAGATGACAAGATGCACGCAAGATCAATAGGACCATACTCATTGATTACTCAGCAACCATTGGGCGGTAAGGCTCAGTTTGGTGGACAGAGATTTGGAGAGATGGAAGTATGGGCATTGGAGGCATTTGGTGCTGCCAACGTACTGCAAGAGATCTTGACTATCAAGTCGGATGACGTGATCGGTAGAGCAAAAGCTTATGAAGCGATTGTAAAAGGTGAAAATATGAATAAACCTAATATCCCAGAATCATTCAACGTATTGGTTCACGAATTGAGAGGTTTGGCTCTTGAAATCACTTTAGACTAATTTATTAATGATAACTCGGTCCCGGTCACTCGGGATCATAACTTATAAATTGAATTATGGCATTCAGAAAAAGCAAAAAGCTAAGCAGTGACTTTTCGAGAGTAACAGTAAGTTTAGCTTCTCCCGAATCTATTCTGGAAAGCTCACATGGTGAGGTTACACAGCCAGAGACAATCAATTATAGAACATACAAGCCAGAGATGGGTGGTTTGTTCTGTGAGAGAATTTTTGGACCAGTTAAAGATTGGGAATGTCATTGCGGTAAATACAAGAGAATCAGATACAAAGGTATTATCTGTGATCGTTGTGGTGTGGAAGTTACTGAAAAGAAAGTAAGAAGAGAGAGAATGGGACACATCGAATTGGTGGTTCCTGTTGCTCATATCTGGTACTTCAAATCACTACCAAATAAGATCGGTTATCTTTTGGGTATCCCAACCAAGAAACTAGATCAAATCATCTACTACGAACGATACTTGGTTATTCAACCAGGTCTCAAGGAAGAAGATGGAATCAATAGAAATGACTTCTTGACAGAAGATGAGTATTTGGATATCTTGGATAAGTTGCCAAGAGAAAACCAACTATTGGATGATGAAGATCCTAACAAATTCATCGCAAAGATGGGTGCGGATGCACTAGAGATGTCTTTGTCAAGAATAGACTTGGATACTTTGTCTTATGATTTGAGACACCAGGCAGCTACTGATACTTCTCAGCAGAGAAAGGCAGAAGCATTGAAAAGGTTGAAAGTAGTTGAGGCATTTAGAGATGCGAAAACTAGAATCGAGAACAAGCCTGAGTGGATGATTATCAAGATGGTACCTGTCATACCTCCAGAATTGCGTCCATTGGTGCCATTAGATGGCGGTAGATTCGCGACTTCTGATTTGAATGACTTGTACAGACGAGTGATCATCAGAAACAACCGTTTGAAGAGATTGATCGACATCAAAGCACCAGAAGTTATTCTTAGAAATGAGAAAAGGATGCTTCAAGAAGCTGTCGATTCATTGTTCGATAACTCTAGAAAAGTAAACGCAGTAAGATCAGATGGAAACAGAGCTTTGAAATCTTTGAGTGATATGCTCAAAGGAAAGCAAGGTAGATTCCGTCAAAACTTGTTGGGTAAAAGGGTAGATTATTCTGGTCGTTCGGTTATTGTCGTAGGTCCAGAATTGAAAATGCACGAGTGTGGACTTCCAAAAGGAATGGCAGCTGAGCTTTTCAAGCCTTTTATCATTAGAAAGTTGATCGAAAGAGGCATCGTGAAAACGGTGAAGTCTGCGAAAAAAATAGTAGATAGAAAGGATCCTGTCATCTGGGATATTTTGGAGAACGTATTGAAAGGACATCCAGTTCTTCTTAACCGTGCCCCTACGCTTCACAGATTGGGTATTCAAGCTTTCCAACCAAAATTGATTGAAGGAAAAGCGATCCAGCTACACCCATTGGCATGTACGGCATTCAACGCCGATTTTGATGGTGACCAGATGGCTGTTCACGTACCGTTAGGTCATGAGGCTATTTTGGAAGCTTCTTTGTTGATGCTTGCATCTCACAACATCTTGAACCCTGCAAATGGTGCGCCTATTACAGTACCATCTCAGGACATGGTTTTGGGATTGTACTATGTGACCAAAGGTAGAAGATCTACCAAGACTGAAAAGGTCCAAGGTGAAGGAATGACTTTCTACTCTGCAGAAGAAGTAATCATTGCGATCAACGAAGAGCGCCTTTCGAAACATGCTTACATCAAAGTAAGAACGAAAGTTAGAAATGAAGACGGTGGCTTGGACACCAAAATCATCGAAACTGTAGCAGGTAGAGTATTGTTCAATCAATTCGTGCCAGAGGAAGTAGGTTTCGTGGATGAACTGTTGACTAAGAAAAAACTGCAGCAGATCATTTCTCACGTATTCAAAATCTCAGGAATGGCAAGAACTGCCAATTTCTTGGATGATATCAAGCACCTAGGCTTCCAATCAGCATACAAAGGCGGATTGTCTATGGGATTGGGTGATATCAACATCCCTGCTGAGAAGGATGAATTGGTTGCGCAAGCAAAAGAAGAAGTAGCAGCAGTATGGGCCAACTATCAAATGGGTCTCATCACTGATAATGAAAGATATAACCAAGTAATTGACATCTGGACACGAATCAACTCAATGTTGACGGGTACATTGATGAAGCAATTGGAGGAAGAGAATCAAGGATTTAACTCGATCTATATGATGATGCACTCTGGAGCAAGAGGTTCTAGAGAGCAAATCAGACAGTTGGGAGGGATGAGAGGTTTGATGGCTAAGCCTCAAAAGAACTTGCAAGGTTCTGTAGGTGAAATCATCGAGAACCCGATTTTGTCTAACTTTAAAGAAGGACTGGACGTAATCGAGTACTTTATTTCAACCCACGGTGCACGTAAAGGTCTTGCCGATACTGCCTTGAAAACTGCGGATGCGGGTTACTTGACTAGACGTTTGGTAGACGTAGCACAAGATGTGGTTGTTAATGAGCCAGATTGTGGTACTTTGAGAGGTTTGGTTGTTTCTGCATTGAAGGACAACGAAGATATCGTTGAACCTTTGTCAGAGAGAATCTTGGGTAGAGTATCTGTACATGATGTGTATGATCCTATTTCAGGCAAATTGTTGATTCCTTCTGGTATTGAGATTTCTGAGGAGCTGGCCAACAAGGTAGATGAATCTGCCATCGAGGAAGTGGAAATCAGATCAGTATTGACTTGTGAGTCCAAAAAGGGTGTTTGTTCTAACTGTTATGGTAGAAACTTGGCTTCTGGACAGATGGCACAGATTGGGGATGCAGTAGGAGTTATTGCAGCACAATCAATCGGTGAGCCTGGTACACAGTTGACTTTGAGAACTTTCCACGTAGGGGGTACTGCTTCTAACATCGCTGTTGAAGCAACTATCGTAGCTAAGTTTGACGGTGTGATTGAATTCGAAGAATTGAGAACAATCAAAACAGTCAACAACGATGGCAAAGAATTGAATGTCGTCATGGCAAGAGCAGGTGAGGTCAAAATCAACGATCCTGAAACAGGAAAAACGTTGATCAGTAACCATGTGCCGTATGGTTCTTTCTTAGCTGTTAAGAACAAGAAAAAAGTTAAAAAAGGAGATCAGCTATGTAGCTGGGATCCATACAACGCCGTGATTCTTTCAGAATATGATGGTACTGTTGAGTTCGAGGCAATCGAAGAAGGTATCACTTATAAAGAAGAATCTGATGAGCAAACAGGTCACAGAGAAAAGGTAATTATCGATACGAAGGATAAAACCAAAAACCCTGCGATCGTTGTTAGAAGCGGTGAAGAAGATAGAACGTATAACATCCCAGTGGGTGCTCACCTTTCTGTTGAAATTGGAGATCAAATCAAGGGTGGTCAAATCCTTGCTAAAATCCCAAGATCAATGGGTAAGTCTAGAGATATTACTGGAGGTCTGCCGAGAGTAACAGAATTGTTCGAGGCGAGAAATCCTTCTAACCCAGCTGTCGTTTCAGAAATCGACGGGGTGGTGACTTATGGTGGTATCAAGAGAGGTAACAGAGAAATCTTCATTGAATCTAGAGATGGTGTCATGAAGAGATACTTGGTGTCTCTATCTAAGCACATCCTCGTACAGGACAATGACTTTGTGAGAGCGGGTTATGCATTGTCTGATGGAGCAACTACTCCAGCTGATATCTTGGCGATCAAAGGACCTACTGCTGTACAGGAGTACTTGGTGAATGAGATTCAAGAGGTGTACAGATTGCAAGGTGTGAAAATCAATGATAAGCACATCGAAACCATCGTAAGACAGATGATGCAAAAGGTGATCATTCTTGATGCAGGAGACACTAGTTTCCTTCCAAACCAAATCGTGGATAAGTTCAAATTCATGGAGGAGAATGATTCTATCTTGGACATGAAAGTAGTGTCTGATGCTGGAGATTCAGGAAACTTAAGACCAGGTCAAATAATTACTTCTAGACAATTGAGAGATGAAAACTCTAGCTTGAAGCGTAAGGATTTGAAGTTGGTGACGGTGAGAAATGCAGAACCTGCAGTATCTAAGCCAACACTTCAAGGTATTACTCAAGCGTCTTTGGGAACTGAAAGCTTTATTTCGGCTGCTTCCTTCCAGGAAACAACCAAAGTATTGAGTGAGGCTTCTATCAGAGGCAAGAGAGATTCATTGCAAGGCTTGAAGGAAAATGTGATCGTGGGTCATTTGATTCCTGCAGGTACTGGACAGAGAACATTCCAAAACTTGATCGTAGGATCACAAGAGGAATATGATTCTTTGGTCAGCTCGAAAGAAGAGTTTGCAAACAGATCTAGAGCATACCAAGAAAATGAGTAAAATGGAAAATAAACCAGAGAAGAAAGTGCCAAGCAACCAAATCAACATAGAGTTGTCTGAGGAGATTGCCGAAGGAGTTTATGCCAATTTGGCCATGATTGCACATTCTAACTCGGAGTTTGTCATTGATTTTATTCGTTTGATGCCAGGAGTACCTAAGGCAAAGGTGAAATCGCGAGTGGTGATTACACCAGAGCACGCCAAAAGATTGCAAGCGGCACTTCAGGATAACATAGTGAAATATGAACAGACTTTCGGGCCGATCAAACAGGTCGAGGACTCACCGAAGTTTCCCATGAATTTTGGGGGAGCTGTAGGAGAAGCCTAAGAGTCTATTAAAAATACAGACGAAAGGAGTTCCCAGTGGACTCCTTTTTTCTTGGAAGCTTGATAGGGATTTTAAATTAAAATATGCTGATAATCAGAACTTTTTTATTAGCAATATTTTTATTAGACTTTATTGTTTCTATCTTTGCGTTCCAAAAAATGAACGGTAGAGAATAATTTAAAAGAAAGATAAATGCCTACTATACAACAATTAGTAAGAAAAGGTAGAAAAACATTGGTTTCTAAATCAAAGTCTCCGGCTTTGGACTCTTGTCCTCAAAGACGTGGTGTTTGTACCAGAGTTTATACTACTACACCTAAGAAACCTAACTCGGCAATGAGAAAGGTAGCAAGGGTAAGATTGACGAATGGTAAAGAAGTGAACGCCTATATTCCAGGTGAGGGTCACAATCTACAAGAACACTCGATTGTTTTGATCAGAGGTGGTAGAGTAAAGGATTTACCGGGTGTTAGATACCATATTATTAGAGGTGCATTGGATACTGCTGGTGTAAACGGCCGTACACAGAGACGATCTAAGTATGGAGCGAAGAGACCTAAGGATAAAAAGTAAAAATTGATAAAATAAAATGAGAAAATCGAAACCAAAGAAGAGATATATTCTTCCTGATCCTAAGTTCAAAGATACGCTCGTATCTAAGTTTGTGAACTATCTAATGGTGGACGGAAAGAAGAGTATTGCTTATTCTATCTTTTATGATGCAGTAGCTATCGTAGAAGAAAAAACAAGTGAGAATGGTCTTGAAACTTGGAAAAAGGCACTTAACAACATTATGCCTTCTGTTGAGGTTAAAAGCAGAAGAGTAGGTGGTGCTACATTTCAAGTTCCTATTGAGGTAAGACCTTTGAGGAAGACTTCATTAGGAATCAAATGGATGATTTCTTACGCACGCAATAGAGGCGAGAAAACAATGAAGGAGCGTTTGGCTGGCGAGATCATCGCTGCAGCAAAAGGCGAAGGAGCAGCTGTGAAGAAAAAAGATGATACGCACAGAATGGCTGACGCTAACAAAGCATTTTCACATTTTAGATTTTAATCAAACAAAATAATGGCAAGAGATCTTAGCTTGACACGTAATATTGGTATTGCTGCCCACATTGATGCAGGTAAAACTACAACAACTGAGCGTATACTATATTATACTGGTGTCAGCCATAAAATTGGTGAAGTGCATGATGGTGCTGCTACCATGGACTGGATGGCTCAGGAGCAGGAAAGAGGTATTACAATTACTTCTGCTGCAACTACCGTTTTTTGGAATTACAAAGAGAAACAATACCACATTAATATAATTGATACTCCTGGTCACGTAGACTTCACAGTTGAAGTAAACAGATCTTTGAGAGTATTGGACGGTTTGGTTTTCTTGTTTAGTGCTGTGGATGGTGTTGAACCACAATCAGAGACTAACTGGAGACTAGCTGACAACTACAAAGTAGCTCGTTTAGGATTTGTCAACAAAATGGACAGACCTGGATCGGACTTCTTGAAAGTTTGCGCTCAGGTGAATGAGAGATTGGGAACAAAGGCAGTTCCGTTCCAATTACCAATAGGTAATGAGGATACTTTCAAAGGAGTGGTTGACTTGGTAGAAAGAAAAGCAATGATCTGGAATGAAGAGGATATGGGAATGACTTTCCAAGAAATCGAAATTCCAGCGGATATGGTAGAAGAAGTCGACGAATACAGAGAAAAGCTTCTAGAAGCTGTCGCTGAATACGACGAGGGGTTGATGGAGAAATACTTCGAAGATCCAAATTCTATCACAAGAGATGAGATCATAGCAGCTTCTAGAAAAGCTACTATTGATTTGGCTTTCGTACCTATGTTCTGTGGATCTGCATTCAAGAACAAGGGAGTTCAGACGATGTTGGATTACGTGATGGAATTGCTTCCATCTCCAATGGATAGAGAAGGTATCGAAGGTATCGATCCAGATACGGATGAGCCTATCTTGAGAAAACCTTCTGCTGAAGAGCCATTTACAGCCTTAGCATTTAAGATCGCCACTGACCCATTTGTTGGACGTCTTTGTTTTGCAAGAGCTTACGCAGGTACTTTAGGCTCTGGATCTTATGTGTTCAACACAAGAACAGGCAAGAAAGAAAGAATATCTAGAATATTCCAAATGCATGCCAACAAGCAAAATCAAATTGATTTGTTCCATGCTGGAGATATTGCTGCGGTAGTAGGATTTAAGGATATCAAAACTGGAGATACACTTTGTGATGAAAAACACAAAATTGTACTTGAGTCTATGGTATTCCCAGAGCCAGTTATCGGTTATGCTATTGAGCCTAAAACTCAAGCTGACGTTGATAAACTTGGTATGGCTATCGCTAAGTTGGTAGAGGAAGATCCAACTTTGCAAGTAGAAACTGATCATGACACTGGACAGACTATCTTGAGAGGTATGGGTGAGCTTCACCTAGATATCATCATCGATAGGATGAAGAGAGAGTTCAAGGTGGAAATCAACCAAGGCGCTCCTCAAGTAGCTTACAAAGAAGCTATCCAAACTTTAGTTGATCACAAAGAGGTTTACAAAAAGCAATCAGGGGGTAAAGGTAAATTTGCCGATATCGTGTTTGAGTTGTCTCCAGTGGATGAAGACTTCAACAAAGTAGGACTACAGTTTGTAAATGCAATCGTGGGTGGTGTGATTCCTAAGGAATTTATTCCAGCCATCGAAAAAGGCTTTGCATCTGCCATGGTGAATGGACCACTAGCTGGATTCCCATTGGATAGCATGAAAGTCAAATTGTATCACGGTTCGTTCCATGATGTCGATTCAGATGCACTATCATTTGAGCTTGCAGCTAGAATGGGCTTTAAAGCAGCTGCTAAGAAGGCTAGTCCAGTATTGCTTGAGCCTGTGATGGGCGTGGAAATCTTGACTCCAGACGAGTACACAGGATCTGTGACTGGTGACTTGAACAGAAGAAGAGGTATCATGAAAGGAATGGACGTAAGAGGAAATTCTCAAGTAGTGAAAGCTGATGTTCCTTTGTCTGAGTTGTTTGGTTATGTAACTGATTTGAGAACGATGACTTCAGGTAGAGCAACTGCTTCCTTGACATTCTCTCACTATGATCCAGTTCCGCGTAACATTGCTGAGACTGTTATAAAGAAAGAAAAAGGCGAATAGTCCGTAATAATTATTGATATGAATCAGAAAATTAGAATAAAGCTAAAGTCTTACGATCATAACTTGGTTGACAAGTCGTCTGAGAAAATCGTAAGAGCGGTGAAAACTACTGGCGCAATAGTAAGCGGACCAATTCCACTTCCTACTGTAAAAGAGAAATTCACAGTTTTGAAGTCACCACACGTTAACAAAAAAGCAAGAGAGCAATTCCAGCTTTGTACTTACAAGAGATTGGTAGATATCTACTCTAATAGTGCAAAAACTGTTGATGCTTTGATGAAGCTTGAATTGCCAAGTGGTGTTGATGTAGAAATCAAGGTCTAACTTTTTAGACTGGTAGATACTAAAGAACCAGCATTCGTTTGCTGGTTCTTTTTTTGTCGCTACGTGTAGCGAATATTTATGTTTTATTATTTGAGATAGAAAATATATTTACTATCTTTGCAGTCCTTTTGCCGATTTGAGTGAAAGGACACAATAAGTTTATAGAAATTTAATACTGTAATGTCAGGTATAATAGGAAAAAAAATTGGGATGACTAGCATCTTTAGTGCCGATGGACGTAATGTCGCATGCACGTTGATAGAAGCTGGTCCTTGCGTGGTAACGCAAGTAAAGAATGAAGAGACTGACGGGTATACAGCTGTGCAATTGGGTTACGGAGAACGTAAAGAAAAGCGCACAACGAAAGCCTTGAAAGGTCACTTCGCAAAAGCGAAGACTACTCCTAAGCAACATTTGATTGAGTTCAGAGACTTCAGAGTAGAATTTGAAGGAGGAGTGGAATTGGGTCAAGCAATCAATGTTGCAGATGTTTTCCAAGTGGAGGATTTTGTCGATGTAATCGCAAACTCTAAAGGTAAAGGTTTCCAAGGGGTTGTGAAAAGACATAGCTTCGGTGGTGTAGGTCAAGCAACTCACGGTCAGCACAACAGACTAAGAGCACCAGGATCAGTTGGTGGAGCATCTTACCCAGCGAGAGTATTCAAGGGCATGAGAATGGCCGGACGTACAGGTAACGATAGAGTAAAGGTGACAAACTTGCAGGTGATGAAAATCATCCCAGAGAAGAACCTTATTTTGGTAAGTGGATCTATTCCAGGTCCTAAGAATGGTACAGTAATTCTAGAGAAATAGTCATGAAAGTATCCGTATTAACTAAAACTGGTGAAAATACCGGGAGAGAGGTAGATTTGTCTAAGGATGTTTTTGGTATCGAACCAAATGATCATGCTATATATCTAGATGTAAAGCAGTATTTGGCTAACCAAAGACAAGGAACGCATAAATCTAAAGAAAGAGCGGAAATCGCTGGTTCTACAAGAAAAATCAAAAAACAAAAGGGAACTGGTACAGCAAGAGCTGGTAGCATCAAGTCTCCTGTGTTTAGAGGTGGAGGTAGAGTTTTTGGTCCTAAGCCAAGAAACTACAGCATCGATTTGAATAAGAAATTGAAAGTTTTGGCTAGAAAGTCTGCTTTGTCTTACAAGGCGACTGAGAAGTGTATTTCAGTTTTAGAAGATTTCACATTTGAAACTGCTAGAACAAAGGATTACGTCGCTCTATTGGATGGCCTTGCTGTATCTAACAAGAAGACCTTGTTGGTATTATCAGAAGATGACAAGAACGTCTTGTTGTCATCAAGAAACTTGAGAAAAGCACAAGTTACAACCGCTGCGCAAATCAATACTTATGATTTGTTGAATGCTGATAACTTGATCCTTTTGGAAGGTTCAATTGAGAAGATTCAGAACTTATTAACGAAATAAGAAGATGAGTATATTAAAAAAACCGATAGTTACAGAGAAAGTTTCTGCTTTGAACGAGAGTGGGAGATATGGTTTCGTGGTAGATAAAGATGCCAACAAAGTCGAAATCAAGAAGGAAGTAGAGAAAGTTTACGGTGTGACTGTAGAGAGTGTAAACACAATGGTTTACCCTGGCAAAGCGAAAACAAAGTATACCAAGTCAAAAGTTGTTTCTGGAAGAACTAATTCTTACAAGAAGGCGATTGTACAGGTAGCTGAAGGAGATATAATTGATTTTTACGGAGGAGTATAAATAGTTAAAAAATGGCTGTAAGAAAATTAAAACCAATAACTCCGGGTACCAGATATAGAGTAGCACCTGTATTTGAGGAGATAACTACATCTACTCCGGAAAAATCGTTGACGAAATCAACACACCGCACGGGCGGCAGAAACAATAGTGGTCGTATGACTATTAGAAATGTTGGTGGTGGTCACAAAAGAAAATACAGAGAGATCGATTTCAAAAGAGACAAGCATGGCATTCCTGCTGTAGTGAAGTCTGTGGAGTACGATCCGATGAGAACTGCTAGAATTGCTTTGCTTTACTATGCTGATGGAGAAAAGAGATACATCATCGCGCCAAATGGTGTGAAGGTAGGTCAGACCTTGTTGTCTGGACCAGGTATCGCTCCTGAAGTAGGTAACACACTTCCGTTGTCTGATATTCCACTAGGTACGATCATTCACAACGTAGAGTTGAAACCAGGTAGAGGTGCGGCAATGGCTAGAAGTGCTGGAACTTATGTTCAGCTGTTGGCTAGAGAAGGAAAATATGCAACAGTAAAACTTCCTTCAGGTGAAATGAGAATGGTCTTAGTAGTTTGTTTGGCTACTGTCGGTACAGTATCTAATGGCGATCATATGAACGTCGTATTGGGTAAGGCTGGTAGAAACAGATGGTTGGGTAGAAGACCAAGAGTAAGAGGTGTGGCGATGAACCCAGTAGATCACCCAATGGGTGGTGGTGAAGGTAAGTCTTCAGGAGGTCATCCAAGATCTAGAAATGGCATTTTTGCAAAAGGTCAAAAAACTAGAACACCTAAGAAATATTCTAACAAGTTCATCATTGGTAAAAACAAATAAGCAATGGGAAGATCATTAAAAAAAGGACCTTATATAGATTTTAGACTGGAAAGTAAGGTCGATACGATGAATGATTCTGGCAAGAAGGCCGTAATCAAGACTTGGTCTAGAAGATCTATGATATCTCCAGACTTTGTAGGACACACTTTCGCTGTGCACAATGGGAACAAATTTATCCCTGTATTTGTGACAGAGAACATGGTAGGACACAAATTGGGTGAATTCGCTCCAACGCGTAACTTCAGAGGTCACATCAACAAGAAGGATAAAAAGAGATAATTAGCGAAACTATGGAAGCTGTAGCAAAATTAAATAATGTACCAACTTCGCCTCGAAAAATGAGGGTAGTAGCTGATTTGGTAAGAGGCCAAAGAGTGAACAACGCTTTGAATATATTGAAGTTTGAAGCTAAGCAAGGTGCTGATAGAATAGAGAAATTATTACTTTCTGCGATCTCAAATTGGGAGATTAAGAATGAAGATGCCAAGCTAGAAGAGGCCGATCTATATGTGAAGTCAATCTTCGTAGATAGTGGCAGAATCTTGAAGAGATTGAGACCTGCTCCGCAAGGTAGAGCTCATAGAATCAGAAAGAGATCAAATCACGTAACAGTGATCGTTGATAGCTTCAAAGCTTCAGAAGGTAAGCAAGAAAGTAACACTGAAAATTCAGAAAACTAATACAAATGGGACAAAAAGTAAACCCTGTAGGACTTAGATTAGGAATCGTTAAAGGTTGGGATTCCAACTGGTATGGTGGCAAGACGTTTCCAGATAAATTGGTAGAAGATACCAAAATCAGAAACTACATCGATGTGCGTATTCCTAAAGGAGGAATTTCTAAAGTTGTAATTGAAAGAACAATCAAAAGAATCACTTTGACTATTCATACTGCCAGACCAGGCGTTGTGATCGGTAAAGGAGGATCTGAAGTTGATCGTATCAAAGAAGAGCTTAAGAAGCTAACCGGTAAAGATCTTCAAATCAACATATTTGAAATCAAAAGACCAGAGTTAGACGCAGTATTAGTTGGTCAATCAATCGCTCAGCAGTTGAAAGCTAGAATCTCTTTTAGAAGAGCTATGAAGCAAGCAATTGCCGCTACAATGAGAGTAGGAGCCGAAGGAATCAAGATCAAGTGTTCTGGAAGATTAGGAGGAGCAGAGATGGCAAGATCTGAGCAGTACAAAGAAGGCAGAGTGCCACTTCATACACTCAGAGCAGATATTGATTATGCTATATCTGAGGCTGATACCATCTACGGTAAAATCGGAATCAAAGTATGGATCTTCAAAGGTGAAGTCTATGGCAAAAGAGACTTGTCTCCAAACATAGGCGCGGCAAGTCAGCAGTCAACTGGTGGCAACAGTAATAGCCGTAAACCTAACAGACCTGCAGCTGGGGCTCCTAGACGAAATAGAAAATAATTTTTTTCAATTATCCACTGAGTTGGAATTAAAGAATTAAGAAATGTTACAACCAAAAAGAACCAAGTTCAGAAAGAAACAGAAAGGCAGAGTTAAGGGTATTGCTCAGAGAGGACATACGCTGGCTTTCGGTACTTTTGGTATCAAGTCTTTGGAACCAGGATGGATTACCAGTAGACAAATAGAAGCTTCTAGGATTGCTATGACTAGAGCGATGAAAAGAGAAGGTCAGGTTTGGATTAGAATTTTCCCAGACAAACCGATCACTAAGAAGCCTGCTGAAGTAAGGATGGGTAAAGGTAAAGGAGCTCCAGAATACTGGGTAGCTACTGTAAGACCTGGTACACTACTTTTCGAAGCAGCAGGTGTAAGCCAAGAGACGGCACAAGAAGCTTTGAGATTAGCTCAGCAGAAGTTGCCGATTAGAACAAAGTTTGTTGTTAGAAGAGATTTTCAGGGATAAGGTTTAACCTCTCTGATTAAATTATAGAACTATGAAAAATTCTGAAATAAAAGGATTGTCATTAGAGGAGTTAAAATCTAAAGTGGCAGCTGAGAAGGATAGCTTGGATAAGCTGAAAATTTGCTCATGCAATTACCCCTATAGAAAACCCAATGAGGTTGAAAGACTCTAAGAAATTGGTAGCAAGGTTAAACACTGAAATCAGAGCTAAGCAATTGGCTCAACAATAAGTTCACGATGGAAACCAGAAATTTAAGAAAAGAACGTATCGGAAAAGTAGTAAGTAACAAAATGGATAAGACCATTACTGTTGAAGTACTACGTAAGGTGAAGCACCCAATATACGGTAAGTTTATGAGCACAACTAAGAAGTTTGCTGCTCATGATGAAAACAATGATTGCGGTGAAGGTGATACTGTAAAGATCATGGAGACAAGACCTTTGTCTAAAAATAAAAGGTGGAGATTAGTAGAAATTATCGAAAGAGCTAAATAACAATGGTACAACAAGAGTCAAGACTTAGTGTAGCGGATAATAGTGGTGCTAAAGAAGTGCTTTGCATCCGCGTGTTAGGAGGTACTGGTAAAAGGTACGCTTCTGTTGGAGATAAAATTGTTGTTTCGGTGAAGTCAGCAATTTCTTCTAGTAACCTTAAAAAAGGTACTGTTTCAAAAGCAGTAGTTGTTAGAACCAAAAAGGAGATCCGTAGAAAAGATGGATCTTATATCAGATTCGAAGACAACGCTGCGGTACTTCTAGGTGGAAATGACGAGCCAAGAGGAACAAGGATTTTCGGGCCAGTGGCTAGAGAATTAAGAGAGAAGCAATTCATGAAGATTGTTTCATTGGCACCAGAAGTGCTTTAAGAATTGAAGTCTAATTAGAAGAAATATTAGAACATGAAATTTCACGTAAAAAAAGGAGACACTGTAAAGGTTATATCTGGGAATTCCAAAGGGAAGACTGGAGCTATACTAGAGGTAGATCCAAGCAAGTATAGAGCGATAGTAGAGGGTGTAAATATGGTAACTAAGCACACCAAACCTTCTGCAACGAATCCAGAAGGAGGCATCAAGAAAGTTGAAGCTTCTATTCACATCAGTAATCTGATGTTAGTTGACCCTGCTACAGGACAAGCTACCAAAGTAGCTAGAAAAGCAGGTGACGATGGGAAATTAGTAAGAGTATCAAAAAAAACCGGGGAGGTGATCAATGGCTAATCCTAGATTAAGAACCAAATACACAGAGGAGATTGTTCCTGCATTGAAAGAGAAATTTCAATACAAATCAGTAATGCAAGTACCTAAGATCGAAAAAATATCGATCAACAGAGGTATTGGTGATGCTGTATCTGATAAGAAACTAGTAGACCATGGTGTTGCTGAGTTGACTCAAATCACTGGACAAAAGGCAGTTGCTACTTTGTCTAAAAAGGCGATCTCTAACTTTAAGTTAAGAGAAGACATGCCTATCGGTGCTAGAGTTACTTTGAGAGGTGACAAAATGTACGAATTCCTTGACAGATTGATGACTGTAGCTCTACCACGAGTAAGAGATTTCAAAGGCATCAAGGACAAAGGTTTTGACGGCAGAGGTAATTATACGCTTGGAGTAAAGGAGCAAATTATTTTCCCTGAGATTTCGATTGACAAGATCAATAAAATCGCTGGTATGGACATCACTTTCGTGACTACTGCTAGCACTGATGAAGAAAGTTACGAATTGTTGAAAGCGTTTGGTATGCCATTCGCCGGAAAAAATAATAATTGATATGGCAAGAGAATCAATAAAAGCCAGAGAGCGCAAAAGAGAAAGACTAGTCGCTAAGTATGCTACAAAAAGAGCAGAACTAAAAGCAGCAGGTGATTTCGAAGGTTTGGATAAACTACCTAGAAACTCTTCTAAAGTAAGATTGCACAACAGATGTAAGCTTACTGGTAGACCAAAAGGTTACATGAGAAAGTTTGGTATTTCAAGGGTTACGTTCCGTGAAATGGCAAGCGCAGGAAAAATTCCTGGTGTAACGAAAGCTAGCTGGTAAAAGAGTTTTTAAAATATAAAATATTAACTAACTTTGCACCCCTGTTAAAAAAATAGGGGTAAAGTATACTGTAATGACAGATCCAATAGCAGATTATTTAACAAGATTGAGAAACGCTATCCAAGCGAATCATAGAATCGTCGAGATCCCTGCTTCTAATGTAAAGAAGGAGATCACTAAAGTGTTGATGGACAAGGGTTTCATCCGCAACTATAAGTTCGAAGATGATGGCGTTCAGGGGAAAATCAGAATTGCATTGAAGTACAATGCTCAAACCAAAGAATCGGCCATAGTGCACCTAGAAAGAGTGTCTAAGCCTGGTTTGAGAAAGTACGCGCAAGCTGACGCATTACCTAGAGTTTTAAATGGGCTTGGTATTGCAATTTTATCTACATCAAAGGGTGTGATCTCTAATAAAGAGGCACAAGGACTCAATGTAGGTGGAGAAGTATTGTGTTACGTTTATTAATTAGATTAAGATGTCACGAGTAGGAAACAAAGCAATAGCAGTACCACAAGGAGTCGATATTAAAATTGATGGGTCTACTGTAATTGTCAAAGGAGCAAAAGGTAGCTTGACAAGAGAAATCGATAGCGACTTTGACTTATCTCTAGAGGAGGGGTCGCTTACGGTAAAGAGACCAACTGACCAAAAAAGACACAAGGCGTTGCACGGTCTTTATAGATCATTGATCAACAATATGGTTATTGGCGTATCTGATGGATATGTCAAAACTTTGGAATTGGTAGGTGTGGGATACAAAGCAGCTGTACAAGGACAAGTTCTGGAATTGAACTTGGGATACTCTCACAATATTTTCATGGAGATTCCTTCTGAAATTAAAGTGGGTGCTGAGACTTTGAAGGGTAAGAACCCAGTGGTAACATTGGAATCTACTGACAAAGAATTGGTAGGTGAAGTAGCCGCTAAGATTAGATCACTCAGAAAGATCGAGCCTTATAAAGGAAAGGGTATCAGATTTGTTGGTGAAATTGTTAGAAGAAAAGCTGGTAAAACTGCTTCTAAATAAGATATAGACATGGCAATTACTAAAGAACAAAGAAGACTTAGAATAAGAAGAGGTATCCGTAACAAAGTGAGCGGAACTGCCGAAAGACCAAGATTGTCTGTATTCAAAAGCAACAAAGCAATCTATGCACAGTTGATTGATGATGCTAATGGTAGTACACTAGTAGCAAGTTCTTCTGCTGAGTTGGGAGCTGGTACAGTAAATATGACTTCTTCTAAAGAAGTTGGAAAGAAATTGGCTGAAAAGGCTGCAGGTAGTGGTATCAGCAGTGTCGTTTTTGATAGAGGAGGATATCCATATCACGGTAAAATCAAAGCCTTGGCAGAAGGGGCTAGAGAAGGAGGCCTTAAATTTTAATTGATTATGTCTAAGAATAACTTAAGAGCTATAAAGGCAAGTGAGATGGAGCTACAAGAAAAAGTAGTGGCTATCAAAAGAGTTGCCAAGGTGGTGAAAGGCGGTAGAAGATTTAGTTTCTCTGCAATCGTTGTGGTTGGAGATGGTAATGGTGTAGTAGGTTATGGTTTGGGTAAAGCCAATGAGGTAACTGATTCTATCACTAAAGGAATCGATGACGCTAAGAAGAATTTGGTAAGAGTGCCAGTATTCAAAGGAACCGTTCCTCATGATGCAATTGGTAAGTTTGGTGGTGGATTCGTATTGTTGAAGCCTGCGGCTCAAGGTACTGGTGTAATTGCTGGTGGTGCAATGAGAGCTGTATTGGAAAGTGCTGGTGTACACGATGTACTAGCTAAATCTAAAGGTTCTTCTAACCCACATAACGTGGTAAAAGCGACTTTCGATGCACTGAATAAGATGAGAGATCCATTGGCGGTAGCTCAACAAAGAGGTGTGGAATTATCTAAAGTTTTTAACGGATAAGAAGATGGCGAAAGTAGTAATTACACAAGTAAGAAGTCTTATCAAAAGACCAAATGATCAAAAGTTGACTATGAAGGCTTTGGGTCTAGGCAAGATGAATAGATCAGTTGAGAAAGACTTGACTCCTCAAATAGAGGGAATGATTAGAAAGGTGGCACACTTGGTGTCTGTAGAGAATAAATAGTTTTAGGACTTATTTCTGAAATATTAAAGAGATGAAATTAAATACTTTAAAGCCTGCAGAAGGATCAACAAAATCTGACAGAAGAATAGGCAGAGGTCAAGGATCTGGTAGAGGGGGGACTTCTACAAAAGGTCACAAAGGAGCTAAGTCTAGATCTGGTTATTCTAGAAAGGCTGGTTTCGAAGGTGGACAAATGCCTTTGTATAGAAGAGTGCCAAAATTTGGTTTTAAATCTCCTAACAGAGTTGAAACCAAACCTATTAATCTTGATACCATTCAAGAGTTGGCTACCAAAACTGGTTTGTCAGCTTTGACTTTTGAAGTTCTGATGGACAATGGTCTTGCAGGAAAGAATGATGTGGTAAAAGTATTAGGTAGAGGAGCATTGACAGCTAAAATTGATGTTTCTGCTCACTCATTTTCTAAATCTGCTATCGAGGCAATCGAGAAAGCAGGTGGAAAAGCAACTACGCTATAATATATGAAAAAGTTTTTTAGTACGATAAGGAATATTTTTTCTATTGAGGATCTCAGAGTCAGGATTCTGAATACAATAGGGTTTTTGATCATTTTCAGATTAGGAACTTTTGTTGTTTTGCCTGGTATTGATCCTTCCAAATTGGCTGACAAGGCTGAAGGAATATTTGGCTTACTCGATACATTCTTGGGTGGTGCATTCAACAATGCTTCCATCTTTGGTCTTGGTATTATGCCTTACATTTCTGCATCTATCGTGATTCAACTTTTGACTATGGCAGTGCCATATTTCCAAAAGTTGCAAAAGGAAGGTGATAGTGGTAGAAAGAAGATCAATCAGATCACCAGAGTATTAACTATCGCGATCACTTTTGCTCAAGGTAGTGCGTACTTAGCAGGTGCCATTCCAGCAGAAGCTATCGTATTAGAAAATAAGGTAATGTTTACCTTTTCAGCACTTGTGATTTTGACATCTGGTACAATTTTCTGTATGTGGCTGGGTGAAAAAATAACTGATAAAGGTATTGGGAATGGTATATCAATGCTGATTATGATCGGTATTATATCACGTTTTCCTGGTAGCTTATTACAAGAAGCAATCACTCGTGGTATGAGTGAAGCATTGTTCTTCTTGTTAGAATTAATCGCATTGTTCTTTGTCGTGATGGCAGTGGTTCTTTTGACTCAAGCGGTGAGAAGAATACCTGTGCAGTACGCGAAGCAAGTAGTAGGCAACAAGGTGTATGGTGGTCAACGCCAGTACATTCCTTTGAAAGTGAATTCAGCTGGTGTCATGCCAATTATCTTCGCTCAATCATTGATGTTTTTGCCTGCAATGATTGCAAGTTATTTTGCTGACTCTAGTGACGTGGCACAGTACATTGGTGCTACTTTCTCTAATTTTCAGTCATGGCAATATAATTTGACCTTTGGGATAATGATTGTATTGTTTACATTTTTCTATACTGCTATATCGGTCAATCCTAATCAGATTGCTGACGACATGAAGAGAAATGGAGGTTTCATTCCGGGTGTTAAGCCAGGATCGGCAACTTCAGAATTCATAGATACTGTATTGACTAGAGTGACATTGCCTGGATCTTTGTTCTTGGCGATGGTAGCTGTCATGCCAGCTTTCGCGCAGATGGCTGGAGTAAGTACCAACTTTGCTCAGTTTTTTGGAGGGACTTCTCTTTTGATTATGGTAGGTGTTATTTTGGACACGCTGCAGCAAATAGAGAGCTATCTACTCATGAGACATTATGAGGGAATGATGAAGTCTGGTAAGCTGAAAGGAAGATCTGAAAACATAGCAGTAGCTTAACTAAATATTATTATGGCTAAGCAAGCTTCTATAGAGCAAGACGGTACAATTAAGGAAGCATTGTCAAATGCAATGTTCCGTGTGGAATTAGAAAATGGACATGAGGTTATTGCCCATATATCTGGTAAAATGAGAATGCATTATATCAAAATTTTACCAGGAGATAAAGTCAAAATGGAGATGTCTCCATATGATTTAAGTAAAGGAAGAATAGTTTATCGCTATAAATAGAAAATTATGAAGGTTAGAGCATCCGTCAAGAAAAGAAGCGCTGACTGCAAAGTCATTCGTAGAAACGGAAAGGTATACGTTATTAACAAAAAGAACCCAAGGTTCAAGCAAAGACAAGGATAATTATGGCTAGGATTTCAGGAGTAGATATTCCAGATAACAAGAGAGGTGAAGTTTCACTTACTTATATTTTTGGACTAGGTCGTAGCTCAGCTCAGAAAATTTTGACTGAGGCGGGTGTTGATTGGAGCAAAAAAGTTTCTGAATGGACAGAAGACGAAGCTGGAAAAGTTAGAACTATCATTAGTGAAAACTTTAAAGTAGAGGGTGTTCTTAAATCAGAGATTCAGCTCAACATCAAGAGATTGCTTGACATTGGTTGTTATAGAGGATTGAGACACAGAAGAGGTCTTCCAGTAAGAGGTCAGCATACTAAAAACAATGCTAGAACTAGAAAGGGTAAAAGAAAAACTGTTGCCAATAAGAAGAAGGCTACTAAATAATAATTGACAATGGCACAAAAAAGAAAAGACAAAAGTAGAAAAAGAGTCGTTGTTGTTGAGCCGATCGGGCAAGCGCACATCAAAGCATCGTTCAACAATATAATTATCTCTTTGACCAACCAAACAGGTCAAGTGATATCATGGGCATCTGCTGGTAAAATGGGCTTTAAGGGTTCTAAGAAAAACACTCCATATGCTGCTCAGGTAGCTGCTCAGGAATGTGCACAGACTGCTTACGAACTTGGTCTTAGAAAAGTAGAGGTCTTTGTAAAAGGTCCTGGTGCAGGTAGAGAGTCTGCAATTAGAACTATCCAGAACGCTGGTATCGAAGTAACTATGATCAAAGATGTTACTCCATTACCACACAATGGATGTAGACCTCCGAAAAGAAGAAGAGTTTAATATTATTTAGAAGAATAGGAAATGGCAAGATATAGAGGACCAAAAACAAAAATTGCGAGAAAGTTTAACGACGCAATCTATGGGCCAGACAAGACTTTAGCTAAAAAGAACTACCCTCCTGGACAACACGGTAGAGGTAGAAGAAAGAAGCAGTCAGAATATGCGATTCAGTTGGCTGAAAAGCAAAAAGCTAAATACACCTATGGCTTGTTGGAGAAGCAATTCTCTAATTTGTTTGATCACGCTTCAAGAAAAAGTGGTATCACAGGTGAAATACTATTGCAACTTTTGGAATCTAGATTGGATAACGTTGTATTCAGATTAGGAATAGCTCCTACAAGAAATGCAGCTAGACAATTGGTTCTGCACAAGCATGTGACAGTCAATGGAGACGTTCTAAACATACCTTCTTACTCTGTGAAAATAGGTGATGTGATCGCCGTGAGAGAGAAGTCTAAATCTTTGGAGGCAATTACTTATAGCCTTTCAAGAGGAAGTGCTACTAAGTACCCTTGGTTAGAGTGGAATACTTCTGAATTGAGTGGTAAGTTTATGGTAGTGCCTACGAGAGAAGAGATCCCTGAGAATATCAAGGAGCAGTTGATCGTCGAATTGTACTCTAAATAATATATTCATTAATATTTAAGCAAGAAATAATTATGTCAATACTAGCATTTCAAATGCCTGAGAAAGTGGTAATGGAGAAAGCTGATGATTTTCATGGCTTATTTACTTTCAAACCACTTGAGCAGGGCTATGGTGTAACAGTCGGTAATGCATTGAGAAGAATCTTATTGTCTTCATTGGAAGGTTACGCTATAACTGGAATTAAAATCCCTGGAGTATTGCATGAATTTTCTACAATAGAAGGTGTAGTAGAAGACGTGTCTGAAATCATTTTGAACCTAAAAATGGTTAGGTTTAAAAAGACTGGAGACGTAGCGGATAGTAAGATTGTAGTAAGTTTATCTGGCAAGAAGGAATTCAAGGCAGGTGATATCAATAGCGCTACTGACGCATTCGAAATCCTAAATCCAGATCATGTGATCTGCAATATGGATGAAAGTGTGAAATTTGAGATTGAATTGTCAATCGACAAAGGTAGAGGTTATGTAGCTGCAGATGAGAATAGACCTGGCGAGCAAGTGTTTGGTTATATTCCAATCGATGCTATCTTCACACCAATCAAAAATGTAAAGTTCTCTGTAGAAAATACGAGGGTAGAGCAAAAAACCGATTACGAACAGTTGATACTGGATATCGAAACGGATGGTTCTATTCACCCTGAGAATGCATTGAAAGGTGCTGCTAACATTTTGATTCAACATTTCATGTTGTTCTCAGATCAGACTATGATCTTGGATACACATGATGCAGGTGAACCTGAGGCTGTGGATGAAGAAATGCTTCACATGAGAAAGCTTCTTAAAACAGGCTTGAATGATTTGGATCTGTCAGTTAGAGCATACAATTGCTTGAAGGCTGCTGATGTGAGATCATTGGGAGACTTGGTAAGACTAGAGATTTCTGACATGATGAAGTTCAGAAACTTTGGTAAGAAATCACTAGCTGAACTAGAGCAACTAGTAGCTGATAAGAACTTAACTTTTGGCATGGATTTGTCAAAATATAAATTAGACGAGGATTAAAAATGAGACACGGGAAGAAATTTAATCATTTAGGTAGAAATGCATCGCACAGAGGCGCGATGTTATCTAACATGGCTTCTTCTTTGATTTTGCACAAGAGAATTACAACTACTGTTGCAAAAGCAAAAGCTTTAAGAAAGTATGTAGAGCCGATCATCACAAGAGCGAAAGATGATACAACTCATTCAAGAAGAGTGGTTTTCTCTTACTTGCAAAATAAAGAGTCTGTCAAAGAATTGTTTGGTGGAGTGGCTGACAAAGTAGCCAACAGACCAGGTGGATATACTCGTATTTTCAAAACTGGAAATAGATTGGGTGACAATGCTGATATGTGTATCATGGAGTTGGTTGATTACAACGAACTGTTGCTACAAGAGGCTGCACCTGCTAAAGCTAAGACAAGAAGAAGCAGAAGAGGAAAAGGTGAATCAACAGAAGCTGCAGCTGCTCCAGCAGTAGAAGCGAAGGCTGAAGAGGTTGCTCCAGAAGCAAAAGCAGATGATTCTTCTGCCAATGAGGCCTCTGCTGAGGATTCTGATAAAGAAGACAAAGAATAATTGAAAAGGATATAATCATATGAAAGCCATCTCGATAAGTTTCGAGATGGCTTTTTTTATGGAAAAAAAATGGTCAGATTTGCGGTGATTTATTCACCCAGATAATAGCTCGTATGAAATTAAAACAAAGAGAAAAAGCATTTTTACTTTTAGAAGACGGTAGCTACTTTGAAGGACTTTCAATAGGTAGTAAAGGAACGAGTGGAGGTGAAATATGCTTCAATACTGGTATGACTGGATACCAGGAGGTCTATACAGACCCATCTTATTTTGGTCAAATCATTGTCAATACCAATTCGCATATAGGAAACTATGGCGCGGTTGATCTAGAACAAGAATCAGACAGACCAAAAATCAATGGCCTAGTAGTCAATGAGTATTCTGAAATCCATAGTAGACAGGATGGTGAGTCTACGCTAGATGAATATTTGTCACAGCATGGTATAGTGGGGATATCCAACTTGGATACCCGCAGTATTGTCAAGCAGATCAGAAACAAGGGTGCTATGAATGCTATCATCTCCTCAGAGTATCAATCTATTGAGGAGCTGAAGAAAGAGTTGGATAAGGTACCTAGTATGGATCACTTGGAGTTGTCTAGCAAGGTGACTACCAAAGAGAGCTATATGATCAATGAAGGTGGCGAATTCAAAGTGGCAGTTCTTGACATAGGAGTGAAAAAATCAATTTTGTCCAATATGGTCACCAGAGGTTGTGAACTGAAGGTATTTCCTGCTGAGACCAGTTTTGCAGAAATGAAGGCTTATAATCCAGATGGCTATTTTATATCCAATGGACCTGGAGATCCTTCTGCCATGCCGTATGCCATTGAAACAGTGCAGCAAATACTGGAAGAGAACAAACCCATGTTTGGAATTTGTTTAGGGCATCAAATTATTGCCTTGGCTAATGGCGTAAGCACCTACAAAATGCACCATGGACACAGAGGTCTCAATCATCCTGTGAAAAACCTAGTTACGGGTCTTAGCGAAATCACTTCTCAAAATCACGGTTTTGCCGTCAACAGAGAAGAGCTAGAGGCGTCTGATAAATTAGAATTAACACACATTAATCTCAATGATAATACGGTAGCTGGTATCAGAGTAAAGGGCAAACCTGCTTTCTCGGTGCAACATCACCCAGAGGCATCTCCTGGACCTCACGATGCGAGGTATTTATTTGACGATTTCATTCAACTAATAAAAAAACATAAAGAATCATGAGTTTGATAGAAAGTGTATTTGCAAGACAAATACTGGATTCGAGAGGTAATCCTACCATCGAAGTAGATGTAATAACAGAAAATGGTGTGTTAGGTAGGGCTGCGGTTCCGTCTGGTGCTTCAACAGGAGTCAACGAGGCTGTGGAGCTAAGAGATGGCGATAAATCTGTATACCTAGGTAAAGGGGTATTGAAAGCTGTTGAAAATGTAAACGACATCCTTCAGCCAGAATTGCTTGGCTTGTCTGTATTTGATCAAAGATACATTGACTTTTTGATGATAGAATTGGATGGTACTGATACTAAGTCTAAGTTGGGAGCAAACGCGATCTTGGGTGTTTCTTTGGCAGTAGCCAAAGCAGCAGCAGAGGAATTGGGCTTGCCATTGTTTAGATACATCGGTGGTACCAATGCACACACATTGCCAGTACCTATGATGAACATCATCAATGGTGGATCTCACTCTGATGCGACGATTGCATTCCAAGAGTTTATGATCAGACCAGTAGGCGCTTCTACTTTCTCTCAAGCGATGCAAATGGGTGCTGAGACTTTCCATGCACTGAAGAAAATTCTTCACGATAAGGGATTGAGTACTGCAGTAGGTGATGAAGGAGGATTTGCTCCGGCGTTTACAGGAGGTACTGAAGAAGCTTTGGAAAGCGTGTTGAGTGCGATCAAAGCTGCTGGATACGAGCCAGGCAAAGATATCACAATCGGATTGGATTGTGCTTCTTCGGAGTTCTTCGTGGATGGTAAATATGACTACTCTAAATTCGAAGGGCCAAACGGTAAGAAAAGAAATGCTGAAGAGCAAGTAGCTTATTTGGCTGAATTGGTTGAGAAATACCCAATCGATTCTATCGAAGATGGTTGTGCTGAAGAAGATTGGTCAACTTGGGCTATGTTGACAGCGAAAATCGGTCACAAATGTCAATTGGTAGGTGACGATCTATTCGTAACCAACGTGAAATTCTTACAAAGAGGAATCAACGAAAAATCTGCTAACTCTATCTTGATCAAAGTAAACCAAATCGGAACTTTGTCTGAAACATTAGATGCTATCGAAATGGCTCACAAAGCTGGTTTCACTGCAGTAGTTTCTCATAGATCAGGTGAAACAGAAGATTCTACGATTGCTGATATCGCAGTAGCGACCAATGCTGGACAAATCAAAACTGGTTCATTGTCAAGATCTGATAGAATGGCTAAGTACAACCAATTGCTTAGAATCGAAGAAGAATTGGGTGAGACAGCTAGATTCCCGCAAAAAGCTTAATCTAGTTTTTTGACATAAAATACAAAGGCCTCTGATCATATCGGAGGCCTTTTTCGTTTTCAAGTAGCCAAGCCAGGGATCGAACCTGGATCAATCGTTTAGGAAACGACTATTCTATCCGTTGAACTACATGGCCATGTGATTAAGCTTCAAATTAATTATGGATTCGTGTAAAATGCCCTTTTTTCTCTGAATATTTTAGTCAGAAACGAATAATTCAGTCTTGTAAGCAATGTGTAGAACTGAGTGAGGCAACTTCAAGCATGAGATTCTATCAGAGATTTCAATTGCTCCTTGCTCGCAGTACCTGAGTGTCTCCAGAGTATTTGTCCTTGTTTGAAGAGAATCAAAGTAGGAATGCTCTTGATCTGATAGACCTGTGATGCTTTTGGGTTTTTGTCCACATCGACTTTGATGACTTTTCCTTTGTCTCCTAGTTCGGATGAAAGTTCCGTCAAGACAGGTGCCATCATTTGGCAAGGCCCACACCAATCCGCATAAAAGTCTACCAATACGGGTCGATCACTGTTGATGATATCTGAAAATGTAGCCATGAGGGTTTTGTTTTGCTAGTAACAAAGTTAAAGAGTGAATTGGTTCATTGAGATAAAGAAAAGGTCTCATGTGCTGTGCACTGAGACCTTTTTATGTGTTGTTGTGTATTGATTATTTTGTCTATTGGACAATCAGCTTCATTACTTTTTTAAAACCGTTGGATTGTAACCTCACAAAATAAAGACCGCTTGCATTTTTACTCATATCAAGTTGTTGCACCCCTGGGGTGATGGTATCCGTGTAGATAACCTCTCCTAGAGAAGAAATAACTTGTATTTGCATGGAATGTCCTGTTTTATTGAACAAGTTTAGTCTGTCATGAACAGGATTAGGATATACCTCCAATCCCATAGCTGATAGATCAGTAGATAGTACCTGACCTATCGTCAACAAGAACTCATCTGAGACAGATCCACTACCATTATCTACTGTCACAGTGATCGTTGTAGTACCTGCGCCCACTTCAGTCACAGTCATACTACCAGATTCGGAAACAGTAACAGTCGCTACTGTTGTGTTAGAAGATACGGCAGTATAAGTCAACACATCATCGTTTGCATTCGTGAAATTGTCAACCAAATTGATCACGAAAGTGTTAAAGCCTATTGCTTTGACAAGATCAGGAAGTCCTACCACGACTGGTGCTAGTTTGACTGTGAAGTCAAATGAAGTAGCAATGATGTCATTGGTGCCATCATTAGCAGTAATGGTAATAGTACTAGTACCAACGCCTACTTCTATAATATCCAGCGACATACCTGAAATAGTAGTAGTCACCACCGCTTCGTTGCTACTGACTACAGAGAGGGAAATTTGATCTCCAAATCCACTATCACTAAACAGCATTGATAAATCAATCGAGCTAGACCCAAATCCTGTATTGACGAATTGATTTTCTATGGCATTGACATTAACTATATGGAATTCAAAGTCCTCAAAAACTACATTGCCATGCCCATCATCTGCTCTGATCGTTAGAATGGCTTTTCCAGGTTTTACTTCATTGATTGTCAGATCAGTACCTACCAGACTTGTAGTCACTATTCCTTTGTTGCTATTCCCAATAGTATAGGTAAGTACGTCATTATTCAAATCAGAAAACACGTTACTTATATCCAGGACCATAGATCCAAATCCCTTGTTTATAATTTGATCTGCTATAGGATTGATCACTTTGATACCACCTGTATTAACGGTTACTGGTATGTTGTACGGTGAGTGTGCAGGGTCGTTACTAGCAATTGTAATGTTAGCATTATAAATCGAAGGAGCAAATCCTGTTATATCTATGGTGTAATTTACAGTTGTACTACCTTCAGAGGCAATGGTTCCCCCAGTATTTGGATCTAATGTAATCCATTCATGAGTAAATTCATCTAGGGAAATTGTACTTATGTATTGCTCCATGATGGATGTCGCATGCGTATCATCGATGTATGTACCATTTGCTCCAGCGTATAGTAAATAATGAATTCTACTGGTTTTGGATAAGCCAGTGATGACATGATCTTCAACACCAGTACCAGCGTCGTAGGTTTGTGAAGTATAGGCGTTTTTTTCGACAATAATTATATGGTTGATACTTGGGTCATTAGCGTCATAAACACGGGTTACATAGCCATTATAAGTGATGCCATTGATTGTTGATTCAAGCACAGTAGCATCAATAGAACCTCCTCCATCTGCACCTAAGTTACCTGTGATATTGAATTCATCGATTCCATTGATGTCAGCCACCATTACAAATAACCCGTCTAAATGGCGAGTAAAGTAGGTAGTGCCTGTACCAAAGTAGCTCGAACCATCAACAACTACATTGTCAGAGTAAGGAATTTCACTTGCCATAGACGTATTCAAATAGTTTCCATTATCATACATGTCGTCTCCACCATCATTGATGTAATTAGAGCCACCGTCATATTCGAAAGTATATATATTTGGTATGAGGTCTGTTATGTCTTCATAGCCATCATTAAGCACTCCTAATATGGAATTTAAATTAGCAGAATTGAAAGACCAGTTGAGATCCACATTTCCAGTATTACCAATTTCAAAAGAACCTGTAAAGATGCTTTCAGTTGTGCTTTCTACATTGATCTCATTGACAGAAACTGTCATGTTAGGGATTTCAACCCCACTTCCTGTCATGTCTACTACTATACTAGGCTCATCACTGTCATTGCTACTAATGGTCAGTGTCGCGGTATAGGACTGCACAGTGGAAGGAGTCAATGTCACTTGAACGTTTAGGCTCTCGTCTGGTGCTATCTCTGCGCTAGATACGTCAGCTGTAATGTCCGCATGGTCTGAAAGAATACTAGCTATAGACAATGTTTCGGTTCCTTCGTTTTGAATGGTGATAGTGACAGTTTTGGATAGTCCAACTCCAACTTCTCCAAAAGCAACCTCGTCAGTAGAAACCGAAATAGCTGGAAGTCCTGTTACGGTAAGTTCAATCGGAATTTGAATTGCTGGTTGATTCGGTATATCACTCGTCAATATTAATATCTCGTTGTAAGTACCTGCTGGGTAGGATTTAGGATCAAAAGTTAACTTAATGTCGCTGGTAGAACCTGATGAAATATTACCATCTGAGTCGTCTACCTTAATCCATCCAGCAGCTTTTTTTCTCTCATAGGAGAAACCACCACCACCGATACCATCACCCCTTGTCCATGAGGTGAATGTGAGGTCATAATAGTCACGTCCCACTTTTAATGAGTAAGTGTTGCCTACTGAGCTAGGAGGATTGCTATTTACTGCATCTCTCCAGTTGTCATAGTCACTATCATTCACAGAAAAGGTGCTTCCTTCTGCCCAACCAGTACCCAAAGGTGAGTTACTTGAATTAAATGATCGCTCAGTAGCTGCGTTGAAAAGTCCTTGTTCCTCAGCCCTAGTAATCCATACATTATCAGCTATTCTGTCTTGGTTGCTTTCTAGCGTCCAGTCAGCATAGTTTTCTTTGGCAAAAGAGACAACAGGGTTTTCGTTGATCATGTCTAGTGTCCAATTTAGATTTCCAGCGCCAGTGTTGGCCAATTGGATAGTTTTGGTTTCAGTATTACCTGTTTGTAGTGAGACTGAAAGCGTAGGTAACGTTAAATCTAAATTTCCAGGTGCTAGGCCTTCTGCTGCATAAACAATAGCAAATGAAGGGTTTGCTAGATCATTGGTAGTGCCTGTAATCACACCAGTATATTCCTGAACTACCGATGGATTAAAACTTACTTCTACCGTACTGTATGAGTAGCCTGGTACTGTGATAGAAGTTGTTGCGGGTACAATTGCTGCATTATCCGACGTGATATTGGTAATGTTAAGTGGTGCCGCACCTTCATTGAGAATAGCAAAAGATTGGGTATTAGAGTTGCCAATAATTGTATCATCAAAATTCAGTTCATCGTCTATAGAAGCCACGGGACTTCCTGTGACTGTGATGCTTACGGCTATACTCATGGTAGGATTATTAGGATCATTCGACTCTACATTTAGCATACCTGAATATGTACCTATAGGTAACCCTGTAGGATCAAATTCTACTGTGATTTCTTCTGATTCCCCAGCGGTAATCGTTCCTGTAGAAGGGGTTGGTTTGATCCAGTTGTAAACTTCCTCTCTTGTATAAGAAAACCCACCCCCTTCGCCATTGCCAGTCCATTGTAGGATATGCACGTCAAAATATCGATCTTCTGATAATATATGCAGGGATGAAGTATGCCCTGGAGAATAATATACTCCACCATTTGATGAAAGATTATTCCAAGCAGTTTTCCAGGTGGTGTAGCTTGTTGCTAGTTCCGTAGATGTACTGGCCCACTCACTATCTGAGGGACCATTTCCATTAAAGTAAGATTGATCATATATATTATACAATCCTTCATAATTATCTCTTGCTAATTGGAATGTTGGACTGATCCAGTCGTGATTCGGGAGTACAGATGCATCTGCATAATCTTCTTTGGTAAATGTTACGGGTTCAGATTTACCTAGATTCAAATCGAAACTATAGGTCAGGTCGGAGTTGCCGTTGTTAGAGATGGTGAAGGCTTGTGAAGCAGTAGAGCCGCTAGCCACTGTTTGGCTCAATGTATTACTATTCAGTGAAATAATTGGAACATCGAGCGCTTCTGCATTTAAGGTTACAAAATATGGAGAGTTGGGATCATTGCTTGTGATCGTCAATGTACCTGTATATGCCTGAATTGCAGTTGGTGCAAAATCAACACTGAGAGTGTAGGAGTCATCAGGAGCAATAGAGACATTGGTAACCTGAGGCACAAAGACAGAATTATCCGAAGTGATGTTTGAGATGTTTAGATAGCCAGTACCGTCATTTTCAATAGTAATAACTGCTGTACTTGTAATTCCAACGTAACCATCTTCAAAATTTAAGGTGTTGTTGCAATACAAATCTGCAACACCGCCAGTTACTAGTAATTCCATTGGAACTGTTATGCTTGACGTTACTGGATCATTAGAATTGATCAATAAGAACCCTTGAAATTTGCCAGCTATCAAATAATCAGTATCAAATGTAACGGTGATTTCGGTGCTACCTCCTACTGGAATGGTTCCAGATTCTGCTGAGAATGTAGCTGGGATGTATCTAATGGCATCAGGAGCTACAGTCTCTATGCGGTAGTATGAGAATCCTCCGCCAGTATTGCTTCCGCTAAAACCTGTGACGTACATATTGAAGTAGCGATCTTCTGAGATTGCATGCATTGACATTGACTGGTTAATCATGCTACTAGGGTCACTATTTACTGTGTTTTTCCAAACATTGTAATCAGATGGGGAGAGGTCTTCTGTATCGCCAAAAGCCCACTCTGTGTCCGCTGGAGAAGAGTTAGAAGCTGCTTCCTCTTGTGCAATATTGAAAAAGCCCTGATTATCTTTTCTTGTAAGAATGACATTCTCGGTGAATCTGTCCTGATTCTCTTCTAGAGTCCAGTCAGCATAGTCCTGTTTTATAAATGTTACCTCAGCGCCATATTGTTGTCTATTGAGGGACCAATTCAAATCCCTGTTTCCAGAGTTTGAAATAGTAAATGTTTGTGTAGTTGTTGAGCCAAGTTCTGCGCTTGCAGATACTTTGCCAGTACTCAGAGCGATAGAAGGGCTCTGAGCAAATGTGATGACTGACAATAAACTCAATAATAAGGTGATCGACAGTCGATTGATAAGCTTTGATTTCATGTGAAGTGTTAAAAGTTAAACAGTATTTACGCGGGAAATACGTGCGTAATTTACATGGTTGGTTATTCTTTTAAAATGACAGATATCAGTGGAAATGATGCTTTGCTAGTGGAGAAATTGTATGTTGTTGAATATGAATTTATTACGATCGGTATATTTTATATTTTTTGAATAAAATAAATATAGACAAATGTATATGGTTGTTTTTGAAGGTGTTAAATTGGATTATAGTTATATTTAATAGAATTTGTTTACTTCTCAGTAAGAAAGGGGGGAGGTGTTTTTTATTAATAGGAGGAAATGAAAATGGCCTCAAGAGGTTGTATTTCTTGAGGCCATTTTTTAATTGGGGAAAAGTTTTGTTAGTAGTTAAAATTCCACCTTTGGTGCTTTCTCTGATCCAGCATCAGCTTGGAAATATCCTTTTTCGGTGAATCCGAAAATACCTGCGTAGATTCTACCAGGGAACTCCGTCACGAGGACGTTGTAGCCCTTCACTTCGTCATTGAAGCGGTTGCGCTCAACAGCGATTCTGTTTTCGGTACCTTCTAGTTGTGCCTGTAGCTCCGAGAAGTTTTGGTTGGCTTTGAGATCAGGATACCTCTCAACGGATACTAATAATCTCGAAATCGCAGATGACAATTCGCCCTGTGCCTCTTGGAACTTTTGGATTGAAGACGCATCTAGCTTGGAAGCATCAATGTTGGTACTGGTCGCTTTGGCTCTGGCATTGATGACAGCTTCCAATGTACTCTTTTCGTGTTCCGCATATCCTTTGACCACACTCACCAGGTTAGGGATCAAATCTGATCTGCGCTGGTATTGTGATTCTACTTTGGCCCATTGTGCTTTGACGCTTTGGTCTGCACGGTTCATGCCGTTGAAGGTTCCTTTGATATTGCTGTAAATCAGGAATATTGCCAGAACAATGACTCCAATGATGATTAATGACTTTTTACTCATGTTATTATTGATTAGGCGACAAATCTAAGTATTTTAGCCGCAATGAAAATCCCGAATGTAAAAACTCTTTTTGTCCTAATAGGTTTCGTTTCCATGCAGTTTTTCGCATGGGCGCAGGACGATGTGGAGATCCCCAAGCTCAAACAGCGTGTCACGGATCAGACAGCTACACTTACGCCATATGAAACGAGGTACCTAGAAGAAAAACTGGAGGCTTTTGAACAGACCAAAGGTAGCCAAATCGGTATATTGATCGTGTCTAGCACAAGTCCCGAAACCATTGAGCAATATGGTATCAGAGTGGCTGACGAGTGGAAGTTGGGCAGAGAGGGAATAGATGATGGCGTGCTGATATTGGTGGCCAAGGATGACCGAAAAGTTAGGTTGGAAGTTGGATATGGGTTGGAAGGAGCGATTCCCGATATCTACGCCAAGCGCATCGTAGACAATGTGATTATTCCAGAATTTAGAAATGGGAAGTTTACCTCTGGAATTGATGCTGGTGTGGATGCAGTGGTCAAATTGGTAGATGGAGAGGATTTGCCTGCTGTGACACAAACCACTAGTAGCAAAGGAAATGGGAATCGAAAGTCATTTGGTGGTGTGTTGGTTGCAGCATTTGTACTCAGTATCATCAGTAGTTTTTTTAAGAATAAATGGGTTAAGGCAGGAATATCTATTGTCTTGGCTATAGCCGTGGGTTATATATTTGGTAGTATCATTTTTGCTGTCATTGCTTTTGTGATCTCACTGCTGTTTGGTATTGGCCGAACTGGAGGTGGTGGTGGTGGAGGCTACTATGGTGGTGGAAGAGGAGGCTACTATGGAGGTAGTGGTGGATTCGGAGGTAGCAGTGGAGGTGGCTTTGGTGGCTTCTCCGGAGGTGGCGGAGGATTCGGTGGCGGAGGCGCATCGGGCAGCTGGTAACAATATTCCAATCTAAGATTAAACAAATGAAAAAGAAATTTATATTCTCTGATCAGGACAAGGCAGTTGTCAAAAGTGCTATCGAAAGTCTCGAAAAAGAGTCCTCAGGAGAAATTGTTATCTATTTTGCCAGGTCCAGTGATGACTATCTCGAAGCATGTTGGAAGTTGGCTGCCATACTGAGTGTTTCAGGATTGGCGATCATGGGGACGATGTCTTGGTTGTGGTTGTTGCCTGAGGATTTGACGATATTCAGCACCAGCATCTATTTGTTGAGTCTAGTTGCTTTAGGGTTTTTAGTTCCAGCGATTGTTCCCACCCTTCGCTTGGGGTTTATTCCGAGAACCGTCATTGCTCACCGAGTTTTGACCAAGGCAAGAGACATGTTTTTGCAGGAGGAGGTATTTACGACCATTGATCGGACAGGCATCTTGATTTATGTCAGTGAGTTGGAGCGAAGTGTCCAAGTACTCGGAGACAAAGGGATCAATGCAAAGATTGAAGCAAATGACTGGAATGAAGTCGTGGGACTTGTAATCGCAGGTATCAAAAGTGACCAAACAGCCAAAGGTATCGCCAACGCTGTGCTGAAATGCAAGGCTCTCTTGTTGGAGAATGGATTTGTTGTGCGTGAAGATGATACCAACGAGTTGTCTGACGAGATAAGAATCGAAGACTAATAACGCCCGAAATCAGGGTGACTCGACGCAATGAGGTATTAGCTTTTCCGAGGATCTAGCTTATTTTCTACTGAAAAGTCCGAGTCTCTTGAAATTCTTTAAGAGTGTTTGCCTTGTGCTTAATATTTTTCTAAAAGCAGATTGATGAAAGGACTACTTTGCATATCATGTGTTTGGTAGAAGTGGCGGCTATGTGCTTGCATTTCAACATTATTCTGTCTTATGAGAAATTGGTTTTCGGGTGGTATCCTCCAGGGATTACTTTTTGCGCTATTGTGGTCTTCGGCATCTGTGGCGGGTAAGTTTGGACTGTACACCGTAGAGCCATTGGTTCTATTCAATATTCGATTTGTACTGGCAGGCGGACTTTTGTTGGTCATAGGATATGGCTTCCAACGGAACCAATTGCCATCACTACGGGAGTTCAAGCAATTGATTGTTTTTTCTGCTTTCAATACTGCCCTCTATTTGGGGTTGTTTGTATTGGCTTTGCGGCACGTAGCGGCGGGGATCACTACTTTGCTGATTGCACTGACCCCAATTCTCATTAGCTTGATTACAGCTCTTTGGACCAAACGTCGAATCAAATTGGTGACCTATTTGAGCTTATTATTAGGCACATTGGGTGTGGCTATCGCTTCGTATCCCTTGTTGAACACAAGTCATGTGACGGGGATAGGTTTGGTTTTACTGGGGCTAAGTATGTTGGCTTATTCATTTGGGTCGGTTTATTATACCACCGTGAAATGGGAGTTGCCTCGAATGGTTATTAATGGCTGGCAAACTTTGATCGCGGCAGTGTTGATTTTGCCACTGACGCTGTACATGTACGAAGGGGGCAATGAGTTTGGTGTGAGTTTTTGGTTATCTGAACTTTGGATGATTGTATTTGTCTCTGTGTTTGCCGTGCAGCTCTGGTTGAGATTGCTCAAAACAGACCCAGTGCGCGCCTCTCTCTGGCTGTATTTATGTCCCATTTTTGGGTTTGTCTACGCGACTTTTTTGCTGTCTGAGCCTTTTAGTGTTTTTAGCGTGATAGGAGGTGTTTTGGTAATCTTGGCCTTGTATCTAGGACAAAAGAAATAACCTCTGGATTGAGGTGATCAACTTTTTGTTGCAGAAGACTTCCTTATGATCATTTCTGAAATAATTTCTATTTTTTCATCAGACATGGCTTTGTTCTCAATCTGATCCAATAAACTTTCAATAGCTGTTTTGCCCATTAAATAGGGGTTTTGATTCACGGAGGATAAGGGAGGATTGGTGTAGGCGCCAAGTGGCTCGTTACTAAATCCCATGATGGCAATATCAGATGGGATCTGAATATCATGCTCGTGAAACACTTGAATGGCAGAGATGGCTGCTAAGTCATTGGCGGAGAAGACACCATCTGGCCGAGGTGACATTTCCAATAGTTCCATGGCCATACGCTTGCCATCAGTAGGTTTGAGTCTACTCTCTATGATGATTGCGTCGTTTTTGTTCAATCCATGATTTTCTAAGGCCGAGAGGTATCCGTTGAGGCGGTCACGGTAGATGCTGGTTTTTTGCGACCCTGCAAAATGAGCTATGCGTTGACAACCATTTTGGATGAGGTGTTCTGTGGCTTCAAACGCCATTTTGAAATCATCAATGGTGATGTTGGTCGCAGAAGATGGCTTCACATTTTCTGTCAAAAAACACGACAGGGATACCCTGTTTTTGAATGCTTTCTAGGTGTTCGAATTGATCTGTCTCCATGGATATGGATAGTATGATACCGTCCACCTGACTAGATAGAAGGGCACGAACCATCTCTTGCTCACGGGTCAGCTGATCCAGAGACTGACATATGATGACGCGGTAGCCTTTCTCATAGGCTATTTCTTCTATCCCAGCTATCACAGTGGATAGAAAGAACCTAGAGATGTGTGGGACAATCACACCAATGGTATGGGTTTTTTGTGAACGAAGATTAGACGCTAAGGTGTTTCGGGAATACCCGAGTTCTTTGGCTTTGGCCTGAATCAAGTCACGGGTTTTTTGTTTGACTCTGGGACTGTCTGCGAGAGCTCTTGATACGGTCGAACTGTCAATATTGAGTATCCTTGCTAGGTCGTGAATGGTGACTTTTTTCTTCATCGCTGCAATTTATTCAAATTTGTACTCATCAAAAATACAATCGATTGTATTTTATTGTTTACTTTTGATTTTTTCGATCACGACAAGAATAATTTGATATGAGTACTAGACATGAAGTAAGGTATGCATCCAGCCCTCAGGCTGTCAAACAATATGACACAGATGCACTAAGGAAAGAATTTTTGATAGACGATTTGATGCAACCAGACGAAGTAGTTTTGGTTTATACGCATTACGATCGATACATTGCCGGATCAGCGGTGCCTGTCAAAGGTAGTTTGACATTGGAAACCATCGATCCACTCAAAGCTGAGCATTTTCTCGATAGAAGGGAGCTGGGCGTGATCAATGTAGGCGGTGAAGGTACGATCACTGTAGATGGAGTGGCGTATGAGTTGTCATACAAAGATGCTCTCTACGTGGCAATGGGAACTAAAGAAGTTGTTTTCTCAAGCAAGGATGCCAGCAAACCAGCGAAATTTTATCTGAATTCGGCTCCAGCACACAAGGCCTTTACAACCAAAAAAATCACCAAAGCTGAAGCCAACAAAATTGAGTTGGGGTCTTTGGAAACTGCCAATCATCGAACTGTATGTCAAATGCTCGTAGCAAGTGTTGTAGAAACTTGCCAGTTGCAGATGGGTATGACAGAATTGAAAACTGGTAGTGTTTGGAATACTTTGCCATCACACGTACATGACAGAAGAATGGAAGTGTACCTTTATATAGAAGTACCACAGGGACAGTCGGTGTGCCACTTCATGGGACAAACAGACGAAACGCGCCACATCTGGATGCAAAACGAACAAGCTGTCATCTCACCACCATGGTCTATTCACTCAGGAGCGGGTACATCCAACTATACTTTTATTTGGGGAATGGCAGGCGAAAACCTCGATTATGGTGACATGGACGTTTGTCCAATTACAGAACTTAGATAACAAAAATATGTCTTTAGAATTATTTAATCTGAAAGGTAAAGTAGCGCTTGTCACGGGTGCTACTCACGGTTTAGGAATGGCTATGGCTTTGGGACTAGGCAAAGCAGGAGCCACAGTTGTAATCAATGGTAACTCATCACAAGAGAAAATAGATCTTGCAATCAAAGAATACGCCAAAGCAGGTGTGACCGTGCAGGGCTACAAGTTTGATGTGACGGATGAAGCAGCAGTCAAAGCAGCTGTTGCTAAAATAGAAGCCGAAGTGGGTGCGATCGATATCCTGGTCAACAACGCTGGGATCATCAAGCGTACACCCCTTGAGGAGATGGAAGTGGCGGATTTTGAACAAGTCATCAAAGTAGACTTGGTGAGTCCGTTCATTGTGTCCAAATCGGTGGTGAAAGGAATGATCGCACGCAAGCAAGGTAAAATCATCAACATCTGCTCAATGATGAGTGAGTTAGGTAGAAATACAGTAGGGGCTTATGCTGCCGCAAAAGGAGGTCTAAAAATGTTGACGCAAAACATGGCAACCGAGTGGGCCAGACACAATGTCCAAACCAATGGGATTGGTCCTGGATATTTTGCAACCAGTCAGACAGCACCTATCAGAGTAGACGGACATCCGTTCAATGACTTCATCGTCAACAGAACACCTGCAGGTAAATGGGGCGACCCTTCAGACCTGGAAGGAGCAGCGGTTTTCTTGGCGTCCAAAGCAAGTGATTTTGTAAACGGACAGGTGATCTATGTAGACGGTGGTATCTTGGCTACTATTGGCAAACCTGCAAACGAACTATAATGAAGCGAATATTGAGCATGCTGACGGTGATCGCAGTGATCACTGGGTGTCAGCCAGACAAAATTGGGGTGACAGTCACCAATACTTTGGAGACTGTCAGAGCGGAAGAACCTCTTGTACTTTCGAGAGAATTTGTAGTGACCAAATTGGGTGTATTGGCTGAAGGACAAAAGCCTCTGCTTATTGCAGATGGCGTGGCATTGCAGCAACAGTTGGACGATTTGGATGGGGACGGCAACTGGGACGAATTGGCTGCTTTGGTCAGTATCGATAGTTTGGAGACCAAACAGTTGGAGCTGATCACAACTAGCGAATATCCTGAGTTCACGCAAAGAACGCGTGTTTATTTGGGTGTGGACTATGAGCGAGCGGACAATTTCGTAGAGAAGGACGAAGAGGAAAGACATGTGGACAATATCGCTATGGTCTATCCGATGATGTACCAAATGGAAGGCCCTGCTTGGGAAAATGACAAGGTTGGTTTTAGAAATTATTTCGACTCCAGAAATGGAAAAGATATTTATGCCAAAACCACTACAGAGATGTCTTTACACTTGGCTGGTACCAAGGGTCAGGATTATCACAAGCTAGATAGCTGGGGTATGGATGTCCTCAAGGTAGGCAATAGCCTAGGTGCAGGTGGTGTGGCTATGTCTTATGAAGACTCACTTATCAGATTGGGCAATACCGCTTCTGCCAAATATGTGACAGTTGTGGAAGGGTCTATTCGTACCATTTTTGACATCCGTCATCAGGGTTGGGATACGCCGATGGGTGCGCTAGATGTGACCGAAAGAATCACTATTTGGGCTGGACAGTATGCCTTTCATGAGCAGATTATTTTGGCAGGGGATCAAAAAGTAACCTGGGTTGCTGGCTTGGTCAACAAACATGCCGAAGAAATGTTGGCAGGAGAAGCTGGAAACAGCCACTACATCGCTACCTACGACGTGCAAACAGAGAACCAAGACAAAATGGGTATGGGCTTGATTTTGTCCAATGATTTGTTTGCATCCAACGGAGAGACGGCCAACGAAGGTGAGGGTGTCATTGAAACGTACTTCATGAAAATGAAAGCTCCAGTTTCATCACCATCCTTCTGTTTTGTAGCTGCTTGGGAGTTGTCTGACGAGCGTTTCAAGACCGAGGAGGGTTTTGTTGACTATATGCAAGACCTAAGTTCACGTATCAATGAGCCATTGACCGTACTGTAGATCACAAGCTGGTTTATAGATTAGGTTCCAGTTTTGGGATACTAGATATTGAATTGAGGAATCAAACTCTGGATTGATTCCTCAATTTTTTTGAAAGCAAATATTTTTAACAGTACTTTCGTCCAACTAGTGATTCGTTTTTTGATTTAGGGATCAAAAGACGTAGCATCGTGTAGCATGAACAAGGGAGGATTAATTGCGGTATTCACAATAGCCTGTGTGATGGCTTTGGATTTGGTGGCACAACAAGCGCCTATTGAGTTCAAGCATTTTACCACGGCGGAGGGCTTGTCTCAGAGCTCAGTGATCACCATGACCCAAGATCAGCAGGGAATGCTGTGGTTCGGGACCAGAGATGGTCTGAACCGATACGACGGCAATAAAATCAGTGTTTTTCGAAACAACGCACAGGATCCCAACAGCATCAGTAACAATGATATTTTGGATATTGCAGTAGATGCTACAGGTGATCTTTGGATCGGTACTTACAACGGCCTCAATCACTACAACCTCAAAACTGAGCGTTTTACCCATTATTTCAAGGATCAATCCACGCAAAAAAGTATTTCCAATAACACAATTTGGTCGATTGATATATTGCCCTCAGGAGAAATTTTGCTAGGGACTGCCGACGGTTTAAATGTCTTGAATCCTGATACAGACACCTTTGTTTCTTACTATCACGATCCCAGTAATCCAAAGAGTGTTTCTCATAGCCATGTCTTGAAGATTTTTACAGATTCCAAAAATCAGACATGGGTGGGCACAGAAGCTGGACTCAACCGTATGACCCAACAAGCAGATGGCAGCTATGTTTTTGATCGAATCAATTTGGGGAATAGCGAGGATTCAGGAACAGATTTTATCCAAGCGATCACAGAGGATCAGCAAGGTAGTATTTGGGTAGGGTCTAAATCCAACGGATTGTATGAGTTGTCTCCACAGGGGGAACTAAAAGCACAATTCAAAAAAGAAGCAAGAGAATCGAGTCTAATCAATAACAATGTACGTGCGCTAGAGATAGATAAATTAGGCAGGCTGTGGGTGGGGACTTACGATGGACTCAGCAGAATGGAGCATTATGGAATATTCCTGTCCGTGCGCAACGATACCCAGTCACAAAACTCGATTTCTGAAAACAAAATCAAGAGCATCTACTGTACCGACAATGGATCAGTTTGGGTAGGAACCTACTATGGAGGACTCAATATGTGGGATCAATCCAACTTTAATTTTGGTCACATCAAGCAGCAAAATGTTGGAGAGGGGTTGGCTTACAATGTCGTCAGTTCCATCATAGACAATTCAAGCTACCTGTATTTTGGTACAGAAGGAAGTGGGATCACCGCACTAGAAAAACAAACAGGAGAATATAGCTACTACAACCAACAAAATGCCGCCTTATCCAGCAACAATATCAAAGCCATGCGATGGAATCAAGCGTCAGGGGATCTATGGGTCTGTACTTTCAATGCAGGATTGAATGTATTCAATACCACTACCAACCAAGTCACGCAACTATTGGATGTAAACAATGGGTTGAGCAACAACAGTGTGTATGATGTGGTTGCTATCAGTGAGGAGGAGTGGTTGTTGGGGACCTTTGGAGGAGGATTGAACCTTTACAATCACTTGACCCAGGAGATCAAATGGATAATGAATGACCCTAATGACCCAAAGTCTCTGTCAGATGACCAAGTACGTACACTGATGAAAGATAGCAAGGGTAATATTTGGATAGGAACACAGAATGGATTGAGTTTTTTGTCTGCACAGCATGTGGTTTCCCGAAGTTTTCAATTCGAGCGATATTTTTACGATGCGGAGAGCAAGTCTGGCGAGGATGTCTTGGTTATCTTTGAAAGCAAGGATCACACGATTTGGGTGGGAACGAAGGAAACCGGACTCCATCAATTGACCGACGAGGGTTTCGTGACAGTAGATTTGTTTTCTGGATATGAAAGTACGAGCAACATCATTCATTCCATAGAAGAAGACAATGCGCAAGCTCTGTGGATAGGATCCAACAATGGGATCATGAGGTATGAACCACAATCAGCCACTAAAAAACTGTTTGAAGAATCCGATGGATTGCTGTCCAATGAATTCAATAGCAATGCCTCCTTGTACAGTATCAGTGGGAAAATGTACTTTGGTGGTCCTGCCGGAGTGAGTTGGTTTGACCCCAGGGATTTGAAGGAGAATCTTTATACTCCTAATGTCACACTTACTGGTTTGAAAATCAACAATCGACGGGTGATTCCTGGGGATGAAACAGAGGTGTTGTCAACAGCTCTGTCTACGATGAGACGAATAGTATTGGACTATGATCAGGCCAATTTTACGCTGGAATTTGCCTTGCCCAGTTTTGTCAACCCTGACAAGAATATGTTTGTCTATCGGATGAAAGGACTAGAGGAGGAATGGAATTTTTCTTCAGTACCTGAAGTCTCGTATGCGATTCAAAACTCGAACAGTTATTTGTTTGAGATCAAAGGGATCAACAATGACGGGAATATCAGTAGCGAAATCACCAAGCTACACATATATGTGCATCCAGCACCTTGGAAGTCAGTCACAGCATTTATGCTCTATGGCTTGATAGTGATTGTGGCACTTTACATTTTGTATCGAATGATCAAATCCAAGGCTCGTTTGCAGTATGAACTGGATCTGGAGCACCGTATCAATCTCCAGCAGCAGGAGATGAATCAGGTCAAACTGCAGTTCTTTACCAACATCTCCCACGAGTTTCGAACTCCGTTGACCCTGATTTTGGGACCTCTGGAGCAGATTATACAGGATTACAAAGGCAGCAGCTCGATGTTCAAGAAACTCAAGGTCATGGAGCAGAGTGCCAGTCAGTTGCTTAAACTGATTAATCAACTCATGGATTTTAGAAAGATCGAAAACAAACAAGCCAATCTCGAAGCAGCTGAAGGCAACTTAGTCAAGTTTGTACATGAGATATTTCTGTCATTCAAGATTTTGGCTAAAAATGGGGGATACAAATATACCTTTGAGTCAGATCAGGAGGATATACGGGTCTATTATGACCGTGACAAGTTGGAGAGAGTCTTGTACAACTTACTCTCCAATGCTTTTAAGTTTACTCCAGAAGGTGGAGAAGTCAAAGTACAGATTTCGGAAAAAGAAGGACAAGTTGACATCTTGGTTGCGGACAGTGGTCAAGGAATAGAACCCGAGAACTTGGATAAAATATTTGATAGATTCTATCAGGTGCGTTCAGGGTCGAGGCATCAAGAAACAAGCAAGGGTACAGGTATCGGGTTGGCATTGGCCAAGAGCATCATAGACCTACACAAGGGTAGTCTGGAAGTAGAAAGTCAACTAGAAGTAGGTAGTCAATTTACGATCAAACTAGCTAAAGGAAAGGATCACCTAGACGATTCGCAGGTCATAGGCGAGTTCAAGGACAGCGAGGATTTGACCAATTATAGGATGGATGCGGTAGATGATTGGAACAGCAAAACTACCTTGGATGTGGACCGATTGATACGTGAAGAAGACAAAAAAACGGTATTGGTCGTGGAAGACAATGACCATGTCAGAGGGTTCATATTAGAATTGTTGTCTGGCGAATACAACCTGATCGAAGCATCCAATGGTCAAATGGGAATGGAAATGGCACTAGCAGAAGTGCCAGATCTGATTATCAGCGACGTGATGATGCCTGTCATGGATGGAATAGAATTTTGCTCTCAAATCAAGAGTAATCTCAAAACAAGTCATATCCCATTTATCCTGCTGACGGCACGTACCTCTTTGATATTCAAATATGAAGGATTGGAGTCAGGTGCAGATGAATACATCAACAAGCCATTCAATGTCCGGGAGTTGGAACTGAAGGTGCGTAACCTGCTACGATTTGTAGCCAACCTGAAGAAGAAATTTCGAGACAACAAACAAATCACACCCAGTGAAATCACAATTACGTCGATTGACGAGGAGTTATTAAACAAAGCCATTGAGGTCATGAATGACAACATCGAAAACCAATTTTTTGATGTGGCGTTGTTTGCCTCCGAACTAGGCGTCAGCCGTACGATGTTGTTTACCAAAGTCAAAGCATGGACTGACATGACCCCAAATGACTTCATTCTATCAATGAGAATGAAGCGTGCGGCACAATTGCTCGAACAGGGCAAGATCAATGTGTCACAAGTCAGCTACAAAGTAGGCTTTAAGAATCCAAAGTACTTCACCAAGTGCTTTCAAAAGTATCACCATACCACCCCATCGGCATATGCCGAAAAATTCAGCTAATCCGTTGAAAGGCCTTTTTTGGGCTCTTCCCCCTTCATTTTGTACGATAGTGTACCCTGTTTTGGATTTTTGAGTATTCCGATTGAGATAAAATTGTTCTTGAAAGTTTCATGTGTTTATCTCTTATGAGCCTAGCATCTAATCCACTTGTGGAGAGGCAGTCATAAGAAGATAAATCTAAAAAATGCAAGCATGAAAAAGCATTGGAAAGAATGGGTTTTGAGCATGTTCATCGTGACGATGGCTCTTTTAATTATCTATTTCATTTGAAAACTAAATTACTTTTTATGAACAAATGGTTACAATTTAAATTTTTGATCGCCTTGTGGGCGATGGCATTGTCTGGACATGTGCTACTTGCACAAACTGGTACAGTGCGAGGTTTGGTCATTTCCGGAGAAGACGGTGAGCCACTTCCTGGTGTTGTCATATTGATAGAGGGAACCTCTACAGGGACTACTACAGATATGGATGGTAAATACAGTCTGGAAGTGAACAATGACAATGTGTTGGTTGCTTCGTTTGTGGGATTTGAAACCGTCCGAATGGAAGTAGGCAACCGAAGTGTCATCGATTTCGAAATGCAACCTGATTTGATCTCACTGGAAGAGGTTGTAGTCGTAGGATATGGTACTGTGAAGAAAAGCGATCTCTCGGGTTCGGTATCATCAGTGAAGTCAAGTGAGATCACTGCATTTCCGGCCGTGTCGGCAGTACAGACACTCCAGGGTCGTGCCTCAGGTGTACAGATTCAATCCAACAATGGCGGGCAGCCTGGTGCGGATTTTAGCATCAAAATCAGAGGAGGTACTTCTATCAATGCCAGCTCTGATCCTATCCGAGTGGTAGATGGTTTTGTAGGAGCTGAGATGCCTCCTCCAGAGGATATCGCTTCTATTGAGATATTGAAGGATGCATCTGCCACCGCTATCTATGGTTCTAGAGGGGCCAATGGTGTAATCATGATTACCACCAAAAAAGGTAGCAAAGGTGTGACCAAGATTGATTTCAACAGTTCGTATGCTATACAAGAGACAACCAACAAGATTGATTTACTCAGTGGGCAGGAGTTCTCTGATTACATGCAGGAGTTTGGTACGTACAATTATCTGGGATCCGATACCGATTGGCAGGACGAGATTTATCGTCAGGGGATAATCTCCAACAACCAATTGTCAATCAGTGGAGGTTCGGACAATGTGACGTACTATTTGTCAGGTACCTATTTTGACCAACAGGGGATCATAATTGGGTCAGACTATAAGAGGTATTCATTGAATGCCAACGTCAATGCACAAGCTACCGACTACCTCAAAGTAGGTATGTCGACATATGGCCGTAGAAGTACAGACGTGGGTGTCCGCACTCAAGAAAGTACTGGAGGAAGTGGACAAGCAGGTGTAGTAGGTGCTGCCTTGCGTTTCAATCCAGATTTGGGTATTTACAACGCAGATGGTTCGTATACAGTCTCTCAAGTGGGTGATCAAATCGATAATCCGTATGCCATGGCGACTGAATACCAGAGAGAAAGAGTCACAGATCGATTTCAGTCCAATGTGTACGCCGATTTGAAAATCACAGATTGGTTGAGTTTCAAAACTACCTTGGGTATAGGTACCACCAATTGGAGAGATGGTGAGTTTTGGCCTACTACTTTGATTCGTGGCGCTGGTTCTAACGGTCTCGCTGGAATTGATTCTAGAAAGGAAACTTCCTTGTTGAGTGAAAATTATTTCACGATCAGTAAGGAGATCAACAACCATGACGTGACATGGGTCAATGGATATTCCTATCAGTCCAACAAGTCTGAATCTTGGAAGTCTTCTACTACTGGATTTATCAATAATTCAGGGAGTTATTGGGCATTGGATCAAGGCAGTACGCCTAGTGCACCTACTTCGTCTTTGACTGAGTCCGAACTGCTCTCCTACTATTCGAGAATCAATTATTCATTCCTGAATAGATATATATTCACGGCTACTGCTAGATATGACGGTGCATCCAATTTTTCGGCCAACAACAAATGGGCGTTTTTCCCTTCTGCAGCGGTGGCTTGGGATGTCAAAGGGGAATCTTTTATGGAATCACTGGAGGTGGTCAATCAATTCAAACTCAGAGCGAGTTATGGTTTGGTAGGCAATCAAGCAATCAGCGCTTACCAGTCCTTGGCTAGATTAGGTTCCACATATTCTGCAACGACTGGTGCCAATGCAGTGAGGTTGGATGAGCTGGCCAATTCCGAATTGACGTGGGAGACTACCAGTCAACTCGATATTGGCTTTGACCTAGGATTGATGGATGGACGAGTCAATCTGACTGGGGATTATTACAGCAAGATCACAGATGATTTGTTGTTTCAACGATTGCTGCCTTCTTATGTAGGGGTTTCTTCTCAATTGCAAAACATTGGTAAAGTAAGTAATAAGGGTGTTGAACTCATGTTGAGCACTAGAAATTTGGTCGGTGAGTTTACTTGGAGTTCGGATTTGATTTATTCTATGAATCGCAACAAAGTCCTGACTTTGCCTGATTCTGTGGATCTCTATGGTTCGTCCCCAGGGCACTTGAGACTACCCAACGATACACAGTTGATAATCGAGGGGCAACCTGTGGGTGTGTTTTATGGCTATGTGTATGAGGGGATTTACCAAAACGGTGATGTGTTTACCCCAGGTTCGGGATTTGAACAAGAAGCAGGAGGAGAGCATTTTGCAGATATTTCTGGTCCTGACGGGACACCAGATGGTCAATTGACCGCAGCGGATAGGAAGATCATTGGAGATCCCAATCCAGATTTTACTTGGTCATTCAACAACACCTTTGGATACAAGAATTTTGATTTGAATATCTTCTTTCAAGGGGTGCATGGCAATGACATGGTGAGCTACACTCTGATGGAGTTGGAGACATTCTCTGGCAAAAACAATGCAACAACTAAAGCATTGGATAGATGGACACCTACCAACCCCAACACTGATGTACCTAAGGCATCAGCATCTAGAACCAATCGGATGTCCACTAGATTTATTTATGATGCGACCTATGTACGCCTCAAGAACATTTCGTTGGGTTATACTTTGCCTAAATCAATGTTGGAGAAAGCACACATTAGATCTTTGAGGATTTACGCGAGTGCACAAAATCTCCTGACATTCACCGATTATCCAGGTTTGGATCCGGAAGTAGGGTATGGTAACTCTGGTAGCGGTGCGAATGGCAACCGAAACATTGGACTCGATTATGCGAGTTATCCCAATGTACGCAGCTATACTTTTGGTTTGAACCTAGGATTGTAAAATGAATTTAAAGAACAGACAAATGAAACGAACATATATAATATTGACCGTCCTTTTGATGAGTTTATCGATCAACTTTTCTTGCTCCGATTTGGAAGAAGAGCCAGTAGGATTGTTGGCACCAGAGGCATTTTACCAGACTACGAGTGATGTCCAGATTGGTATCAATGGTGCTTACTCCTTGTTGACACACGAATCCTTTTGGGGAAGGAAATTACCTCTTTCTCTCTTGTTGAGAGGTGATATGGCAAGTATTGGAGATATGACAACTACTTCATTTCGTATCGAAGTAGATCAGATGAATATGAGTGCGACCAACGGTATGGTGAGCGCCATGTGGCCAAAGGGATATGAAATCTTGGCAGCATTGAATTATACCATGGTAGGTGCTGAATCCATCGATGCGGCAGACACAGAGGTCAATCCTTTGTTGGCTGAGTGTAGATTCTTACGTGCCTTCATACACTTTCACTTTGTGAGGTTGTTTGGAGAGATTCCCTACATTGATTTTGCCTTCACAGATGCCAACATAGCTTATACACTTCCTCAATCATCCGAGGATGATATCTATGCAGGTATCATCGAAGACTTGGAGTTTGCAAAGCAGCATTTGACCGATAGGCCTGTATCCAAACAGCGTCCAGGCAAAGGAACTGCTGCTGCTTTTTTGGCATCTGTGCATTTGACCAGAGCCAATTATCCTGCTGCCTATGCGGAGGCTAAATATGTAATTGATAACAGTGTGGCATTCGGATATAGTTTGGAGCCAGAGTTTGCGGACTTGTTTGATCCTAGTATCGCTACACCGTCCAACGAAGTGTTGTTTGAATTGGACTTCAAAGGAAACGATGCAAGCGCAAACCCAAGTAGTCTAGGTGGAACCAATGCAGCCATAGATTATCTGGCATCAGTTACAGGACCGAGAAAGGATGAACGCTATACTACAGGTGAGGGGTGGAGTGTAGCAGTGCCTACTTTGGCCGCATTCAACTCTTTTGATCCACAGGATTACAGAAGAGTCGTGAGCTTCGACACCATGATGACTTACAATGGTGTGGCGACTCCATACACAGATTGGGGGGCAATCCCACTCAATGTAGCTAGACCACACATAGCTAAGTACTACAGGGCACATGGAGAAGTGTTGGGAGAGGGAAATCCAGCTGTATCAGCAGGAATCAATGCTCGTGATTCTGAAAATGATTACTGCTTGATGAGGTACGCTGATGTCTTGCTGATGGCCGCTGAGGCATCCAACGAAGTGAATGGGCCTACGGCAGAGGCAGAAGACTATGTCAACCAAGTCAGGAAAAGAGCGAGAAGAGAATTGGATGCTGATCCTACCAATGACAGAGCAGTTCCTGCGGATGTAGCTGGTGGATTGAGCAAGGAGGAATTTACCACCATGGTTCTGGAGGAAAGAAGGGTTGAGCTAGCGTTCGAGTTTGGTAGATGGTATGATATCAAACGTAGACAGCTGGGTGTCACGGCATTTGGCCCAAGCGGATTGGAGCAGCAAAACTTTGACCCAGCGAGAGATTATTACTATCCTAAATTCCAACAAGATGTGGATAAAAATGATAATTTAACACAAAACAAAGGTTATTAAGCAAGATGAATAAAATCAACATGATATGGCTGTGTGTTTTGCTTTTGGCATGTACCGAAAGAGAAGCTGCTCAGCAAAGTGGGGAAGAAGAAGTTGGAAATGGTTATTCAGTTTGGAATTCGGGCGTCAGTGCCCGAGTTCCTTATTTGCTCTCTTATCCAGTTGATTCGGTCCAGTTTCCGAGGAGCATGGAGGAAAATGGAGAGGTACGCGGTGTACCATCCAAGGATTGGACCAGTGGGTTCTTCCCAGGTAGTTTGTTGTATTTGTACCAATTGACAGGGGATACATCCTTCTTGACGCGTGCAGAGAGTTGGATTCCATTTATGGAAAAGGAGCAATGGAATGGCAGGACCCATGACATGGGATTCAAAGTCTATTGCAGCATAGGCAAGGCCTACGAGATCACGCAAAACCCACACTACAAAGACGTGATATTGACTAGTGCACAAACATTGAGTACGAGATTTTCGCCTACGGTAGGGTGCATTCAATCTTGGGATTTTGGAATGGACAAATGGCAGTTTCCAGTGATCATCGACAACATGATGAATTTGGAGTTGCTTTTTGAGGCGACACGTTTGTCTGGAGACAGTTCGTTTTACAAAATTGCAGATTCTCATGCACGCAAAACCCTCGTCAATCACTACCGTGCAGACAACAGCAGCTACCATGTGATAGATTACAATGTCACGACAGGTGAGGTCAAACAGCGTCTGACTCATCAGGGATATGATGCCGAATCAGTTTGGTCGCGAGGACAGGGTTGGGGCTTGTATGGCTTCACGATGGTTTACAGATACACCCGAGACGAGTTGTTTTTGGAGCAGGCCAAAAAGATTGCGGCATTTGTTATGAATCACCCGCAGATGCCAGATGATCATATCCCCTACTGGGACATGAATGATCCCGCTATTCCTAATGCACCAAGGGATGCCTCTGCTGCAGCTGTGGATGCCTCAGCTTGCTACGAGTTGTACACCTACACAGGAGATATAGCATACCTAAAATTTGCGGATGCCATCATGGAATCATTGGGTTCAGCTACTTATGTGTTGTCTGAGGATTTCAAAGTGCCATTTATTTTGACGCATAGCACAGGCAATTGGCCCAAGGATGACGAAATAGATCTACCTATAGGTTATGCAGACTACTATTTCCTCGAAGCGATGCATCGAAAAAACAGTCTGGGAATTTCACAATAAAATTGAAAATCAAATGATTAAGAATATTGGCTTATTGGCTTTGTGCTGTATCATGGTCGTCTCCAGTGCGATTTCGCAAGGACGGACAGAGTTGAATATTAACAAGGATTGGACCTATTTGGGTGTTCCAATAGAAAATTTGGATGATTTGGAAGAGCAGCAAGATTGGCAAGCCATCGATCTGCCACATACCTGGAACAACGAAGATGTAGTGGATCTTACTCCTGGATACAGAAGATCCGTCAGTTGGTACCGCAAGAACTTAATGTTTGACAAAATCAATCCAAATACAAGACAGTTTCTTTATTTCGAGGGAGTCAATATCACTACAGAAGTCTATGTCAACGGACAATTGGCAGGTGAGCATGTGGGAGGCTATGTGGGATTTGAAATTGAAATCACCAAGCAAATTCATGCAGGAGAGAATGAAATTTTGATCAAAGTGGACAATGGATATGACCGCCAGGTCATTCCCTCTCAAAAATCTGATTTCTTCATCTACGGAGGCATTACCAGAGATGTGTGGTTGAGGACTTTGGCTCAGACCTACATTGAGGATATCAACATCTCTACCAGCAAGGTGAGCAAAACTGCTGCGACCACCTCTGTTTCCTTGGACTTGAATGGCAGAGTCTCTTCTAAGATGACAGTCCTCCTTCAAGTAAAGAACCCAGAAGGGAAAGTTGTTTTTGAGGAAAGCAAAAAGGCCCAAAGCTCTACCAAGTTTAGTTTCAAACTAAGCCATCCTCAGTTATGGGGAGTCGAGACTCCCAATCTCTATACTGTGGAAGCCAGTTTGATGAATAACAATGTCGCTTCGGATCATAGAAGTGACCGATACGGCATCAGATGGTTTGAGTTCAAAGATCACGGACCGTTCTATCTCAATGGAGAGCGACTCCTGCTCAGAGGTACACACCGCCATGAGGAGCATGCTGGCTATGGAGCTGCCATGCCCAATGAGCTACACAGAAGGGATATCGAAATGATCAAGGAAATGGGAGCCAATTTCATACGCTTGGCGCATTATCCTCAGGATCCAGAGGTGTACAGAGCTTGCGACGAACTAGGGATTCTGCTATGGGACGAGTTGCCGTGGTGCAGAGGAGGCGTAGGCGACGAGGTATGGAAAGCCAATACCAGCAGACTCCTGAAGGAAATGATCGACCAAAACTACAATCACCCAAGTATCATCTTATGGTCAATGGGTAACGAGATTTACTGGTTGCCTGATTTTGACAATGGAGATGATGAGGAGTCCATCAATAGCTACCTCAAAGAACTGAATGCGCTTGCACATCAACTCGATCCAAGCCGCAAGACTTCCATCAGAAAGTATTACCCAGGAGCAGAAATTGTGGATGTCTTCAGTCCGTCGATTTGGTCGGGCTGGTATTCTGGTTCGTACAAAAACTACAAAAACGTGGTAGATCAGTCAATCGAAAAGTATAACCATTTCTTTCACATGGAGTACGGTGGATCGAGCCATGTAGGGCGTCATACTGAGAACCCCATCAATGGAGACGGTCTAGTCAATCCAGATGATTGGGAGGAGGAAGTCAATCAGATAGAAGTCAAAAGCATTGCCAATGCGGGTGATTGGAGTGAAAACTACATTGTGGATTTGTTTGATTGGTATTTGAGCGTGAGCGAAACCCACGATCAATTTGTGGGCAACGCACAGTGGGCATTCAAAGATTTTGGCACTCCATTGAGACCAGAAAATGACATCCCTTATATGAACCAAAAGGGACTTGTCGATAGAGAAGGCAAGCCAAAAGATGCATACTATGTCTACAAAAGCTATTGGTCCAAAGTGCCATTCTCCTACATCGAGTCACATACATGGACGGAGAGATCAGGACCCAAAGGAACAAAAAGAAACATCAGTGTATTCAGCAACAATGAAAAAGTAGAGCTGTTTCACAATGGCAAAAGTTTGGGAATGAAAACCAGAGACATCACGCAATTTCCAGCCTGTGGCTTGAACTGGGATGTGCTTTTTGACGCAGGACAAAACGAACTCCACGCAGTAGGGTATCAGGGCAATCAGGAAGTGTCGTCAGATTCAATGACGATTAGCTATAGTTTTGAGCAAGCAGGTACGCCAGATGACTTGAGGCTCAGTTATGTGTTGCAAGAGAATGGAGACTACTTAGTGAGTGCAACCGCTGTAGACAAGGAGGGACGTAGATGTCTCGATTATGAGGAGCGTGTGTACTTTCAGTGCATGAAGGGTGGCGAATTGCTTCGCAATCAAGGTACACCTACAGGTAGCGAATCCATCAAAATGGCCAATGGCAAGGCATCCATCATTGTGAAACCAGACAAGCTCTCATCAATCTTGCAGATGACCGTGTTGAATCAAAATTTCAAGGGATCATTTTTAGAGATCAAAAAGTAAGAGCCTGCCCGACTGGAGGGTGAAAGTTGAAGCAAACTAGAAATCTATATGACTGAAATGCAGTTTCCGCCATCAATCATATAGAATCAAAATAATACCATCGACATTGATTCCAAAACTTGTGATTGATGTCGATGTATCAGAGAAAAATTTAAAAAAGCGATTATGAAATACTTGGGTACACTATTCTTGGTGTTAGGTATATCTGTGGGGTCTGCAGCACAAACCCCACAGATATGGCTAGACTATCAAGCTGACAAAGCCGCAGGAGTCACGCCAGAATTGACGGATTACTCTTTTGCAGGTTACCACTTCTCCGAGTTGGAGATTCCGTCGGTAGCGACTTGGACTTATTTTGATGTCACAGATTATGGTGCCATCGCCGACGATGAGCTTTTTGATGATGATGCGATTCAGTCAACCATCGACGCAGCACAGCTTCATGATGGACCAGCGGTGGTTTTCTTTCCATCCGGCAAATTTATCGTCAGCAGCGACAACAATACGGGTAATAAAATCTCCATCACAAGAGACAGTGTCGTCCTCAAAGGCAGTGGTGCTGGAGATGGGGGAACAGAGATTTTTATGAAAGAAATGCGCGTGCTCAACGGCCATTGGCAGTTTGAGTTTACACCTGCGGGTTCGATTGTTCCCGCTAGTAGTTACATGACGGCTTCTGCAGATAGGGGTGATTATGACATCATCGTCCAAGACGGGAGCGTCTTTGAGGTAGGACAAGATGTCTTGCTCAGCCATCAGAGTGAGGCATTTGCCAGAGCGCATTTTGGTGATCTAGAGTTGTCCGAAAATTGGTATAGACTCTTTGGATCAGGAGGAGGTATGAGTTTGTATGAGCTCCACGTCATCAAAGAGATCAGCGGCAATCGCCTCACTTTCGTCAATCCAATTCAGACAGATTTACCTCTTCTTGACATTCGCTATCAGGTCAGCAGGCACAATGTCATCAGCGAAATAGGTGTGGAAGACATCCTTTTTACCAGCGATTGGGAAAATTACCCTGAAGACTTTGTCCACCACAAAAACGACATCCATGACTATGCTTGGAATGCCATACAGTTCGAAAATGTAAAGAATAGCTGGGTCAGAGATTGTGAGTTTCGCAGTTGGAATCAGGTCATCGACGTGCGACAATCTATTGGCGTAACCATCCAGGATGTGGTCATCTCTGGCAAACAAGGACATGCTTCATTCTTGACACGCAGAGGGTACGGACTGTTGGTCAAAGACTGCGAGGATCAGGCAGATACGCATCACGGGCCAGGTACAGGTTATTCAGGAGTGAATACTGTATATCTACGATGCAGTATGTCACAAGATCAGTCTTTTGACAGTCACAGTGGACAACCATACGCTACCTTGGTTGATGATGTGCTAGGAGGAGTTTTTAATCAGAATGGGGGGCCATACGAAAGCTATCCTCATCATGGAAGAGGTCTGACTTTTTGGAATTTTCGTCACCAGTCATCCAAGACCTTGACTTATGATTTTTGGAGTGTGGATATCCGAAATGGAAACACCTATGCAGAACCTTACTTCGTAGGGTTTCAGTCCAACATGACTGTCAACTTTCTCCATGAGGGATTGCATCAATTGCCTGATCAGATGGTAGAACCTCGTTCTCTCTTTGAGGCACAATTGGCACTCAGATTGGATCAACAAAATACACTGCCAACTGTCAGATTCATCACACCTGAAAATGGTCAAGAACTGCTGATTGGCGCAGATGTGCCAGTACAGATAGAAGCTGCCGATCCAGACGGTACGATCTCCAAGGTGCAATTGTATATCAACGATCAACTACAACGAGAAATTGATACTGCTCCCTATCTATGGGGAGAGGACGAATTGACCGATCCTTTGTTGTTTGACATGCCTGCGGGCAAGTACCGATTGAAGGCCATCGGAACTGACAATGATGGGAATACAACCACTACGACTTTGGATTTTACGATCGGTAAAGCACCCAAAGTAGAGATTGGTTCTCCTAAAAATGGAGCAGTTGTCGAGGCGGGAGTATTGTTGACCGCAACAGTGAGCGCAAGTGATGAGGACGGGACACTTGCTGCAGTTTCGTTGTACCTAGATGATGTGTTGGTCAGAACCATTACTGCCTCACCATTTGTTTGGGGGCAAGATGCGACTGTCGATCCGCTGTTGGTCTTGCCATCAGGAGAGCATGTACTCAAAGTCATTGCAACTGACAATGATGGCCTCACGGCGGTAGACGAATTGACGGTAATTGCCAATGCATCACCCGCACTTTCGTTCCTTTCGCCTACCAACCAACAAGTGTTGGACGAAGGAGTAGATCTGATAGTAGAGGTAAGTGCCAGTGATGAAGATGGGACGATCGTCCAAGTTGACTTGTACATGAATGGCAAATTGCTGAGGAGCGATACCCGATCACCATTCAAATGGGGAGAGCGCAGTGATGCTGACCCTGCACTGTTTGGAATGAAAGCAGGTAGCTATGTTTTCAAAGCGGTGGCTGTGGATGATCTGGGGAGTGAAAACTCTGAGACGATTAGTATATCAATTGGCTCATCTGAAATATTGTCATCTGATCTCGTATCGGACGATGTTTTGGTCTATCCCAACCCAACCAAAGATGTATTGACAGTACAATCCAATGAGCCAATACAGAATGTGAGTTTGTTTGATTTTTCTGGCAAGAGTACTAATCTCAAGTGGAAGAATGAGGAGGGAAATAAGATGGAATTATCAACTGCTGGTTTGAGTCAAGGGATATATTTCCTTCGTGTAGACATGAAAGATTCCATAGAGGTTTTTAAGATCATCAAGAATTGAGGATCAAAACTTATTTTTAGAACACAGTGATGAACAGGGCTTAATGGAAAAGAAAGGGCGACACGCTCTTTTTCTTTTTTGATCATAAAATTGATAATTGACATGAAAAGTACAAATCATAAAATCATTTCGACGACCAAAAACCGATTGCAAATTGCACTTTTGACTGCTACACTTTTGAGTGGTTTTTATACTAGTCAGTCACAAAATCTTCCTGCAATTTTGACTGATGCAGAATTAAAAGAGGAAATCTATTTGCCTGATTATTCCTATGCTGGGTATCATTTTTCTGAGGAGCAGATTCCAGTTTCTACCTCAGGTACTGTCATCAATGTGACAGATTTTGGCGTGGTAGCAGATGATGGACTCGATGATAGCCAGGCACTGCTCAAAGCCATGAAAATGGCCAACGAGACCGAAGGAAAAGTAGTCCTGCAATTCCCCAAAGGGAGAATCATCCTTAGCGAAATCTTATACATTTCCAGAAGCAACATCTGCCTGAGAGGAGCGGGTAGTGGTGAGCAGGGCACGACCCTCTACTACCCACGACCCATGCGGTATTTGGCCAATCCCCCAGAGCTCCAAGAACTCAGGGAGTACCTTGTTGAACTCGATAAGCGTCAACGAGAACCAGAAAACAATTTGGATTTGCCTTTTTCTCAATACGCTTGGTCTGGCGGCATGATATGGGTACGTGTACCAGGAGAGCGGGTCAAGTCTTATTTGGACAAGTACGATACCAAACCGAAAGTACTTGCTCAATTGCTCTCTGGCCAAAGAGGCCGACAGCTCATTGAAGTACAATCTGCCAGCAAATTGGCGGTAGGTGATGTGGTCCAAATCGAGTGGTACAACAAGGACGGAAAGAAAGGTTCGTTGATCTCTTCTATATATGATGATGCTGATCTGAAGGTTGGTTCGCATCACTACAATTACCCCAATCATGCCCTCGTCATGCAGCAAGTGTTGATCACTGAGATCAAAGGCAATCAGGTGACGATCAAAGATCCTTTGCTCCATGACATCAATCCACAGTGGAAGCCTGTCATGACGGAGTGGAAACATTTGGAGGAAGTAGGAATTGAGCATTTCAACATCGAGTTTCCGATGGCGCCCAACATCGCACATCACGTCGAGGACGGATACAATGCCATCTACCTTACCAACATGTACAACGGCTGGGTGCAGGACATCAAAATCAAAAATGCAGACAGCGGCATACTCACAGAGCAATCTGCCAATGTGACTATCGCAGACATAGAGACGTCAGGAGACAAAACTGCGCACTATGCTGTGAGTATGGGTAGCGTACACAACATCCTGGTCAGGAATCTATCGGTGCGCAACATCGTGACGCATCCGTTGAGTTTCAATACGCATGCGACGAAGAGTGTCTATCAAAACTGTGTCGTGTACCAAGTACCAGTTTTGGATCAGCACTCTGGTGCCAATCACCAAAATCTGTTTGACAACATTCGGGTGTATGCGACGAGTTTGGAGGACGGTTCTTATCCTTTGTTTGCGGGTGGGGGAGCTGGTTATTGGAAGCCTTCTCATGGTGCATTCACCACCTTCTGGAACATCGATGTGCAGTTCGGTAATGGCTTGGATGCTACCAAGCCCGTCATTTTGAATGGCATGAAAGATGGCCCTGCTGCGAGATTGGTAGGCATACATGCCAATCGTCCCATCACGATCCATTACGAACCCAATGCGTATATCTCGGACGAAAATGTGAACCTATGGCTAGTACCCTCCCTGTTTGACTACCAGTTGAGAGAGAGGTTGAAGAGGTAAGATTTTGCCAATTTTTTACCTTAAAAGACCTTAATTGACTAAATGCGAAAGCACAATGTTTTGTTTGTTGATTAATTAATAATCGTAGGGTCAATAGGGTTTGTTTACAACTTTTAGATATCAAAATGTTTTGTTTCCTGTTTGGGTGATTTTTTGAGAATCAAAATACTTTGTTTACAACTTTTAGATATCAAACTACTTTGATTCTTGTATTACTGTAAATACAAGAATCAAATCGATTTGGTTATTGTTTTTATCTATATCTGGTACTCAAAAATGGGTGTGTAGATGGATTATAATACAACAGAAGCTATCAATTATCATTATGATCAATTTCCACCTCAAAACATAAATTATGGAAATTTCATAAAGGAAATCATCAATGCCACAGATGCCTTAGCTCGATTTGATCAGATGCTGAAAAACCTGCACAATAATGAAATTTTATTAGCTCCATTAAGAAATCAAGAGGCTGTAATTTCATCAAGGATTGAAGGGACTGTTAGTACAATGGATGAGATTTTACAATATGAAGCAGACGATGACGGAGACAATTTGAATGTGCGATCTGATGTTATTGAGACTGTATTGTATCAGAGAGCACTGAAAAATGCGCAAAATGCATTGGAAACAGGTTATTTATTATCTGCCAGTTTTATAAAGCAAATGCATCAACAACTTTTGTATCTAGGTAGAGGGGCGGCAAAATCTCCTGGAGCATTCAAAACCGAACAAAATTATTTAGCAGATAAAATCAAGAAGAAAATACAGTTTATCCCAATAAGCCTGGAAAAACTGGATGAAGGACTGGAAAAATTATTTCAATATTTAAAAGAAAGCAATGATCCTGCATTGATAAAGACGGCATTAATGCACGTAGAATTTGAAGCTTTACACCCCTTTCAAGATGGAAATGGAAGAATTGGAAGAATGCTTATTACCCTGTTTTTATGGAAGGAAGGGATATTGTCACAACCTCATTTTTATATAAGTGGCTTTTTAGAAGAAAATAAGGACTTGTATATCGATACAATGCGGCAGGTTTCGGAGAAAAATAATTGGGAAGAATGGATTCGGTTTTTTTTGATTGCAGTGGAGAATCAAGCAATTCGAAACTTAGAAATTGCTGAAAACATAAGGACTCTCTATGAACAAATGAAAAATGAATTTACAGACCTATTATCCTCAAAGTGGAGTTTGAATGCACTTGATTTTGTTTTTACAAATCCAGTTTTTAGAAATAATAAATTTACTTCAACTTCTGGCATACCAACCGCAACAGCAGCAATAATCACTAAAAAACTATTAGATAATGGCTATTTGGTTCAAAAGGGTGAAGCCTCAGGAAGAAGAGCTGCGTTGTATTCATTTGAACCATTGATGAAAATTGTGAGAGTTTAGAACTGTAGCAATTGACAAATAGTTGTCGCTTTTAGTGATTTACGATTCTTTGATAACAATACAAAAACAGGCGAGCCATTTGGCTCGCCTGTTTATTTTATAAACTAAAACGTAATGATTATTTGTACATCGGGCCGCCCACTGTGATGATGGCATTGTCAAAGCTCGTAGTGGCCAAAACACCACCATCAGCAGCAGTGACAGTCACACCAGCGGTTCCACCTGTACCGTAGTTTCTACGATTGGCGATCCCAAATCTCTGCACTTGCTCGGCATCAAAGTTGTCAATAGTCAAGCTACCATCAACGAACATAGACAGTGGGATAGAAAGGCTCCACCAGCCGTTTTCGTCAGGAGTATAACCCATGGCTTCCAATCCAATCCAAGTAGGATAGTATTCGAAATCATCATTGTTGACAATATCTCTGATTCTGAAATCACAAAGCACATCTTCTGGAATCTCAGAAGTCTTGTATCCATCAGGCAGGTTGCCAAAGTTGATTTGCACGTTGAAATAAATATCATCTACTGAAGCATCTCCAAAAAAGTCTGTAAATACACCAGCGGTTTGAGATCCAGTAAAACGCTGCGTCATGTATGATCCCGATATGGTTGTGGAACTGTATCCCTCCATGTGGAAGAAATTGCCATCTATTGCAGTGGGTAGGTATTCTGCGATATCAACTACCGCTGAACTGATATCATGTGCAGTAGATTCCTCTGGATCAGCTCCACCACCACCGAAGGCACGCGCATCTGCTTCAGGGTTGTCAAATGTACCCCAGAATGCCTCATCGATCTTCTTGATGACATAAAAAGGAAGCGTCTCGGTAGAGGTGGTAGTCGTTCCACCATTGTTGACGATGGTGAAGTTGTTGAGTCCCAACATGCTGCCTTCTCCGACAGTGACTGTGGCAGTCGTCTCAGTTGTTTCTACGATGGTAGCTTCTACCGCCCCGATTTTGACAGAAGATACCGTCATCATGTCTATACCCGTCAAGGTTATATTGTCGCCTACGACAGCAGAGATAGAGCTGATTGACTCTACTTGTACTGCTCCTGCTATGACAACAGTGAATTCATCAGGGCTGACACCTACTCCACCTGCTGTGGTCACAGATACTTTTCCTGTGGTAGCGTCTTCAGGCACTGTAGCTACGATCTCAGTAGCACTGTTGGAGACGATCGTCGCAGCTACGCCATTGAATGTTACTGATGTAGCGGCATCCATATCAACACCTGTAATGGTGACATTGTCACCAGGCTCACCACTTGTAGGATTGATGGCTGTCACGACAGGAATGGGAGTCGGATCGTCCTTGTCTTCAGAACAAGACACTGCTAGAGTAGTCAAAGCAATCGATGCTACCAGCAGCATTGCTCTTTTCATTTTTCTTTGTAAATAAGAGTAATTTGTATTCATGTTTATCTTTCATTTTGTTGTCCTCATAGTTAGCTGAGTTTGGGATTCTAAAAATTCAGAAATGGGTACACAATCGTACAAAAGGTAGGAAAATGGCTTATTGGAGGGCAGAATGTGTCCTACGATATTGTATACACTTGTAATGATGAGACAGGACAGCTGTTTGATGATTTGGCTGAAAAAGTAGGAATAAGCTCTGCGGCGTTAAAAGAGTACGACATCTATAAAGAAGTACCTTTAATAACAGAAGGCGGATATTGTTTTGGTAAGGCAAACACCTGATGGAATAGAAGATATCATTATTATTGAGACTAAGTTGAGCTCAGGCACAAGCTATACACCTCGTCAAAAGGAGGGATGGAAGAAATTGGCAAATGGGGAAGATTTGAAGTTAAAATATAGAGCCCAAGGTAAAAGTGCATCAAATAAGAATGTGAGCTTATTAGAAAGTGATAATTTAACCAATGCTAAGATTAAAACATACAAAGTAAGTGATCAGGGTAAAGCTTCAATTGATATATCAGAAATCTCTGTGAATGACTATAAAGGTTACATATATAAGCCAAATAAAAATTGAATTGTATGAATAAAACGGAAAGGAAAAGTGTTTTTTTCGGGGTATTAACCCCTTATCTTGTGGGCAAAGGTTATACGCCATTTTTATCAGGCGGAGATCCTACATACGTTTTGAATACCAACAACAATTTAGTGGTTCACTTTTTTTTCAACTTCTACTCAAGTGGCATGATAGGAGTGGCTCCTATGTTCTTAACTCATTACGATATTGAAGATTATATTTTAAGAATTGGAATTCCGACGAATGATTTAATTCAGTCGAAAAAGAAAGAGAAGTATCATCTACCAACTATCAAATTTAGTGATTTACCCGATAGCTTGAATGAACGAATTCTTGAGACACAAAAAGAAGCAGAAGATTTTGCGACTTCATATATTTCCTACATAGAAAATGAAGGTAAAGCGTTTATAGAGAGGTATAGTTTTCTTCCCAATGTATTGGCCGAGATGGATCGCTTGGAGTCTGAGGGAGAAGATTGGAATGGTATATTAAGTGGTATGGGGGATAGACTCTTTAGAGGGGTAATAATTTCTAAATTATGTAACGATCCAAATTTTCAAAAGAAGATGAATTACTGTGAAATGAAGTTTACAACTGTACAATTACTAGAAGAATGGCAACCTTATTGGTCAAAACTAAAAGAGGTCTTACCTTCCATAAAACCAAAATATAATCTGTAAGTACCCCTTCGCTCTTCGACTTTTGTAAAGTCGAAGCACTATCATAGTAATACAGTAATCCGCCTTGTACAGTGCTTTGCGCCTAGGAAAAATGCTCCATGGTAGATGTTTTGCATGGAATGATAAAAACAGCCGTGACAGAATATTATTTGTATTTATCCTTTTTATACCTAGCAGGGGGTATCAAATCAGCCAGTCCAATGCAATTGACAAAAGAAAATCCCCATGTCAATCGACACGGGGATTTGAAGTATGTATAGAATAGCAGGAATTATTGTTTCAGTATTCTCAACTTATGTTGGTGAGCGTCTTTGCTGAGGACGACCAAGTAGAAACCACGCGAGAGGTTTTGCGTGTCGACCCGAAGGTCAGTGTCTATCGGAAGGATTTCTGAATAAACCTCTTGCCCTGTCAAGCTCATGATTTTCATCTGTCCTCCTGCATATTTTTGGTCAGGACGAATCGTGAGCAGATCTTGGGTTGGATTGGGATAAATCAAGGTCTCAGATAGAAGCAATTCGTCTGCATATATCTCAGCACTCCTGCTTCTGGCAGCACCACTCGGTTCATCTCCCCAGATCAGGTTGCCATTTTGATACAAAGTGATTTTGTCAAAATCAGCATAGGAGGTGTAGCTGGGGTCAAAGGAATAATCATTCGTTTCGTTGTGGTTGGACCAATCCGATTTCGTGATTCTCAACTTGATATTCCCAGAGTCATCATTGGCAGAGAGTGATCCAGCACCAGATGCAAAGGAGACCTCCAGATAATAATTGCTGCCGGACGTATTGACGAAACTGCCAGCTATATAGGATTTGCCAAGAGCCGCATAGTCGCAATAGAATTTAGGTGTAGCTGATCCTTCCATGGTAAACCAGTACCTCATTTTCAAGGTATTGTATGCGACGGATGAAGAGCCGTCGTTGACAATTTGGACGTAGGGTTTGATGCTGTTGTCATTAGGGTTGGTGTCACCACATTCGTAGGCCACACTCAAATCGGACGAACTGCCACCTCCACCACTGGTGTTGACTGTGATGGATACAGCAGCAGTCTTGCTGGCATTGTCATTGTCGATGGCTTTGACAGAGAGGTTGTAGCTGCCTGCTGCGACATTGCTCCAAGTATAGCTGTAGGGACTGGAGCTGTCCTCTGACAGTTTGGTCGATCCATTGTAGAATTCTACTTTGGCGATGCTGCCATCACTGTCACTAGCCGTAGCGGTGATCACCACATTGGCTCCTGCTGTGAATGTGGCACCATTGGATGGTGATGTGATCGAGACTGTCGGGAGACTGTTGCTGCCACCACCATTGCAGAAGCCATACCACGTAGGGCAAGATTCTGTCACGCGGTTGTTGTACAGATCTCCTGAGGGATTTCGGTTATTGTCGAAAGCATAGACATTGGATGTGCCGCTGTAGGCTTCTAGTACGTTGCCCGTGCTGCCATCCATGTTGAAGGTATTGTTGTGTACCACATGGTCATAGCCAGATAGATCAACACTCCGATCTGTTACTGCGATTCCTTTGGTGATGATGGGTTCGTTATTTTGATTGAAGGTGTTGTACCTGACGTAGGTACGTGTGCCTTTCAAGTCTATGAAGGAATCCGCATAATTATCACCTGAGATACCTTGTCCATGGACAGTGTTATACTCTACGATGGTTTCGCTGGTACCTTCTTTGATGTCAAAAGCCTCGGCTCTGATGTCAGGGCCGATGGTGCAGTTTTTGACGGTCGTGTGATCTACGGATGGATCGTAGCTGCTCCATGATCCTTTGTCAGTGCCTATGTAGACCCCTTCTCCAAAACCAGGGCTGACATTGCCTGTATCATAGATGCTGCAATCATCGATGGTTACGTAATCTGAGCCATCTCTCACATGTACGGCTTCATTGCCAAAAGTATGAATGGAACAGTGGATGGCTTTGCTGTAATTGGAGTTGTCAAATACCAATCCTTTTTGTCCGGTGGATATTTCTAGATCTTTGACAATCCAATAGTCACCCTCAATCCTCAAGACTGTTCTGCTGCTGATTGAGGTTCCTTTCAGATGCGGACGGTTTGACGAAGAGGCCCCTCGAATCGTGATAGGATTGGAGGCAGTGCCGTTGGCTCCAGAGTAATAGTAAGCAGCGTTGATCGATGCGGAGGAAGTATAAGTTCCAGATGCGATGACAATTTCGTCACCCGCACTGACTGCTGCGAGGGCGTCTAGGATTTGTTGCACCGTATTACAGTTGTAGGTGGTTGCTTGTGAGCTCAAGGATAGGAATAATCCTATGCCTAGATAAAGTAATCTTGTTTTCATCATGCTTAAAAATTAGTTGATAGTAAGAGTGTGCACCTTGCACACTTTTTAGAATTTCATATCTGAAAATTAGGAATTCGTAACCTATTGAAAATCCGAAAGAAGGGGTAGGATCGTACAAAATGATCAACTCTTTCGATCACATTTTTTTGATTCCAGAGGGAAAATATAACTTGTGTCGGATTGTAAATACACCGACATGATACGTAGCTTGCTGATTTTGTTTCTTACTTTTCTGATGTCCTGTGGTCTGTATCAAGGTGCAGATGAATATTGGGTATATGTTTCTTCGAGCAGTGATGTGGATGAATCGGGCATTGGAATCTACAACTGGAATCCTTCAACAGGAAAATTGAATTATGTTTCCAAAGAATCCACGATTAAAACCTCATCGTACTTGACAATAGATGCAGAAAATCAGCGACTCTACAGCATCAATGGAGAGGGTATTCAGGGGTATCAAATAGATGTGTCGACTGGTCAACTCAGCCTGATCAACCAGATCGGATTGACGGGTGATGGTCCTTGCTATGTCGGCCTTGCGGACAATAGACAGTACTTGATGGTGGCTTATTATTCATCTGGTACAGCGGTGAGTTATGCACTGGATGCAGCAGGTCGTTTGGGAGATGAAATCAGTCGTGTGCAACATGAGGGATCCAGTATCAACACAGAGAGACAAGAAAAAGCGCATACGCACATGATATTGCCTGCGCCGGAGGGAGATCTGGTCGTGGTGACTGATTTGGGTGTGGATCAAGTGTTGACCTACCGTGTTTCTCAGACAGGGGAGTTTAATCCCCAGCCCGTATCTGTCACGCAAGTGGAGGCAGGTTATGGACCCAGACATGTGGCTTTTCATCCCAATAACCGATACATCTATGTCTTGGCAGAATTGACTGGTCATGTCATGGCGTATCATTTTGATTCGGAGAAAGGGATCGGGGATTTGATTGGAGTGGTTAGCATTCTACCATCAGACTTTACTGAGTTCAATAAGTCGGCCGACATACACATCACCCCAGACGGACAATATTTGTATGCTTCTAATCGAGGCGACAATAGTTTGGCGATTTGTCAGATAAATCCAGAGAGTGGTGACTTGATAGTGGTAGACATTAGATCATGTGGAGGGGAGTGGCCAAGGGCATTTGAGATCGAGCCATCTGGAGAGTACATTCTGGTGGCCAACAAGCGATCGGACTTTATCAGTGTTTTGGACTTGGATACCGAGACGGGTTTGTACAAAAAAGTAGAGGAGATCCACGGTGTGGTATCTCCTCAGTGCATTAAATTTCTGAAAAAGTAGTAAAGTCTTATTTGTTGAATTGGCTCCTGTATTCGTTGAGGTTGTTTTTGTCAATGAATATAGGGTTGAATAGGTAACTGCTCAGTGTGTACTCACCGATGCTGTAGTTTTGTAGCCCTTTGATCTCCTGTTTCTTTAACCTGGCCATGGTCATTTCAGCCGCTTTTTTGGATAGTACATCTATCGGCTTGAAAACGGTCATGTTTTGAATTCCCTTTTCAATTTTGATGGCCGTAGCGGTAGAGGGGTCTTGTCCTGTCATGTAGATGTTTGTAAATATCGCTGAGTCACCTGCATATTCGATGGCCGCATCGTTGAACCAATCCACGGCTGATATTACACCTTTGATTTGTGTAAAGTCAGGTGCGACCTCATATAGTCTCATGAGTGCGCTTACATCACTCCAGTTGTCCAATACCAAATCTTGAACGATCTTGATTTGACCAGATTCTACATAAGGTTTGAGGGTTTCCAAGTGACCTTTTCTGAATTGGATAGCGTTGATGTCTGCCACAGGGCCATTGATCAGAATGATGTTTCCATTTTTTACGGTCTCCATCATAGATTTGGCCTGCATCTTACCTACCTCCAGGTTGTTGTAGGAAACGTAAAGGTCTACACGATTGTCCAAGATAGGGCGGTCGTATGCCACTACGATTACATTGTTGGCTTTGGCAATGTCTATGATGGCGGAAGAGTTGCTGCCATCTACTGCTACTACAATGATGGCGTTGACTCCTTCGTCGACCAGTTCCTGAGTTTGGGCAATTTGTTTTTCAATACTGGAATGTGCGACTTTGAGTATAGTTTCGACTCCTAGTTTGCTAAATTCTTCTTTTAGATTGCCAGCGTCTACTTCCCACCTTGCACTGGCAAATTGGTCAAAAAGTAATCCGACTTTAATGCTTTGACCCATTGATAGGTGGGTCACAAATATCAACAATAGATAAAATAGTCCTGTCTTTCTCATGCTTCTAGTAATTATGTTGTCTTAATCTTTCATCAAATACAGGAAAATCAGGTAGGAGGGGATCGGGATTCCTAAAGTAAGTATTTTTTTCGACTTAGCTAATCGATCACCATATTTTAATCAAATAGTCTTGGTAAATACAAACTGAGTTCTGGAATATAAGTCACCAGCATCAGGACTGCGATCATTGCGATAAAAAGTGGTAGCATGGGTTTTAGTACTTTTTCCAAAGAAATGCCCGCTACCCCGATACCTACAAACAATACAGAACCAACTGGAGGTGTACATAGACCGATGCATAGGTTCATGATCATCACGATCCCAAAATGAATCGGATCAATACCAATAGAAGTAGTAACTGGCAAAAATATCGGCGTAAAAATCAAAACTGCTGGCGTCATATCCATGAATATACCTACAAATAGTAAGAGGATATTGATGAGTAGCAAAATGATGATCGGGTTGTCTGATACGGTCAGCAAAGCTGAGGTAACCGCTTGTGGGATGTCAGCATAGGCCATCACCCATGACATACTCATCGAGCATGCGATGAGCAAGGTCACTACAGAGGTAGTGCCCACAGAACCAATGGCGATTTGTCTGATTTTCTCGAAAGAAAGCTCCTTGTAGATCAAGGAAAGAATCAGCGTGTAAAGTACGGCAATACCTGATGCCTCCGTAGCGGTGAAGATTCCTACGACGATTCCACCAATCACGACGACCAGCATCATCAAACTTGGTAAAGCTTGGACAAAAGTCACCAGTATGTTTCTAAGAGAAGCTTTGTCTCCTCGTGGGTATTTCTTGATTTGTGCATAGACAGCAGCGACCAGCATCAATGCCAATCCCATCAATATGCCAGGAATGTAACCAGCCAAGAACAATGCTGAGATAGAAACACCACCACTTGCCAATGAATAAACAATCAGAATGTTGGACGGAGGAATAATCAAACCAGTAGTCGATGAGGTAATATTTACTGCCGCGCTGTATGATTTTTCATAGCCTTCTTTTTCCATCCTTGGACCCAAAGTACCTCCGATAGCCGATACAGCAGCCATTGCCGAACCAGAGATGGCTCCAAATAGCATCGCTCCTATGATGTTGACATAAGCCAATCCTCCTGGGAATGAGCCCACCAATGCCTTGGCAAAAGCAATCAGTCGTTGTGCAATTCCTCCTTGGTTCATGATCTGTCCTGCCAGAACAAAAAATGGAATGGCCAGGAGCGAAAAGCTGTCCAAACCAGTCGCCATGCGCTGAGCGATGGTGGTGAATGCTGGCATGGAATCTATATTGACCAAGATGGTAAATAAGGAGGCCAAACCTACACTGTATGCTACGGGTACTCCTATGATGAGTAGAGATAGGAAACTCAAAACCAGGATGTATATTTCTAGATTTTCCATCAATTGTCGGCGTTTAATAAATCATGAATGGTGTAATAGCAAACTAAGAGTCCGCTGAGTGGGAGCGCGAGGTAAACATAACCCAAAGGAATCTGCATCGCTGAGGATTGCTGCCCTAGAATGAAGGAGATATAAACCAATCTACTCCCTCCGATGATCAAAACCACGACTGCAAAAAGAATGACCAATACATAGATTACTTTGTTCTGAATCTTCTTCTGTTCATCGTTTAGTTTTCTTTCTAGTAGGGCGATAGATACGTGCATGTGCTTGCCACTGGCATAGGCTGCTCCAACCAGCCCTACCCATATCAGTAGGTAGCGAGCCAATTCATCCGTGAATATGCTCGGGTCATTGAGTAAATAGCGGGAAGCTACCTGCCATAGTACATTGAGTACCATGAGTCCGAGCAACATGCTCAGCACTGCTTCTAATATTTTGTCTAGTCTTTCTCTCGTCATCACGGTGTTGTTTGTACTGTGTCTAGTCCTGTGGTTCTGATCTGATTGATCAAGTTGTAGATAGCCGGATTGGATTGGTAGGCATCATACAGATGGTTGACTTTGTCTTGAAAGGGTGATTTTTCGGGATAAACAATCTGTACACCAGCTTCTTGTATTTTTTGAAGACTTTCCTGAACGGATGCTGCCCAGACCTGTTTTTGGTAAGCGACAGATTGATCCGCAGCTGCCTGCAACCATTCTTTTTCCTGATCCGTGAGTTTGTTCCACAGGTAGGTACTTACGATCAATACATCTGGAATCGTCGAATGTTCGTCGATAGAGTAATATTTGCAAATTTCGTAATGTCTGGATGTGTAGAGACTCGGAGCATTGTTTTCTGCCGCGTCCACGACTCCCTGCTGCAGGGCTGTGTATAATTCCCCAAAAGATACTGGAGTAGGAGAGCCACCCAGTGCATTGACCATGTCAAAGGCAGATTGGCTGTTCATCACACGGATTTTCAATCCAGCCAAATCTTCAGGTTTTTCGATGGGGTTGCTTTTGGAGTAAAAACTTCTGCTTCCAGCATCATAAAAACACAATCCTCTCAACCAATATCCTTCTCCGCTATCCAATAATTCTCTACCTACTGGCCCCTGAAGTACACTCCAAGTATGGGCTGAATCTCTGAAAATGTAGGGCAGTGTCAGAACTTTCATTTCTGGAATGAAGTTTTCCAATACGCCCGCGGAGACTTTGGTCATGTCGAGACTACCGATTTGCAATAGCTCCAGCAGATCTCTTTCCTGACCGAGTTGACCATTGGAATAGATGTCAATGGTCATCTTGCCTTCCGAAATCTCTTCAAGTAGGCGCGCCATCTCTAGCATGCCAAGGTGTACAGGGTGGGTGTCATTGAGGCCGTGCGCTAATTTGAGCGTCTTGATCTCTTTGATTTTGGCACAGCCACCCAATAGGGTCATGCTGAGTCCAGCCAGCAAAAATAACTTACTCCAGTATGCTTTCATTTGTTCATGTTATACCTAGATGCAATGGTAATACAATCGATTGTATTTTATAGAAACTATTGCATTGAATTATTTAAATGTTGTCTACTTTGGATTCAACTTTTGAATCCAAAGTAGTTTTTAGCGTTGTTGTAGCAGATGTCTTCTACGGTCTGCCCCAACAAACTCATGTCGTGGGGGAGTTCTCCATTCACCACATCGGTACCGATCAGGTTGCAGAGGATTCTTCTGAAATACTCATGCCTAGGGAAAGATAAGAAACTTCTAGAATCCGTAAGCATCCCTACGAATCGACTCAGTAGCCCCATGTTGGACAGAGAGTTGATTTGATTTTCCATTCCAGTTTTTTGATCTAAGAACCACCATCCTGTACCGAACTGCATCTTGCCGATGATCTTGCCATCGTTGAAGTTGCCCGCCATCGTTGCGAAGAGGTCGTTGTCTCTAGGGTTGAGGTTGTAAATGATGGTTTTGGCCAATTGATCTGTATTGTCGAGGTTGTTGAAGAACTTGGACATTCTTTCTGCCTGACTGAAATCACCCATCGAGTCATATCCAGTGTCAGGACCTATTTCTCTCAAGGCACGTTCGTTGTTGTTGCGCAATGCACCGAGGTGGAACTGCTGGGACCAACCTTTGGCGTGGTACATCTTGCACATTTCTGTCAGGATGTAAGCTTGCAGGCTTTCGGTTTCTTCCAAGCCTAATTTCTTACCTTCTAGGACAGACTTGAAATTCTGCGCTAGGTTTTGAGCTTTTGGATTGACCATTGGGATTTGGTTGGGACCCAAATCAGAGACTCTGCCACCCATTTCGTGGAAATAATCCACCCTTGATTGTAGTGCCGCCATCAATGAATCCAAGCTGTCGATGGTCGTGTTAGCTGCTGTTTCTAACTTAGCCAAGTAAACTTTGTAGCTCATCGGGTCATCTACGCCCATGGCCTTGTCTGGCCTGAAAGTAGGGAATACCTGAAGACCCATATTTTGATCCGCAATCTGCTTGTGAAACGCCAAACTGTCAATTGGATCATCTGTCGTGCATAGTACCTCGACTTTCATCCCTTTCAACAAGCCCGCGCAGGTATGTGAGTCTAGTTGCAATTTGCTATTGACTCTTTCATAAACATCTTTAGCTGTTTTAGGGGATAACAAGTCGTTGACTCCAAAATATCGTCTGAGTTCGAGGTGTGTCCAGTGATACAAAGGGTTTCGCATTGTATAAGGAACGGTTTCGGCCCATTTTTCGAATTTTTCATAATCAGACGCAGATCCTGTGATCAGATTTTCATCGACTCCATTGGCTCTCATGGCTCTCCACTTGTAGTGATCACCATACAGCCATGCTTCGGTGATGTTGCCAAACTTGTGGTTTTTGGCGACAGCCTCGGGAGACAAGTGGTTGTGGTAGTCTATGATTGGCATGCCTGCAGCATGGTTGTGGTACAGTTCTTCAGCGACCTTGTTGGTCAGCAAAAAGTTGTCGTCTAAAAATGGTTTCATCATTCAGTCATTATAATGTTAGATCGAGAAAGTCTTGACTTTCTCGATGCTCGTAAATCTATTCTTCTTTCGATCTTCTGATCCCTAATTCTAATCCTCTCAATTCTGCAAGCCCTCTCAATCGCCCAATGGCTGAGTAACCTGGGTTTGTCTTTTTGGTCAAGTCATCCAGCATTTTGTGTCCATGATCAGGTCTAAATGGCATCCTGAGATCTTTGCGACCCTGTTTGGCTCTTTTTTCCTGTTCCTCAACCAAGGCTTTCATCACGGCGTACATATCGACATCCCCATCGAGGTGATCTGCTTCATGAAAGTTGCCCATGGCATCTCGTTTCGTGGCTCTCAAATGGATGAAATGTATCCTGTGCCCCAATCTTCGAACCATTCCTGCCAGATCATTGTCGGCACGCACACCAAAGGAACCTGTGCAATAGGTCAATCCATTGTTTGGACTGTCCACTGCTGCATAGAGTTCGTCGATATCTTTTTCCGTACTCACCACTCTTGGGAGACCCAAAATCGGATATGGAGGGTCATCGGGATGGATACAAAGCAATACTCCTGCTTGCTCTGCGGTTGGGACGATTTCAGCTAGAAAAGAAAACAAGTTGGCTTTCAACTCAGCTGGTCCAATGTGATCATAACCGTTGAGCACCGTTTGGAACTGCTCCAAAGTGTAGCCTTCTTCTGCGCCAGGCAAGCCTGCAATGATATTGCTGACCAGTTTTTGCTTTTCTCCTTCGGTCATTTTTTCGAAGTAGACTTTTGCCTTTTCTTGGATTTCGCTGCTGTAATCTTGGACGGCTCCAGGGCGTCTCAGTAGATGCAATTCGAAAGCCGCAAATGCCACCACGTCGAAACGCAAAGCAGTAGAACCATCACCATAGTCAAACTCCAAATCAGTCCTCGTCCAATCCAGCACAGGCATGAAATTGTAACAAACCGTGTCTATGCCGCAGCTTCCCAAGTTGCTGATGGAAGTCTTGTAATTGTCTATGTATCGTTGGAAATTGCCGTTGCGTTTTTTGATGTCCTCATGCACTGGGACACTTTCTACCACACTCCATGTCAAACCACTCGCCTCGATTTCTTTCTTTCTTTTATTTATTTCCTCCACGGTCCATACTTCACCATTGGGGATGTGGTGCAGGGCCGTTACGATTCCTGTTGCACCAGCTTGTTTGATATCGGAGAGCGTTACGCCATCTTTAGGTCCATACCATCTCCACGTTTGTTCTAGCTTCATTCTTGTCCTTGTTACCGTCACAGTAATCCCCGATTATCAAGGGCGAATTTGCCCCATACCTTCGTCAATCACTATTCCATATTTAATATTAACTATTCACTTGTTGATTTATACTTCTGAGCAGTTGTACTCCAACTGATTGGTAGTTAGCCCTTCAAGACTTAGACTACAAACAGGATACATCATAATTTTTTAACCCCTTGAAGGGATTTGAAATAAAATACTGTATCGTTTTATACTCCGCTAAACGCACTGAATCCTCCATCAATAGGGATGGTCACTCCAGTAACAAAAGCAGAGCCGCTACCACACAACCATTCCAAAGTTCCCAGCAGATCTTCTGGTTCGCCAAACTTGCCCATCGGTGTATGTTCGATGATCGTATTGCCGCGAGCAGTGAGACTGCCATCTGACTCTGTGAGAAGACTTCTGTTTTGTTCTGTGAGGAAAAATCCAGGAGCAAGGGCATTGACACGGATGCCAACTTTGGAGAAATGTACCGCCAACCACTGCGTAAAGTTTGAAATGGCTGCTTTGGCACCACTGTATGCTGGGATTTTAGTAAGGGGTGTAAAGGCATTCATTGATGAAATGTTGATAATGGTACAGCCTTCTTTGCCCATCATGTCCTTGGCAAATACTTGACAGGGTAGCAAAGTCCCTATGAAGTTGAGGTCAAAGACGAATTTTACACCCGCAGGGTCCAGATCAAAAAAAGTAGTAATGCCTTCTTTGCCCTCTAAGTCAGCCAACTCGAAATGTGTCTTGCTGGTGGTGCCTTTAGGGTGATTGCCTCCTGCGCCGTTGATGAGGAGGTCGCATGTGCCCAAGGATGCAATGACCGTTTCGTGTGCTTTGTCTAGACTTTCTTTGACCAAGACATTGGCTTCTACGCCGATGGCTTGTCCGCCTTGCTGGATGATGAGGTCTGCAACTTGATCTGCATTGGCTTTGTTCAAATCCAAAATTGCGACCTTGCAGCCTAGGCTGGCCAAGCGCTGAGCCATCGTACTACACAATACGCCACCACCTCCAGTGATCACGGCTACTTTTCCTTCTAATGTCTTCATAATTGATGCGTTTCTAAATTTGTGTGTACGTTAACGCATTTGTGGTTAAAAAAAATCCTTTGTTGAGAAGGACTGTTTTGCGTGTACGTTAACATAGTTCAACAAAAGTAGTATATTGCGCATAAAATCAAAATTATTGAGCCATTCTTTTCCATCTATGTCTAGACCAATTACAATCAAAGAAATTGCAAAACTAGCGGATGTATCTATAGGTACAGTTGACAGAGTATTGCACAACAGGGGCAGAGTGGCAGAAGCGACCAGAGACAAAGTGTTGCAAATCGCCAAGGAAGGAAACTACTCCTCCAATGTCTATGCCCGCAACCTAAAGCTGAATAAAACCTACCGTATCGGTGCAATCCTACCTGAGGGTTTGTCATACTGGCGCAAACAATGGGAAGGAATGCAGTTGGGAATACAGGAACAGGAAGCAATGGGATTTAGTATCAAGGAGTATGCTCTGGAAAAAGGCGGCCTGTCATTGGACGCGATGAAAGAGATACTAGATGACGAACTAGATGGAATAGTCATCGCTCCGCATTTACTATCTGAGGAAGGAAGTGTCTTGGAATTGTTGAAGGAAAGCCAAATCCCCTATGTATTCGTGGATGTCAATTTGGTCGATGGGGGTAATCTTGCATTCATTGGACAGGATGCATTTCAGAGTGGGTTGTTGGCGGGCAGTTTGCTAGATCGTGGTTTTGACGAAGATTACGAACTGTTCATTGTCACGAGTCATACCAAGGATTTGACCAATGAGGCAATCAAGGCCAGAATAGCTGGCTTGCAGTCGTATTACGCACAACATTCATACGCTTGTATTCATGAGGTGAATTTCGAACGTGACGGATTGGATATCCAAAAATTGATACATAGATTTTCTTCTAGGAACTTGCCTATCCATGTTTTTGTGCCAAGTTCACGTTCCTATGTGATTGGAGAAGAGTTGAAGGATTGGAAGAAACAATTGAAACTTCGTTTTCTAGGTTATGACCTGATAGATCAAAATGTTGCCTTGATGAACGAAGGTGTGATCGATTATCTCATTCATCAAAAACCCAGAACCCAAGGCTACCTCGCCATCCAAACCTTGTACAAACATCTGGTCATGAAAATGGAGATTGTTGAGAAGCAGTTCATGCCCATCGAGATTGTAAAAAGGGAAAATCTAAAATATTGCGATTATTAAATCAAATAGGGTTTACCATTCATAGACCTTTTAAGCCAATCAGCATGCTGTGAGTGTTTTTGTGTAAACGGATTTTGTGGTAATTATTGATTTTCACATCTTACTTTTAGAACCACCTAGTTGGTATTGCGTTATTCAATTAATCAAACATTACCCGTCATGAAAAAAATATTCCTTGTACTGTGCTTGTTCGCTACGAGTACGGCTTTTGCACAAACTCAATTGATCGAGAAGGTAACCCGAAAGGGAGACGAACTCATCATTCCCTACGAAAAATATGAATTGGCCAATGGCCTAACTTTGATTATCCATGAGGATCATTCTGATCCATTGGTACACGTGGACGTGACCTATCATGTAGGATCTGCTCGTGAGGAACTCAATAAATCTGGTTTTGCTCATTTCTTCGAGCACATGATGTTTCAGGGATCTGAAAATGTGGCCGACGAAGAGCATTTCAAGATCGTCACCGAATCAGGGGGCACACTAAATGGCACTACCAATAGAGATCGTACCAATTATTTTGAGACCATGCCTAGCAATCAACTGGAAACGGCTCTTTGGTTGGAGGCAGATCGCATGGGATTTTTTCTTGATGCGGTGACACAAAAGAAATTTGAAGTACAAAGAGCTACGGTTAAAAATGAAAAGGGTCAAAACTATGACAATAGTCCCTATGGCCGATGGAGAGAAGTGAATGCTGCCGCATTGTATCCCTTTGGCCATCCCTATTCTTGGCTGACGATAGGCAAGTTGGAGGATTTGGATCGAGTGGATGTGAACGATTTGAAAAAATTCTTCATGCGCTGGTATGGACCCAACAACGCTACCTTGACAGTGGGTGGTGATGTCAACGTCAAAGAGGTGATAGCCATGACCGAAAAGTATTTTGGCGTGATCCCAAGAGGGCCAGAAGTGGAAGAAATGAAACTGGATTTGCCACAATTGGATCAAGATAGATACGTATCCTATGTAGACAGCAATATTCGTTTTCCTGCCTTGATGTTTACCTTCCCGACTGTGCCACTGTATCATGAAGACGAGGCAGCATTGGATTGCCTGTCTGAGATATTGGGTACAGGCAAGAGTTCATACTTTTACAAGAAATTTGTATTGACCCAAAAGGCGATTCAGGCAACAACTTTCCACCCCTGCAGTGAGTTGTCGGGAGAGTTTACCATGTTGGTCTTGCCTTTTCCAGGACAAACTTTGTCAGATTTCGAAGGAGAGATGAGAAAAATCCTCAAGGAGTTTGAAGAAAATGGTGTCAGCAATGATGATATGGTCAAGTTCAAAGCGAACAGAGAGTCGAGCATGATCAACGGTCTAGAAAGTGTACAGGGTAAAGTGAGTCAGCTAGCAGGTTACGAGACATTTACAGGCAATCCAAATGGGATCAAACATGATTTGGCGCGCTATCTTTCCCTGACCAAAGAGGATGTCATGAGGGTGTTTGATAAATACATCAAGGACAAGCCAGGTATCATCCAAAGTGTGGTGCCAGATGCAGAGACTGCTACTGCACAGCCAGACAATTTTATACCGCAGACAGAGGGGGAGAATCCATTCCCAGTTACTGATTACTCAGGCCTAACCTATCAGAGACCTACAGGTGATCAGTTTGACCGAAGCAAGAGACCTCCGCTGGGACCGAACCCATCGGTCAAGGTGCCAGATTTTTGGAAGGACAAATTTGACAATGGGATCAAAGTGATCGGTGTGGAATCCAACGAAATACCTGTGGTGACACTGCGATTGACGATCAATGGCGGACACAAAATGGATGCGTACGCACCCACCAAAGCTGGTTTGGCGACTCTGACCGCCAGCATGATGAATGAATCGACACAGAAATATACCTCGGAGCAAATCCAAGAGGAATTAAGAAAGTTGGGCAGCACAATCAATGTCTCTGCAGGAAAATCCTCTACCACGATGACTATCAGTGCGCTCAAAAAGAACCTGTCCAAAACCTTGATCTTGGCGGAGGAGATTTTGAAACACCCGGCGTTTACAGCAGCAGATTTTGATAGGTTGAAGAACCAACAGTTGGAGGGAATCAAGTCTTCCAGAAAGGATCCATCTAGCATCGCAGATCATGTCTATGAGAGGTTGTTGTATGGAGATGAGCACATTTTCTCAGTACCTACTGAAGGAATCGAAGAGACCGTGGAAAACATCACACTAGAGGATGTGATCAATTTCTATTACAACTATTACTCACCTTCGGTATCAGAATTGGTCATCGTTGGGGATGTCTCTCAGAAGGAAATCAAACCTCAATTGGCATTTTTGAAGTCATGGACAGCCAAGAAAGTGACGCTCCCAACTTTGCCAAAGGCCACACCTGCTCAGGACACCAAAATCTACCTCGTCGACAAAGCGGATGCTCCACAGTCTGAGATTCGCATTGGTTATGTGACCGATATGAAATATGATGTCACTGGAGATTATTACAAGTCTTACTTGATGAATTTTCCGCTAGGGGGAGCATTCAACAGTCGCATCAACCTGAATCTGCGCGAAGACAAAGGTTGGACTTATGGAGCTTGGGCGTTTTTTGATAGTGATGATGAAGCGGGGCCCTATACTGCACAAGCAGGTGTAAAGGGAGATGCTACAGATAGCTCTGTCGTAGAAATCATGAAAGAAATCACTGATTACCGAAAGGATGGAATCACAGATGACGAATTGGCATTCATGCGCAAGTCGATAGGCCAGCGCGATGCCCGTAACTATGAGACACCAGGCCAGAAGGCACGTTTTCTACAGCGAATCAATCACTACAACTTGGATAAGTCTTTCGTAGACGAGCAAAATAAAATCATCGGTTCGATTACCAAAAAGGAAATAAACAGTCTGGCTGAGAAGAACTTGGCTGTCGACAAATTGTATATCCTAGTAGTCGGAGATGGAGCATCCAACAGAGCCAAACTGGAAGCTTTGGGATATGAAGTGATCATGTTGGATGAGAAAGGAACTGTCATCGAGGACAACAAGATCGATACCAAGAAGTAAAAAGGATAGATTGAGCTAGAAAGGGCTATTTGAGATAGGGTACACTTCTCAAATAGCCCTTTTTTCATTTGAGAGAATTGATCCAATTGGCAATAGCGATTAGTTCTTTGTCTTGTAGATGGGTGATTGGTGCCATAGGTGCAGTATAATCAGGCCAGTTGGCAGGTTCAGGGTTTTTGATGAGTTCGACCAGCCTTTCAGTACTATAGTTTCTAGCAGCAATTTCCTGAAACGGAGGTCCGATGAGTCTTTTATCTGTTTTGTGACATACAGAGCAAGTTCCTTTCCTGAGGAGTTTGTCGATGTCTTGGTCAGACAGAACAACTCCTGCTTTTTCTGTGGTTTGGTTTGTTGTTTCGGTGCTGCTTGCTGCTTGGGCAGAAGAGTTCTCTTTGGTGTTGCCACAAGCGATCAATGCCACGATGGGCATGCAGAACAGTAGTTTTTTCATGTTTTTTTGGTTTTCTAGTTGATTTGTTTGGTTTCTAGTTATAAGTACTTTGAGCTACGATTTTCATTCTATAATCCTGCGGCGAGCAGTTTTCGTGCTTTTTGAATACAGTAGAAAAATACTGACTGGTAGCAAAACCACAGGTAAATGCGACCTGTGTTGCGCTCATCTCTTTGTTTTCGATCAATAGACTTTTGGCCCATTTCAGTCTCTTTTGAGTGAGCAATTGCATGGGCGTGAGGTTGGTGAGTTGCTTGCAGTGATGCGTGAATCTTGTCACGCCCAGACCAGATGAGGCCGCCATTTCTTCAATTGTCCAGGGATGTGCCAAGTTATTGCTGAGCTCGGAGAGAAACTGCTTGGCGGAGCGCATGCTGTTCGTGAGTGCTTCGTTGAGTTCCATCTTCCCTCTGTCAAACATATCCAAAAGCAAAATCAATAGTTCGTTGATATGCAGTCTGAGTCTGGAGGATGAAGAGCCGTTTACATCTTGGTGGAGTGTGTGGTTGATGTGTTTGAAACAAGCTTTGATTTCATTGGTAGCCTTCCATACAGGTTGTTCGTTGTGTCTCAACAACATGTTGAGACGCTGTAAATCTACATCAGAGAGCACCACCCAATCTGGCCAGACCCATGGTTGATGCGGTCTACGGACTCCCACATCGATGATGATCCAAAAGAATTTCCCAATCCCTACTTCAGGGTTGCCGACTTTGTGCTGTTGCCAAGGTCTAGTGATGGTGAAGTCTCCTGGTAACAATTCCATTTCGTGCTTTTCGATGGAGTAGGGCATGATGCCTGATTCTAGAAAGTGAAACTCCAAACCTTCGTTTCTATGCCAGTCCAATCCCCAGTCCTGTGGCTCATTGGCGCTCCAGTAGCCGATGGTATTGAGACCTTCGGTATCCTGTGTCAGTCTTTCGCCAGGATAATGATGCCGTGCAAGAGCTTTGAACTCAACCTTTCCCCTCTCAGTGGCATCCACCAAGGGCAGGCAAGTGTCTGCATAAAATACAGCTCCATTTTCTCCCATGAAAGAGAGCGTGTCTTGTTTAATTTTGTTCATTGCGATATTTTAAACAACTCTTTGCTTTGAATTGAATAAGTTGCTTAGGGTTTTTTGTAAAATTATCTGTGCTGAGCATGTTGTGGGTAAATTTATACAATAACCAGTAACTAATAACATGAAGACATGACTGACGTAATTACTAAAAATCGATTGTTTGTTGCCAGCTGTATGGCATTGACGACTACCTCCATGACTTTTGCTATTCGAGCCAAGCTCGAAGGAGTATTTATGTCAGACTATGGATTGACCAGCGAGGAGATCGGGCTGGCTTTTGGCCCAGCCTTTTGGGGATTTACCTTGGCCATGATGATCGGCGGCCCACTGGTCGATTATTTTGGGATGAAAAAAATCATAAATCTGGCGATGCTGGGGCATCTCTCAGGTATAGTCTTGACACTTTTCGCACACGATTTTTGGACTTTGTTTACAGGTACCATGCTCATCGGAATTGGAAACGGGATGGTAGAGGCGGCTTGTAATCCACTGGTAGCAACTTTGTTTCCAGACGAAAAAACGAAAATGCTCAATCGCTTTCATATCTGGTTTCCCTTGGGGATTGTGATTGGTAGTGTGTTGGGTTATGTTTTAGTCGATATGATGGGCTTGAGCTGGATGGTGTTGGTTGGCACTTTGTTCATCCCTTTATTGGGCTATGTGTTCTTGTTTTTTGGCAAGCAATTGCCCCAGACTGAGAGAGTTAGTTTGGGCGTGTCCAATGTCGATATGTTGAAGGCTTGTGTTTCTCCACTCTTCATTTTCTTGGTATTGTGTATGATGTTGACTGCTACCACTGAGTTGGGGACAGGTCAGCGCATCGATTCCTTGTTGAGCAAGTCTGGCGTAGCACCACTGCTGATATTGGCATTTGTCAACGGCATCATGGTAGTGGGTCGTTTCTTTGCAGGGGATATTGTGAAGAAACTAAGCATCACGAAAATGTTGATGTTTTCGGCGATATTTTCATGTATTGGACTGATATGGCTGAGTTATGCATCAGGGATGATGACTTTTGCTGCGGCAGGTGTATTTGCCGTAGGCGTTTGTTACTTCTGGCCCACGATGTTGAGCTTTGTGGCGGACAAAGTACCAGAAAGTGGCGCTCTGGGTCTTTCTATCATGGGAGGTGTAGGGATGTTTTCAGTGTCAGTTGTGCTTTGGTTGATGGGCTTGTTCATGGATACCAATGGTAGTGGCGCAGATACACTGAGAATCATGGCGATTTTGCCAGCCATCTTGATAGTCGCATTTGGGGCATTGCACTTTTCTAAAAAGGCAGCTTAGTTATTAAGTCGATTGTCCAGGGTTGATAGTCTATTGATTGTCTTAGAACAAGTAAAATTTAGATATTGATCGTTGATGAAAGTTGAAATTTTAAATCCATAAAATAGAATCAAAAAAATGGGAAAAGGAAGAATAAAACTCGGAATGCTCGGAGGAGGCAAAGGAGCATTCATCGGGATTGCACATAGAATCGCGGCCTACATGGGTGAGCGATACGAATTGGTAGGAGGGGCATTTGACTCTGATTACGACAAGGCATTGGAGTTTGCCAGTGACTTGCAGTTGGACGCCAGCCGTGTTTATCCAGATACCGAAACTTTGATCAAAAAGGAAAATCTCTTGCCAGAGTCAGAGCGAATAGAAGTAGTTTCTATCGTGACGCCCAATTTTCTGCATTTTGACATGGCAAAAAAGCTACTCGAAGGGGGCTTTCACGTAGTCTGCGAGAAGCCAATGACGATGACTTCTGCAGAGGCAGAGATTTTGGCAGATTTGGTCAAGTCTAGTGGCAAGCAATTGTGCCTGACTCATACATACACAGGCTATCCGATGGTACGTCAGATGAAAACCATGATCGCTGCTGGTGAGGTAGGAACCATCCAGAGAGTAGACGTGCAGTACTACCAAGGGTGGATCAATCCTTTGATTCATGATGAGAAATTGCGAAAATCTATCTGGAGACTCGATCCGAAAAGAGCAGGGATATCTAGTTGCATGGGAGACATTGGTGTGCATGGTTTCAACCTCGTGGAATACACGACAGGGATCGAAATCACTGCTGTGCTGTCGGATTTGAATACACTGTACAAGGATAACACACTGGATGTAGATGGTACAGTGTTGTTGCGTCTAGCAGGCGGTGCAAAGGGGGTTTTGCGTTCGAGTCAGATCGCTACGGGCGAAGAAAATAACATCATGATCATGGTCTATGGTGATAAGGGAGCCTTGAAATGGCAGCAAGAGAATCCCAACGAGCTGACTTTGCTCAAAGAAAACCACCCACTTCAAATCCTGAAGCCTGGTCATAGCTACAATGCACAATTCACCAAGGACAGTACCAAGATGCCTCCTGGTCACCCAGAGGGGATATTTGATGCGATGGGCAACCTCTACCGTGGGATGGCCAAAGCTGTAAGAGGTGAAAAACTGGAGAATGGTGAGTTTCCTACAGTGCAAGACGGGGTAAGAGGGATGCACTTTATAGAAAAAGTTGTCAAATCAAACAAAGACGGTAACGTCTGGATTACAATATGATGAAAACAATCAAAGGGCCTGCGGTCTTCTTAGCCCAATTTTTAGGAGATGAAGCACCCTTCAACAATCTAAAAAACATCTGCGAATGGGCGGCTGGTTTGGGCTACAAAGCGGTACAAATCCCAGCATGGGACAAGCGTGTCATTGATATAGAAAAGGCAGGTGCCAGTCAAGAATATTGTGACGAAATCCAAGCTACTGTGAGAGCAGCTGGATTGGAAATCTCAGAGTTGTCGACCCATTTGCAGGGGCAGTTGGTGGCAGTACACCCAGCTTATGACAGCATGTTTGACGGTTTTGCGCCAGCCCATCTCCATGGCAAGCCCAAGGAGCGCACAGAGTGGGCAATCAATCAGGTCAAGTCTGCGGCCAGTGCCAGCAAGCATTTGGGATTGAGTGTCATGGCTACTTTCTCAGGGTCGCTGCTCTTTCATACGATGTATCCTTGGCCACAGCGACCTGCTGGATTGGTAGAGGTTGGATTTGAGGAGTTGGCGAAGAGATGGCTGCCGATATTGGATCATTGTCATGCGCAAGGGGTCGAGTTGTGCTATGAGATTCATCCTGGAGAAGACTTGCACGACGGAGTGACATTTGAGCGATTCTTGGAGGCAACCAATCATCATCCATCGGTCAAAATGCTCTATGATCCGAGTCATTTTGTGCTACAGCAACTGGATTATTTGCAGTACATTGATATTTACCATGAGTACATTCGCATGTTTCATGTCAAAGATGCTGAGTTCAACCCATCGGGTAGATCAGGTGTCTATGGAGGCTATCAGGACTGGATCGACAGACCTGGGCGATTTCGCTCTTTGGGTGATGGACAGGTAGACTTCAAAAGCATTTTTACCAAACTGAGTCAATATGGCTATGATGGCTGGGCTGTGATGGAGTGGGAATGCTGTATCAAATCACCAGAGCAAGGAGCCAAAGAAGGGGCTCCCTTCATCGCTAGTCATATCATCGAGGTGACTGACAAGACTTTTGACGATTTTGCAGGAGGAGATACTGATGAAAAGCAACTGAAGAAAATTCTCGGATTGGGAAATTGAATCAAAATATTGTTTTGTGAGATCTTAAGAGGAACTGCTTTGTGAAGACAATTGCAGTTTCTTGTCAAATACAACAGTTCGATTGTTATGGTGGGTATTATCCACGGCGGAATATTCTTGTAATCGTTTTTCCTATTTCGTCAAGTTTCTCGAGAGATTCAATCAATGTAGGATCCTTCAAATTTAATTTTGAAGAGTCTCTTACACCAGTCTGCATGGGATATATCAAGATGTAACTCGTGTCTTTGAAGTACTTGTTTAGATATCTAGGGATTTTGCTCATGTAGCTGTGGTATGAAGGCTTGTCCTTCCTGCTTAGGACAATGATTAAATTGTTATCTTTGTTAGCTTCTTTTGTAAGAATTAGAAAGTCATTCCAATCATTAAATTCTATAAATTCGGTTGTTATTGGATGTTTTGATTGGACTTTCTCTATAAAGTCTAATGTTTCCTTTGTTGCATAAAAAACGAGTTTAGTGCTTGAGTTTTTTGCAATATTCCACACCTTGATTAGCCAAAATGGAAACCCGATTTCCTTTTCAGCATTTTCTGGAATCACAATGATATGCTTCTTGATGGTTCCTAAAGGCTGAACAGGCTTATAAATCAAAGTAGTGGTGTTGCATTTAGTCAAAAAGTCTTCTGTCAGCTCACCCAAGAAACTATCTGATAGCCCGTTTTTGATGTGAAGGCCTAAAATTAAAGCACTGATTTTTTGTTCCCTTATCACACTAATGATTCCATTTACAATATTCAAATCATAGCGGAGGAGTTCGTTCAAATGATTATCTGTAGCTGATGCGGTCACACTTGCTTTACTGAGGATTTTCTTGGCTTTTTTGTCAGCTGAGCCATCAGTTGTATTGTTGTCAATGATGCTGAGAGCATATAAGCCAGTCTTGTTGTTTTTTGATTTAATGGTAATACCTAAATTAATGAGCTCATCGGTTGTTTCTAAATTGCTGACGGGAATCAGAATTTTTTCTTGGGTGGCTTGATCTTCATCTGTTAGGTTCTCATTTGCTTCTGATAAGGCTATATTTGACGCCCCCTTTTGCGCTGCAAACGATGCAAGTGTGCAAGTGAAAAGGATCATCAAAATTGTCCCATTTAGAATACTATCACTTAGTAATCTTATGGGCTCTCCTGTTTCTGTCTCACCTAGAATGATATTATAGCCAACTAAAACTGCTGCTAGGGTAGCTGCGGCTTGTGCGTTGCTTAACCCAAAAATTAATCGTCGTTCGTCAGCAGATAGGCTAAATGTCTTTTGAGTAAGCCATGCAGCAAGGAATTTTGCAGTAGTTGCTACGGTGATCATCACTATGGCAACTTTGATAGTCTCTAGATCTTTGAAAAAGGCCTGGTAATCTATCAACATTCCCACTCCAATGAGGAAGAAGGGAATGAAAATCGCATTGCCCACAAAATCAATTCTATTCATCAATGGCGAGGTGTGAGGGATCAGCCTATTCAGCGCCAGACCTGCCATAAAAGCACCAATTATGGCTTCAATCCCCGCCAATTCAGCCATGAGAGCACCAAGAAAGACCATGACCAGAACGAAAATATATTGAGATGCATTGTCTTCAAAACGTTTGAAAAACCATCGTCCAAGAATGGGAAAGAGGAACATGACGGTAAATCCAAAGATGAGAATTGATACGGATAATCTTATCCAGAATTCAGCATTGACCTCCCCTGTAGTCATATCCACTACAATAGCAAGTACTAGCAAGGCCAAAGTGTCAGTGATCATGGTGCCCCCGACAGTGATGTTTACCGCCTTGTTTTTTGAAACACCTAACTTGCTAATTAAAGGGTAGGTAATAAGTGTATGTGATGCAAACATACTTGCTAATAGCACAGAGGTAAAGGTTGAGAACCTTAGAATGTAGAGTCCTGTCAAAGTACCTAAGATCATGGGGATAATAAAAGTGTACAATCCAAAGACTAAGCTTTTCTTTCTGTTTTTTTTGAAATCTACAAGGTCTATTTCCAAGCCCGCAAGGAACATAATGTACAAAAGCCCAGCTGTCCCAGAGAGAATAATACCACTGTCTCGCTCCATCAAGTTGAAACCATTGGGGCCAATGACCGCACCTGCTATGATTAGTCCAAGCAGATGAGGTATTTTTATTTTGTTAAGAATGATCGGGGCAAACAGAATGATGACCAATATCAAGAAGAATTTTAATACTGGATTGGTCAACGGTAATGTTGTTTCAAATAGGCTCAATACTATCATTCACTCTCATTTTTTGAAAGGTTTCGGATCATGTGCTACAGGGTGTTTATATGCTTTACTTGGTTCTATAATTTATAGGAAATCCACTTGAATTTAGACAAATATTAGCATCTATTGTTAGACTTTTGATCTAGCTGAGCTTTTAACGAAACCTGAATGTGGATAGTTGGGTTGGGGAGACTCAACTGAGTAAATACATCCTGTAAACTTATATTTTCGTAGGTCAGAGATCCGACGAAATGGAACTTAAGAAAATCCTAGGGTTGTAGCAGGTCTGATTGTCTGGAATTATGATTAACGAGATTACTTCAAGTAATCTCGTTAATGAATTTGTTTAAACTTTGTTAGAACCTTTTACGATGTCTTTGTAAATGTTCTTGTCTTTATTAGATTCTTCGCTAGTTTCGTAGGCATTCATGGCGTGAATGTAGTACTTCTTAGCGTCTAGATTTCGACTGAGCGTCATGTACACATCTCCCATATTCAACAAGTCTTTGTAACTAGGATTTTCTTTTTCTTCTACGAGGGAGATGATCTTTGTAAGACACGCTTCGCCTTTGTCTCTGTGCTTTTCAGCAAACTTGATGGGCAAATGGTAATCTGTGAAAAGCAAAAGGTGTGTATTCGCCTTGGCGATGAGGTAGCTTGTGCTTTCTGGATCCAGAGTCAATGCTTCGTTAAAGTTGATCAGAGCTTCTTGTTCCTTGCCTTTGGAGTGGTGCAATGCCAGACCTTTGTAGTAGTAGCCATCAGCAGTCTTGTTGTCCAATCGGATAGACTCATCAGCAAATGCCTCCAATTGATCATAATCTTTGGATCTCGCCAGACATTGGCATCCCAAAAGTACCAATTCAATGTTGTCAGGATCACTTTTCAATTCAACAACGATTTTATTTAATGTTGGCTTCACCTTGCCAGAAAAATACAGAGCCTTTAGCGACTCATTGATGTTTGTTCTTTCCACGTTCCCTTTTCCCTCTTTACTCATTTTTAATTAATTCTAATTCTTTCCTTTCTTGAATAAACACCTCTGCGACGGTTGGTAGGACCAATAGACAATCCATGGAGTGAAGCCAGATTTGTCCTACATAGTCCAAAACCTGTATTGTTGGAGATGCAAGCTCATGCCAATTTTGTACTTGACAGAGTTACAAAGGTACTACTTGGATTTTGAGATGACACCCCCTTATGGGTTTTAATCGTGTGGATGTCTCAAATGAAGGGGGAAATAAGTCTTTCTCCTCGTTGATGCAGAATATAAATAGTACAAGGTTTCGATTGCAACAAGACTTAGAGTGTTTGCTGGATAGATTGGATTACAGATGTCAGACAAGTTTTTTCTCTCAAAATGACTCTCCGATTCGGAAGTTGAGACTCCAGTCGTCTTTGCCTACGGCAGCATCTAGACCGATGTTGAATTTCACTGTTTTGAAAGCTCGGTAGCGGTAACCTACACCCAAGCCTGGGTAGAGTTTCCAGTTGAAGTCATCGGTGTCTGAGCCGTATAATGTAGCCAAACCAGCAAAACCTACTACGCCCATTTTTTCTCTAAAATTGAAACGGTACTCTCCCTGCAAGGCCATGATGCCGTCACCTCTGTATTTGCCCTCCGAGTAGCCCCGGATATCCTTGCCTCCGAGGGTCTGTTGCTGCTGAAAGGCAATGTCTCCCACTCCAAATTGACCAGAAAACCTCGCTGCAAATACATCTTTGTCCTGCCTGGTTGAGAAGTACTGGTTGTATTCAGCTACGACTTTGTTTGATGTCACATCATTGCCAAACCACTCGCCATAATTGATCCATCTGAGGTTGATTTTTTTGCCATGGGAAGGATAGTAGAATGCGTTTCTGCTGTCATGCAAGGCGTTGATTTCTAGTCCATTGGTCTCCGTGATGGATTCAGGCAATACGTCATCTTCATAGTTGGTGTTGTAGTGAGCATAGGTATAGGAGACTCCTGCGTAGAGTTTATTGAAAAGCTGGCGCTGGATGCTTCCACTCGCCATGTATACCTTGGTGCCATAGTCATAGAATCCTGGAAACTCGAAATCATCCATGAAAAACTGAGAGTAGTAATCACCTCCAAAGGCAAAGAATTTAGCTCTCCATTTGTCTTCCGCAAAAAAGAACCTGTTGAATAGTGCCACAAAATAGGAGCCGTTGGTGGTGTAGATGGCCGAAATTCCAGACAGTGACTTTTGGGAAACTATGTCGTCTTTGTTGAGCTTGTACATAGACATAGGGATGGCACCTATCATGAGTTTCAGGTTTCTGTTGTAACTCAAATAGGGCATCACAGTAAAATCTACTTTCTTGATGCTATCAGGTTCATGCTGTCCGCCTTGGGACGATTGAGCAACAACCATTGTAGAAAAGATGACAAACAATACCAGGAGAGGGAGACGGTGCATATAGATTCTGTTTGGGTGGTGATTTGGATGTGGAAGTTAAACAACGGAAGCTGTAGCAGCAAAAGAGAATCAATAAACGGCTCTATTGAAGCAGTGATTTTTGTAGAGGCTTTTAGTTATTTGTGGAGATTTTTACCCAATCGGTTGAGCGGACTACACAGCGACGGATCGTGAATGTGGCAAATGGCAAGTTGGAAAGGATAAAAGCCTTCTTGGCGCAGTTATTGAGCGATTTTGGAGACAAAATAATTATTACAAGCAAGCTTGAGTTATCATTGCTGATCCGAAAGCGTTTGGCTTGATTTGGACTTTATGTCAGCGAAAAAGAACTACAAGGTTTTGAGGGTTATAGCTTGGGTCATGCTTGGCTTTTTTCTTTTGTTCACGGGAGTGGTACTATGGGTGCGCAGTCCTTGGGGTCAAGAGTTGATTGTGGGCAAGGCATTGGACTATGTTGCCCAAAAGACACAGACCAAAGTCTCTATCGGTCGCTTGTTCATTACTTTCTCTGGCAATGCCTACCTTGAGCAACTCTATGTAGAAGATCAGATGGGTGACACCCTGCTTTATTCCCGTGATTTGGAGGTTTCTGTCGCCTTTCTTCCCTTAATTTTTGACCATACCCTGAATCTGGATAAAGTAGAATGGTCAGGATTGAAAGCCACTGTATCCAAAGAGGATTCTACGGAGCAATACAATTTTGATTTTCTGATTCAGGCTTTTGCCAGCAAGGCAGATTCGAGTGTGGTGGAGGAGGAAGAAAGTACGCCGATGAAGTTTGAGATAGGTACCATTCGTTTCGATGATTTTGATCTGAAATACAACGATGAGGTCTTGGGCATCATCAGTGCGCTACAACTTGGGTCGCTCTACCTAGATGTAGATGTGCTCGATTTGGATAGTATGCGTTTTGAGTTGGATGAATTGACGATCCGTGATACCCGATTGTTCTATAGACAAACCAAAAGTACTGAGTCAGATTCCCTATCTGATGAGGAAAATGAGAAGTCCAGCCAATTACCCTTCTTTTCGGTTCATGAATTGGTCTTGGATCGAGTCGATTTGTCCTATGTGCAACCGATAGACTCTATGATGGCTCATGCAGCGGTCGGTCATTTGTCGTTGACCGACCCAGTGGTGAATCTATCAGATCGCCAGATTGGGTTGGAGCGCTTGGTATTGGAGCATTCTGACATCAGCTATCAGACTCGGACACCGCGACCGGTGGTGCAGCAAGATTCCACAGAGCGAGAAACAGCCGTTGCATTCCAATGGCCAACTTGGCAAGTGGTAGTCAAAGAGATCGATATGGATGACAATCAGCTTTTTTATCAAGCTGGTGACCAGCCAGTCACTGCGGGAGTTTTCAACTCCAATGCCATTTTGCTCAAAGATTTTCAGTTTCACGTGCAAGACATAAATCTCAAAGAAGGACAAGCACGGATGGATTTGCAACAGTTGGCTTTTAGAGAGGGAAGCGGACTGAATCTCAAGCAGCTGGCTTTTGGCTTGAATGTAAGCAACCAAAGCGCACACTTGCAGGGGTTTAAATTGGCCACTGATCTCAACACGCTCCAAGCAGATGTTTCTCTCCAATATCCATCTCTGGATCAGTTGATCAATGCCCCACTTTCGGTGGATGCTCATTTGAGTGTTTCACAGATGCAGTTGGCATTGTCAGAAGTCTATTTGTTTTTGCCTGATTTGGCGGCCAATAGTACCGTGCCCGCAATTGCGAAACGCCATGTGACTGGCGTGTTGGATATCAGAGCTTCGCAGGAGCAGATAGTGATCAGTGAGTCACGCGTGGACTGGGGTGAGACCACGGGTGTAGTGTTGAATGGCAAGGTGGCGTATCCATTGAACAGTGTGCGCCTGCGATTTGATCTGGATCAAATGGATGTGCATACTCGACGAGAAGATGTGGAGGCAATATTGGGACAGCAAGATTGGGGAATTCATATCCCAGATACGATCGAGATGAAAGGCAAAGTTGTCGGAGGATTGGATCAAGTACAACTCAATACCCTCATCCATAGCTCAGATGGACAGATTGCTTTGGAAGGTAATTTCTCCAAGAAGGATAAGACGGTCGTAGATGCCACTATGGATGTCAAGGATTTGAATTTGGGAAAAATCTTGCAAAACGACAAATTGGGATTGATGAGTTTTGGTGTACAGGCCAAAGGACAAGGAAAGGATTTTGAGACACTAGAGGGACAATTGACTACTCAATTCACTGCGTTGCAGCTCAACAAAAGAGATTATTCAAATTTGACACTCAGCGCAGAGGTGATCAATCGCGTAGCTCACCTTGATCTGTCAATCGATGACAAGTTCATCCAAATGTCGCTAGATGCAGACCTGTTCCTCGAAGACCATCGCAAAGAATTGGATATGATGCTAGACCTCAAAGGGATTGATTTGTACGAGTTAGGATTTACTGATCAGGAGATTCGAAGCAAAATGCAATTCAGAGCCAATGTGGTCATGCTGGATACGACCGCCGTTCGATGGACCGCATCGATTAGAGATGGAATCACCATCTATGATGGCGAAAGCTACTCTTTTGGTAGTTTTGAGATGAGTGGAGACATGAGTGACGATACCACCAATCTCCAACTCAATAGCAGAATTTTGCAAGCCAAGATGGTGGCCAATACCAATCCAACGCAGCTGATAGCAGCTCTAGGGAGGCATTTTGAGAGTTATATGCAAGATAGCCTAGCCATGGATGCTGGATATCGCCCCGTTGTGATGAGATTGGATTTGGGAATCGAAGAGACCCCACTGTTGCAGGATGTGCTGTTGGAAGGTTTGGAGCGATTGGATTCGATCATGGGTCATGTGGTATTTGATGAGGCACAGCACAAATTGGAGGCGAAACTCAATGTGCCTTTTACCCAATATCAGGGGATCACCATCGATGACGTAGAGCTGCGGGTCAATTCTGACCGAGAGCAGATGAACTTTTCACTGGCTTGGGATGAAGTGGTGATGGAGCCGCTGTTAATAGAGCGTACGAGTATTGATGGATTGATCCAAGACCAGCAGCTAGTGCTGGACTTCAATGCTTACAACCAAGAAGAATTGCTCGTGCATATCAAAACGATGATCCGCATGGAGCATGATACGTTGATTTATCATTTGGATCCAAAAGGGCTGGTGATCAATCGCCTACCATGGACAATCCCAGAGACCAATGAGCTGCGTGTGGCCAAAAATCATGTAGATTTTACGGATTTCAAATTGACCAGAAACCAACAAAGTTTGCAACTCACCAATAAGTTGTCGCGAATAAAACAAGAGCATCTTGGATTGGTTTTGGACAATTTCAATGTGGCTACTTTGACTAGCTTCCTAGATGGAGGGGATACATTGGTAGCTGGGAGGATGGGTGGAAACCTGATTTTGGTCAATCCCTTTGGTCAGAGGGGACTACTGGCAGACCTGCAAATCTATCAGTTAAAAGCTATGAATGTGCCTTTAGGGGTATTGAAACTGGAAGGCTCTGCCAAAGGCAAGTCTAACTACGATTTTGACTTGTCTATTGAGGGTGAAAATCTTGAGATGGATTTGGCAGGCGAGTATTTTGCTGCGGAATCGGGTCCGCAGATGAATTTGGATCTGGCACTGCGAAAATTTGAAGTACAGACGATGGAGCGATTTTCGAAGGGTCATTTAACGGATGCCACAGGGACACTGACAGGTAGAGCCAAGTTTCGGGGGACGACTACAGCGCCTAAATACCACGGGAGTTTCCAGTTCAAGGATGTGGCTTTTTTAGTCTCTGCGATTGATGCACGCTTTACATTGCCCAATGAAACCATCAAGTTTAACCAAGAACAAATCAGCTTGAATGATTTTACGGTCAAGGATGAAAAGAATAATACCTTCAAGATTGATGGACGTGTGTTGACCAAGGACATGACCAATCCAGGGTTTGATCTGACGATGACGGCCAAGAATTTTCATGCTTTGGATTCCAAACAAGGTGACAATGAACTTTTTTATGGCAAGGTCAACCTAGATGCGGATTTGAGCGTCAAGGGAAACCTCACAGTACCAGTGGTCAGAGGCAAGCTCAATATCAATGAAGGGACTAATTTTACCATCATTGTTCCGGAATCAGAACTGGATATCAAAGAACGAGACGGAGTTGTGCTGTTCGTCAACAAGGAGAACCCCGATGATATTCTAACCAGAGGAGGCGAAGAAGAACTCTCAGCCAAGACACTCAAAGGCTATGATATCAATACTGTCCTGTCAATCAACGAAAAGTCAACGTTCAAAATCATCATCAATGAGCGCACCAATGACAACCTGGAAATAGCGGGTAAGGGCGATTTCAATTTGGGCTTAGCACCGAATGGTCGTACGACATTTACAGGTAGGTATGAAATAGGCAAAGGACACTACAAGGCAAGTTTGTTCAATCTCGTGACCAAGGAATTTGACATTGCTCCAGGCAGTCGTATCGTTTGGAAGGGTGATCCCCTAGATGCCGAACTGGATGTAAGGGCCATATACAAGATCACGACTTCCGCAGCTCCATTGATGTCCCTCAAGACCTCTGGGCAAGGCACGGAGGTGACCAATTTGTACAACCGTCGGTTGCCATTTTTGGTGTATCTCAACGTCAAAGAAGAATTGTTGAAACCGGCCATTTCTTTTGAGCTAGACATGCCCAAGGATGAACAAAGTACATTTGGCGGGGAGGTCTATGGACAAATCAAGCAGCTCAATGAACAAGAAGAAGAACTCAACAAGCAGGTCTTTTCTCTATTGGTGTTGGATCGTTTCTTTCCAGCCTCGGGGAGTGATGGGAGCAGTGGTGGTTCTGCTGCCATCGCGAGAGAAAACGTCTCACAGGTTTTGTCCAGTCAGCTCAATAGTGTTTCGGACAAAGTGGTTGGAGACTCTGGATTTGAATTGGATTTCAATGTCGATAGCTACACGGACTACCAAGGAGGGGACTCACAAAGTCGTACCCAACTCGACATCAATGCCAAGAAAAAACTACTGGATGATCGCATGATAGTACAGGTAGGCAGTGATGTCAACATCCAAGGGAGTGACCCCAACCAACAAGGAGCACCACTGATAGGCAATGCCAGTGTGGAGTATCTTTTGACCGAAGATGGCCGCTACCGTGTCAAGGGATTTAGCAAAGATGAGTTTGATACAGTGATAGACGGACAGTATATGGTGACGGGGGTGGCATTTAGCTTCAATCGAGAATTCAATAAATTTCGAGAGCTTTGGGAAAAAAGTGCTGCGGAAGAAAAAAGGAAAGAGGAAGAGGCCAAGAAAAAGGAAGCACAAGACGATCAAGAATCCGAGGATACAAAAACAAGTAAGAAAGAGTCTAAAAAGAAAGAGAAGCATTGAAATTCCCCATCATCATATTGAGTTTATCATTTGTGACCCTATTGGGCGGATGTAATGCCCTGCGCTATGTACCAGAGGACGAGCAACTCTATACTGGAGCCAAAGTCAAGTTGGTAGTTCCAAATGATGTGAAGAACGTCAAAAGCGTACGTCAGGAGTTGCAAACCCTGCTACGACCCGAACCCAACACTAAAATATTGGGAGTGAGATTGGGCTTGTATGCACATTATAAAACAAGAGAGGGAAAGGGAGGTTTTTATTACAGATTTCTGAATAAGAAACTAGGAGAGGAGCCTGTGTATATGTCACACGTCGATCCATCCAAAACAATGGATCTGATAGACAATAGATTAGAAAATAGGGGTTTTTTCAGGAGTGAAATTTCTTCATCAATACGGGCCGGGAAGAAGACTGCGAGCTTGAGGTATGAGGCAATAGCCAACGAACCCTATACTTTGGCTTCCTACCAATTGGATAATGATACGCTACCTATCTATCAGGAAATCAACCGATTGCTAGAAGATACAAAGCTCACTCCAGGTGTCAGATTTGATTTGTCTCAATTCAAAACGGAGCGAGAGCGCATCGACGCAGAGCTCAAATCCATAGGTTACTTCAATTTCAATGATGCCTTTTTGATTTTTGAGGCAGACACCAACCAAGTCGAGGACAAGCAGTTCAACCTGTTTTTGCGGCTGAAGAGGGATGTACCTGCAGCTTCCATAGTTCCCTACGAAATCACCGATATCCATGTCTACCCGAAGTATTCGATTGATGATGATGTGGTTTTGCAGGATTCAGTCAGATTTGACAGTGTGCTTTATGTTCAGGATGAGCTGTTTTTCAAACCCAAACATCTGTCTTCCTACCTGTTGTTGAACCGTGGCAAACTATACAGTCCTAGTGATGCCAAGATCACTAGTAATAGGCTCTCGTCTATCGGTACCTACAAGTATGTCAATATAGATTTTGAGGAGTTACCCTTGTCGATCGATGATACTTTGGGTCAGCTCAAGACCAATATCTACCTCTCTCCGATGAGTAAGCGATCCCTGCGGACAGAAATCCAAGCTGTCATGCAATCCAATAATTTTGCAGGGCCAGCACTGACCGTGACCTATACCAATCGCAATATTTTCAAAGGAGGAGAAAAATTTGACATATCTGGCAGTGTAGGGTACGAGGCACAGGTACTCAATGGTAGCAACGATGGATTGACCAGTACACAGTTGAGTGCCAACACTGATTTGATCATCCCACGATTGGTGTTTCCAGTCAATCTGGTAGATCGATTCAAGTATGGGATACCCAAAACCAAAATTGCTTTGGGATTTGAATACCTAGACAGGAGCAGCTATTACAATTTGTATTCCTTCTCAAGTACCTTTGGTTATTCTTGGCGAGCCAGCAGACAGGTTTCTCATACCATTAATCCCATCAGTATCAATTATGTGAACCTGGCCAACACCTCTGCTGAGTTTGAGGAGATTTTGGATGAAAATTCTTTCTTGAAGAACAGTTTCGAGCAGCAGTTTATCGCGGGCCTGACGTATCAGTTTACTTACAATCAGCTTGTAGATTCCAGACTCAATGCCATCCTGCTCAAGGTGAATCTGGATTTGGCAGGCAATACCATTGATTTGATAGAGAGCAGTGTGAATGAGGATACTGGTCCTATTCAGTTTTTGGGATTGGAGTATGCGCAATATTCACGGATGGAAATTGACCTGCAAAATCATCTCAGAATAGGTAAGTCTGATGTCTTGGTGGCAAGAGTGTACGGTGGACTGGGTTATGCCTATGGCAACTCTACGACGATGCCTTATTCCAAACAATTTTTTTCAGGAGGACCTTACAGCGTTCGGGCATTTCGGATTCGGTCGTTGGGGCCAGGTACCTACGATCCGAGTCTGACGGGTGAAGATACCTATTTCGATCAGTCAGGGGATATCCGACTGGAGGCCAATCTGGAGTATAGATTTCCTATCATCTCATTTTTGAAGGGAGCCGTATTTATGGACGCAGGCAATGTCTGGTTGGTCAGAGAGGATGACGAGTTGCCAGGGTCGCAATTTTCTCCCAATTTTTTGAGTGAACTGGCGATCGGTACTGGTGTGGGAGTGAGAGTAGATATTCAAGGTTTTGTCATCCGACTGGATTGGGCAGCACCGATCAAGAACCCCACTTTGCCAGCAGGAGATCGTGTGGATTTCAATCTCAAAAAATCCATCCTCAATTTTGCCATTGGGTATCCATTCTAATCAAAAAGTGGCAGCATATGACTATGGATTTAGGGCATTTATTTCGTCATACAACTTGCCAGTAGACCATTTCAATTCGCCTAGGGATTGTTGGTATTTGGACTGTAGCTCTATCAGTTTTATCTGTCCCAATAGCTTTTTGTTTTCTCTGCTATTGAGTAAGAATACTGAACTCTCTCCATTTTCGAACATGACTTGTTCGGCTTGCAACATCTTTTCGTAGTTGACTTGAATGTCTTTTTGCTGTTCGATCATTTCCTCTAGCGTATATACCTTGTTGTAACCCTGCTGAATTTTGTTGATTACTTCTCTGGTTTTTTGGTTGATTTTGAGATCATACTCCTGTTGCTTGATTTTAATGATTTTCAATTTGGATCTCTCTTTTCTTATCAATAGTGGAAAGGCAAACTGTACACCGAATTTGTAATTGTTGGCATAGAATGATGACTCTAATTCACTTTGATCAGTCAATAGGAGGTTGTAGTTGACATCAATGATTGGCTTGAGTTGTTCCGAACTCAATTTTCTATCCAAATCCAGGATGTTGCTTTCAATAGATAATTGCTTGAGGTCAGGGTGGTTTATTATTGCCCAATCGAGATAGCTGTCCAATGCTAGATTTTGTGTCTCATCTTCGATTAATGGAGAAAAACTACTGAGATCCATGCTATCTGACCAGATAAAATTATTGAGAAGTAGTCTGCTATTTTGGAGGTCAAGTTCTGCTTGTCGCAGGTTGTTGATCCATTGCTGTACCTGAATGAGCATTTCCACACTGTCGATAGGAGCATTTTCGCCATTGATTGTTCCTTGTTTTATTCCTTCGAACCTTTCTTGGATTAGGCTCAAGTTGCTGCGAACTGCTTCTCTCTTTTGGTGACTTTCGAACCAATACCAATAGGCATAGTTGACATCCAAGAAAAGATTGTTGAGGACATTGTTAGCGTCATTTTCAAATGCTTTTTGTGTGAATTTACTTTTTTGGAGATTGATATTTCGCTCATTATGAATCAAGCCCTGACCAAGAGGTACTGATATCCCTGCATAGTATAGACCATCGGCGGGCACCTTGTGCTCTGGATTGAGGTAGGTTCCTTGGTTTCTCTCATAGCCAGCTTTCAGGTCTATATTGAGCAAGGTAGGGATCTTGACATAGGTATCCCATAGATCATAATAGTTTGTTCCGTCAAAGGTTTTTCGATCAAACCCCGAAACAATTTTGGGGTCAAAAGCACCTCTGGCTTGACTGACTGTCAATGATCCACGTTGATTCATCAGAATCGCTTGTTGAGCTATGGGGTGATTTTGTCGTACGTGTCGGTAGAGTTCATCCAATGTCAGATAATGGATAGAATCCATTTGAGCATTAGCAACCCAAGGCAGCAACAGGACTAAAAATGTGAATATCCTAAGGTTGTTCATTTTCCTTTTTTGTCTTTTGTTGGATTGGCCTCTTCTACATAAAAGTCTGGAGGAAAACCATTCAAATTTCTCCATAATTCGTACCAAACGGGTACGTTTTTGAGCAAGGCTATGCCATAGGTTCCTGACCCTAGTCTCAGCAGCTTAGGCCAAGGGGCTGTATCAGGGTCTGGCGCGACCAGTACTCTAAATTTCCCATTGGGGCTGGCGGCTTTGTCGTAGGCAAATATGCGGCCTGTGTAGGTACCAAAGGACATTCCAGGCCACCCATTGAAGACCAAGGCTGGCCATCCGTCAAATTGCAGTTGGACTTTTCTACCTTCTTGTATCAGAGGCAAATCAATAGGTCGCACGTACATCTCGACCGCCAAGTCAAAGTTGGTCGGGATGAAACTAAATATAGATTCTCCTTCTTTGACAGTCTCTCCGATACCTGTTATAATGGCCTTGGTGACATAGCCATCTTGTGGTGCCGTGATATAATAAAATCCAGATCGTTTGGAATAGTTGGACTGCTGGATGGATAGTTTGTTGTAGTCACTTTCTGCCTCTAGTGCACTAGAGAGCGCAGACAATCTATCCGATTTGGCTTTGGCGATCTTTTCGCCGAATTCATTTCTGACTATGTTGAGGTTCAATTTCGCATTGATGTACTCATTTTTACTAGACAACCATTTGTTTTCAATAGATGTTTTTTTGTAAAGAGTCTCTTGCAGTGTTTGCTTGCGTTTTTCTAGTTCGGTCAGCGATTTTAACCCTTGGTCATAGAGTTTTTGTTGCCGATCAAATTGCTTGAGAGCGATATCATAGTTAATCACCGCCGTCTGATAGTCTATGCTGTCGGACTCAACTTTTAATCGCGATTGGTAATAGTAGTTTTCAGCTTGCTCCAGTTTTAATTTTTGGTTGCGGTGCAAGGCATTAATTTGATCCAAAAGCGCGGCTGCTTTTTCGGTATAGGTAGATATGGATGCCTTTTTGGCATCTGTCTGATTGGCGGATCTCTCGATCAGCTGCGGATCTAGGTACTCTGATTTCATCTCTGAGATGAAAACAATGGTGTCTCCTCGATTGACCAATTGCCCTTCACTGACATACCACTTTTCTACTCTACCAGATATCATAGAGTGAATGTTTTGCTCTCTGTTTTCTGGGCGGAGTGTGGTTAGTTTTCCTCTTGCTCTTATGTTTTGCGTCCAAGGCAAAAAGAGAATGACGATACTTAGAATCAGTAATCCTAAAAGCAAATAGACCAATCTGCGTGAGGCAGATTTTTCCATGACATCTTGATATGCAGATTGATCCTTGAGAATTTCATCCCGATCTATTGGATTGTTGGATATGTTAAGCATTGGAGTCTTGATTTGTGTTGTTAGAATTCTGGCTGGTGATATCGACTATTTTGCCATATTCCATCGTGACGATTTTGTCGCAGCGAGTGAGCATGAGTGGATCATTGCTCACAGCAAGGAGCGTCCAGTTAGCATCGGGATTCGTCAAAATTTGACTGATTCTATTGCGATCTTCATAATCTAAACTCTGCAAGGTGTGATCCATGACGATCAGTTTGGGTTTTTCAGATAGGGTACGAACCAAGATTATTTTTTGTTTGATGCTGGTAGATAGGCCTTGTCCTTCTGGCTGAATCATCGTATTCAGACCCTTGGGAAGTTGCTTAAAGAAATCCCCAAGACCTACTTGCTCGATTGCCCAAAGGATGTCTTCCATCTGTATATCTTTTTTGCCAACTGTGATGTTTTCTTCTAGGGTACCAAAAAACAAATCTTGAAGACCCAAATTGTCCCCAATCACAGATCTGAAACTCATAATATTGATATCTCTCAAGGGGATGCCATTGTAGTGGATGGAGCCATCATAATCATTGTACAATCCAGCTATGAGCGAGAGTAAAGTGGATTTCCCGGATTCATTTATCCCAGTGATGCATATTTTTTCACCCACATCTACTTTGAGATTGACGCCATCAATAGTTGGCTTGTGATTGCCTGGATATTTGTATGTCAATCCAGTCAACTCTAGAGATACTCCTTTTCCTTTGGTGATTTCTTGGAGATCAATACCTTCTTCGCTTTCTGTTTCGATATCAGTTACTTGACCTAGTTTTTCTAATCCAGTCAATACGTCATAAACGGTCTCCATGCTGAGGATTAGTTTTTCGGAAGAGTTGAGGACAAGCAGAATGATGATTTCAGATGCCACAAATTGACCCAAGTTGATTTCTTGATTGATGACCAGTATGCTTCCCAGTATCAATAATCCACCAGTGACCATGGTTTTGAATGCTACTATATTCGAAAATTGAAGAATCAGAATATTAAAATGTTGCTTTCGGTATTTGAGATAATTGGATACGTAGGTATTCATTTTATCTATGTGCTGGGTAGTCTCTCCGGCCAATTTGAATGTCGCCATGACTCTGGCAATTTCTTCTAGCCAGTGTGCAACTTGGTATTTGTATTTTGATTCCATGATACTGGTTTTCAGTCCTTTGGGTCCAGTGATGATGAATATCAATGAAATTAACCCTATGAGAATCATTCCAAAAAAAACGAAGAATGAATGATAAAATGAAAGCAAGATCAATCCAAACAATATTTGGAGTATGGATGTCGATGCATCTATCAAAATTTTTGACAAACCTTTTTGAATATTCAGGGTGTCAAAGAATCTATTCATCAACTCAGGTGGATAAAAACCCAAGATGGATTCCATTTTGAACCTTGGAATGCGATAAGCAAACTCGAATGAAGCGCGGGTAAATATTCTACGCTGGAGGAGCTCTGTGAGAGACAGTTGCAAAATCTGGATGACCCCTGATGTAGCTACACCAATCACCACAATGAAAATAAGTAGACCCCATGAAGAGGAAAACTCGGCACTGATCACGAAACCTATGATAGCTTGTACACCCAGTGGTAGTGATAAATTGAGCAGGCCATTGAATATCGCATAAGCGTAAATAATAAAAATTTCCCTTTTGTCTAGTGACAGCATACTAAACAGCCTTTTGAGGGGAGTTATACTCGCCGACGAATCAGTACTTTTAGGATTGACAGAGTGACTACTCATCTTGGATTATTTTTTTAGTGAAGTTGTTTGAAGGTAAAATGGTTGATGAATTCATAAACTTGTAGTTCAATACTCACCGTTTTGGTTTTGGATATTTCGGTCAGTGAAGGCAGGTGTTTTGCAAAAAACACCTGCTGATGTGCCGTTTCCAGTACCATGCTTACCAACGCATGAGGATAGATATATTCAGGGTTGATTTCAATGATTACCAATGAGATTTTGTGACATAGCCCTTTGAATCCTTTGAATAATCCTTCATTATTGATTTCATCTACTTTTTTGGTCAAATAGATTTTGTCCGACTCGATCATTACCACACGCTTGAGCGAGGTTGTGTTGATGCCAGACAAATCCATGTTGAGATGGCCTTGGTCTACATGACAAAGAATCTTTAGAATTTCTTGGAGTTTGTTTTTGCTATCATTGATATGGTGAGTTTTGTGATCGATCATGTATTCCATCCATGCCCAATACCAAGACGTCAAGTAGACCAAGAACTTCAATTTGTTGTCAAAATACCTATAAATAGAAGCTTCGGAGGTAGCGATTTTTGCAGCTAGCTTTTTGAAAGTAAACTCTTCAAAACCTAACTGATCCAAGAGTTGTATGCCTTCGGATACAATTTTCTTCCCTAATTCTGTGCTCTGAGGGTCCTTGCAATAGAATTCTTGGCCTATCTGGAGAGTGATTGTAGACATGTTGTAAAAGTAAAATAATTATAAATGATAGTAAGACTATTATTATAAATATTATTACTCACAATCTGTAATTGTCTCGATCTCAGCAACCTGTTCACAGTTGGAAATTGGCTTCTGATTTAAGAGTAAATCTGGTCAGGAGTACAATGTTTTCCTTTCGTGATCTGTAGATTAGCGATTGGCGAGATCTTTGAATTCTACAGAGTTTTCGATTTCCTTGTCAAATGCCTCGACAAAGGCATTTTTGAAGATGTTGAAGACAATTTCCAAGACATTGGTTTGCACGTCGTTGAGATCACCCGATAGGTTGACTATCGTGGCAGTTTGATCCTTCTTTTGGTTTTCAGTGAGCTCGGTGACTACACCTACAAATGATTGCCATAGGGTGTTGAGCGTACCTTTGTCTTCCTTGAGGTCCACAATTTGCACTTCTTCTAGTACCGGTTTTATGTAGCCTTTGATCAACCCATCTCGCATAGCATATTCTCCCACGATGGCAAAGAAGCCTTTTTCGAAATCAAAGGAGGCATAGGCATTGGTGAAGTCGTTGATTTCGGTAAGGTTGATGGATTCGAGTTTGTAACTCAAATCCATGTCTGGCAAGGGTTTTAAGATATTGAGATCACCTGAGATATCGGCATGCCCTGTCTCGAATAGGGTGGCGGTAGTAGAGATAGTTGAGGGGAGGTCTTGTGTGTGGTCTTTGGCATTGGTGAGGTTGGTAGCGATCAGATGCCAATTGGTGATGGATAGGTTTACTGGAGGTTGGCTGCTCTTGTTTTCAAAATTTAGCTCGCCATCTTTGATTTCAAAGCGGTTGATCCTTACGGGAATCATGTCTAGTATGGGCTGAGTCCAGTCTGCATCTCCAGCTTGTTGTTCGCTTTTTTCTTCCCCATCGTTGAAATTCAACATGGGATGGTCCAAAAATATTTCGCCTACGATGGCGCCATCTAGTATCGCTCTCCATTCTATCGAGATATCCGTGAATGGCAGATTGACAAAGGGTTCTTCCACTTCGTTGGTGGTGATGAACACATCCAAGCTGTCAATCATGAGCGACCCACGGTAAATGACCAAATCTATGTCATCGATGGTGCACCGATAGTTGGGTAGTTGATTGATCCCATTTTCAAATTGATTTTTGATGAAATAGGGTAGCCAAAGTCTGAGTCCCAGTACGAGTATGGCAAAGCTGACGAGTATGGTTTTCTTATGTTTTAGCATGACAATAGTTTTGGGTGGACTGATTTATGAAACACATTTGCCAAAAAGCATTCCATACTTATGAAAAAAATATTTTCGGCCCTCAAATCCGTATTGTTGGATACCATCCAATCCAGTGGAGAACACAATCTTATGAATTCAGCTGCGGCGATTGCTTTCTATGCAATCTTTTCATTGCCAGGGTTATTGATCGCGGTGGTATTGACTGCAGGGGTTTTCTATGGGGATGATGCTGTACGTGGCGAGCTGTCTGGGCAGATCGCAAGATTCGTAGGGGATAGTACCGCCCAGACCATCGAAGATATCCTCAAAAACATCGAACTAAACCAAGGCAAGGGACTGCAATCAGCGGTTGGTATAGGTGTGTTGTTGTTTTCAGCTACTACTATATTTATGTCTCTGCAAGCTGCTTTGAACACCATTTGGGGCGTCAGAAGTGCGGGAAACAAGGTTTTGAGAGAGTTTGCACTGAACCGTGCCCTCTCATTTGGGATGATCGTGGCTTTGGGTTTGGTGCTTATTTTTTCGTTGTTGATGGATACATTGTTGACCGTGTTTTTGCAACCAATCCATCACTATTTGGAGGGAGTTGATACGGTCGCTTTGGAGCTCGCCAATGGTTTGTTTTCATTGCTGAGTGTGGTGTTTATTGTGATGATTTTATTCAAGTTTTTACCAGATGTAGAACTCAAGTGGAAGAATGTAACCATGGGTGCATTGATTACTTCAAGTCTATTGATATTGGGTAAATACTTGATCGGATTGTATATGAGTCAGAGCAATTTTTCCCAAACTTATGCTGCGGCTGGTTCTGTGGTGGTTTTACTCGTTTGGGTATTTTATTCCACAGTAGTGTTGCTGTTTGGGGCAGAATTGACCCGTGCGATTTTGAATTATCTGGGCTATCGAATTCTCCCATCGAGGGGTGCTGAGAAGGTCGAGCTTCGTGAGGTAGAGTTGGAGAGTTAGTTTGATATACCCCCATTTCATCCCGTCTATTATATCTCTAGGAAAACCTCTTAAATATTAGTTGTTGAGAGGAAAATTTTTAACATTCTGTAACATTTTTTTGTGAACAGAGTAATACCGAATGAACATTCAATCTACAATTGCGGAATGGTAGAAAAGAAGCAAGCGATATTCGATAGTGCACTGGAGTTGATCAATGAGTGCGGATTTCATGGTACCTCGATGAGTCAGTTGGCCAAGCACGCCAACGTCGCGGCAGGTACGATTTATCACTACTTTGAGAGCAAGGAAGCAATGATCTGTGCTTTGCATACGAACATCGTGGATCAGCTGCTGGAGACGCTGACGTCTACAGACGACAAAAACCTCTCTTTTAGGCTGCGTTTTGAGAAAAGGTGGAAATGTATCTTTCATTTCCATATCGACCGTCCTCAAACTTTGCGTTTTTATGAGCAATTCGTCAATTCGCCTTTCTATTTCAACTATCCCAAAAGAAAAGAAATTCAATTGTACTTTTCGACATTTTTTCAAGAAGGTATCGATGAGGGCATCATCATCAATAAAAACCCAGAAATGATTTCAGGGTTGTTTTTTGGAAGTGTGATTTCGGCACTGAAGATGAGGCTGTACAGAAAGGTCGAATTGACAGAAGAAGATTTGAATGACATCATTGGCATGCAGTGGAAAGGCATGACTCTCTAGTTGACTAAACTATTTTACTATTAAAGAACATGTCTGAGCCTAAAAACTCGGTTAAGGGAGAACTAATATCAAAACATTATTAACGAAGAAAGTGAGTAGAAAAAAGATGAAGTACAAACTGAGTGCGGTATGGATACTGGTGGTCATGGCGGTGATCGATGTATCAGCACAGAATACGTATTCGTTGGAGCAGTGTATCGATTTTGCACTGGAAAACAAACCAGACATGGAGCGAACATTGATCGACGAGCGAATCGGTCACCATGAGATCAATGCAAGCTTGTCGGCCTGGTTGCCACAGATATCTGCCAACTATGCCTTGACCGACAACCTCAAATTGGCGAGTACTGCCTTTGGTGATCAGGTAGTCCAGATTGGTCAAAATTACACCTCCAGTATTGCCTTGAGAGCGGACCAGACCCTCTACAGCAACGAAGTGTTTTTGGCAAGCAAGGCTGCTAAGTATAGCAAGACCCAATTGCAACAAAATGTAACGGAAACCAAAATCAATACTGTGGTGCAGATCAGCAAGGCGTTTTACGACATCTTGTTGACACGAGAGCAATTGAATATTCTGAATGGAAATATTATCCGTCAGCAGAAGCAATACAACGATTCTCGCGCACAGTATGACAATGGAATCGTGGACAAGACAGATTACCAGCGTGCGAGCATTACCCTGGCCAATACCAAGAGTGCAAAGAAGCGGACAGAGGAGTCCTTGACGACTAAGTTTGCCTACCTCAAGCAATTGATGGGATTCCCTGTAGAGCAGGATTTGAATCTGGACTATGACACAAAGGATATATTGCAAACCGAAATTTTATTGGATACGACCCAAAATTTGGCGATCGAAAATCGAATAGAATACCGCCAGTTGCAGACAGACAAGGAACTACTCCGACTGAATACATCCTATTATCAGATGGGGTTGATTCCGAAGATTTCGGCGTATGCCAACTATAGTCCACAGTATTTCAATAATAACTTTGCGGATTTGTACAACACGAACTACTCTACATCGAGCATTGGTCTGACAGCTAGCATTCCAATCTTTACTGGAAACAAACGAAACCAGCAGATCAAGATAGCCAAGCTACAAGAGGAGCGTTTGGATGTGACTTTGGAAGATACCAAGCGTGCCATGAATACAGAGTATGTAGCGGCACTAGCGAGTTACAAAAGTGACTACATGGACATGACCACTCTGAAGAGCAATGCAGACTTGGCGGATGATGTATATAGTACGATCAAGTTGCAATACGACGAGGGAATCAAAACGTATCTGGAAGTGATCGTTGCGGAAAACGAATTGCAAACAGCGCAACTCAACTATCTCAACGCTGTGTTCCAATTGCTCTCTAGTAAGCTGGACTTTCAAAAAGCCATCGGAACCATCGAAATCAATTAAACAACAAAGCATTCTATCAAAAAATCATGAACATACGTAAAATTTTATATCCTAACACCATCCTGATTGCTTTCGTCGCGGTAGTTGCTGCAGCATGCACAGGAGGAAATAGCAGTCCTCGTCAGGCAGGTGCACCTGCCACAGTCACGACCATAGGTGTGGCGCTAAAAGAAGTAGAGGGTGTAGATACCTATCCCGCCCGTGTGGTGCCTGTCAATCAAGTGGAGTTACGTCCGCAATTGTCAGGATACATCACCAAGATTTTTGTCAAGGATGGGGCTGAGGTAAAGAAAGGTCAAAACTTGTATGAAATAGATAGAACCAAGTATGTGGCGTCCTTTCAGCAAGCCAAAGCCAATGTCTCTACTGCCGAGGCTAATTTGGCTAGGGTAGAGCAGGATCTGAAACGCTATGAAGCTCTGCAAGCCAAAGATGCGATTGCAGGTCAAAAGGTCGATTATGCCAAGGCAGATTACGAAACAGCCAAAGCACAAGTAGCTGCTGCCAAGGCGCAGTTGTCTTCTACCTCCAATGATTTGCAATATTCCATCATCAAAGCGCCCTTTTCAGGGACGATTGGGATTCACAATGTGAGGATTGGGACACAAGTGTCACCCGGTCAGCCTTTGCTCAATACTTTGTCATCAGATGATCCAGTAGCGGTAGATTTTGTGATCAACGAAAAGGAAATACCAAGATTCAATCGCTTGAAAAAAGAAGAACAACCTGATTCGTTGTTTAGCCTGTTGTTTAGCGATGGAACCAAATATCCTTATTCAGGAAAGGTCATTGCCATCGATAGAGCGGTGGGGGTACAGACAGGAACACTGACGATCCGATTGAGTTTCCCTAATCCTGAGAGAGATTTGATCCCAGGTATGACGATGAACTTGGAGGTTTTGAACCAAGATCATGGCAAGCAGATCACGATTCCGTACAAGGCTGTTGTCGAGCAGATGGGGGAATATTTCGTCTATACCGTGCAAGATGGTACTGCTCATCAGGTTCGTATCCAATTGGGGACGATTGTAGGAGAAGGTATCGTCGTTCGTTCAGGACTCAAAGGAGGAGAAACACTGGTCGTAGATGGCTTGCAAAAATTACGCGAAGGGGTGCCTGTACAGACGGCAGCCACGAGCAAATAATCAAATCAGTCAATACTTAAAATATTCAAATGATATCTGATGTATTTATAAATCGTCCGGTCACGTCCATAGTCATCTCGTTGTTGTTGCTATTGACGGGAACTATCGCGATCATCAACCTGCCTGTGACCCAGTATCCGGAGATCACTCCGCCTGTGGTTTCAGTATCTGGTAATTATACGGGAGCTGATGCCTTGACAGTAGAGCAGACCGTAGCTACACCCATCGAGACCCAGATCAACGGTTCTCCGGGGATGGCCTATCTCTCGTCCAACAGTACGAGTACTGGACAGCTACAAATGAACGTAACCTACGAAGTGGGTACCGATGTGGATATTGCCACACTGGATGTACAAAACAGGGTAAGTATCGCCGAACCAAGTTTGCCCGAAGCGGTGAAACGTTTAGGTCTCGTGGTGCGCAAGAGAAACCCTAGCATCATGATGGTAGTGGGAATTTTCTCTCCCAAAGGGACGCATGATGTGGCTTATTTGGATAACTATACCAACATCTTCGTACGTGATGCACTGCTGCGTGTGCCAGGTGTGGGAGATATCAATTCCCTAGGTCAGGATTTCTCGATGAGACTGTGGCTCAAGCCAGATAAGATGTCTCAGTATGGAATCAAAACTCAAGAAGTAAGTGCTGCGATCCAAGAGCAAAACCTCCAAGTCGCAGGAGGTAAAGTAGGAGCTATGCCACAGTACGATACCCAGGCTTTTGAGTATCCGATCACGGTCAATGGTCGTCTATCGACTAGAGAGGAGTTTGAGAATATCGTTGTGCGAACCAACCCAGAAGATGGATCTATGGTCTACCTCAAGGATATAGCGCGCATAGAGTTTGGGCGATTTGATTACGGACGTAGTTCTATTATCAATGGCAATCCCTCAGCCTTGCTTTTGATCTATCAAGCACCAGGTAGCAATGCCCTCAGTACTGCCGAAGGTGTATATGACGCTTTGGACGAATTGAAAAAGGCATTTCCAAATGACGTGGATTATGTGGTTTCATTCGAGTCTGTATCTGTGGTAGAGACCTCTATCGAAGAGGTATTACATACGCTGTTTGAAGCTTTGATTTTGGTGACGATCGTCGTGTTCTTGTTCTTGCAAAGCTGGAGAGCGACCTTGGTGCCTATTTTGGCGATCCCAGTTTCGATCATAGGTACATTTATCTTCTTTATTCCACTCGGTTTTACCATCAATACTTTGACCTTGTTTGGGTTCGTGTTGGCGATTGGTATCGTGGTGGATGATGCGATTGTGGTGGTGGAAGCCGTGCAGCATTATATTGATCATTACAAGCTTTCGCCCAAAGAGGCGACTCGTCGGGCGATGAAAGACATCACTGCACCAGTGATTGCGATTGCCTTGATTTTGGCAGCTGTATTTATTCCAGTAGGATTTATCCCTGGTATCGTAGGTAGATTGTATCAGCAATTTGCAATCACGATTGCGATCTCTGTATTGATCTCGGCATTTGTAGCGTTGACTTTGACACCAGCTTTGTGTTCTCTCATGTTGAGACCGATGAATTTGTCTAAAAAGTCAACAGGGATCAATGGCTTGTTCTTCAAGTTCAACAGTTGGTTTGAGCGCACGACAGAGCATTATGGCAATGGCGTGAAAAGAGCCATCAAAGCCACTCCGATGGTACTCATTGCTTTGGTTTGTATCTATGTCGGTACGATTGGGATGTTCAATATGAAGCCAACGGGTTTTATTCCTACGGAGGACGAAGGTCGTATTTTCATTGCAATGGAATTGCCAGAGGGATCTTCTACTGCCCGTACCCTAGAGGTGATGGACAAGGTAGGAGCTACGTTGGCAGAGCAACCAGCGATCAAGAATTATACAGGTATTGCTGGCTTGAATGCGATTAACTTTTCGTTCAAATCTAACTCGGCGACCTATTTCATCCAGATGCACCCATGGGATGAGAGGAAGGATCCGTCTCTGCAATTGCAGAGCGTGATGGCACAGTTGAATGGTGCGTTTGTAGGTATTCATGAAGCAACGATTCGTGTTGTGTCGCCACCTGCAATCCCAGGTTTGGGTAATACGGGAGGGTTCAGTTTCATGCTGGAGCAACGTGCTGGAGGAGATGTCAAAGAAATGGAAGGCGTGTTGGGACAGTTCCTAATGGCTGCCAATCAGCGTCCTGAGATCGCGATGGCCTATAGCTTCTTTACTGCCAAAGCACCAGGTTATCAGGTAGATGTAGACAGGGAGAAAGCGAAGAAACTAGGCGTGTCTATCTCGGATGTGTTTGCGACCATGTCGTCATTCATGGGTAGTCAGTATATCAATGACTTCACGCGCTACGGTCGTAACTTCCGTGTGGTGGCACAGGCCGACACGAGTTACCGTATGGACATCAAAAACTTGGAGAAATACTACGTGCAAAACCGTCAGGGTGAGTCCATTCCATTGAGTGCTTTGGTTACCTACTATGTGAAAGAAAGTGCACCTGTGATCTCTCATTATAATTTGTTTAGGTCTGCGGAAATCAACGGAGCTGCAGCACCAGGATACAGTAGTGGTCAGGCGATGGATGCCATGAAAGAAGTCGCAGCACAAGTATTGCCTGCGGGCTATGGATATGACTTCTCAGGCTTGAGCCGTGAGGAACTCTCAGCGGGTAACAGTACTGTGATCATCTTCGGCTTGTCCATCTTGATTGTATTGCTGCTATTGGCAGCACTCTACGAAAGCTGGTCTGTACCCTTCTCGATCTTGCTGTCTGTGCCGTTAGGAGCATTTGGGGCGATTGTTGCCTTGATTTGTCTGCCACATTTGAGCAACAACGTCTATGCGCAGATCGGTTTGATTACACTGATTGGTTTGGCTGCTAAGAATGCCATCTTGATTGTGGAATTTGCCAAAGAGCGTGTGGACAGAGGCATGGAAATCATCGCTGCAACGATAGAGGCTGTCAAGCTGAGATTGAGACCGATCGTGATGACCTCTCTGGCATTCATCTTAGGTGTGGCACCATTGGCGATGGCATCAGGAGCAGGTGCAGTGGCACGTCAGACGATAGGTTGGACAGTAATAGGTGGTATGTTGGCCGCTACATTCTTGGCGATCTTTATTGTACCGGTATTGTATGTGGTGATTACCAAAATAGCCTACGGCAAAAAAGGATTAGAGAAGCTGCAAAATGATGCAGCGATTGAGTCTGGGAGTTGAAAGATAGGTCAATAGACCATAGATTTTAGTCAAAAAATAATCACTCTGATAGAGTTGGAGTGAGCCGAAACTGTATCGGTTATTGGTTAGTTAGTAAAGGGCTGCTCGCAAGGGTGGCCCTTTTATATGCTGAAATGTCAGGAGGTGAAATATTCATTCACACCTTTCCCTTCGAGAATTTTTGGGATACATTTCTCAATTCGTGATGTTCGAGTTTGGGCTTGTTTGGGTTGAGTGAAATGTAGGATGTAGCCTCGCTGTCTACCTGGTGTCAGTGCTTCAAAGGCAGTTTGTAAGGTGGGATTATTATCCATGGCTTGTTGCAGTTCTGCGGGATAAATAAGTGCTGATTTTTCTTTGAAATCCACTTTCAAACCTGCCTTCTCTATTTCGATGGCTTCAAAAATATAGGCTTTCAATTTGGTTTCCATCTTGATGATTTCGGGAGCCTGTGTGAATTTGATCAAGCGTGCAGCCTGTGTGTTTTCTCCAGGTTTGTCCAATAGCTTGTATTCGTCATGGAGCAAAGCTCCTTTGAAAAAACTAAGGGAAGCATACTCTTTGAATGCAGCTACCACTGCGATGTTTTTTCCCTTCCATGTGTAGCATGGTACACCCCACTTTAGTTCTTCATTCAGTCCACAGTCGAGAATGATCCTTCGCAATTGTACGAGTTCATCTGTCCAGTTGTGGACTTTGCACTGAGGAGTACCGCCGAGGGGACAGCGTCCACAGCCTTCGACTAGATAGTTGTCGATCTTAGAATTCATGCTAGTCATTGATACCTTTTCCGTTTAGAATATGAGGGATGGCTTTTTCTATCCTTGCTTCTCTTGTTTTGGCTTGTTTGGGTTGAGAAAAATGCAGGAGATAGCCTCTTTGTCTCCCTGGCGTGAGATTTTCAAAGGCGACATTCACATCCGGATTTTCATCCAACACTTTTTGAAACTCCTCTGGCATGTTGAATTCGGCAGTCTTTTTCAATTCTACTTTCAGTCCCGATTTTTCTACCTCAATCGCATCAGTTATGTAAGTAGCCAATCGAGGCTCCATCTCTATGATTTCATCCAGACTGGTGAAACGAATCTGTCGGGCAGCTTGTACATTTTTCGTTTGCTGGATGAGCATGTCATGGGGGTCATTGAGCAGGGCACCTTTGTGAAACAGCAGTGCACAATAGTCTTTGAATCCATGGATCAATACGACATTGGCTTCATTGTAGCAATAGCACGGGACTCCCCATTTCAGTTCTTCTGTCAGTTGTCCGACCTGCTGGATCGCTGGACTGTCGAGTACAATGGTTCGCAGTTTCTGATATTCTTTTTGCCACTGGCTGTCTTTGTCAAAGAAGAAATCAACTTTAGGGTTCATAGTTGCTTATTATTTGGCAGAATGGGTCTTTCTGTTTTCAGATCTAAAATACCAAGATACAATAGTCAGGATGATAAGTAAAGCAGGGCCGAAAAATTCGATAGCAGGATCTCCCACAGCAAGATGAGTAAAGACCGCACCAGACATGGTGAAGAAGAATCCTGCATAAGCCCATTCTTTGAGCAAAGGAAATTTGGGAATCAGTATTGCGACCACACCCAAGAGTTTCCATACCCCAATGATGGTGAGAAAGTAGGTAGGATATCCTAGTTGGGCCATTTTATCAACCTCTGCGTCCATGTGAATCAATTGAACGATGCCTGTAGATGTCATGCCCAATGCCAGCCATAGGGTAGCGATCCAATAAATGATTTTGTTTCTTTTCATGAGATGTTATTTTAGTTTGTTTGCGATTTGTTGTAGTCTGTTATGTGCCATGTTGATGCCTTGCGCAAAGGGTAACTGGAGCATACGGTCTCTATCTGTCACGGATTTGTAGACGATGTGCATGGTGAGTTGGCTGCTGTGGTCGGTGAGAGAATCAAATTGAAGGAACTCCAACTGCACTGGAAATGTCGTGTTTTCCATTTCAAAAGTGCGGGTGATCTTCTGGTTGGGACTAAACTCATGAATGACTCCATTGAAACCATGTTTGTTGCCCATAGGGTCGGTAGTTTCAAATTGCCAACTGCCATGTTTTTTGTTTTCCAATTTTAGGACTTTTGTTCCCATCCACTGCTCCACAATCTCAGGCTCTACGTAGGCTTTGAAAAGCAAGTTCAAGGGCAGGTCAAATACCCTGGTAATCACCAATTCTTGTTTGCCGTCTTCGGCATGTATTGTCGTTTTTGATTCCATTTATTTCTATTGTTCTGAGGAGTAATTTTTCATGATGGCTTCTAGTTTGTTGAATCTGTCATCCCACAATTTGCGGAAAGGATCAATGAAGTCTGCAATTTCTTTGACCTTCTGAGGATTCAAGTGGTAGTGGATTTCCCTGCCATTTTGTTCAGCTTGGAGAAGCTGACACTCGGTGAGTATTTGTAGGTGCTTGGACACGGTCGGTCTGGCAGTATCAAAGTTGGCAGCAATGGCACCAGCCGTCATAGAATGGGTAGCTACCAGCAGCAAGATGGCTCGGCGTGTGGGATCAGCAATGGCTTGAAATACGTCTCGTCTTAGATTCATTGTGTAGTTATTTGACTACAAGTATAAATGTAGTTATATAGCTACGCAAATTTTTGAGCATAAGAGATAAGTTTATTTCACACAAGATCAAGACAGGCTTAAAAGGTCTATTTTTGAAGGCAACTGGTTGATCAGTTGGTTGCTATCTAGATTTATGATTCAAAAATTGTTTCTTGTTATTCTTTTTGTGATGCTGGCGTCACATATACGGGCACAGGGGACTTTCGAAGATACTGGAAATGAAATCTATATCGATAAATTTGACAGCCTGCTGACTACCCGTCTCAGTTTCAATAATTTCATAATCTGGGAGGCGCAGACATAGATATCAAACCCAACACTAGGATGAATATGAGTGTGGGATGGCATACCAGTGCTTCAAAACACCGCAGGGAAAATGTAATTTTTCATCATGTCGTCCATCTGATCTACGTAGATCGGCCACTTGAGGTAGTTGCCTTGAGTCATCACGATCACCATGTTTTGCTCGGGGAATACATTGATGAAATTGCCACCATCTCCTTCTGCTGATAGGTACTTGATACCATCGAGTTCTCGTAACCAAAACCCATGACTGTAGTCACCAGAATCTGTGTTTTCTTGTACTTCCATACATTTGGCGACCCACGCTTGAGGGATGATTTGTTGGCCGCTCCATTGACCATCGTTGAGGAGGGTGATACCGATTTTGAGCATGTCACGGGGTCTGAGGTACATGCGGGCTGATCCTTCGGGAATCCCGTCTGGTTGCGACTGCCATTTGTAATCCGTGATGCCCAGTGCTTGGTAGAAGTTCTCATCCGCCCAGTCTCTGATGTCTTGATCCAGTATGTTGCTCAATGCTCTGAGTGTGAGGTTGGGCAAGGCACTGTTGTAGCGCCACTCTGAGTCGGGAGACATATTGTTCCTTGATAACACAAAGCCAGCAAAATCTTGTGATTTCCAGAGGTCTTTGAGGTCATTGCCTGACCATTCGTCCCATTGGAAACCAGCCGTCATGTTGAGGCAGTGATGCAGAGTCACTTGGGCTTTGTTGGGGTCGGTAAAATAGGATGCGTAATCTGGCAAGTATTGCGAAATGGCTTCATCCGAACTGATTCCTTCCTGTGCCAAAACCATTCCTGCGATGGTGCCTGTCAGTGCTTTGTTGGCTGAGGCGACATAGTGCTTGTCCTCGCGAGACCATTGGATGGGAGCAGGCTGGCGATCCACTACCACGCCATGTTCGAAATCGATGGTGTCGTTGTTGCCATAGTAATACTCCTCAAGGACTAGCATGTCGTCTTTGTAAACCAATAGACTATGGATTTCCTTGTACTTGTCTCTGACCAGGTTATCCATCATGTTTTGAATGAGTTGCTGATCCATGTTGATGTCCTGAATCGTACCTGTAGGGATGCCATCACTCAATTGGACAGGTTGATGATAGTAATACACTGGGATGTCTGCTGGGGACAGTTTGATGGCATTGTTTTCGTCTATGGTAGCGTTGATTTCGAGTGGGCGATAGCCTTCCATACTTAGTTGTAATCCTACTACTTTATTGGGCAGAGCTGCCAAATCCATTTCTGAGAACCCAAAGTTGCCTTTTTCATTTGTCGTAGTAATGGCATTGTTTTCCAGAAGGATAATTTGAACATCCATCAAAGGAGTACTGGTATAAGCATCTATGACTTGACCGCTTAGTTGGGAGCCACTTTCTTCTTGGCATTGAGGGAATAGCAAAGTGAGAAGGAGGAAGAAGGGAAGAATTTGTATCGTGCTTTTCATGCTTGTGGGTTTGGAGTAGTAATGAGGATGTATTAAAAGTTGTTAGAACTGTCAGGCTGAGGTTCTCGAAGCCTTGCTGCTAATCGCAGACATACATTTCGAATCCCTCAATGTGACAAGTACTGGTAAAATAATTTTCAATACATCCTCTCTGAATTTTATTGAACTGTAGCGGTGTTCAGTAGGAAAGTAGCGTTGAGCAAGTCTGCAGAATTGGTACCTACCATTACTTCAAACTCTCCGTCTTCTACTTTGTATTTGCCATCATTGTCATAGAATCCCAATTCTTTTTCCGTTAGGACGAAAGTCAAGTCTTTGGATTCTCCGGATTTTAAGGTCACTTTTTGGAAGCCTTTTAGTTCTTTGACGGGTCTCACCAGACTGGCGATTTTGTCTCGGATATAAAGCTGTACTACCTCCGTCCCTGTAACAGATCCCGTGTTTTTGAGGGATACTGAGACCTGAATAGACGCTGGGTTGGAGCTATCCACTGTCAAGTTAGTGTATTCAAAGTCTGTGTAGCTCAGTCCAAATCCAAATGGATAAAGGGGAGCATTGGTTTGGTCTGTGTAATGCGACCAAAATACTTCATTTTTCGGCCCAGGTCTTCCCGTATTCATGTGATTGTAATAGATTGGGATTTGACCATTGCTCCGAGGGAAAGTCATCGGTAGCTTGCCAGATGGATTGTGATCTCCAAATAATACATCTGCTATGGCATTTCCAGCTTCGCTACCCAAGAACCATGTTTCCAGAATGGCGGGAGCTTTGGCATCTAGCTCAGGGATGGCTAGGGGTCGTCCGTTCATCAGGACAATCACAATGTTAGGGTTCACGGCATAGATTGCGTCAAACAATTCCATTTGTAATCCTTTGAGTCCGATGTCTGCTTGGCTTCTGCCTTCACCTGATTGGTAGCAGTCTTCTCCGATAGCCAACAATACGATTTCAGATTTTTTGGCAGCAGCTACTGCCGCAGCGAATCCTGATCTGTCTGTGGTGTTGAATTGGACTTCTCCTGCAAAACTTCTTTCGCTGGTGACCAAGTCACAGCCTTTGGCATAGTTGATCGTAACATTGTTTCCTGCTCTGGCCTTGACGCCTTCCAAGACGGATACGGCAGAATTGGCAACAGCATCAGCTCTCCAGTTGCCCAGTGGAGCATCTTTGTCATCCGCCAAGGGTCCGATGACGGCAATCGATTTGATTGATTCATTGATCGGTAGTTTCTTTCCCTCATTTTTTAACAGAACGATGGATTCTCTGGCTACTTTGCGTGCGGCAGATTTGTTGCCAAGGCTGTAGAGCGTGTTTTTCTCCCATTCTTTGTTGGAGTACTTGTATGGGTCTTCGAAGAGTCCCAAACGGTATTTGATGGTCAAGACACGTCTGACGGCATCATCGATGATTTTGATGTCCACGGTACCTTCTTCCACTAGTTCAGCAAGGAAGTTGGTGTAGGCATTGCCTTCCATGTCCATGTCAGAGCCTGCTTGGATCGCTAGTTTGGCGGCTTCTTTGAGGTCAGCTGCTGCACCGTGGGCCACCATTTCACCTATACTGTTCCAATCGGAAACTACGAACCCGTCAAAGCCCCAATCTCCTTTGAGTAATTGTCTCTGGATGTACTCGTTGGCGGATGCTGGTAGCCCTTGGATGGTGTTGAATGAATTCATGTAGGTAGCTGCACCTGCTTCCGTACTTGCTTTGAAGGGAGGTAAAATGACATTGTGTAGGGTAGCGTTGCTGATGTCTACGTTGTTGTAGTCTTTGCCTGACTCGGCGAAAGCATAGCCCGCAAAGTGCTTGGCACAGGCAGCAATCGTTTTTTCATCTGCTAGACTCTCCCCTTGAAATCCTCGGACTCTGGCGGCAGATAGTAGGCTGGCTAGGTAGGGATCTTCACCAGCCCCTTCCATCACACGACCCCATCGGGCATCTCTGCCGACATCCATCATCGGTGCAAAAGTCCAGTGTAGTCCTGCTGCTGCCGACTCTAAGGCAGCGATCGAGGCAGATAGTTTGACAGTTTCGGGATCCCAAGAGGAAGCTTCGCCCAGTGGGACGGGGAACATGGTGCGGTAGCCATGGATGACATCATAGCCGAAGATCAAAGGGATGCCCAAACGGCTGTTTTCTACGACCAGTTTTTGCGCATTGAGGGTAGCTTCTGCACCGATGACATTGAGCATGGAGCCTACGAGTCCTGATTTGAGTTTTTCTTCATGACCTTGGGCATATTCTGGAGCAGGCCCTGTCATGTTCCATTGGCTGGTGATTTGGTGCAGTTGACCGATTTTTTCTTCTAGGGTCATTTTGCCTAGTAGCTCAGCGATGAAAGCCTGCTCTTCATTGGTTTCTACCTGTTTAGATCCACAGGAGAAAAGGAAGATGCTTAGGGCCAGGCTGAAAATTGCTTTGAGCAGTAAATTGACATCTAATAGGTGAAGATTTTTTGTTGATGGAGCTTCTTTTAGTTCCAAATGCTGATTGGTCTGTTTGCTATTGTTCATAATCAAGTCTTTCGTAATGATGGCTAATACATCCAATTCATGGGACGTATTAGGGCCTTGATACAATGATCAGCTGCTGGTACCTAAAGTTGAAATATTCCTACTCTACAATAATACATCATGGTACCTCTATGTGCTACTTCAAAAACACTACAATTCGTGTAAGAGCATTGTTTTTGAGCTGTATGAGTCTTTTTTTTGTGATCTGTAGATGAAAATGTGATTACATCATATGGAGAAGGAGAATACATCTTGTTCTATGATTTCAACCGATCCGTATTCATATACTAGAATCTACCTATGAATTCTGACAGATTTACCTCTCTGTCTAGGTTCAGTTTTTTCCTGAGCCTGTAGCGAGCTATTTCGACACCCCTTGTGGTGATGTTCATCAGTTGTGCGATTTCTTTGGTGGACAGACTCATTCGTAGGTAATTGGATAGTTTGACCTCTTGAGGAGATAGGTTGGAGAACTGTTGCCTTAGCCGTGTAGTGAAGTCTCCATGTACCTGATCAAAGTACTGTTGAAAATGTTCCCATTCATCGTCATGCGTGATGCTTCGATCTATTTTTTTTATCATTTCTTTGAGTGCACGAGTATTGCTGTTCTTCTTGTCTTGATCCAGGATATGTTTGATGTCGTTTTTGAGTCCAGTCAATAATTGATTTTTATCAATGAGGTTCATGGTAGAGCTGGCCAGCTCCTTGTTTTTGGTGTTGATTTCCAATTCCAAATTTTCATTTTGAAGCTTCATGATTTCTGCTTTCGATTTTTCGGAGAGTTCTACGATTTCGTTGTCTTTTCGAATCAATTCACGCTTTTGGGTGAGTTTCATTACTTTCTTTTCCTTTTTGTGTACCACATTTTGTGAGATCACGATAGTGCTGATTGTACCTGCGAATAGTACGAAGTACAAGAAATAGGCGAGTTTGGTGCGGTACCAAGGAGGATTGATGCTGAACTGGTAGCTGGTCACTTCGCTTTCTATGTCATAGATGTTTTTGGCTTTGACGATGAACTCGTAATTTCCCTCTCGCAGGTTGGTGTATTCCTTTTCGGTGTTGGTCGTCCAAATAGACCAGTCGCTTTCATAGCCTTTGAGGTAGTAGCTGTATTCTGTTTTTAAATCCTCATCTACAAAGGTGGAGCTGAATTGGAAAAGTATGGAGTTGGATCCATAGCTGAACTCAGGTGTGGAGTTGTCAGGTTGATTGGCTACTACTTCACCATTTTTTTGGAAACTACCCTCGAAAATGATTTGATCATTGTTGGTGGAAATCATGCGTCGGATCAATACTTTGATTGGGTTTAGCAAGACGGATTGTTTTTGAGGATCATAATGAATGAAACCCTCGTGTGCGCCAAATAGTACATTGCCAAAATCCAATACTGATATATCTTCCAAATCGTCATTGAGTTTGCTGTGGATTTTGTTGAAGATTTTGGTGTCAATGCTGTAGTTGTTGAATTTGTCTTTGATCAGTACTCCAGAATAGTCAGATGCCATGAAGTAAATGTTGCCATTGCCATCTTCCTGCATTTCTCGGATGTGAATCGCAGAACCAAATATTTCTGTGAATTTTTCGTGGAGCACAAATCTGTCACTCTCCTTGTCATAGCGATAGATACCTGCGCCTGAGCAGAATACGTTTTCGTTGTTGATATTAAAGACATTGATCAGTCGGTTGGTGGCAAATCCGTCTTTTTCATCATAGAATCTTACCGAGTCTATTTTACTATAGTCTTGGGCTGGGTAGATTTTGAACACACCTTTGTAGCCATGAGTCATCCAGATAGTGCCGTCTACATTTTCTAAGAATACCCTCGAAGATTCCCTCAATCCGTCAAGTAGGCCTGAACTGATCCATTGTTTGTTTTCCTTTCTATAGAGTTTCATGCCTAGGTAGTTGCCTTCGAGTAGCAGAGAGCTGTTATTCTGCGGCACAATGAATTTCCATGCCCCCTCTGTATTCGAAAATCTATTGACTGTGCCTCGATCCAAAAAGGTAGCACCATCTTCATGTCCGAGTAGAATTTTGTTTTCAAACTCTCGGATCGAATAGATCTGTCCATTGATAGGCTTGCTTGTACTGTAGTCATTGAGGTCGTCATGGGTTTCTTTGTTGTTTTTAATCAGATATAGCCCATTGTTGGTACCGAGATATAGCCCGTCTTTGTTGGAATAGCTGCAATAGCCAGCACCTTCTAGGTCAAATTGGTCAGTGATATAGGTGAATGGAGACGAGATCTCGATTCTAGCGAGCCCATTGTTTTGCCCTACCCATAGGTTGCCAAACTCGTCCTCCATCAGTCCAAAGATGGCTTTGTTGTTGAAGCCTCTTTCTTTATCAAGTTTGGAGAGTATCTGACCTTCATTGCTGATCAGAAAAAGACCATTGTTGCGCGTACCGATTGCAATTACGTGGGTAGACAAGGGTAGGACTGTTTGGATGAAAACCGAACTCAGTGTTTGGTTGGCGCTCACTTTCCATTTTTCAAATTTGCTACCATTGTAGAAGTACAAGCCATCTTCTTCCGTACAGACAAGCAACCTTTCGTTGGCCAGAGGAAGTAGGCCAGCAATTCGCTTGTTGGCGAATGCTTCGCTACCATATACCATGATTTGGTGATCTTTTTCGATGAGACTGAGTCCTTTGTGTTCTTGATAGATGTAGAGTTGGTTGCCGATCACAAAAGAAGAACCAATTTCTATGTCATGTGCCACGATGGTGACGGACTGACCATCGTATTTGTAGATGTGGGTATCCGTACAGAAATAAATGTTTTTCTCGATCACATAACATTTCCATACTTCTCCTATTTGCTGCTTATTGTCTGGGAGCAGATCAGAAAGGGAGTGATAGGTCATCAGTCCAGTAGGGCTGGGAAAGAAATAACCAAACTGATTTTGAGCCCCTACATAAATGCGCCCATTGGCATGTAATGACACAGATCGTACTTTGGTACCATTGCTGACGGAGTACACACGCCATCTGCTGCCATCGTATTCAAGTAGACCGTAATTGTTGGCGATATAGATCACTCCTCTTTGGTCTTGGAGTAGGTCATTGTTTTGCATACCTGCGTTGTATTCTTTGGGCAGGTAAGTGGTAATGAACGGAATGCCCTTGTAGTCATCGGCAATTGCCGAAGGGGTAAGTATGGATATGAATAACAGGATGGCGCATAGCAGTGATGTAGTCGCTTTGTTCATTGTCGGGAAAATGTAAATTAATCTTTCATGATAAATATGTGGATAATTTGCTACAAATGCTATTATTGGCTGTCATTGATGAGTTTTTGATGTATTCTATTTTTGAGCCTGATGTAATATTGTGCAGGCTCAATTTTTAAGTGCTGTGATTTAGTTTCTCATAATTGTAACCATGTATGAAGCCGAAAACCGAAAGACTTCGGACTTCTTATTCAAGATGAATTACTAAAACTAAATTTTCTAAGCATGAAAAAAACAAGACTAATTTACGCGCTGTGCTCGGTGTTGATTATGGGCATTATTACGACCGGATGCAAGGATGACGAAGGGGGAGACCCTCAAGTAGGAGATCCAATAGCTAGCTTTCAGGCAGCTGTTGATGAGACCGACTTCTTTCAAGTCACTTTTACGAATTTCTCTCAAAATGCTACTGTTTTCACTTGGGATTTCGGTGATGGAGTAGGCACTTCTACCGACAAAGACCCAGTATACACTTATACTGCAGGAGGCAAATATTCTGTCAAATTGACGGCAGCTAACGAAGCTGGTACTACGGCTGAGTTTTCTGCTGATGTGACCGTGACAGATCCTGATGCACAGTTGACGCTGTTGTCTGGCACATCTTCTAAGACTTGGAAATTGTTGCGAGAAGGAGGAGCAGCCCTTGGAATAGGTCCTGATGAGGCGACTTGGTACTCATGGTGGACGCTGAGCAACGATGGATCAAGAAGCTGTTTGTTTGATGATGAGTTTATTTATCATAGAGATGGTACTTTCGAATTCCAAGCCAATGGTACTTTTTGGGGTGAAGCTGATTATTATGCAGAGTCAGACAAGGCAGACTTGAATGAAAACTGTATCGAAGAGTCAGTAGCTAATCTGACTGTGGATGGTGTGGACTACAGTGCATGGCTATCTTCTGATACCCATAGTTATGAGTATAGCTCTTCGGCTGGCACGATTACACTTACAGGGGCAGGTGCTTGGATGGGCTTGTACAAATTGGGTTCTGCTACTTACAATCCCAAAGGAACTACACCACCAGCTAGTACTTCATTTTCGGCTGTTTTGGCTGATGGAGGCGACTCAGGGGTGGATACCTTGACGATAGGCTTTCAATATGAAGCTGAATATTGGAGAGCAATTTACGTCAGTTACGCCAATCCAACTGATGAACCAGAAATGTTAACCGAAGCACCTGTGTTTGGAGAAGATTTGGCAGATATTACTCCAGCTACCATGTCACATTCTTTCGCATCAGCAAATGATTTTGTAGAATTAGGAACGCTGGCAGGTGGATCTATCATTACAGTGGGTGTTGATGATCCTACTGATGCAGGTGCAACTAAGGTTGGTCAATTTGATAGAGTAGCCACTGACTATCAAGAGGCTCAGATTACAGTGAGTCCTGATGCCAAGGATATACAGTTTGACAACCTGACAACTATTTCATTGGATGTTTATCTACCGAGTTCAAATAACTATGCAACAACTCTGACGAAAGTAGTAGAACTGGGACTCGCTGATCAAAGTGCTACCAAAGAATGGTGGAATTCGATTTATAAATACACCTCCGATGAGCTGGCACTTGACACTTGGGTTACTTTGACGTATCAGATTGATACGCCGAGTACTACACCCGCAGAAGGGACTTCACCAAAAGACCGTACAGATTTGGACATGTTTTACATCAACATTGGTGGGGCAGGACATACTGTGGCTGGTACATTTTATATCAGAAACCTGAAGTTCGAATAAGGACATTATCATAATACAGCAGAGTGCACGACCGTGTACTCTGCTTCATTTCTTATTTCAATCCGATGATGAAATTCTACATACCCATACTATTTGCATTCCTATTTTTAATCTCCTGCGAGGAAGAAGGGGATGGAACGGACACTACCGATCCTTCCAATCTAGTTGTTGAGATCACCGTCTCCGAAGACGGTTCTGGGCGAGTGGATATAGTCGCTACAGGAGACCATGTGACCCAGTACCAATACTACATGGGTGAAGACCCAGACTCGTACGAGTTTAGTTTGGATGGCAAGTTGTCCTATACCTATTCGACCTTTGGCATCTATGAGATAGAGGTCAGAGCCTATGGTGAGGCAGGACGCTACATTAGCAAAAGTGAAGAAGTCAATATTATAATCGGTGATGAGGGTGGATCAATTGATTTGGAGGATGGTTATTCTACGCCCACGAGTTATGAGGGTATGACTTTGGTATGGAATGATGAATTTAACGGTACAAAATTAAATACTGCCGATTGGAGCTATGAAATAGGTACAGGTAGTGGAGGTTGGGGCAATAATGAACTGCAGTACTACCGTCAAGAAAACACGACCGTGGGTGATGGAGTCTTAACTATCACCGCCAAAAAGGAATCTTTCCAAGGGCGAGAATACACCTCATCGAGATTGGTAACATACAAAAAACAGGAGTTTACTTATGGTAGAGTAGATATCAGAGCATTATTACCCAAAGGGCAAGGGTTGTGGCCTGCACTCTGGATGCTTGGTGCCAATTATCAGACGGTGACATGGCCAGCTTGTGGAGAGATTGATATCATGGAGTTGGTCGGAGGAACCAGTCGTGACAATGAAGTCCACGGAACTGTACATTGGGACAACAACGGGTCTTATGCCAGTTATGGCAAAGGAACCAAGCTGTCATCTGGGGATTTCGCAGATGAGTACCACGTATTTTCTATAATATGGGATGAAAGCAAGATTGTTTGGTATGTGGATGACAAGCAGTTCAACGTGATTGACATTACACCCGCGAATCTCAGCGAGTTTCACAACGATTATTTCTTCATCATGAACATAGCTGTAGGAGGCAATTGGCCAGGGAGTCCCAATAGTTCTACCGTGTTTCCACAAACAATGAAAGTGGATTATATCAGAATTTTTCAAGATAACATATGAGAAGATTAGCAAGTTATTGGATGCTGGGCTTGGGGCTATTAGGGTCTTGTATGTCAGCTACAGATGGCAAGGAGAAAAAGTATAACTCTCTGGTATGGTCAGATGAGTTTGACTATACGGGAGCTCCCGACACTACCAAATGGACCTATGATTTAGGAAACGGATGCCCCAATTCCTGTGGGTGGGGCAACAATGAATTGCAGCATTATACCAGTGATTTGAAAAATTCCTATGTACAAGATGGAAAGCTGACCATTGTGCTGCTACAAGATGAAACTATTGATAGCCTCTTCACTTCAGCGAGACTGTTATCTACAGGCAACATGGGCTGGAAATATGGTCGCTTTGAGTTTCGTGCCAAACTACCTTCTGCGTTGGGGACTTGGTCAGCATTGTGGATGCTTCCGACCGAATGGAAGTACGGAGGATGGCCACACAGTGGAGAGATTGACATCATGGAAAACGTAGGTTACGATCCAGATAGTGTGGTGTCAGCCACGCATACCGGTATGTACAATGGGGCTCAAGGTACGCAAAAGCACACCGCAATTGCAGTTCCAGATTGTGATACAGCTTTTCATAATTACATCTTGGAATGGGACGAAGACGAATACAGAGTTTATGTAGATGAGGAGCTATTTTTTGTTTATCAAAACGAAAAGAAGTCATCGGCACAATGGCCGTATGACCAAAATTTTCGCTTGATCATGAACATAGCCTTTGGGGGCAACTGGGGTGGTTTGAAAGGGATAGATCCGTCAGCCCTGCCAGTCAAAATGGAAGTGGATTATGTACGGGTATATCAATGATAATTGATTGCTAACAATTATAAAATCAAATTATGAAAAGACTAATACTAAAATATTTACCAGTGATGCTGATGACTTTGATGGCATCTCAGGTTTTCGGACAGAGCTCGACTATCACTGGTGTGGTGAAAGATGAATCCAATGGTGAGACCATTCCTGGCGCTACGGTCATTGTCAAGGGTTCAACTAATGGTACTGTTACGGATTTGGACGGGAACTATACGTTGAGCGTTTCAGACGCAGCAGAGACAATTGTCATTTCCTTCGTAGGATATGAGCCGATGGAGATCCCAATTGGTGGTCGATCTGTTATCAATGCAGACCTCAAAATATCTATGACAGAGCTCACAGAGGTGGTAGTGATTGGCTATGGTACGCAAAGTAAAAAAGTAGTGACAGGTGCGATAGCCAGTGTGTCTGCCAAACAGATAACCTCTACGCCAATTCTACGTGTCGAGCAAGCGCTACAAGGTAGAACCGCAGGGGTACAGGTAACCAATCTCTCTGGTCAGCCAGGAGAAGCACCTACTGTGAGGATCAGAGGGGCAGGTACCACAGGTGATGCCAACCCGATTTATGTCGTAGATGGAATGGTCGTAGGTGGGATTGACTACCTCAACCCAGGAGATATCGAGAGCATCGATGTCTTGAAAGATGCCGCGTCCGCAGCGATCTATGGCGCACGAGCAGCCAATGGTGTGGTATTGATTACCACCAAATCAGGGGTACAAGGACGAATCAATGTCACTTACTCTGGCTACTACGGTATCCAAAATGCTGCAAAGAAAATCGACATGCTCAATGCGGAGCAATACCGAATGATGCAAAACGAAGGTGCTAGAAATGGGGGATTGGATGAGCCTTTTGACTTGGCTCAAATCCCAGCCCATGATACTGATTGGCAAGATGAAATGTTTACCAAAAATGCCCCAATAAGTAATCATGAAATACAAATATCGGGAGGGTCAGAAAAATCTTCCTTTACTACTTCGATTTCAGCATTTTCTCAGCAAGGAATCATTGGAGGAGAGAAGTCTCAATTTGACAGATATACAGCCAGATTCAATTCTCGTCAGCATGTGACGTCATGGTTGGATTTTGGAAACAATGTGGCTTATACCCATAAAATAACAAGAGGCATTTCTAGTAACACATCGTTTGGAGGTGCATATAGCTCTGCTTTGAACATTGATCCATTGACACCTGTCACAGAGCAAGATGCAGATATTTTGTCTCAGAGTCCATATTCTAGCGAACCTGTACTCTACGCTGACAATGGTTTTCCGTATGGAATATCTACCAACGTAGGGTCAGAAATAGTAAATCCGCTAGCACTGATAGACAATCAGCATGGTGAGTGGAACGAGGATAAACTCGTAGGTGGAGTCTTTGCAGAGTTTCAACCGATCAAGGGATTGAAGATCAGAACGGCCTATTCTATTGATTTGGCCTATGGTATCAATAGTAACTTTACACCACTTTTTTATCTCAATGGGTCACAAGGTAACTTGTTAAGGACTAGTGTAACCAAGGAAGCGCAGAGGTGGTTTACTTGGCAATTTGACAACACCATTACTTATTCCAAGAAATTCGGTGGTCACAATTTTTCTGTTCTTTTAGGTACTTCGGCGCAAGAGAAAAACTGGGAAAATGTAGGGGGATCTAAAGACAAAGCTCCATTACTAGACTATGATCATGTGTACATCGATCAAGCACAGGACACAGTGGCCAACGCTTGGGGGGGCGCTACCGAAGATGCTATATCTTCTTATTTTGGTAGAATTACCTATGATTTCAAAGACAAGTATTCGTTTACTTTGATTGTGAGAAGAGATGGGTCGAGCAAATTTGGTGACAATAAAAAATATGGTTTTTTCCCCTCTGTGGGTGTGGCTTGGGTGTTGAGTGATGAGGCATTTATGGAGGGCATACGGCCAATTAATTTATTGAAATTCCGTGCCTCTTTGGGTGTCAATGGCAATGAGGCTATAGGTAGATTCCGTTACGCTTCTCCAATAAGTTATAACCGAGGATATACGTTGGCCAGTGGTTATGCCGTAGGTGCGTCTCCAGCTTATGCTGCTAATGAGGATATTCAGTGGGAAGAATCTAAACAGTTGGATTTGGCAGTTGATTTTGGACTCTTCGAAAATCGTCTAACAGGTACGGCAGATGTTTATAATAAGACAACCACTATGCTGCTTTTTGACCCTCCTATTCAGCCGCATGCGGGCATTGCTCCCCCCACTCAAAACGTAGGCTCAGTAGAGAACAAAGGGATAGAGATGTCCTTGAATTTTAGAAATGCAGCAGGTGAGTTGAACTACTCTATCGGTGCCAATGCTACCTACAATAAAAATAAGATGCTCAAGATAGACAATACAGGCAATGCTAGCATCCCTGGAGCTCCTTGGGCAGTAGCGGGACCAGTGACTAGAACTACTGAAGGTGAGCCTATTTCATACTTCTATGGTTACAAGACAGATGGTATCTTCCAGAGTAATACTGAGGTATTTCAGCACATCGGGCCAGAGGGAAAGCCTTTGCAGCCAAAAGCTGTTCCGGGTGATGTTCGATTTGTGGATTTGAACAGTGATGGTGTCATCGATGACCAAGACAGAACCAACATTGGCAACCCGACTCCAGACTGGACCTTTGGATTCAATGGATCTTTGGATTACAAAGGAGTTGATTTTTCGTTCTTGTTCACGGGAACATTGGGTAATGATATTTTTGCTGGCCAGCAACGACGTGATTTGCGCTACACCAACATGCCTACAGCTATGTTGGATAGATGGACCCCTGAGAACCCAAGCACTAGCACGCCACGATTCACTTGGACGGATACCAACAACAATAGTAGAGTTTCTGATTTGTACATCGAGGATGGCTCTTATTTGAGATTAAAGAATGTTCAAGTAGGGTACACTTTACCAAGCAGTATTTTGGACAGAATTGGTGCTAACACGTGGAGATTTTATGTCTCAGCAGAGAACGTGCTCACTTTTACTAATTACAGTGGCGCAGATCCTGAAATCGGTGCAATTAGTCCATTTGACATTGCGATTGATAGAGGTATTTATCCGCAGGCAAGAACCTTCCGAGTGGGTACATCCATTACATTTTAAGGCTAAAAGAATTTGAATTATGAAAACATATCATAAATATATTTTATCGCTGTTGGCTTCATTCATGCTATTGAGCTGTTCCGATGAGTTTTTGGATAGACCAGATTTAGTCAATCCAGATTCAAAGAATTTTTATCAAACCGAGACAGATGCCATGCAAGCACTGATGGCTTGTTATGATGGCATACAGGCACAGGCTTACGAGACGACATGGGCACCTGTACTTACTGTATCGGACGTCTTGTCAGATCATGCTTTCGCCGGAGGGAGTGATGCCAATGATGGATTCAACTATCAGCAGCTCAATACTTTTAATACACCTGCAGAAAATCCCCAGACGGCGACTTTGTGGAAAAAGAATTATGTAGCAGTGTTCAGAGCCAATCTCTTTTTGGAGAATATTGATGGGGTAGATGCCAGTGACGAATTCAAAGCAAGAACCTCAGCAGAGGCCAAGTTTTGTCGTGCCTATTCTTACTTCGAATTATTGAGGTTTTTTGAGAACATTCCATTTATGACCGAAACGGTCAAAGGTATCGACTACAATATGCCCCAAGCCGATCCAGAGGTGGTGTACAATCAGGTCGCTCTTGATTTGTACGAGGCTAGTCAGGATTTGCCAGAGGTAATTGCTGCTGACGAAACGGGACGGTTGAGCAAATGGGCTGCTAAATCTTTGTTGGCAAGAGTATTCTTGTTTTACAATGGAGTCTATGGCAAAGACTTGGTTGCAGGTGATGTGACCTTGGACAAGGTCACAGTCTTGGCAGAGCTCGAAGACGTCATCGCCAACAGTGGGCATGACTTGCTAGATGATTATGCCATGTTGTTTAGGCTAGAGTCTGAGTATAGCATAGAGTCTGTATTCGAGATAGGGTATGGAGACTCACCAGGATGGGGAGACTGGGGATACATCCCAGGAGGAGAAGGCAACCTTGCAGCTCAGCTACAGGGACCTAGAGCTGGAGGTAGTGGAGACTGGAACAGGGGCTGGTCTTATGCACCTGTTTCTTATAAGGTTGTCGAGGCTTTTGATCCAGCAGACGTCCGCTTGGAAGCCACGATTCTGCACGAATCAGAAATCAATACGACAGTTGATCACGGATTTCAGCACACGACCTATTTCTCTCAGAAGTACTCATCAGACAAGGAACACTGGGGAACGGACGGTTCTTTGGAGCTAAACCGTAAGGCGAACTTTAGAGTGATTCGTTTTGCAGATGTGCTGTTGATGGCTGCTGAGTTGGGGAGTCCCAATGCACAGACTTATTTGGATAGAGTGAGAACAAGAGCGGGTGTTTCATCGATTCCTGCGACTGCCGAAAATATCTACAATGAGCGTTCATTGGAGTTGGCTTTAGAAGGGTTGAGATATTTCGATCTACTCCGAAAAGGTTTGGCATACGCAGAATCCGAATTGACTCAAGTAGGAGAACGTGGACCACTGTACGAAGGAGAACAGGTCAACTTTGATGTAACATTTAATCCTGCGACCAGAGGCTTCTTGCCTATTCCACAAGAGGCACTTGATTTGTCTAATGGCAATTTTACACAAAATGACGGGTATTGATTGCAATTCGTTTTATTCATACTTAGAAGGAGGCACTGCCTCCTTTTTTTATCCCATCTTATTATGAACTATTTAAATAAAATACAATCATTTCAATTTCTATTTTCATACTTGATTCTTGTGGTTAGCTACACTTCATCACAGGGGCAAGTGATTTTACGTGACACAACAGTGACGTGGCAGCATCATCGCTATGGGTTGAATCCGGACTACAGCATGGACTCTTGGAGTACTGGGGATACTGACATAGATCAGGTCTCGTTCGCAGGAGCTAAAGTCATAGAAAATGACCTCATTAGATTGGTCATCGTGCCAGAGTATGGTGCTAGAATCCTGTCTCACTATTATAAACCCACGCAGCACGAATATCTCTATCAGAGCGAGTGTGGCTCTCCCTATGGAATGAATGCGGGTAATTTCTACTATGATTGGTTGATGGTTTGGGGAGGGATTTTCCCGACCTTTCCTGAGCCCGAGCATGGCAAGACTTGGCTAGTGGCTTGGGACTATGAGGTATTGAAAAATACCGCTGATACTGTCACCATCCAGATGCAATATACAGATGAATCGAGTTACTCAGGAGCCCCGGGTGGATTCAACAACGGTACGACCCACATCACCTGTATCGTAGAAGTGAGCGTCTACAACCATAGTGCGGTGTGGGACTTTGATGTCAAACTCATCAATAACGAAGCAAAAAGCGTGAACTACGAGTATTGGACTTGTACAACACTCACGCCAGGTTCTGAGGTGGGCAAGACAGCCTCCCCACTCAATTCCGAAATGATCATTCCATCTGAAGAGTATTTTGCAGCATGGAGCCCTGGTGCATGGATCGGCAACTATAACAGTTACTATGCCATGAGTGATATTGCTTACCTCGATGATTGGGTGGACATGGGGATTGCCTATGCGGCAGATTTCAAGACCAACTATTGGGGCGTCATCAATCATGAAAATGAGGAGGGAATCATGCGCATCTCTGACAACCAAGAGACACCTGGTGTGAAACTGTGGACTTGGGGACGAAGCAATGTAGGTAACGATATGTTTGATTTCAGCAACGGCGGAGCAGACAACTACATAGAGATTTGGGCGGGGGCTTCTGAATCCTTTTTTACGGATGCTACTCTGACTGCCAATAAAGAGAAAAGCTGGAAGGAAAGCTATTGTGCGACAGTCGGTATGACGGGGATAGACGCGATGGACAATCAGGCAGCGATTCATATGCTGTGGGATGAAGAGACGCAAAGCCTAGGTTATGAGTTGAACACCTTTCAATCCGATGCGGCATATACTTTAGTTTTGTCTCTTGACGATCCTTTGGGATTCAAGGTGGAGAAAGAAATTGCTTTCGAGGCTTTGGGACAAGCTGCTAATTATGTCCTGTCGGAGGACATCTCAGCAGGTTATTATATGGCGAAACTAGAATTGCTCAATCAAGCAGACGAAGCGGTATTATCAACCTCCAGAGAAATTTATGCAGGTGCGGTACTTCAAGCCCATTCCGCTTTTGCTGAACTGGATCAAATGTCAATCCATACACTAGGCAATCAACAGGTCATTGCACAAATGCCTCAATCGGGATCCTATAGTTATCAAGTCTACAACCTCAACGGGCAGACTGTGCAACAGGCACATGTGGCAGATAGTCAGATCAACATCCAACTGTCCAAAGCGGGGATTTACCTCATACGTGTAGCAGATGGTAGCTCGGTAGTCACGAGGAAGGTGGCGGTGCACTGATTTGGAATGCTATGAAAAGCGTTGTGCACTGCAATAGCATTGGGAAAACTAATTTATCATTTGCGAGCGGCAGATGATATTTGGACAGCATTTTTTGGATAAAAAATAGAGTATTAACCTCAGTTCGATTATAAAACTATAGAATAGGTTCAATAAAGGTGGGTTTTTGTTATTTCGACGTAGGAGAGATCTAAGTTATAGTCGTTTATATTTCTCCTAGGTCGAAATGACAGCTTTGTGTATTAATATCTCCTTACAACTAAGCTCAAAGACGTAGAAAGCACTTTTAGAAATCGAATTCAGGTTAACAGTTATCAGTATTATAAAAATATAATCTTATCAGGCTTAAATTTTATCAATGGTTTGAATTTATAACTCTAAGAAAGTATTCGCAATTTCCATCTTGAACAGATGCAAAATACATGCGAATCTGTTTATCTTCAAGTCATATTTTCTGAAAGAAACTTGTGATAAACCAGCTTTAGAGCCTAATGAAGTATAAAATCCCTGCCATTTTGATTGTGGTCATGACTATTTTTAGTGGCATACAGGCTAGTGAGGACCGCCTCAAATTAGATAGTCTCCTTGTAATAGTAAAGAACCTGCCAGAAGATTCATGTTTAACTCAGTTCATAGATATTTCAGATCTCTATGTCGAGTTGATACGGAGTGATAGTGCTGAGTACTATGCCCACAAGGCTGTAGTACTCTCGGAGCGCATTGGCCAAAAACAAGCATTTGCTTACCGCAAATTGGCCTACGCCCAATCAAAAGTAGGAAAGATGGAGGAATCTAGATTTATGCTTTATAAAGCCCGAAATATAGCGGTACAAGATAAAGACACTGTAGAATTAGGCTGGATTTATTCTCAGTTAGGTACAGTACACTTAATGGGTCAGTATGATAGTGCTATTTTCTATTGCCTTAAAGCCCAAAAACTAAAGCCCGAAGAAGGACTCCTCCGACTCAATTTGCGCACTCTGGCACTCGCCTATATGAGGACAGGCAATTTAGAAAAGGCGATTAAACTTCAGCAAGAGTTGGTGGATACCTATGAAGACTCTATTACTTCACAGGCCCAAGTCAATCATTTGAATAATCTGGCAGGGTTTTACTACTACGCCCATAACCTGGATTCTGCAGCGGCTATATTTCGAAAATTGATGCAGTACCATGATGAAAGGAATCAGATGGGGAAGAAATTACTGATGAGTACCAATTTAGCATCTATTTACTACGCCAAGGGTGACTATGCCGAGGCAGTTGCACTTAACAAAGCGGCACTGGACTATGTAAATCAGGAAGGCTTGGATAAGTCAGAGTTTGTGTCCTGCTACAGCAATGTCGGGATCAACTATAGTCGTATGGGGCGCTACGATCTGGCAACAGTCTATTTGGATTCTGCAGAATATTGGGCAAAAAGGTTTTTGGCTGAAAGTAGCTTGGAACTTTGCTATAGAGAGAAGTACAAAATGGATAGTGTACGTGGTGATTACAAAAGCATGGCTATGAATTTAAAAAAGCTAATGAACTTTACTGATTCGGTTCGAAACGCCAAGAATGACAAGCAAATTGCCGACATGCAGATTCAATATGAAACAGAAAAAAAGGATCAGGAAATACTCAACCTCAACCAACAGGCAGAATTACAATCACTGACTATCAGCCAGCGCAACACACAGTTTGGTGCGGTGGTGATTGGACTCTTGTTGTTGATAGCGGTAGGTGTGACGTTGACTCAGCGCAGGAGTTTTAAACTAAGGCAGGAGGCAGGTGCAGTTGAGCAGCGTTTTCTTCGGTCACAGCTCAACCCTCATTTTATCTTCAATTCTATGACAGCTATTCAGCAATACCTGCTTGAAAATGATGCGGAACAAGCGGGGTATTTTATGGGTACTTTTAGTACGCTGATGCGTCAGATTTTGGAAAACAGCCGAAGGGAATTTATCACCTTGACCGAAGAGGTAGATATGCTGACCAATTATATGGAGCTGCAGAAAATGCGTTTTCAGGACAAATTCAATTACCACATCGAAATTGATGAGAGACTTGATGAGGACTATGTAGGTGTACCTCCCATGTTTGCACAGCCATTTATCGAAAACTCCTTGGAACATGGTCTATTTCGCAAAGGTGAGGAGATCAATGAAGTCACAGTACGTTTTGGTTATATTTCAAAGCAATTGGTAGGCTTGGAGATCAGTGATACGGGAATTGGGATCAGCGATGTTCAAAATAAAGAAAGTCACAACTCATTGGCGACTCAAATCACCCGCGAACGATTGGCAGTGATGCAAGTAGCCATGAAAGATGAAATCGGATTGAAATCACAAAACATTATCAATGCATCGGGTGACATAGGAGGCTTTAGGATAAGTTTGACCTTGCCAACGAAACTAATTACAACCTAATTGGATGAAAGTATTTTTGCTCGACGATGAGCCAGCTGCACTTGCTACCTTACGAAGTTTCCTGCTGCGAGCCATTCCATTGGCAGAAATAAGAGAGGCAAATTCTATCCAAGGGGCCTTGGATGTATTGGACGAATATCGTCCTGACTTGGCACTTTTAGATATTAATCTAGGGTCGGGTACCAGTTTTGACTTACTCGGTATGTTGGATGAGGATCGTTTGTCTTTCAAAATTATTTTTATATCTGGTCATGATGAATATGCGGTTAAGGCCTTTAAGTACAACGCATTGGATTACATTCTCAAACCCATCAATCCGTTTGAATTTAAAATAGCCATTGAAAAGGTGACTAGGGACTTGATTCAGCTTCCAGATGTCCAACAGATTCGTCAGTTGACCCAAAGTGTCCAAGACAATGATCATTTGTTTAAAAAGATTGTACTCAAGGATCAAAATACGATTCAGATTGTAGAGGTAAACGATATTGTTTATTGCATGTCTGACAATAACTATACTGAGTTTCATTTGAAGGACGGTCAAGTGTTGGTTATTTCACAAACACTCAAGGAATATGAATTGCTGCTGAGGGAAAGAGGTTTTTTCAGGGTTCACCGCTCTTATTTGATCAATATGAATCAGCTTCGCAAATTTGACAAACGAGAAGGTGGTTCTATTGAAATGTCTGATGGTAGTCATATCCCTTTGGCAAGAGCCAAAAAGGAAACATTCTTGGAGGTGTTGCAGCAGTTCTAGTATCGAGCTGGGAGTGCTAAAGCGCAACAGAGTGCCTCTAGCTTCCCTCAATATATGCTACCATTTACCATGTAGTGATGTTGCTCGCTCATCTCTCTATTTTATTATTCATGAACAATCAATTTTTGAAAGTTGTGAATAAATAAAATAGAAAATAAGATGAATCATTTAGAAACCAAAACCTTTCGGGTATTTATGTCAAGCATCATTTTTAGAGCAGGAATGTGCTTGTTTTATGCTGTACTCATTTTCGCATCTGTGACTTCTTGCAAAGAAGATGAGTCATTGTCAGATTCAATTACTGTGACCGTGGAGGATTTTTCGGTCAGAATCAATGAAGAACCAAGTGCTGGACAGATTTTAGGCACTGTTGAAGCATCGACGAGTGAGGGGGAAGTGAGTTTTGCTTTGACCACACAATCCATTGAGGGTGCCATGGCCATCAATGCCACTACTGGACAATTGACTGTCGCCAAGCCCAGCGCTTTTGATTACGAAACCAACCCTACCATCACAGGTACGGTCACTGTTTCTAATGGGGATGTCGCTGAGACAGGATCCATCATGATTATCCTCACAGATATAGATGAGGAGGGTATCGTACGAATCACCACTCAAGATTTTTCTGTGACTATTGCTGAGAACCCGACGCAAGGCGCATTATTGGGTACGCTGTCTGCCTCTAGCAGCGATGGCGCGGCTGTGACATTCACCATCAGCAGCGAGACACCAGTAGGAGCCTTGGATATCAATGGTGGTAGTGGTGAGGTGACGGTGGCAGACGAGAGCCTGTTTAATTACGAAACCTTGCCGACTTATGAAAACCTCGGAAAGGCAGCCAAAGCTACAGTGACAGTATCTAATGGCACAACATCAGTCGCCATCAACGTGACCATTGTGGTAACTGACGTTGTAGAATTGGGAGGAGAGAATTTCTCCATCTCGGTACAGGATTTTACCCTCACTATGCAGGAAAATCTATACTCCAATGGAGAGACACTCGGATACATCTCTTGGAGTGTGATATCTGGTGCTGCTGCACCTGACGCAAGAGCTAATTTTACACTAGAAACATCAAATCCAGTTGGCTCTATTGACGTCAACGGCAATGGCGAAGTATTAGTCGCTGATGAACAGTATTTCAACTACGAACTTTATCCTACCATCACGGCTACTGTCATTGTAGATGTGCCTGGAGAAATGGGAGGCTATGCCTCTGCTAGTGGTACGATTACCATTACCCTGACGGATGACACCAACGAAACAGCACAGGATCGACTCAATGATGGCGAAACACCTCTTCAACTTTATTATGATGGTGTTGCTGTGACTGACCTGTACGGACTTTCTTGGGGAGGTGGAGCTATTGCAGCTGTTGATATCAATAGTGGCAACATCATAGTAAGAGGAGCTACATTATCAGGTACTTACACCTGGGCCAATGCAGATGCTGCGATTAGAAATCTGGCTATAAATTATCACCAAGGCTACAACGATTGGCGTATGCCAAGCTTGACAGATCGCAATACCATGTGTGAAGCGTTTGAGGATGACCAAGATACTGAGGCATATCCTATTGGAGGGTACTTCTGGACTTCTACGGTCGCAACTGGTAGCAATTATAATATGTTCTCCTTTGATGCGACCCAACAATGTCTTTCATACGTGGGAGCAGCTACGCTCTCGACGTATGCTTTTCCGGTGCGTACCGCAGCTGACCCCAATTTCCAAAACAATTAAAAGGGTAATTCACAACAATTATCGGGCGACTGTCATAGGCAGTTGCCCAATTTCTTAATACCAACAGTTGTGGGTTGGCCAATCAACTCAGCAAAGAATTTAAAACTTGAAGCAATGAAATATATATACTTAACTCTACTAGGTGTATGGTGTGTGACCCTTGGTTGGACACAAACACCTGTACGTCAATTTTTGTTTACGGGTGGTTCGCTTGCGGACAATACAGGATCGGGTGTATCTTTTTCTCCTGTGAGCAATACTCGCACCCTGATTGCCGACAGGGCAGGGAATGCCAACAGTGCCTTGCAGATCAATAATGACAAATTGACCATTCCTGCAGTAGATGGTCAAAGTATCTCGGTCAGTTTTTATGTCAAGACCACAGACAATCTGATCAATGGCAAGATGTTGATTGCCAACCGTAGCAACAATTATCAAGACTTGGGGTACATGCTTACATTGAGAAGTGGCAAGCTGGAGTTCTTCGCTAAAATGGAAGTGAATTATACTTTTACCAATACGGGGACTCCTGGTACTGCACCAATCTTTCAAAACTTCTCTAACATTGGCAATTACAGGGTAGATGATGGGCAGTGGCATCATATTGTATTGGTGGCCTATTCCTACCAAACGCCTGGCAATGCAGGCTATAGTTTTCAAATCTATGTAGATGGTAATCTCGATAGCCAGCCGCAGCTCAATTATCCCTACTTCACCAGTCAGCAGACCTACCAAAGCCACCGTATTGTCAACACCTCTGCGCCTTTTGAAATCGCTCCCTATACCAATGTGAACTACAAGTTCACAGGAGGCATAGATGATGTCCAATATTACAACGTGGCACTCAATCAGGCACAGGTGACAGCTTTGTACAATACTGCTCCGCCGTGCAATGTTTATATTCCAGATACCAATTTTAAATCCTATCTGCTAGGAAATGCCGCCATCAATACCAACGGAGACAGCGAAATCCAATGCAGTGAAGCGGCGGCATTTAATGGCACCATCGATTGCTCATCAAGCAGTATTACCTCCTTGACAGGGATTGAAGCTTTTACTTCTCTCACAGAGCTCGCCTGCTATAGCAACACGATAGGTTCACTGGATGTCAGTGCCAACACTTCCCTGACAAGACTCTCATGCAACAATAATTCTATGACAAGTCTGACTCTTGGCAACAATACAGCATTGGAAAGATTGTATTGCAACAACAATCAAATACAAACACTCAACCTCAGCCAAAACACGGGCTTGGAAATTCTGATATGCCATAGCAATGCTTTATCAAGTTTGGATGTGAGTGCCAATACGGCTATTACTGACCTGCGGTGCTACAACAATCAAATTGAGTCGCTGGGTTTGAGTACCAATACCAGTCTTCAAATCTTGCAATGCCATGACAATGGTTTGACCGATCTAGACGTCAGTGCCAATGGACAGTTGACACAGCTCCAGTGTGGTGGCAATGAGATAGAAGTCTTGAATGTACAAAATGGTAACAATACCAATTTCACGGTATTTGATGCACTGACCAACTCCGAGTTGACTTGTATTCAGGTCGATGATGAGACATACAGTACTGCCAATTGGCCCAATAAGCCTTCCTGGTCTACCTACAGTACGGATTGCGAAGCATTCCTTTGTACGGTCGATATTCCAGATGTTAATTTCAAATCTGCCTTGGTTGCTACCGCTGCGATTAATACCAACGGTGATAGTCATATTCAATGTACTGAGGCGGCAGCATTTGCAGGTCTGATAGACGTAGCTGAAAACAGCATTAGCAACCTGACTGGCATTGAGGCTTTCACTTCTCTGACTGAACTGGATTGCACAGGCAATTCTCTGACCAGCCTCGATATCAGTGCCAACACAGCACTGACCAGTTTGTGGTGTTCCAACAATCAACTGACCTCTTTGGACTTGAGTGCCAATACCGATCTGATCGTATTGTCAGTTATTCAAAATCAGCTCACGGCTTTGGATTTAAGTCACAATATTGCTTTGACCAATTTGTTCTGCCACGACAATGCTTTGACTCGGTTGAATGTAAAAAATGGCAACAATGAGAACATGGAGCTATTTTCTGCCAACAACAATGCAGATTTGGAGTGTATTCAGGTCGATGATGAAGCCTACAGTACTGCCAATTGGACAACCATCGATGCAGGAGCAAGTTTTAGTGAGAATTGCAATGTGACTCCAAGTGACTGTATCAGCAACGTGACCGTTGGTGATATTTTGTCATGCAGTGCGGTCAACAACCGCTATAGTATTAATCTAACAGTGAACTACACAGATGCACCGACGACTGGTACATTGGTGGTGAATGGCATCAATTTCACGGTTTCTAGTAGCCCGCAGACAGTGTCCCTCAATGGGACCGCTGATGGGAATAGTGTGGATTTGGAAGTGAGTTTTTCGGATGATGCATCTTGTACCTATACTGCAATCGGAGCATGGATCGCCCCTGATGGTTGTTCGGATGAGGTGTTGGGTATTGACGATGAGCAATCATCATTGATATTGTATCCGAACCCTACTTCAGACCAATTGAACATCGAGTTGATCAGCTCTGCCAGTATTCGTATTGTCAATCTCTCAGGACATACTATAACCATCCAGCAGGGAAATGTGGGCAACAATGTATTGGATGTAAGCAGTCTTGCGCCAGGGGTTTATTTTGTCAGGTCAGAAGGTCATTTGATTGAAAAATTTATAAAGAGATAATACATCTACCCTCATTTGGCGAGCACGGCAAGGTCAAGGTATATACTTTGACCTTGCTGTTTTTATAAGATGGTTATTCAGCCTCACGCGTAACGACCGGACTCAATTAGCTTTTGTCTCCTCACTCAACGGACTCCCTTTGGATGTGTCATTTGTTTATCCATCTTGAGCCATATCTGTGATCTTTCGATTACAATTTAAACTCTTCCATTTTTTGTTGGAGCTGGTTGACGATTTGGAGCACTTGTTTGCTTTGATTGATGTAGTTGGTCATACCAGAGGATAGCTCAGTAGCAGAGCTGGCAACTTCATCAGTCCCAGCAGCAGTCTGTTCGGCGATTACCACCAATCCACGCAAGATATTGACGACATTTTCTACATCGCTGGTTTGTTTTTCAGTAGCATGAACAATCATTTCGGATTTACCCAAGGTCTGTATGTAGTATTTGGCTATCTCTTTGAAAGTCGTCAATGTACGCTGAGAAGCTTCCTCTCCAGCACGAACAAAAGTACCCATCTCAGAGATTAATTTGGCTGTTGACTGGGTGTCTGTCTGCACGCCAGAGATCAGCATTTCTATTTCAGTGACTGACTTTCTGGAGTCCTCTGCGAGTTTTCGGATCTCTTCTGCTACGACCGCAAAGCCACGCCCTGAGTCTCCTGCCTGTGCTGCTTCGATGGCTGCATTGAGTGCTAGCAGATTGGTTTGTGCTGCAATTTCTTTGATGATACGGATCACGCTGGTGATTTCCTTGGATCTTTGGGTCAAGGTGCTAATAGATAAATTGCTTTGATCCGAAAACCGCAATATATCCTTCATGTTTTGATCGAGTTTTCCGATCAGCTGCATACCTTCTTGGCTCTTTTCTGCCCCAGATTGAGCGGTGTTTTTGATGGACTGTGCCTGATCTCCCATTTCGTTGGATGAGCTGAGTATGCCTTCCATCAGTTGGGTGGATTGATCCACACTGTTTAGTTGGGAGTTGGCTCCTTGACTCATCTGTGCAATAGCGGTGGAGATTTCGGTAGTGCTGGCATCCATTTCTTCTGTGGTCAGGAGCATTTCTTGAGATGCCATGCCGATGACAGTTACTTTGTTACTGATCTCCGAAAGTAGGGTAGACAGGTTCTCCATGGCGGTATTCAGGTTGCTGGTCAGGTACAGAATGTCCCCGTGAGCCACTCCAGTATACCTGCCTGTCAGATCACTCTGAGAAGCTTTGTTGATGACTTCATTGATGGCATTGAATGGTGTGAGCACGGATTCAAACAATTGGTTGATGGATTCTCCGAGCGCTTTCCATTCTCCTGATTTGAGCTCAGTGTTGATTCTTGCACTGAAGTTGCCTGATTCGACTGCTTCTGTGATTACAAAATTGGTATCTTCGATGGCTGCTTGAAGATTGCCTTTTTGATTGACCAATTCGTCATTTTGTGATTTGACTGCTGCGACTGCTTCGTTTACTTTTTGCTCCAACAGTTGCATCGTCTCTTGTCTTTGTATCTTTTTACTACGGTAGATGTAGTAGCTGATACTGATGACGATGATTGCGCTCAATAACCTGAACCACCAGGTTGCCCACCATGGAGGTAGAATGGTCAGTTGTAGAACCGTAGCTTCGTCACTCCAGACACCATCGGTGTTGGTAGCTTTGACATGAAAAGTGTATTTTCCTGGATCAAGATTGGTGTAGGTGACAAAGTTTCTGTTACCTATTTCATTCCACTCCTCTTCAAATCCCTCCATCCAATAGGCATATTGATTCTTACTTGCATTCGTAAAGTTGAGTGCGGCGAATTCAAAACCAAAAACAGATTGTTTGGAGTCAAGGGTTAGATGATCTGTGACACTCATTTGTTGGGTAAGAGGAGAGTCCTTGTCGCCAGGATTTACTATTTTATTATAGATGAGAAGATTGGTGATGAAAACTTTGGGTTTGAAATCACTGACGTTGATGTGATTGGGATCGAAGGAGTTGAAACCATTGTTTCCACCTACATAAACCCTACCTTTGGAATCTTTGAAGTAAGAACCGATGCTGAAGGTGTTGCCTTGTAATCCATCGCTTTCACCATAGACCACAACCTTTTTGCTTTCAGGATCGAATTTCATCAAGCCATTGCTAGAGCTGAGCCAAATCATTCCTCCATCATCGACTACTACGCCAAAGATAATTCCACTTTGTACACCATCTGCCTGTGTGAAATTCTCGAATGTTCCCGCTACTGGATCCAGCTTCAACAATCCTCCACCATAGGTTCCCATCCATAGATTTCCTTTTTTGTCTTCAGTGATAGAAATAATCAAATTGATGCCCGTATCTCCTTCTTGGGTTTCATAAGGATAGTGTTTGAAATTGTCCTTTTCTGGTTGGTAAAGATTGATACCGCCATACGTGCCTATCCAGAGTTGGTGGTTGTGATCCGAAAATATTGATCTGATGGTGTTGTTGGAGAGGCTATTGGGATCATTGTCATCATGGGTGTATGTACTGAAATTGCCTGTAGCTTTGTCATAGACTGAGATACCTGCTCCGTTGGTGCCAAGCCAGATTCTACCAGCAGGATCTTCTCCTATCGCCCAGACCGAGTTGTTGCTCAGTTCAGAATTAGACTCATTATAGGTTTGGAATTTGCCGTTGACGTATCGGCTGATTCCACCAGCGTAGGTGCCTATCCATAGCTCGTCATCATGGTCCTCAAACAAATCCAAAATCACAGAACCGGCCAGTCCGTCTTTGCTTTGGCTGAAATGCTCGAATAGACTATTTTTGTACAAATTCAGCCCTCCACCATCAGTACCCACCCAGATGTTTCCTTCTTTGTTTTCTTCGAACGAAAGCACTATGTCATTTGATAGACTAGTTGGATCACAAGAATTGTTTTTGAAATGCTCAAAGAGGTTGTTTTTCTTGCTGTGGTAGTTGAGTCCACCTAAATAAGTTCCCAGCCACAAATCCCCTTTTTGGTCTTTGTACATCGCTCTGATTACGTTTGAACTCAGAGAGCCTTTGATAGCAGCATCTTTTTGGTAGTTTTTGAGTTCACCATTTTGATCCAACAGGTAGAGACCTTTGCCATCGGTGCCTATCCATAAATTGCCCTCATCATCTTGGGTCAGTGACCAAATATTGTTGCTTTCCAGTGTACCATTGTTTACGTTATAGCTACGAATGATTTCCAGTTGGTTGTTTAGATAAAACAAGCCATGTCCTTGAGTCCCCGCCCACACATTGCCGTTTGGTTCTTCGATGAATGACCTTACAGTTTTACCTGCCAGTCCTCCCAAAATGTCGTTGGTTTCTGGAGTCACTTTGTATAGCCCGTCTTGTAGGGTTGTGACCCACATGGATTGCTGGATTCCAGCACTGATTTTCCATGATCCCTTCGATTGAATTTGAGCATAGTTGATAGGAATGATTTCCTTGGAAGTAATATCCAGAGAGTAAATATCCTTACCCTTGGATTGACTCCCTGCCAGCCAAAGTGTGTTTTGGTCTAGCATTGTGATGCCAGTAATGGTCATGCCCAAGGTGGAGGCTATTGACCTAAATTTGTTGAGGTTTCGGTCGTATAGACACAGACCATTGTTGGTGGCGATCCAGACCCTGTTTTGCCCATCTACATAGACTTCATTGATCGCATTGCTTGGGATGGAAAGAGAGTCTTCAGGGTCATTTTTATAAACTGTGAATTTCGTGCCATCATACAGATTGAGACCGTCTTCGGTACCCACCCACAGGAATCCCAATAGATCCTGCGTGATCGAGTTGACTGTGTTGAATGACAGTCCCTCGGAGAGACTGACTTTCCGAAACCGGATCGCAGAGGACTGTGTACTCCCAATATTGGGAAGTAGTAAAAAAATAAGAAGTATAAATAGGGACAGGTGGTGCTTTTTGTTCTTTTCTCGAATTGCTTGCATCATGGCTAAAGTAATGGGAATCCTTTTAAAGATAAACAGGTTTCCTTATTGAAATGCCATTTGCTGTTATTTCACATTTTTTTCCATGTGTTTATATACAGGTAATTGGTCATAAACGGGTAATAAATACAGTGTGTTCGGAAACACTATATGATTGGGTATGCTGATTTTTAAAGCGTAGTACCTGGATGAACTTGGTTCGGAGCATTCTCAAGCTATCCTTCACATAATGCTTGCTTAGGTTTTCATTGCCAGCTGCTACGTGTATATTTGAGTGCTAAGATTACTAAAGACTATGAAAGTTAAATTACTACTAATCGCTGTATTTGCGATAGCAGCAGGAGAGCTGTTTGCTACCACTCAAAACCCATTTTCAAGAGAAAATATTAGCCTCAATGGCCAATGGAACTACCTCATTGATCCCTATGAAAATGGCTTTTACAACTACCGCCGGCAGGCTTTTGACAAGAGCGAATCTGGCAAGGGAGGCTACTATGACAACCGACAGCAGAACCATCCCAATGAATTGATCGAGTATGATTTTGAGCACGCACCTACCATGGATGTGCCAGGAGATTGGAATTCACAGGTTGAGGAGCTCAATTTCTATGAAGGCAGTGTGTGGTACTTCAGAGAGTTTAGTTTGGCTCCCAAGGAGGAAAGAGCCTACAAACTCTATTTTGGTGCGGTCAATTATGTGGCAGATGTCTACCTCAATGGCAAGAAGCTAGGACAGCACAAAGGAGGTTTTACTCCTTTTGAATACGATGTGACAGATCAGTTAAAAGCTGGGAAGAATTTTGTAGTGTTGAAGGTCGACAATACCCGCAAGCAAGACGAAGTACCTACTGTCAATACCGATTGGTGGAACTATGGGGGGATCACTAGAGATGTATTGCTTCTTGTTTTGCCCAAGGAACATGTGGAAGATTATACGATGGGACTCAATCCACAAAACAACACGGAAATCCTTGGTGATGTACAAGTAAGTGGAATAAGTGCAGGTCAATCTGTGAAGGTGTCGATTCCAGAATTGAAACTGAGTCAGTTGATCAAACTTGACGGAGATGGAAAAGGAGAGTATAAATTCGCGAGCAAGAAAATTAAGTATTGGAGTCCAGAGAGCCCAAAGCAGTACGAAGTGGTGATTTCCTATGGCAATGATCAGGTGAAAGATCAGATTGGATTTAGAACCATCCAAACGGCAGGAAAGGATATTCTCCTCAATGGCAAATCTATTTTCCTCAAAGGAATCTCCATCCATGATGAAAATCCTTTGTTGGCTGGTAGACTGAGGTCAGAAGGAGACATCCGCATGATGCTGCAGTGGGCCAAGGAGTTGGGCTGCAATTTTGTGCGATTGGCGCACTATCCGCACAACGAAAAAATGGTGAGAATGGCAGAGCAAATGGGGCTGATGGTTTGGGCAGAGGTGCCTGTGTATTGGACGATCTCTTGGGAGAATGTGGAGACCTTTGCAAACGCCAAACAACAGTTGTCAGATTTGATCCATAGAGATAAGAACCGTGCTGCAGTGATGGTTTGGTCGGTAGGCAACGAGACACCAGTCAATGAGCCTCGTTTCAAGTTCATGGGAGGTTTGGTGGATCACGTGAGAGGATTGGACAATACAAGATTGGTGGCTGCCGCTCTAGAATTAGAAACCAAAGATGGGGTGATGAGTTGTCACGATCCCCTCGCCGACAAGATTGATCTGATCAGTTTCAACGAATATGCAGGTTGGTACACTAGCCATGCTTTGGACAAACTATCGGATATTCAATTCAAATTTGAACAAGACAAACCCGTATTTATCTCTGAGTTTGGTGCGGGAGCACAGCCAGGCTATCACAGTGAAGAGCGCGTCCGCTGGTCGGAAGAGTACCAAGAGGATTTATACGTGAATCAACTCAAAATGCTCGAACAGATTGACGGGTTAAGAGGGATGACACCTTGGATTTTAGCCGACTTCAAATCCCCAAGAAGACCACATCCTATCTATCAAAACTTCTGGAACAGAAAAGGATTGATCAGCAATACAGGAGAAAAGAAAAAGGCATTTTATGTGTTGAGAGATTACTACCTCAGCAAATAGCATTAATTGTTGGGACTTAAAATCCCGAGGCGCAATCATGGGTTGATCGCACCTCGGGATTTTTATAGGTCGATATCCGAGTATTAAAATTCAGATCATCGGTTATTAGTCAGCTAATCCTCTATTCAGGTGTTTTTTCGTCTGGGTATTCATTTTTGAATCCAATCCAGAAATCATCCAAGGTTTGTTTCATGTCTTTTCTCAGGTAGAGAAGACCAAAAAGGTTGGGCAAAGTCATTACCGCTATGGCGATGCCTGCTAGTGACCAAATGATAGTGGTATCGGTAAATGATGCGACAAAGAAGCCTATTACATACACTATCCTAAAATAAATCACAGATCCATTGCCGAATAAAAAAGTCATCGCTCTGTCTCCATAATAGGACCAGGAAATAGCCGTACTAAATGCGAATAGCAAAATGCCAATGGATACGATGTAAGTACCCCCTTCGCCAAAGAACCCTCTACCAAAAGCCAAAGCAGTCAGAGGGGCACTGTGCACCAAAGATTTGCCAGTAAATCCAATTTCTGGGTCTACAGGTCTGCCATCTACAATTTGGGTTTCACCCGAAAACAACTTGCCATTTTTGGTCACTTTGACTTCTTCTGCCAAGGATCTCGCATGGACGAAAGTAGCCGAACTGATCAGTTTACCATCGTCGGCGATGAGTCCACCATTGTACAGAGGTAAAGTGCCTGTACCTGCTATGTAGTCATATAGAACCTTCTTCCCTTCTTCTGTTTGATCGGAAATATCTAATTGTTCTAGGATGGTCAAATCAGACATTTGAAAATCATTGACATGCTTTTCGCTCCATACTCCTGAAGAAAGTAGCACAAGTCCTGTAATCGTACAAATCACAATGGTGTCTATGAAGGGTTCCAAAATGGCTACCATGCCTTCTGATATGGGCTCGTGCCCCTTGGCTGAGGCATGCGCGATAGGTGCACTACCTTGTCCTGCCTCGTTGGAGAATAGACCTCTTCCTACCCCCTTATTAAAGGCAAATGCAATAGAAGCACCCAGGAATCCACCAGTAGCTGAGGATCCGGTGAAGAGATCAGCAAAGATCGATATGAACGAAGGGATGATTTGATCATAATTGTACAAGATGACAGCAAAAGCCCCTACAAAGTAGATGAGCGCCATAGATGGAACCAATTTCTCGGTCACCTTAGCGATCCGATGAATGCCCCCTATGATGACAAACCCAAGTAAAACTGCCAATACTGCTCCTGTGAGCATGTGGTTGATACCAAATGTTGCATTGAGAGTGTTGGAGATACTGTTGATTTGAGGTAGACTACCTGTACCGAAAGAAGATAAAACGGTCGCTACAGCAAAAGCTGCTGCCAGCCATTTCATATTCATTTTGTTCTTCATAAAATACATGGGACCACCTGCCATGGTGCCGTCCGAGGTTTTTTCACGGTATTTGTGAGAGAGTGTGACCTCTACAAATTTGGTACACATACCGACTGCAGCAGTGACAAGCATCCAAAAAAGTGCTGCCGGCCCACCAATATGAATGGCAAGGGCTACCCCAGCAATATTACCAGTACCCACAGTGCCTGATAGTGCCGTGGCTAGTGCCTGAAAGTGAGAGGTGTCACCCTCGTCATCACTTTTGTCAAATTTCCCCTTGACGACTCGTAGTGCAAACCCGAAGTAGCGTATCTGCGGAAACTTCAGATAGATGGTGAAAAATAAACCAGTCCCAATCAAAACATAGGGAAACCAGAAGGAACTACCTAGGTAACTATCGATTAGGTTGAGTATATCATTTAGTTCTTGCATAGGGATTATTAGAGTCTAATGGTGAAAACATGAGATAACTAGTACTGACCTCATGTAATCCATATAATTGTTGTTTAATATTTTGCTAAACAACAAATCTATTAAAACAGAACGCATAGCGAAGGGATAGATAATATTTATCTTGTACTACGATCAAAAAACAGGTTTGATTATGACCGAAATAGAACATCTGAAGCAACAAATTTTTCGCCTTTCCCCCTTGTCCGAGGATGAATGGGAGGATTTTTCGGTTCGATGGACTCCTTTTTCCTTAAAAAAAGGAGAATATATGATTGCCGAAGGGAAAATAGAGAAATATTTCTACTTCATTCATAGTGGTGTGTTGAGGGCTTTCTTCAGAAAAGATGGACATGAATCCAACATAGGGTTTACCTATGACGGGGATTATTCTGGCGCTTATGATTCTTTTTTGGATCAAAAAGTAGCAGACTGGAACATCGAGGCATTGTCTGATGTGGTGGGCTTGAGAATCAGTTATGTAGACCTCATGGCTATGTACGACGCTTACAAATCCGTCGAGCGCTGGGGTCGATTATTCAACGCCAAAATCCTCATCGGTATGGGACGCAGACAAGTAGAAATTAGGGATTTTTCTGCTGAGGAGCGATTTGAGAGATTGATGAGAGACAGTCCGCACATATTTCAACTCGTACCACAAAAGCATCTTGCCTCATATCTAGGCATGGCACCAGAGACATTTAGCCGGATGAGAAAGAGTTCGATGACCAAGACTGATTAGAAGAGAGGGATATTCTGTCGATTGGGACGATCTTGATATAGATCAAGATGATTGTAAAATGGACAATTTAGTTTTGACAAAAGTTTAAAAATAAGCAAAATGAACCGAGCCCAATTAATAGAATCTCTTAAACAAGATACATTGGTAATAATCGAAGAAGTCAAAGCCTTGGCTAAACTGGATGAAGAAATATTGACGATGAAAGCTGATGCCAAACGCTGGAGTATCTTGGAGTGCATAGAGCATCTTAATATTGCTGATGCGCATTATTTGATGCAGTTTGATAAGAAGTTGAGAATAGCTACACCTAGTCAAAACATGGCTTGCGACTCTACTTATCTAGGAAAGTTGTTCATCAACAAAATAAAACCAAGAGCTGACGGTAGCATTCCTTCCCCGATGAAAACCATGAGAAAATTTGACCCAGATGTCACGGTGCATAAGGATACAATTTCCAAGTTTTTGGAAGATCAACAGGAGCTATTAAAATATCTGGATATGTGTCAGCGATTGGATCTGCAAAAGATCAAAATACCCTCTGCTTTGGGGGCAATTATTACTTTTCGGCTAGGAGATGCACTTCAGTTTCTGATCGGACACAATCAGCGTCACATCATTCAGGCCAAAAATGTACTCAAAGAATTAGGTCAAGAATCAGTACTAGTCAGCTAGTAACCTGCGTTCGATTTTGAATATCCCTTCGAGTTTTTTTGAAGGGTTTTTCTGCACTTTCTTTAAGAATCGAATTCAGGTTAATAGTTTCTCCAGTTGCTGGTAGTCGATCCCAAATTCCTTTTTGATATCTTCAATCTTTTGAGTGGCGGATGCATGATTTTTTTTATCACGGTGATTTACACCTACGAGCATCACGTTTTTTCGTGTATGCTCGTTGGATACGAATTCGAATATTTTGGATTCGTACCCTTCTCGCTCTAAAATCAAGGCGCGGATGGTATCAGTGACCATTTCATACTGACGTTCTTTGAAGATGCCATATTTCAGTATGGGGTTGGTAATGGTTTTACCTTTGAGTTGTTGACGGACTTGTTTGTGGCAGCAAGGAGCAGTAACGATAAGGCTGGCTTGGGCAGCTATACCTTTGGATAGGGCATCGTCTGTAGCAGTATCACAGGCATGCAAGGCGATGAGAATGTCTATATCCTCATTTTTATAGTCCTGTATGGGTTGCTTTACAAAACTCAGCTTGTTGAATCCAAGTTGATTGGCTGCACCGTTACAGAAGTCCACCAAGTCCTGTCTTAATTCGATACCAGTGATCTCGACATCATATCCTTTGGTCTTCATGTAGTCATAGAGTGCGAAAGTCAAGTACCCCTTACCAGAACCCATGTCTACAATTTTGGGAGTTTTGGGCAGTGAGGAGGAGTTGATCAATCCTTCGATGATCTCTAAGAATTTGTTAATCTGCCGAAATTTGTCTGCCATTTTGGGGATGACAGTGCCTTGGTCATCAGTAACTCCCAAAAGTCTGAGATAATCCGCATCTGTTCCAGCTCTTTTCTTTTTGGCTTTGTCATGAGTGAGGGGTTCGATGGTTCTTTTGGCAGCACTTTTCTGAATCGTCACTTTCCCTTTTTTGCTGGTCAGCAATTGATAATCTTGATGCTGTGTACACAGCGTGGCATTTTTGAAATAATTTTCCAGTAATTCAGATATTTCTGTTAGCGCAGATTTTAGATCATAATTCTTGGTTTCGTCTTTGGTCAGGTAGCGATAAACAAAGGAATACAGGGTTTCTTCCTTGATCAAAACAGGTCTGATAAACAGGTTTTGGAGATTTTCGGACTTATGAGGAGCCTTGCTGAGTGTGAGCTTTACGAAAGTATGGTTGATCAATGAGCTTTCTACCTGCTCCAAAAAGTCTTGCCGAGTATTCATCTGGCAAAGCTAGGGATTAAAAGAGTCACATTAAATTTCGGTTCTATATGATTTGGTCAGATGACACACTCCAGTAGGTTACGAGGTAATAATTAGGTCTCAGATTATCTGGGTTAAAATCCTATGGGACGTTCAAACCGGATGATGACTGGTTTATTGCCAGACAGACCGTAGACTTTTTTTGCGTGCTCTGTCACCTCGTGACCATTGTTGTCCAATCCGATCCAGATTTCGTCTTCCAACATCAGGAGTGCCTCCGCCATGCCAAATTTCTCTGGGCCAAAGAGCTTTCCATCGGGGTGACTTGCTACATGTCGGTAGTGTCGTTTGTCCACCACCGTTTTTGTTCTGGGATCTACTTTGGTAATATAATTGCCATTGCGCTCAATTAAGTATAAATAACCGTTGTTGAATTTTGCATCTGCAAAGTCATTGCTCTCGGTCTCTGGTATTGTGAATTGATCTAGGATATGCCAAGTATTCATATCCACGGTAGTAATGAATCGTGGTTGTCTTTCTTTTATCAGGTAGAGGATTTGATGTTCACAATCGATCGCTAGTCCTTCCCAACCAGCATTGCCCCAAGTGTCTGGTTTTAAACCTACAGCATAGAAATCAACCGGTATTTGTTCACATACCAAAGGCTCTGGAGCCACAGATGATACCTTGTCACGGATGTTGAACCGATACAATCCACCGTTTCGCTCATTGGCGAGATAAAAATTTCCTTGACAATAAGCAATGGCTTCTATGTCAGGCTTGTCTTCAATCACTAGGGGCTGGATAGCTTTGAATCCGAAGGTCGCACTGTCCATGCTGATTTCGTACAAGAAAGTATTCCACTCTTTGTCAGCGACCACATAGGTATGATCCCCAACACGTACAATTCCACTCAGATCGAAAGGGGCACTGTCACTGTGTTGGAGCTGTGACATACCGACCAACTGCAGTGCCTGATAGCTCGATTGAGCATTGGCCCAGTTGGTCAGTAATACAAGCGAGAGAATGAACAGGCACTTTCTCATCGTGTTGTTCTTAGATACGTTCGATTTTGGCTCCTATGGCATTGAGACGACCATCGATGTTCTGGTAGCCTCTGTCTATCTGCTCTACGTTGTGGATGATGCTCTCACCCTCAGCGGACATAGCAGCTATCAACAACGATACACCTGCTCTGATATCAGGTGAAGTCATTGTGATCCCTCTCAGAGGTAATTTCTTGTCCAAACCTATGACTGTAGCTCTGTGTGGATCACATAGGATTACTTGAGCACCCATTTCGATGAGTTTGTCCACAAAGAACAATCTACTCTCAAACATTTTTTGATGGATGAGAACGGTGCCTTTGGCCTGTGTCGCTACTACCAGTGCGATGCTCAGCAAGTCAGGGGTAAACCCTGGCCAGATCGCATCCGCAATCGTCATGATCGAGCCATCAATGAATGTTTCTATTTCGTAGTGATCTTGAGCAGGGATGAAAATGTCATCTCCTTTCAATTCCATCTGGATGCCCAATCGTTGGAAAATTGCAGGGATGATACCCAAATGCGGAATTCCAGCATTTTTAATCGTGATCTCTGACTGTGTCATAGCTGCCATACCAATGAAGCTACCAATCTCAATCATATCGGGTAGCATAGTGTGCTCTGTGCCATGTAGGGATTCTACACCGTCTATGTAGAGGAGATTAGAACCTATGCCAGTGATCTTGGCTCCCATGCGATTGAGCATGCTACACAACTGTTGTAGGTAAGGCTCACAGGCAGCGTTGTATATCGTGGTTTTTCCTTTGGCCAATACTGCTGCCATGACGATGTTGGCAGTACCAGTTACAGATGCCTCGTCCAGTAGCATGTATGTACCTGTCAGATGAGAGGCATCAATGTTGTAGTAGCCTGTTTTCTTGTCGTAGTTAAATTCAGCGCCGAGTTTTTGGAATCCTGTAAAGTGCGTATCCAATCTACGTCTTCCGATCTTGTCTCCACCTGGTTGTGGAATCATACCTTTTTTGAATCTAGCCAACAATGGTCCCAATAGCATAATCGATCCTCTCAGTGAGGAAGCCATCTGCAGGTACTTGGGAGACTCTAGGAAGTCGATGTTGACCTTGTCAGCCTTGAATGTGTAGGATTCAGGGCTGTTTTTGGTGACTCTGACACCCATCTCATTGAGCAGTTCAATGAGTTTGTTGACATCCCTGATGTTGGGTACGTTGTTGATCACCATTTCTTCTTCGGTGAGCAACACGGCTGATAGAATCTGTAAAGCTTCGTTTTTGGCACCTTGAGGAACTAGTTCTCCTTTGAGCTGTGTGCCGCCAGTCACATGAAAAGATGCCATTAATTTCGCTTTCTTTTGAAATTATTTCTTCTGTTGTTGCCATTGCTACCGTTGGCATTGTTATTTCTTTTGGGTCTGTCTCCCGGTGTGTTGCCAGCTGTACTTTGGTTTCGGATGTTTCTCTTGTCCTTCTTCTGTGGTTCGAACAGATCCCCAGCCTTTACTTTTTCCATGTCTATCTCCAGTTGATTGTTGGATAGCTTGCGGATGTTGGTGTAGACCACATGATCTTCCATCACGTCTTTGTTGTACGAGTAGAAGAAGGTCTTCATCAATTTTCCGATATGGATGATGGCAGCTTCTTTTTCTTCAGCGTCTTCGAGTGTGATGGCTTTGTCTACCAACAATTCGATGTTTTTGCCAAAGTGCTTGAATGTGATGTCGTTGGCAGAGTAAGGAACTCTTTGAGGTTTTTTCTCCAAGATTTCGCGACTGGGTGTTGGGAATGGTCCTTCGATATCTAGTTTAAAACCTGAAATAATATGAAGGTCGTCCCAAAGTTTTTGGTTGGATTCTGTCGTTTCTTTGGCAGCTGGGTTGATCAATTTCATCATGTCAACCATAGTTTGTGCCTTTCTATTTCTTTCTTCTTTGTCCTCGATGGTCAGCAGGTGATCGACCAGTTTTTGTACGTTTCTTCCGTATTCTTTGAGCGTAAGGTGCCCTTGGACTGTATTGTAATTATGCATGTGTATATTGATATATCAAGCGTCAAAATTAATCTTTTAACCCAAATAAAAAGTGTGAATCGGATTATTTACCAATAATAGAGAACATTCTTCGCAAATCAACTGCTTGGCGACTCTGAATGGGCGGTACTTTTCGTCTAAAGTTGCTTTTGTAACCTTTGATTGATCTTTCTAGTTTCTAGGGAAAACAAAACTTAAATCAAACTATATCTATCATGTGGAAAAAAAGTCTATGGTTAATAGCTGCGATTGTGCTAGTGGGAGTTGCCTTTGTTGTCTATCAAATGGCCACTACCAAAAAGCATAGCCCAGCAGAGACGGTTACTTACAACAGTGACCAATTGAACGTATCGGTCGATTATTGCAGACCCTTCAAGAAGGGGAGAACAATTTTCGGTGAGCTGGTGCCCTACGATACATATTGGAGAACAGGTGCCAATGAGCCTACCATCATTTCATTTGATCAGGATGTAAGATTCGGTGGGGAGGATGTCAAGGCGGGAAGTTACCGACTCTATACCATTCCTGGCGAGGACAAATGGATCGTTGCGCTCAATACTGAGCTCGAAGAATGGGGCTACTGGGAGCCAGACTACAGTCTGGATGTACTCCGTGTAGAGGTACCTAAGGAGGAGATTGCTTGCTGTCAGGAGCAATTTGCGATCAGCTTGCCTGAGAAGGGGTATGGGACAGAATTGGTCATGGAATGGGATGATGTCAAAGTCAAAGTACCTATTGAAAAATAAAAATGAGGAGCCTTTGCAACTATTTGGGGGTGAAGTGCATCTTATAAATGAAAGGTTTATTACATGAAAGTAGAATCCTCATAAAACCTTATTGCACCCCAATGGTCAAAAACAAAACCCTGAATCCTGTATGTTGGAGTCAGGGTTTTACTTTTTAGTCCCTTTGTTTAATTGACCGAAATCAGAGACACGTCAAAGATGAGAACTGATCCCCCAGGTATTTTAGGGGTGTCAGAACTACCGTATCCCAAATGCGATGGAACCAATAAGATGCCATTGCCGCCTTCTTTGAAATAGGTAATGCCTTCGGTCCAGCCAGCGATGACCTGTTGAAGGCTGAATGAAATACCAGCGCTACTACTTTGGTCAAAAACCTTTCCGTCTGTGTAGTAGCCTTTGTAGGCCACAGTCACATTGGAGGTAGTTCTGGCTCGTGTACCGGTGCCTTCGTTGTTGATCACGTAGTAGAGACCTGTTTCACTTTTGGTGGCGTCCAAATTATTAGCAGCGATGTAGGCAGTGATTTCGGCCTCATTGAGTGCCGTATAATCTTTCTCTTCGTCGTCTTTGCAAGACATCAATAGCACCGCTATCAGTGCATAAAATGTGTATTTAATCATATCCTTCAATTTTGAGAGTGTAAAAGTAGTGAAATGTTTATTGTAAAAACTGCTCCCGCTCCCTGGGACACCCTCCAAGTCTCCCGGGAAGGGTCACGAGACCCCCGGGAAGGGGTCAAGGTCTCCCGGGAAGGGTTCAAAGTCCCCCGGGACGACCCTCGACAGTGCCGGGACGCATAAAAGTCTCCCAGGACGAAATAAAATTTGTAAGGGATATTGAAATATCATCATGACAGAATAATATTCTGTTTGATGTGATTAAAAGGTTTCAGGGCGAAGGTTATACCTCTTACTCCACCAAGAACCTCAATTCAGGGCAAGTTTTGCAGGCTACAAATTCGGTGAGCTCATAGTCGGCTAGACCGTGGATCTTGAATGGGTCTTGCTCGATGATGCGGAGCAATTGGGCTTTGTCAGACAGCATGGATAGGATGATGCCACCTGTCCTTGGGACTTTCCTGCCGGATGCATGAAAATGTCCCAATCTATACTGCTCGTTGAGGTAGTCGATGTGCTCGTTGAGATGTTGGTCTACTTGCTCCAGCGGCACTTTGTATGTCAGAGAAATGATATGCATTGGTTTTGAAAATAGTAATGATTGATTACTCTATAATCCTATTAGAGTTGAAAATCTATTGAAATAGTGATTAGGGAAGGAATTGCTTCTTAGTCTTCTTTGATTTTGATACTACCTTTTTCGTAATCAATTTCAGCAAAGTATTCTTTTACATGAGCATATAAAGGGTCGTTACGTAAAACATATGAAATAGAATCAAGATCATCCTCATTTATATTAACTCCGTAAATCACTCCTTCCAATGCAGAAGGATAAGTTGTAAATGACCGCCCAATAAATTTGTTTGTCTCGCCAGAGAGAAATGAGATTCGAATTTCTTTTTCATATTTCCATTTGGAGTTTTTAGAGAATAAAACGGGTTCATTTGAGTTAATTAATATTTCTCCATTACATTCAAGGAGCTCTAATGTGGGTCTTTCTTTGTAATTAATTTTTCTGATGTCAAAATAGAACCCAGAATCGAATAAACCTTCCATCAGTTTATGCTTGTTATATATTAAGCAGATGCCCGTATGTTTATTTGCATAGTGAGACCACATCAGTGGTTCTTTAGGGGTACTTGAAAAACATGAGATCCCATATTTATTTCGTTGCAGATGGTACCAATTGTTTAAGAAAAATTTAATGAACCCATGTTTTTGAATTTCTTCTAAGGGATCCGAGTAGTAATAATAATCACGAAGACCGTTTAATGAAATAAAATGATTTAGTGCTTTCTTACTGGGTTTAAAATCTTTGTTTTTTACTTTTATTAAACCTTCAAGTTGATCGTTCATAGAGTCTGGAGGGCCAAACCATAACTGGCTTATCAATAAGTTTTTATAGGTAAATACATTTATAGGAGCATATTTGAATATGTAATTGTCGTTAATTTTCATAGCATTTATCACTTCACCGCCGATATCCCCGTAATCTCATGTCCTAAGATCAGTAGATGGATGTCGTGGGTGCCTTCGTAGGTCACGACAGATTCTAGATTCATCAGGTGGCGCATCATGGGGTATTCGCCGGTGATGCCCATGCCGCCGTGGATTTGTCGGGCTTCTCGCGCTATGTCTAGGGCGGTGGCTACTGCGTTTCTTTTGGCGAGGGAGATTTGGGCAGTCGTTGCTTTGCCTTCGTTCATCAGGGAGCCTAAGCGCCAGTTGAGGAGTTGGGCTTTGGTGATCTCGGTGAGCATCTCTGCGAGCTTTTTTTGGATCAGTTGGAAGGAGCCAATCGGTTTGCCAAACTGGTGGCGCTCTAGGGCATAGCGTCGCGCCGAGTCGTAGCAGTCCATCGCAGCACCTATCGCTCCCCACGCGATCCCATAGCGGGCTGAGTCGAGACACATCATCGGTGCGCCGAGACCTGACTTGCCGGGGAGTATGTTCTCTTTCGGGATTTTGATATTGTCAAATACGAGTTCGCCTGTGCAGCTGGCACGCAGTGACCACTTGCCGTGGGTTTCTGGTGTGCTGAAACCCTCCATGCCGCGCTCTACGATCAGGCCATGGATGCGGCCTTCTTCGTTTTTGGCCCAGACGACAGCTATGTCAGCCTTTGGGGCGTTGGAGATCCACATCTTGGCACCATTGAGCAGGTAGTGATCTCCTGCGTCTTGGTAGTGGGTCACCATGCCGCTGGGGTTCGAGCCGTGATCAGGCTCGGTCAGTCCAAAGCAGCCCAGCATCTCTCCCGAACCTAGTTTGGGGAGGTACTTTTGTTTTTGCTCCTCTGAGCCAAATTTGTAAATGGGATACATCACCAAAGAGCCCTGTACAGATGCGGTGGAGCGCATACCTGAGTCGCCCCGTTCGATCTCCTGCATGATCAGACCATAGGCGATGTAGTCCAATCCGCCACCTCCATACTCCGCAGGGAGTTGCGGTCCAAAAGCCCCGATATCTCCAAATTTTCGGACGATCTCGTAGGGGAAGTGGTTTCGCTCTGCCCAGTCTTCGATGTAGGGGCTGATTTCTTTTTTGACGAAGTCTCGGATGCTTTGACGGATCATGTGGTGCTCAGGGGTGAGCAAGTCATCTAGTTGATAAAAATCGGGAGACTCAAAATGGTCTTTGTTTTTCATGGCTATGCTGTTTTGTCGATGTGGACTTTGTCTTGGGGATTTGAATAATCATGAGTCAGTCCCATCGTACCGCTTGTCGCGGCACAGGACTAATTTGTGTAATTATCTCATGGTTTCCATGTATTCTTATCAAATTTACAGCTACAACATCAAATAATCACCCAAAATGAGTGCAGAACATATAGATCCTAAAATCTTAGCACAAGTCAAGAAGCTGGAGGAAAAATATGACGCCATGGGGCAGGATTTGTCTTCCTATTTGGATGGGCTGCTACATGCGGATTATTTAACCTATTGGGATTACATCCATCTCGATACGCTACTTAGTCTTCAGAATCCTAAGACGCACTTTCCAGATGAGAAAATCTTCATCATCTATCACCAGATTACAGAGCTATATTTCCAGTTGATCCTCAACGAGATCGAGCAGATTGCGAACACGGAGACGCCAGACGAAAAGTGGTTTGCCATCCGACTCAAGCGGATCAATCGCTACTTGCTACATCTGGTGGATTCTTTTGATGTGATGATCGACGGGATGGATCAGGAGCAATTTTTGCAATTTAGGATGTCGCTGTTGCCTGCAAGTGGTTTCCAATCTGGTCAATTGCGCTTGATCGAGTTCTCTTGTGCACCGATGATCAACTTGGTCGAGAAGACCCAAAGAGCAGCTTTGGATGCCAATGACATAGAGGCAATGTACCCGCATCTGTATTGGAAAAAGGGAGCAACTGAACTTGCTACTGGCAAGAAGACCTTGACGCTGCGCCAGTTCGAAGAGAAGTATGCCGAGCAGTTTGTCAAGCACGCCACCAACTACCAATTCAAGAATATTTGGGCGAAATACAAGTCAGACTATGAAGGTTGTGCAACGGCTCAAGCCATCCAAAATTTGCTCAAACAACTCGATCTGCTGGCCAATGTCAACTGGAGATTGGCGCATTACAAGTCTGCTGTTCGCTACTTGCAAAAAGATCCAGATATCATCGCAGCGACGGGTGGCACCAATTGGCAGCAATATTTGCCTCCGAGATTTCAGAAAGTTATCTTTTATCCTGAGCTTTGGTCGGAAGACGAATTAGAAAATTGGGGTCGAAGTTGGGTCGAAGAGACGGTTTTCAAATCATAACATTTTAGGTTCAAACAGATAGTGGTTCAAAAAGTGAAGTATAGCATAGTGCTGTTAGGATGTCTGCTGATGACTTTCCATGGATATGGACAAGGAGTGGAGAGAAGAACCTACTATGACCAAGCCAAGTCCGTACTCAAAGAAGTGTTTTATGTCAATGATACACTAGAGAATCTGCTCAATGGTCCCTACCGATCCTATTATCTTTCTGGCAAAATGAAGTCTGAAGGAGAGTACTTGTACAACCGTGCTACGGGGGATTGGGTCTACTATTTTGAAAACGGAAATATCAGGAATACGGGTTCTTTTTACAGGGGCAAATCCGTTGGGATTTGGACTTATTATTTTGAAAACGGGCGCAAACGATCCGAAGGCATACTGGATGACAATGAGCGTGCTGGAACATGGACTTTTTATTTTGAAGACGGTGGGCTGAAGAGCGAGGGAGATTATACTGCAGGTGTGCGTGAGGGCATGTGGAATTTTTATTATGAAGAAGGCTCCCTCAAGGCCAAGTCATATTTTAAGAATGGCAAAGGGCAATACAAAGAGTATTACCTCTCAGGTACACTCAAAATGGAAGGGCTCAATCGCAATGGAAAAAGTGACAGTCTTTGGACCTATTATTTCGAATCTGGAGAAAAAATGGCAGAGGGCTACTACAAACAAGGGTTGAAAACTGGGCCTTGGAAGTATTTTTTCAAAAGCGGAGAGGTATCAGCAGAAGGGGGCTATGTAGAGGGTAAAACGCTGGGTAACTGGATATACTATTATGAAAATGGTGCCAAAAGTGCCGAAGGTTTGCAAAAGGATAGTCAAAAGGATGGTTATTGGAAGATGTTTTATGAGACAGGTGAGATGAAAGGGATCGGTGAGTTTGACAATGGTACTGGCGAATACAACGAGTATTACATCAGTGGCAAGCTCAAAATGAATGGACATTTCAAAGACGATCTCAATGACGGACACTGGACATACTTTGACGAAGAAGGCAACATAGAAGGGGAAGCAGATTTTGTAGAGGGAATGGGTAGATACAAAGGCTATTACCTAGATGGTAGTCTCAAGATGACTGGAAAAATTGAAGGAGGACGCAGGATAGGTGAATGGACACTGTACAAAAAAAATGGAGAAGTCGCTGGGAAATACCACCCCGTCTACCAAGATGACAATCCTGTATTCTTGACCGAAGAGAGACTCAATGACGGTAGGAACTATGAAGATTATGAAAAGCCAGAGTACCGTTCGGTTCGTAAAAAATCCAGGACCTTTACGCCAGTGGTCAACGAGTACAAAGGTGTGATCTTGGCGACCAATCCATTGCTGACACTGGTAGGTTATGCCCCATTTTCGGTTGAGTACTACCTTCAGGAGAGATTGGGATATGAGCTGTTGTACATGTATCATAGGAGTCCGTTTTATGCTACACGCGAGGGACTCGATACCAACGAGGTGTTTAGCGAGGGACACACCCTACAGTTCAAACAGAAGTTTTATCGTAGAGATCAGCCACATGGGATGATTTATTTTGGGCATGAGGTTGGGGTAGATGTAGACAAGCATTCTGCACGCACCAATAGTATAAACCAGCCAACAGCATTGGAGACAGTTACCCAGCAGGAGATCAGTGCATATTATGGGGTCTTGGTGGGGGATCGTTGGATGGCCAACCCTGGCAATGCTGGTTTTACCCTCGATGTGTACTTTGGTCTGGGGGTAGGGTATAGGAACATAAAAGACGGATATTCGGGAAATAGTTATGATGCTGTTTTTTCGACTGTCCCAAGTACAGGCGTGTATGTGCCTATTTTTTTTGGTATTAACATAGGCTATCTGGGATTCAAAAAGTTTCAAGTCAATAGCCCTGTCAGATAAAACATGACGAAGATTCTAAGATATAGATTGAAACCAGAGATTGCTCTGGATGAGGCGAGTTTTGCAGCCTTTGTGCATGCCAAATTGGGCGACACAGCGCAATGGAAGTTGCTGAAGCGATCCATTGATGCACGCAGCAAAAGAGTCTCTGTAGAGGTAGAGATAGGATTGTCGGAAAAAGGAGAAAATCCCAGACCTTTTCTCTATGAAAAACCGACCAATCATGTGGCGAATAAACCAGAAGTAGTGATAATCGGTGCGGGACCTGCGGGATTGTTTGCCGCGCTGCGGTGTATCGAGTTGGGAGCCAAGCCTATTGTGTTGGAGCGGGGCAAGGATGTCCAAGAGAGACGCAGAGACCTAGCTGCTATCAACAAAGAGCACAAAGTCAATCCTGATTCCAACTACTGTTTTGGAGAGGGTGGAGCAGGTACCTACTCTGATGGAAAACTCTATACTCGATCCAAAAAGCGCGGGGATGTGACGCGTATCTTAGAGATATTGGTTGCACATGGATCGGATGAGAATATTCTCGTCGATACGCATCCTCATATCGGTACCAACAAGCTGCCCAAGGTGATCGCAGATATGCGAGAGACGATTTTGAGCAGAGGAGGAAAGATCCATTTCAATACCCGTGTAGAGGATTTTGTGATCCAAAATCAAGAAATAAAGGGTGTCAAAATCCAAGATGGCAGTATCGTAGAGGGAATCGGAGTGATCCTTGCTACGGGACATTCTGCCCGAGATATATTCAGGCTACTCCAAAAATCAGGGATCAAAATCGAGTCCAAGCCCTTTGCTTTGGGGTTAAGAGTGGAGCATCCACAGACAATTATTGATCAGATACAATACCACTGTGATAGCAGAGGAGAGTTTTTACCTGCAGCGGCCTATAGTTTGGCCACTCAGACACAGTTTGAGGGCAAACAGCGAGGAGTATTTTCTTTCTGTATGTGTCCTGGAGGATTCATCGTGCCGGCAGCTACTGCCGATGGGGAAATCGTCGTGAACGGTATGAGTCCATCCAAGAGAGATTCCAAATTTGCCAACTCTGGGATCGTCGTGGCTGTAGAAAACGAAGATCTACAAGCTTATGAAGAGGAAGGTGATTTCAAAGCGTTGGCATTCCAAGCGGAAGTAGAACAGAATGCGTGTCTAGCTGCAGGAGGAACTCAGACTGCTCCCGCTCAGCGATTGGTCGACTTTGTGAAAGGACGTATTTCTACCAATCTCCCTGATTGTTCATACCAACCAGGACTAGCTTCGGTCAATATGAAGGAATTTTTGCCAGAATCTATTTACCTAAGGTTAGTCGATGGATTCAAAAGTTTTGGACGAAAGTCGAAGGGTTATTATACCAACGAGGCGCAAGTCTTAGGAGTAGAGAGTCGAACGTCGTCTCCAGTACACGTGCCTAGAAACCGTGAGACGCTGGAACACGTTGAGGTCAAGAGGCTGTTTCCTTGTGGGGAGGGAGCAGGCTATGCAGGAGGCATCATGTCAGCAGCCATAGATGGAGAGAAATGCGCCGAGAAGTTGATTGAAGCGTATTTAGATATTAGATGCTAGATTTTAGACGCTAGACAAAGAAAAATATGGTTGACTGTTAACGGTCAACAACAGACTTATGAAGAACGAGAAGAAACTTACGGCGGTATTAGGGGCAAGTACAAACCCGACACGTTATGCATATATGGCAGCTGATCGATTGCATCAGCATGGACATCCAATCAAACTACTATCCATCAAAAAGGGTGAGTTGTTTGGTGAGCCGTTTCAGAATTTGAGAAACAAACCTGACATAGAGGGTGTTGATACAGTGACCCTTTACATTGGTTCGGACAACTTGGATGAGTGGCAGGATTACATCCTCAGTCTGAATCCTAAGCGCATTATTTTCAATCCAGGCACAGAAAATGAAGCATTGGCGAGTGCTGCTCAGGCTAAAGGCATTGAGACTATCGAAGCATGTACGCTAGTCATGCTGGGGACGGGACAGTTTTAGGAAACATTAGCAATTGCTAGGGCATTGAAGAATAGCCCCATTGGATGATTTTTTCTGGAGCTACCCGAGATAGCAAGTATCATTTTTTTCTATCACTTATTGTTTGTATTCGTATGCACCAGGATCGAATCCTGTCCCAGATGGTCGATCTGTACCGATGAAATCAAATGTCACTCCAAAATCAGAGACATCCTCACCCGTGTCGATCAATTCAGAATCAGCACTTAATAGATATCCATCTGCTTCAAACCCTGCCGCTGCAATATCTTGAGTAAAGAAATTCGCTGCTATGTCTATTTTTACATCGTTGTTGAGTTTTTTGATGTATGCCTTTTCTGGCTCACTTTTATAAGCACCGGGATTAACAATGACGTTGTTGATGACATGATTCAAAGGTACTTTTTCAGCGTAGATGACAATTCCATTCTCTTCTGGATTGATGATGGTATTGTTGATGAAACTAAAACCGTCTCCTGGTGTATATCGTTCATCGCAGAATACACCGCTCTCTCCAGCGTTTACAATCACATTGTTGAACATGATGTTGTCACCTAACCCGAGCATGATTACACCATTTCCTGGTCCTTTGGCTATGTAGTTATTGTATAGCAGCCCACCCGTTCCTTCACCGATTTGGAGTCCATTGTTTTGGTAGGTCTCATTTTCAGTACCGTAGTTTTCTATGTAGTTGTCGTGAATTTTGACACCTTCCACACCACAACCCACTTGGATGGCTTCCCAACCAGCATTGATGACTTTGTTTCTGTAAATATCCGCACCTTTGATGTCGTGAGGAAAGACCGTGCCGCAATCAGTGAGGTTACGCCCTTTTTCGTAAAAAGAGTTGCCAATGTATAATCCTTCGCCTCCTGTATCATGGACATAGTTGTCATGGATAGAAATATCTTGCATGACGAAATTGTCTCTTTGGGTAGCAGCGTCGCAGCTGGGATCAGTTTTACTCATGATTCCAGCAAAACCAATTTCAAAAATTTCTAAGTGATCGACTTCAAAATTGCTACTTAATCCATCCAAACTTATTCCTAAAGATTTGGTGTTACTTAACACAATTCCATATTCGTGATCATTGGATCCAGCACCCGAGATACGGAAGTACTTGCTTCCACTGGTTCTGATGGCATAGGAAGCATTTTTACTAGACATATCGATGACAGCTTGGCCGCCACAGTTGATAATCAATACTGGGTTGTCCGCAGTACCTACAATGTTGCTGAGAGATAGGGGTTCTTTGTAGGTCACTGTTCCGTCTAGACATATAATGTCTCCAGGTTTTACACCTTTCTTGACACCATCAAAACCAAAGACATCACCTGAGATAAAAAAATTGCAAGTAGAGCAGTCTGTAGCGGCACAACTGCCATCATTGGTAGTTGCTTTTGGATCATAGGACTCGGATAGAGGGTTGGTACAGCCTAAAATTTCTTTGGTGATGATTTCTGCTCCTTTTCGCACCTCGTCTTCCTTGCAAGATGAGCTGAGCAACAAAGTGAAAAGCAACAATACAGGTATCGTATGATGAAGGTTGGGATTCGGCATGATTAGTTAGGTTTGATTTGAGATGGGAAGTTAGGTACACTTCGTTAATATGTCAATGTATGGATCATCGTTTTTGCTGATGTAATACCTGCGTTTTGTTAGTTCATGTTTTTTCGTTCGCTGTACTTGTAGCTGAGTAGCGAGAGGAGGTTGCCAAATTGATCGATCATGGCTTGCTCTTCAGGCTTGATGGGACGTTCTTCTATTTTGAGGAGTAGAAAGCCATAGATGCCATTGAGGCATATTTGTATTTCGCTTGTGATGCTGCCTTTGGCTACCTCCATATTTTCGTCGATGTAGGCTTTGGTTTTAAGATATACGTGGTTGTAGTTTTCGTCAGAGGATTTGAGCTCTTCATGGAGATGGTCTAGTTGTGCTACGATTTCATTGACTTCAGTCAGATGGCCTGATTGTTCGATCCCTTGCTCCTTCATTTTTTGCATGAATTCCTCGTAGTGATTTACTTCAGCGAGTTTTTCTTTGGGAGAGATAGGAAAGAAATTGATCACCTGGTTCCCGAATTTCTCCAAATCAAATTGATAGGCTCGCATGAGATCTTCTTTGCGGTAGAGGTTGATGATGTGCTCGGTGATGTTTTGTGATTGCTCCATAAATATTTGACACTGTGCCAGTCGTCTCATGCTCAGGTCATAAATCAGAAACGGGCAGTTGACGGTAGATTATTTTTTATGCAAATGTGAAATTTTATTTATCTATTTTTGCCTTCTTTTTTAGAAAAATGGATCATCTACGGAATTTTTGCATCATAGCACATATCGATCACGGCAAGAGTACATTGGCCGATCGGTTGCTTCAAAATACAGGTACAGTGACGGGCAGAGACATGCAGGAGCAATTGCTCGACAACATGGATTTGGAGCGTGAAAGAGGTATTACCATCAAGAGTCATGCGATTCAGATGAAATACAAACATGAGGGTAAGGACTATACTCTCAACCTGATAGATACGCCTGGTCACGTGGATTTCTCTTACGAGGTGTCGCGTTCTATCGCGGCATGTGAGGGGGCATTGTTGATCGTTGATGCGTCTCAAGGGATCGAAGCACAGACGATTTCCAACCTGTATTTGGCTTTGGAACATGACTTGGAGATTATTCCTGTTCTCAATAAAATTGACTTGCCAGGCGCTATGCCTGATGAGGTATCTGATCAAATCATTGATTTGATTGGCTGTGATGCAGAGGACATCATCCATGCTAGTGGTAAGACAGGAGTAGGGGTTGATGATATCCTAGAAGCGATCGTAAAGAGAATACCCGCACCAAAGGGAGACCCTGAGGAGCCATTGCAAGCCATGATTTTTGATTCGGTATTCAATTCTTTCAGAGGGATCGAAGTAATATTTAGAGTATTTAATGGCTCGATCAAAAAAGGTGACAAAGTAAAATTTGTAGCGACAGGGAAGACCTATGAAGCGGATGAAATCGGTATTTTGGGTCTGGAACAAATCCCCATGCCTGAGATTAAAACAGGGGATGTTGGGTATCTCATCTCTGGGATCAAGGTAGCCAAAGAGGTCAAGGTAGGGGATACGATCACTCACGTACATCGCCCAACTCAGCAGATGATCAAAGGTTTTGAAGATGTGAAACCAATGGTTTTTGCAGGTATCTATCCAGTAGACACCACAGAGTACGAGGAGCTTCGTGCCTCGATGGAAAAACTCCAACTCAATGACGCCTCTCTTGTATGGGAACCTGAGACTTCCGCTGCCCTAGGGTTTGGATTCCGTTGTGGATTCTTGGGGATGCTACACATGGAGATTGTGCAGGAGCGTTTGGAGCGTGAGTTTGACATGACGGTGATCACGACTGTGCCATCAGTTCAGTTCAAAGCCCAAATGTCGGACGGGTCTGTACAAAATATCAATGCGCCATCCGAAATGCCAGATCCTACTCGGGTTACACACATCGAAGAGCCCTTCATTCGCGCCCAGATCATTTCCAAGTCAGAATTTGTAGGCCCTATTATTTCCCTTTGCATGGACAAAAGAGGGACGATCCAAAATCAAGTGTACTTGACATCAGATAGAGTGGAATTGTCTTTTGAGTTGCCACTGTCTGAGATTGTGTTTGACTTCTTTGACAAATTAAAGACCATTTCAAGAGGTTACGCTTCTTTGGATTATGAACTCATCGGAATGAAAGTCTCCAAGATGGTCAAACTAGATATTATGCTCAATGGTGAGCCCGTGGACGCTTTGTCTGCTGTGGTTCATAGAGACAAAGCTTACGAGTGGGGCAAGCGCCTTTGCGAAAAGCTAAAGGAATTATTGCCAAGACAGATGTTTGAGATTGCCATTCAAGCTTCTATTGGTACCAAGATCATCGCCAGAGAGACTGTGAAAGCCATGCGTAAAAACGTCTTGGCTAAGTGTTATGGAGGGGATATCTCTCGTAAGAGAAAATTGCTTGACAAGCAGAAAAAAGGAAAGAAACGTATGCGTCAGGTGGGTAACGTAGAGATACCACAGGATGCATTTATGGCAGTACTAAAACTGGATTAAATATGCCTACCATCATAGACGGAAAGAAGATATCCTCAGATATCCGTGACGAAATCAAACTACAAGTCGAAGCACTCAAGAATGAAGGGAAACGCGCACCACATTTGGCAATCATCATCGTGGGAGATGATGGTGCGAGCCATACCTATGTGGGAGGAAAAATCACCGCTTGCAAAGCGGTGGGTTTTGATTACACCTTGATGCAGTTTGCGGGTACGATTTCAGAAGACAAACTGTTGAAACATGTGGATCAGTTGAATGCCGACACAGATATTGACGGATTCATTGTACAACTACCTTTGCCAGCTCATATTTCGGTAGAAAAAATCACCATGAGTATCTCTCCAGAGAAAGACGTGGATGGCTTTACCAACGAAAATTTTGGCAGCATTACTTCCAAAGTGCCTTTGTTAATGCCAGCTACTCCACTAGGCGTGATGGAGCTAATCAAAAGGTATGAGATTGAAACGGAAGGAAAAAACTGTGTAATAGTAGGGGCGAGCAGATTGGTTGGAGCTCCTCTGGCACTGATGATGTCCAATGAGGCCAATGCAACAGTCACCCTATGTCACAAGTACACCAAGGATCTGGCAAGCCATACACGCGAAGCGGATATCTTGGTGGTAGCAGTAGGTAAACCTGGTCTAGTCACCAAAAACATGGTCAAAGAAGGTGCTGTGGTGATAGATGTAGGAACTACTCGTATCGAAGATCCCAGTAAAAAGTCTGGTTTCAGATTGTCTGGCGATGTGGATTATGAGGAAGTTGCTCCATTGACAAGTCATATAACCCCCGTACCAGGTGGAGTGGGGCCAATGACCATCGCTTCATTGATGATCAATACACTACAAGCTGCCAAAAATAACTTGAAGTAATTTTGGCTTTCGTTCCCAAAATAGCAAACAAACTCCCCATCATGGAGATATTCTACTCTATTCAAGGGGAAGGCTACTATGCGGGTACACCCGCGATTTTCATCCGTTTGGGAGGCTGTGACGTGGGCTGTGTCTGGTGTGATGTCAAAGAATCATGGAACGAAGCAGATCATCCGTTTTTTACAGTGGACGAGATCATAGATCAAATAAAGGAGTATCCTTGTCGAATGATCGTCATCACGGGTGGCGAACCACTCATGTATGACATGAAAGAGTTGACTACTGTTTTAAAGGGACATAATTATCAGCTCAATATTGAGACTTCAGGAGCTTATCCAGTGACGGGAGTTTGGGATTGGGTGTGCTTTTCTCCTAAGAAGTTCAAAACACCAGATACTTCCATTTATGCTCATGCCAGTGAGCTCAAAGCCATCGTATTCAATCAGTCAGATTTTGAATTTGCAGAGCAACATAGAAGTTTAGTTCCCAAACAGTGCAAGCTATATTTGCAACCTGAGTGGTCTAAGGCAGAAAAGATGACCCCACAAATCATCGACTATGCAAAAGCACACCCAGAATGGAATATTTCTTTGCAAACACACAAATATCTCAACATACCCTAAGGATTTCGTCTGATAATCATTTACTTTATTCTAAGTTTTGGATTCAAAATCCAGTGTTGATATGACGTGGCAAATAGTCAAAATTAAGATGATTGTCATTTTATGTCAAAACATTTTCAACCATTGAATGGCACGTATAATGCCTTTGTGCCAATCTAGAACCATCAGTATTTACACCTGAACGTAATAGGTCAGGTTGATTTTATTATCTATTGTTATGCGGATTTTGCTTCTACCAGTATTTCTTTTTATGTCCATCCCCCTGACATATAGTCAATACACCTCCTATCACACGAAGGATAAGCGAGCTCTCAATGACTATGAAGAGGCGCGACAGCTACTCAAACGTGCACAGTTCAGAGAGGCCATGGAGCCACTCAAGGATGCTGTCAAACGTGATCCAGATTTTATTGAAGTATGGTTGGCCTTGGGGAGTGCCAGTGCGAGATTGGGTTGGGATAGTCTATCATTTGTATATTTCAAAAAGGCCATTCAGATTGATCCTGATTACAAGAAGTCGAAGTATGCATACCAGGCAATTGGAGAGCAGTTTTATAGACAGTCAGTGTATGATAGCGCAGCAGCATATTTGGAGCATTATCTTAGAACCGTTCCTGATGATCCTGAAAAAGAAAAATTGTCCAAGTCACTTATCTTTAATTGTCGTTTTGCGATGAAGGCGATAGAGCATCCTTTTGACTACAATATCCAAGAGTTACCTGCTCATGTTAACTCATTTCAACTACAGTACTTCCCAGCTTTGTCTGTGGATAATCAGCGGATCTATTTTACGAGAAGGGTAGGTTTGAATAATTCAGATGACGAGGATATCTATTACTGTGATCTAGATAGTATGACGGGTGGTTGGACCATTCCACAGTCTATTTCTGGAAATATTAACTCAGATGGCAATGAGGGGGCAGCTTCTGTTTCTGCAGATGGTCGTACACTTGTGTTTACATCCTGTGATGGACGAGGAGGGTACGGTAGTTGTGATATTTATACAGCACAAAAGGTAGGAGATGTATGGAGCAAGCCCATGAATATCGGGAAAAACATCAATTCGGCCGCATGGGAGGCACAACCCTCTCTCTCTGCTGATGGTCGAACCATTCTTTTTGTGTCCAATCGTCGTGGAGGTCAGGGTGGAAAGGATCTTTGGATATCGACTAAGGATAGGAATGGAGAATGGCAGCCTGCTTTTAATCTAGGAAAAAGGATCAATACGGCTAAGGACGAAATAAGCCCTTTTTTACACGCCAATGGAGAAACAATCTATTTTGCTTCCAATGGACTGGAAGGAATGGGGGGATTGGATATATATATGAGTGAAATTGAGAGAGACTCTCTTTGGAAAGTACCAATCAATTTGGGATATCCTCTCAATGATGCGAATGATCAAGTTTCTTTGTATATAGCATCAGACGGCAAGACGGGCGTGTACACGATAGAGAAGGAGACCAAGCGGGGTTTTCAAAGCAAATTGTATGCTTTTGATTTACCCGATTCTTTTCAAGTTACTCGTCAAAGTGCGTATTTGAAGGGGACAGTGGTTGATAAAGAAAGCAAACGCCCGTTAGCTTCTAAGATTCAAGTATATAAGCTTTCGGATGAAAATTATTTTTCACAACTTGAATCTGATGCCTCCAATGGAGAGTACACCTTAGTGTTGACAGAGGGGTACAGGTACGGGGTGTATGTGACATGTGAGGGGTACATGTTTATGGATTTTTCGTTCACTTTGAACGAACTCAAGTCTTTTGATCAGAATCTGCTCAACATCGAAATGCAACCAATAAAAGTGGGTGCATCTAGTAGATTAGGGAATATTTTCTTCGATCATGATGATTTTAATCTCAAACCAGAGTCTATTTCAGAGTTGAGAGTGGTTTATTACTTTCTAAAGAACAACCCTAAAGTGAGGATGGAAATTGCTGGGCACAGTGACCAACAGGGATCGGAAAATTATAACATGAAGCTCTCGACACAGCGCGCCAAGACAGTATATGATTTTCTAATAAATAAAGGAGTCAGATCAACCCAGTTGAGTTATAAAGGTTATGGGGAAAGTCAGCCTCTTACAATTGAAAATGACTCAAATGATATGTCAAAAAACCGACGAATTGAGTTTTTGGTACTTGAAATAGGACAATAGTAGTAGTGTAGGAGTACGTAGTTGTTTCCAAAGATTAATTTAATAATTCAGTAATGTGGTACTTATTAAGTAGATTATTCGGGTTATGTACCTCTTTTAAGTACAAGATTCTACGTACAGTTAAAATACTGCAAAAAAACAGTATGCGCACCAACTAATAATTGTTAGTATAGACTAGTGAAAGTAAACGAAAACCCATATGTTTGGATTCAGAAAACATACTATTAAACATTTTTTAACAATTAAAACATACGATATGAAGAGGATTCTACTTATTTGTTTCATGTTGTTGTCTGCACTCGTGACAGAGTCGTGGGCACAAGATCGTACCGTGTCTGGTAAGGTAACCGATGACACAGGCGAATCAATCCCTGGAGCTAACATTATACTCAAGGGAACAACAACTGGTACAACTTCCGACATTGACGGAAATTGGAAATTAAGCGTGCCATCAGATGGAGGTACTTTGGTATTTACATTCGTAGGCATGGCAGCTCAAGAAGTTGAGATAGGTTCTAGATCAGTAGTTGATGTAGCCATGGCTTCTGATGCCAAGCAATTGACAGAGGTAGTTGTAACGGCATTAGGTATTTCAAGAGAAAAACGATCTTTGGGATATGCTGTTAGTAGTTTGGACAATGACGATCTTGTGAGATCTGGTGAGGATGATATTATTCAGTCTCTTGCAGCTAAGGCTCCTGGGGTTCAGGTCACAAGTTCTGCAGGTACACCAGGTGCTTCTAGCAAGGTGTTATTGAGAGGTGCCGCTACTTTGACTGGTGCTACTCAGCCATTGATAATTGTGGATGGTATTCCAATTGATAACTCCACAACACAGTCATCTCCTAGAGATTATCCTTTTAATGAAAATTTGCAAGGTGTAAACAACTCTAACAGAGCAGTGGATATTAACCCAGCTGATATTGAATCTGTTACCATTCTTAAGGGACCAGCGGCTGCAGCTTTGTATGGAGAGCGTGCTGGAAATGGAGCTATAATTTATACTACCAAGCGTGGAAAGGGAGAGAAAGGACTTGGAGTAAAGGTGTCTACAGGCGTAGAGTTTACTCAGGTCAATAAATTACCTGAAATGAATGATAAATACATAGCTGGAAATAATGGTGTAGCACTTCCATTGGGAGATCCAGGGCCTGACGGTTTGTTTTTTACTGCCGATGATGTTGCACTAGGTACTCAGTTGTCTTGGGGGCCAGAAGCAGGTCCAGGTGATGTGATATATGACAACAATGACAACTTTTTTGAAACTGGGGTTTCATATACGAACAGTATAGAAGTGACTGGTGGCAATGAAAACACTAGTGTACGTCTTTCGGTAAGTGATTTGAGACAAAGTGGTATGATACCTAATTCAGAATTTGATAGAACAACTGCTAGATTGACACTAGATACTTATTTGAGCAAAAATGTAAAAGTAGGAGGTACAGCAAACTATATTCATAGTTCGCAGATTGCACCACAAAATGGTTCTAACCTTGCAGGTATCATGTTGGGCTTGTTAAGGATGCCTATCAATTATGATTCAAGAAACTATATCAATGACGCTGGTTTTCAGAACACATATTTTGGTGTATATGATAATCCATTTTACACAGCATATGAGAACCCGTTCACTAGTGATGTAAATAGATTCTTAGGGAATATATATCTTGATTACAAAATAAGTGATAATTTCAATTTTACTTACAGATTAGGGTCAGATGTGTATAGTGACAACAGGAAGAGTGTCTTTGCAATTTCTTCTCAAGGAGATGATTTTGGAGGGCTAGGTCAAATCAATGAAAATAGAATTGGCTCCACTGAATTATATGGCGACGGTATCTTAAGTTATAGAGGTAAAGTAGGAGAAAAGTTGACTGTGAATGCACGATTAGGTCATAACTTCAGAATAGGAACTTCAGATAACGTATTTGCTAGGGGTAGGATGATGACTATACCTAATTTTTATAATTTGAATAATACCAGCGATCTATATGCTTCACAATCTGAAAGTGAAATTAGATCTCAAGCGCTTTTTGGTGAACTTAGCTTTGATTATGGCAATTGGTTTTATTTAAGTTTAACTGGGAGAAATGAGTGGTCTTCAACATTTGAACTGGAGAACAATAGTTTCTTTTATCCATCAGCAAGTGCAAGCGTAGTATTTACTGAGTTATTTCCTAAACCAGATTGGTTTACTTTCGGTAAAGTACGTTACAGTTATGCTCAAGTTGGTATTAGCCCTGTGGCTTATGCTACAAGACCTTTGTATTCATCACCTACTTTCACAGATGGTTTTACAAACGGATTATCTGTTCCGTATAATGGAGTAAGTGCTTTCTCTCAATCAGACGCTTTATTTAGCAGTGATCTGAAGCCAGAAATACAAGTTGGAAATGAAGTTGGTTTGAATTTGATCTTCATGGATGGTTTGTTTGAAATTGATTATACTTATTACAATCAGACTTCAAAGGATTTACTTATGTATTTACCACTTCCTGGGTCTAGTGGTTATACTAGTTCTTATACCAATGCTGGTGAATTGGTGAATAAGGGGCATGAAATTGCACTTGGTATCAATCCAATTCGTACAAATGATTTTGATTGGACAATTGGCTTAAACTGGTCGAAAAATATCAGTGAAGTAACCAAACTAGCTGAAGGTGTAGAAGAGGTCTCTATTGAATCAGCATTTGCCTCAATTGGTTCATTTGCAATAGTTGGTGAGCCTCTAGGTGTATTCTATGGTACCAAATGGGAACGTGATGATGCAGGTAATAAGTTGATTGGAGCGAATGGTAGACCAATTATTAGCCCTGAGTCTGGAAACGTAGGGAATCCACTTCCAGATTGGTTGGCAGGTATTAGGAATACAATTACATATAAAAACCTGTCTTTTTCTTTCTTGCTTGATATTAGAAGAGGGGGGTCGATATGGAATGGTACATATGCTAGAATTAATCAATATGGTGGTACTGCTGAGTCTGAAGACAGAGAGCGAAATTACTTAGTGGAGGGAGTTTACGCCCCTGGTACTGTTGTTGATGGTGTTGATGTGTCAGGTCAGACTAACGCCACCGAGATTACAGCTAATACCTATTATAGATTTGTAGTGGGGGATGCAGGAGGAGCTGCTGAAGAATTTGTGGAGGAAGTGAATTGGTTCAGAGTAAGAGATATGTCTCTTTCATATACATTCGACCTCAAAGATTCTAAACTAGGAGTGAATTATCTTAAGTTGACCGCAGCAGGGAGAAACTTGTTCTTGGATACGAATTACAAGGGTGTAGATCCAGAAAGTAGTCTTACAGGTGCAGGATCTAATATCAACGGGTTAGATTATTTTAATAACCCTGGATCTAAATCATACTTGTTTACCTTATCGTTAGGATTCTAAATTTAAATCGAATTAGAAATGAAAAGTATATATAAAATATTAGGTCTTATTTTGACCTTGTCTATCGGCGGCACGGGCTGTGATAGTTATTTTGAGGATTATATAGCAAGTCCAAATAATCCTTCGAGTGCTACACCTGCTTTGATGTTGTCCAGTATTGAAATTGCAACTTTTGCGTCATATGGCGGTCAATTGGCCAGACAGTCTAGTGTAATGACTCAGCAAATGGCGGGTACAAGTGCTGGTTCTCAATCTATTGAAATTGCTCAATACAACATTACTGAGTTGACCAATGAAAATGAGTGGAATACAATTTATGCAGGAGCTATTTCAGATGGAAATGCGTTGATTTCACTATATGGAGATGAAAACCCTTGGTATGCAGGCATATCAAAAGTGCTTTTAGCTCTTAACTTTGGTTTGGCTACTGATCTTTGGGGTAATATTCCATTTGATGAAGCTGGTGTAGGTATATTGCAACCAGCGTATGAGTCGCAGGAAGTTGTACTTGGTAAGATTCAAACTTTATTGTCTGAGGCAATTACAGATTTGCAGAGTCCTGCATCGTCTAATTCACTGTTTCCTACTACGGATGATTTTATCTTCGAAGGAGATGTAGCGAAATGGATTTCTACTGCTTACGTGTTAAAGGCAAGATATGCCAATAGGTTGAGCGCAATTGATCCAACTGGGTCTGCAACGGATGCATTAAGTTATATTACAAGTGCGAATATGACTGAAACTGATGATTGTAATATGATTTTTGCTGGGGGAACAGCTCTTAATCAGTGGAATGATTATGAAGCTAGTCGTCCTTCATACATGAGAGTTTGTGAAACGTTTGTAGACGTACTAACAGCTAGCAGTGATCCAAGATTGCCGGTATTGTTATCTAAAGATGCAAATGGTGGTTATTCAGGTACACCATTTGATGATGTGGATGTTTTAGCGACATCTTATGTAGGAGACTATTACGCATCAGAAGATTCACCGATTCCGTTGGTCAGTTATGTTGAGTCTAAATTCATTGAAGCTGAAGCGCAACTAAGATTATCTAATGCTTCTGATGCTGCTACTGCTTATAATGAAGCAGTAAGTGCCTCTATTTTGAAGATTACAGGGGCGAGTGATGTTGCATATGAAGGCGTTTATGCTTCTGAAACTGCAGCGACTATAACTTTGGAGAAAATAATGAATCAAAAATGGATAGCATTATTTATTCAAGTTGAGTCATACTCAGACTGGAGAAGAACTGGTTTTCCTGTTTTGACACCTAATCCAGATGGTTTAGTAACTGGTATTCCTGTAAGATTAATTACTCCTCAAAACGAGAGATTGTACAATCCAGTAGCTGAGGTGTATGGTAATCTATTGGATCCTGTTTGGTGGGATAAATAAGGTAATAATGTAATGGGTTTTCTTAATTATTCAATTCAGAAAGCCCATTATAATATACACGTTAAACAAAAAGAGCCTCTTCATGTGAAGAGGCTCTTTTTGTTTCTAAGTTTTATTAAAGATTCTTAAGGACAGTATCCAATAAAGTGTGTAAATGAGATTTAGGGTTAGGGTGTCAGACTTTGACCCTTTCTTCAAATATAGCCATAAATTGGTTTAGTAATATTGGCCAGTGCCTGACGGGCATTGTCCATTTTTTAGTAGCCTCCATTAGGGCTAGATATACCGATTTTTTAACAGCATCATCAGTTGGGAAGGACATCTTATTTTTAGTGTACTTCCTTATTTTTCCGTTGAGGTTTTCTATCAAATTGGTAGTGTAAATGATTTTTCGGATCTCCAAAGGGAAATCAAAAAACACGGTGAGCTCATCCCAGTTAACTTTCCAACTTTTGACGGCATAAGGATATTTACTTCCCCATTTTTCTTCAAAGACTTGGAGTTCTTGCTCAGCCATTTGCTTGGTTGGAGCAGTGTAAATGAGCTTCATGTCGGCAGAGAACAACTTCTTATCTTTCCATACCACATATACCTACTTGCATTGCGAATCTGATGTATCACACAGGCCTGAGTGGTGGACTGAGGAAATACTGATTTGATCGTTTGCGTAAAACCATTGAGGTTGTCAGTACAGGTGATGAGCATATCTTCTACACCTCTGGCTTGTAAGTCTGTAAGTACTGTCATCCAAAAAGAACTACTTTCATTCTTGCCCAACCAAAGGCCCAAAACCTCCTTCTTACCCTCTTTATTAAGGCCTACAGCTAGGTAAATAGTCTTGTTGATGACTTTATTATTGTCGCGCACTTTAAAGACAATACCGTCCATCCAAACAATAAAGTAGAGCGGATCTAATGGTCGGTTTTGCCAAGCGATCACATCCTCTGTTACTCTAGCAGTGATCGTAGATATAGTCGAGGGAGGAAGCCTAAAGTCATACAACTCCCGGAGCTGCTCTTCTATATCTGCATTGGACATACCCTTAGCATAGAGAGATACTACGAGCTTTTCTACTCCCTCAGACATCTTACTTCGCTTGGGTAAAATCTGAGGATCAAAGGTGGCATCACGATCTCTGGGCACTTTGATACTAAGTTCCCCATGCTCAGTTTTGACAGATTTATTACCAAACCCATTTCTGGAATTGTTAGTCTGTTTTTCTGCTTTATCATGCTTCTCATAACCCAAATGGGCGTCAAGCTCTCCTTCGAGCATCTTCTCAACTCCACGCTTGTACATCTGATCCATAAAAGACATAAACTCCTTACCATCCTTAAACTGTTTAAGAAAGGCATCATCAATAAAATCTTCTGGTTTCATCTTATTAACTGTGTATCTAAATATAAAAAAATAAGGTCTGAGTTTATACCCCAGACCTCACTTACACAGTTTTTTAGATACTACCTTCTTAAGCGACTTTCAATTTATTGAATTTCGATTTTTCGAATTTCTCTTCTGCATAGGCTTTGGTGATCGAAAGCTTTTTGGTCTTAGTGTCTGATGGCAATTCAAACATCGCATCGTTGACGATGGATTCGCAGATCGATCTAAGTCCTCTTGCTCCTAGTTTGTATTCCAATGCTTTTTCTACGATGTAGTCGATGGCATTTTTCTTAAAATCTATTTCTATCCCTTCCATTTCAAAAAGCTTGGTGTACTGTTTTACCAAGGCATTTTTTGGCTCAGTCAAGATTCTTTTCAATGCTTCTCCATCCAATGGATCCAAATGTGTCAACACTGGGAGACGACCAATCAATTCGGGAATCAATCCGAATGATTTTAGGTCAGGAGCAGTTACATATTGCAGCAAATTATCTTGGTTCAGTTCACTCAAATCTTTTCCCTTGGATGCCGAACTAAATCCAAGTGGTCTCGTGTTCAATCTAGAAGCGATGCTTCTTGTGATGCCATCAAAGGCACCTCCACAGATGAATAGTATATTTTCAGTGTTCACATTGATCATTTTTTGATCTGGATGCTTTCTTCCTCCTTGTGGGGGTACATTCACTGAGGTTCCTTCTAGCAGCTTGAGCAATGCTTGTTGTACACCTTCTCCACTCACATCTCTAGTGATGGATGGGTTGTCGGATTTTCTAGCGATTTTGTCAAGCTCATCAATATAGACAATGCCTCTTTCAGCTGCTTCGGTATCATAATCAGCTGCTTGGAGGAGTCTTGTCAAGATGCTCTCTACATCTTCACCTACATAGCCTGCTTCTGTCAGTACCGTAGCGTCTGCGATACAAAATGGTACTTGAAGGATTTTTGCTAATGATCGAGCCAAATAGGTTTTACCTGTGCCCGTTTCTCCGACCATGATGATGTTAGATTTTTCGATCGTGATATCATCATCTTTCTTGTCTTGCATCAGGCGTTTGTAGTGGTTGTACACCGCTACAGAGATGACTTTTTTGGCTTCATCTTGTCCAATCACATATTGATCCAAGTGTTCCTTCATCTCCTTTGGTTTGATGAGATTAAAGTTAGGAGAGGAAATGTCATTTTTCGTCTTCAACTCTTCTGACAGGATTTGATTAGCCTGACTGATACATTTGTCACAGATGTGCGCGTGTATGCCTGATATCATCAAATCCACATCTTTCTTATTTCTGCCGCAAAACGAACATGTTACTTGTGCCATTTCCTCTTCTTTACCTTAAATATACAAATTATTTGTTTGTCTCTCTCACGAGTACTTCGTCAATCAAGCCATATTTCTTAGCTTCATCTGCTCTCATCCAGTAGTCTCTGTCCGAGTCTCTTTCGATTTCTTCATAAGTTTTGCCGCTGTGATGCGACAAGATCTTATAAAGGTCTTCTTTGACAGAAAGGGTCTGCTTCAAAGATATCTCCATGTCAGAAGCTTGTCCTTGCATGCCAGCCATCGGTTGGTGAATCATGATTCGTGCATGAGGTAGTGCAGCTCTTTTCTTTGCAGCTCCTCCCGCCAATAGCACAGCTCCCATAGATGCGGCTAGTCCTGTACAGATGGTGTTGATATCTGGATTGACGTAGTTCATCGTGTCGTAGATGCCAAGACCTGCATAAACAGATCCTCCTGGACTGTTGACATAGAGTAGGATATCCTTTTTAGAGTCTACAGACTCCAAGAACAACAGTTGTGCGGTGATGATGTTGGCGATATTGTCGTCTACACCAGTACCTAAGAAGATGATCCTATCCATAATCAGTCTAGAGAATACGTCGATTTCTCTAAAATTCGTAGGTCTTTCTTCGATGACGGCTCTAGTCATATTTTCAATATGGCCAGTGTATTGGTCGAAGGTATTCCCATTGATGTTTCTGCCTTTGACGGCAAAATCTCTAAACTCTTTCTTGTCCATTTTATAATTTTTTAATACAGATACAAAAAAACAAAAAAAGCCCTTATATCAAAGGACTTTTATTCTTAGACGAATCTTATTCAGCAAAAGTTTATGCTTTTTCTCTGTATTCTTCAGCACTTACTTCTTTTGCCTTGATAGTGACATTTTCCTTGATGAATGCAATGATTCTATCATTGAAGACTGTCTCATGTAGTTTCATATAGTTGTTGCCATTTTCAGCTCTGAGGTAGTTGTCCGCAAAGGCATCAATGTTGGCTTCCATTTGTTCAGACATACCCATCGAGCCAAATTGCTGACGAATCATGTTTTTAGCTTCGTCTACTACATCTTGGTTTTCTACTTTGATGTCATTGGCTTTGGCGATCTTGTTTTTGATCATAGACCATCTCAAATCATTGGTGTAGAGTGGGTACTCTGTTTCGATTTGTTCGTCTGTGATATCTTTGTTAGATACTTTCAACCATCTTTTTAAGAATTCATCTGGCAACTCTATTTTGATATTGTCGATGAAAGTATCTCTAATTTTCAATTGCGTATAGCCATCTGTTTCTCTCGTGTAGTTGTCAGAGATAGCAGTCCTTACTTTCTCGATGAATTCTGCTTCAGTTTTTACCTGATCCTTTCCGAAAACTTTGTCGAACAACTCTTGGTTGAGTTCTGCAGGTGTGGTACGGTTTACATTTTTGATCTCAAAAGTAATTTTACCTTTGCTTTCTGCATTGTCACCCAAGAACTGAGCTCTTACCGTTTCGTTTTTGATAGACTTGCTTGGATCGAATTCGATGGTGTCTCCACTTTTCTTTCCGATGAAATTCTTTTGATCTTTTTTCTCAACTTCTTTCAGATCAAGAGTCGTGCCTGCAGGCTCTTCTTCGCCATCTGCTTGGATGAAGCCATACAATGAATCGCCTTCTTCGGCAGTTTCAGGGTTGGTTACATCACCAAATTGATTTTTTAGATTTTCAAGTGTTTCGTTGATCAATTTGTCATCAACTTTGATAGCGAAAGTGTCAACTTTTACTTTTTTATCAACAGAGACTTCAAACTCTGGTGCCATTCCGATGCTGTATTCAAAGTCAAAGTCTTTGGCTGTATCCCAATCTTGCTCAGCTATTTTGTCCTGATTAGGGAGTGGCTCGCCCAAGAGTTGGATTTCTTTTTCTTTGATATAGTCCATGACCTGACGAGAGACCATTTGGTTGATTTCGTCCACGAGAACTGATTTGCCGTACATTTTTCGAATGACGGACATAGGAACCTTTCCTGGTCTGAAACCTTTGATACTGGCTTTTTTGCCGTACTCCTTGATCTTTTCCTCAACTTTAGGTTGATAATCAGCCTCCTTTAAACTAATTTTAATTAGGGCTTCTGTCTTTGAGATTTGATCTAATTGTATGTCCAAAACTGTCTGTGTTAATTTGTACTAGTTATCAAAATTAAAAAACCCTCTAACCCGAAAATCAGGTAGAGGGTGATTGTTGAGTGCGGATGAAGGGACTCGAACCCCCATGCCTCGCGGCGCTAGATCCTAAGTCTAGTGCGTCTACCAATTTCGCCACATCCGCGTGATCGAAAAATTTGGAAGTGCAAAACTAATGGGATAAATGAATATTTCAGTATCAAACTCAAAAATATTTCAATCATTTTCGTAATTGATTGTTAGCCTGTATGATGATCTTTGTACAAAGGTTGATTGGTAGGTTTTTTATCTAAAGAATAAGAATGGGAGAGACAGTGCTCATAGATGAAGAAGAGGAGAAAAAGGAAATATTAAGACGGTATCGTAGGCTGCTCAGGCGTGCCAAGCCTTTTTTGAAAGACAATGATGCCAAAGAAATTCGTAAGGCATTTCTAACTGCTGCAGAGGCACACAAGGATATGCGCCGCAAAACAGGAGAGCCTTACATTTATCATCCGCTGGAGGTGGCATATATCTGTGCTTCTGAAATAGGACTGGGGACGACATCAATTATTTCTGCACTGCTCCATGATGTGGTAGAAGACACCGATTGGACGCTGGATGATGTGCAACGCGAGTTTGGTTCCAAGGTCATGCGGATCATTGATGGCCTGACCAAAATATCAGGTGTCCCAGGAGAGAGTATGTCTGAGCAGGCGGAGAATTTCCGTAAGATGCTGCTGACTCTATCCAAGGATACGCGTGTGATCCTGATCAAGCTGGCCGACAGACTACATAATATGCGGACACTTGAAAGCATGCCGCGTCACAAGCAACTCAAAATCGCCTCCGAGACATTCTATCTGTATGCGCCACTAGCGCATAGATTGGGGCTTTATGCTATCAAAACCGAACTAGAAGACCTCTCTATGAAATACAGAGAGGCTGATGAGTACAATTTTTTGGTCAAAAAAATCAATGATTCCAAAGAGGAGAGAAACCGATTTATCAGAAATTTTATCCGACCATTTCAGAAGACCATCAATGATCTAGGCTACAATGTGGAGATCAAAGGACGTCCAAAATCTATATTTTCGATTGCCAACAAGATGAGAAAGCAAAACATACCTTTCGAGGAGGTATATGATTTGTTTGCCATCCGAATCATTGTCGATGTAGAGGAAGACAATGAAAAGGCAGCATGCTGGCATCTGTACTCAATCGTGACGGATTACTACACGCCCAATCCTGATCGTCTCAGAGATTGGATCAGCATCCCCAAGACCAATGGGTATGAATCCCTGCATACGACCGTGATGACCAACAAAGGTCAGTGGGTAGAGGTACAGATACGAACCCGACGAATGGACGATATCGCAGAGAAGGGATATGCAGCGCACTGGAAGTACAAGGACGGATCGTCCGAATCTTCATTGGATATTTGGATCGCCAAGGTCAGAGAATCCCTAGAGCAGAATGACATGTCTGCCATTGAATTTGTTGATGATTTTAGATCCAACCTCTTTCAAGAGGAGGTATATGCATTCACACCCAAAGGCAAACTGATCACGCTACCCAATGGAGCCTGTGCCTTGGATTTTGCCTTTGATATCCATACAGAAGTAGGTGGAGGCTGCATTGGTGCCAAAATCAACAAAAAGCTGGTTTCACTCAATACCAAAATCAAAAATGGTGATCAAGTAGAAATCCTTACCTCTTCCAAGCAAAAACCCAACGAGGGATGGCTCAAGTATGTGATCACTTCCAAGGCGATATCGAGTATCAAGGATTACCTCAAGGAAGAAAAGAAAAAGGCAGCATCTGAGGGGAAAGAGATTGTACTCCGAAAACTCAAGCAGATCAAGCTGGATCTCAACAATGACACCATCAGTAGAATGATGGCCTATTTTGGTGCTGAATCTCCTTTGGATTTCTTTTACGAAGTAGGAAAAGGTAAAATTGACCCAAAGGATATCAAGAAGATTTCGGAGGTCAAAGAAGTCAAGAAGCCCAAAAGGAAGGCAGACATTGTAGATGAAGTGGTGCATGCCACCAAAAAGGCCAAGGAGGTTAACAGTGAGCTGTTGATTATTGGAGACAACATGAGCATGGTGGATTACAAATTTGCCAATTGCTGTAAACCTATCCCTGGGGATGACGTTTTTGGATTTGTGACAGTGAGTGATGGAATCAAAATTCATAGGACTACCTGCCCCAATGCTACCGAACTCATGTCCAACTATGGCTATAGGATCATCAAAGCCAAATGGACCTCACAGCAAGAGATTGCTTTCTTGGCTGGGATCAAAGTCATAGGAACCGATCGGTTAGGGATGATCAATAACATCACGCAGATTATATCCAATGACCTAAAGGTCAACATGAGATCGATGAGTATTGATACAGACAATGGAATCTTTGAAGGAAATATTAAGGTTTATGTCGATGATACATCGCATTTGGAGACGATGATTCACAAACTGGAGAGCGTCGAGGGTATAGAGAGTGTGTACCGCTTTGATTTATTTGAAGATTAATTTCGATAAAAAACTATATTTGCAGGCCGGTACTCAAAAATCACCGATAAAGTAAAGAATTGAGCCAAACAGAAGGACATATTGATATCAAAACCAAAGTTTACGAAGAAGTAAAAAACATCTTCACTAAATTTTTGGAAGGAAAGTCACTGCGCAAAACACCAGAACGCTATGCTATCTTGGAAGAGATATATAGTAAATCGGGTCATTTTGATGTAGAGACCTTATATATCAGTATGAAGAACAAAAATTACCGTGTGAGTAGAGCGACTGTCTACAATTCACTAGATCTACTGGTAGAGTGCGATTTGGTCACCAAGCATCAGTTTGGACAAAATCTAGCACAGTACGAAAAGTCTTACGGCTTCAAGCAGCACGATCATATATTGATGCAAGGTTCTGGAGAAGTTCTGGAATTCTGTGACCCTAGGATTCAGAACATCAAGCGAACCTTAGAAGAAATGTTTGACATTGATATTACCCATCATTCCTTGTATTTCTTCGCAAAAGATAAAAAAGACAAGAATCATTAATTAATTCGCAAGAAATGACTTTTAATTTCAATCAAGAGAATGATTTGATGATCATTCAATTTGAAGGTGACCTGATTGGGGAAGAAAATGGCCCAGAGATCATCGAAAGTGTCAACAACACATTAAACAACAACATTACCAAATGCGCGATTGACATTTCTCAAGTGAGATATATCAATAGTAGCGGTATAGGAGTATTGATTACTATCTTGACCAAGTTTAGAAATAAAGGTGGAGAGGTCATACTAGTTAACCCTTCTGATCACGTAAAAAAACTACTTGTCATCACCAAACTGAATGCAATATTTGCAATCGTAGATGACTTGGATCAAGCAAAAAAGGAACTGAATAAATAATAAGCGCATGTCTGTAGATGTATTGCTGGGACTCCAGTGGGGAGATGAAGGTAAAGGAAAAATAGTTGATTACTTGACACCTAATTACAAGGTGATTGCCAGATTTCAAGGCGGACCCAATGCGGGCCACACATTGAAATTTGGAGATACGAAACACGTATTGCACCAGATCCCCTCTGGTATTTTTCATAAAGGAGCTATCAATGTAATTGGAAATGGTGTGGTATTGGATCCAGCTATATTCCAAAAGGAAATTTTGGCGTTGGAGAAGTTTGAAAACTATGACGCCAGCAAGTTGAAAATATCAAAAAAGGCACAGTTGATCTTGCCCACACACAGGATATTGGATGCAGCTTACGAAAATGCCAAAGGTGATAAGAAGATCGGATCAACCTTGAAAGGTATCGGCCCAACTTACGAAGATAAAATCTCAAGAAACGGACTCAGAACAGGCGACACCTTAGGTGCTGATTTCATGTTCAAATATGAGGCCTCTAAGAAGCGTCACCTTGACATCTTGAAGAGATATGATTTTGAGTTTGACTTGACGGAGTTGGAAGAGGCTTTCTTCAAAGGAGTAGAATTCTTGAAGAAATTTGAATTGATAGACAGTGAATACATGCTCAACGCGCATTTGAGTGCAGGAGACAAAGTATTGGCCGAAGGTGCACAAGGTTCTTTGCTAGACATTGATTTTGGTAGCTATCCATTCGTGACGAGTTCAAACACGACTACCGCAGCAGCCTGTACAGGTCTAGGTGTAGCAGTCAACAGAATAGGCGAGATATTCGGTGTGTTCAAAGCCTATTGCACAAGAGTAGGTAGTGGACCATTCCCAACCGAACTCAATGATGAAATCGGTGAAACTTTGAGAGCAAATGGTGCTGAATTTGGTGCAACAACTGGCCGACCAAGAAGATGTGGATGGTTGGACTTGCCGGCTTTGAAATATGCGATCATGGTCAATGGTGCTACGAGATTGTACATGATGAAGGCAGATGTGCTTTCTGGATTTGAACAAATCAAAGTGTGTACACACTACAAAAGTCAAGATGGTACTTTGACCGATCATATGCCATTTGATTTGTCCGATGATACTTTCGAGCCAGTTTATGAAACATTAGAAGGCTGGACAGAAGACTTGACAGGTGTATCATCCTATGATGGCTTGCCGGCTAGTTTGAAAAAATATGTGGAATACATCGAGAACGCAGTAGGACTTTCTATTGATATCGTGTCTGTAGGCCCAGATCGCAAGCAGACCTTGATCAAATAATAAGATTCAAAAATTGATAACAAAGCCTGAGCAGACATGCTCAGGCTTTGTTCGTTTAGAATGATTTAGCTTTGCTGTGGCGAACGAATCTTCGGATTTAATCACCCCTCCCCAAGGCTGCGGTCTTGGGATTTTTTTTATTACTTGATAACCTTTGTATAACGATTAGATACGTTATAATTCCCTGTCTTTTTTGAAAGAAATACAAGTGTTGTTTAATCCTCCTTGTACTAGATTTGTTGCATAAGCATTGTCTCAGACTAATGGGCATGACAATATCTCAGAGGATGTTTATGGTAGGGTCACCACGGTATATTACTGTGCGGACTTATTTATTTAAATTAATAACTCTATTCAATACATGAAAAATCAACTCATCACAGCACTTGTTGCTGTTTCCTTGTTGGGATGCATGCCAGAAAACAAGAAGCCAGTCGTAGAACAAAATCAAGCTGAAAATGCAGCAATTGCTTATTCGGCGATTGGTAAAAAAGTAATGATATATACCACAGCCAGTGGGACCAAACTACGATTGTCAATCACAGGTAAGGCAAATTTCAAACCTGTTGGCCAACCAGTTGAAAGTGAAGTTTCGGTTTTTGTTAATCCTAACAAAACATTTCAAGAATTTATAGGGATCGGAGGAGCTATTACGGATGCTTCAGCCGAGACTTTTGCACAGTTGTCCAAAGAAATGCAACAAGAGTTTCTTACATCCTACTATAGTCAAGCACAAGGTATCGGATATTCGTTGTTGCGTACACCAATTCATAGTTGTGATTTTAGCCCTGCTAGTTATACCTACGTATCTGACGAAGACAAGGAATTGAAAACATTTGACATCAGTCACGATTATAAGTATCGCATACCGATGATCAAGAGAGCCCTAGAGATGGCAGGTGGTGAATTGTTGTTTTACGTGAGCCCATGGAGCCCTCCTGCATTTATGAAAGACAGCAAGGATATGCTTCAGGGAGGAAAACTCCTGCCTGAATACAGGGATGCTTGGGCATTGTATTACACCAAGTTCATCAAAGCTTATGAGAAAGAGGGAATGCCTATTTGGGGGATCACGATTCAGAACGAACCTATGGCTAGCCAGACTTGGGAGTCATGTATCTACACTGCAGAGGATGAGCGAGATTTCTTGAGAGATCATCTAGGTCCGATCATGGAAAGGGAAGGACTAGGAGATAAGAAAATCGTGGTATGGGATCACAACAGAGACTTGATCAACCATAGGGCTGCCACGATTTTTGAAGACCCTGAGGCTGCCAAGTATGCTTGGGGGATTGGATTTCACTGGTACGAAACATGGACTGGCGGAGAACCGATGTTCGATAATTTGGACAAAGTGCAAGAAGCCTATCCAGATAAAAAGCTGCTATTTACCGAGGGTTGTGTGGAGAAGTTTGATTCTGCTAAATATCAATATTGGCCTAACGCTGAGAGATATGGTGGATCTATGATTAATGACTTTAACCAAGGTACTGTCGGATGGACGGATTGGAATATCCTCTTGGATCAGACGGGCGGACCTAATCACGTTCAAAACTTCTGTTTTTCACCCATCCATGCTGATACCCGCACAGGAGAGTTGATCTATACTCCATCTTTTTACTACATTGGGCACTTTTCAAAATTTATTCGTCCTAGAGCCAAACGAGTGAGTACTGTATCGAGCAGAAGTCAGTTGTTGAGTACGTCGTTTATCAATGAAGATGGCTCTCTGGTGACTGTGGTGATGAATCAAAGTGATATGGAAATGGATTACAATCTCTATGTCAAATCTGAGGGAATCAAAGTGACTATTTTGCCACATGCAATCCAAACTGTGGTGATCGAATAATTATAGATAGTCATCTAAAATATTGAATGGTAGAGAGCGCAGTGAATCAGTGATGAGTAAACTTCGCTCTTTTTAGTTTCTAACATAAAACAAACTAGCATGATGAAAAGCTTATTACTCTATATGTCAATTGTATCCATTATATGGATAAATACAGGTTGCACTTTGACAAAAAGTGAAGAGAAGCAACAACCAGATGTGAAAATTTCTTTGGCCGAGTGGTCTCTCCACAGAGCGATCAAAAGTGGTAAAATGGATAACCTAGATTTTCCTAGAGTGGCTGCTCAGGAGTTTGGGATCTACGCGGTAGAGTACGTCTCGCAGTTGTTTCCTGATAATAACTACGATGCAGCCTATCTACAGCAACTCAAGGACAGCTGTGAGCGCTATCATGTCAAGAGCACAATGATCATGGTGGATCACGAAGGCAATCTGGGTGATACCACAGAGGTCGCTCGTCAGATAGCGGTACAAAACCATGTCAAATGGCTGGAAGCGGCGGAATTTCTAGGATGCCTCTCAATACGTGTCAATGGCAATGGGTTTGGCACAGATGAGGATGTTAGTGCTGCCTTGGTGAAGTCCATGAGGGAACTGGGAGATTTGGCGAAGGAAAAGGGGCTGATGGTGATCATAGAGAATCATGGTGTCAGCATGCCTGATGGCTCTTGGAATATGAATTCTTTCTCTAGCAATGGGACCAGGTTATCTCAGGTTTTGGCAATTGCCAATCATCCAAACGTAGGAGCACTGCCTGATTTTGGCAATTTTGCAGACTATGACAAGTATCAAGGAGTAAAGGATTTGCTGCCTTATAGTTTTGGGATTAGTGCCAAGACTTTCCGTTTTGATGAAAATGGTGAAGCGGTGGAGACAGACTATAAGAGGATTTTTGACATGGTCAATGCGAGCAATTTTGATGGATACATAGGTGTAGAATTCGAAGGAGACGGTGTGTCAGAGCATGAAGGTATCAAAATGACCAAAGCACTGATAGAAAAATATTGGGATCGCATCCCAAAAGAGCAGTAGTCATTCACAGAAACTTACAAAATAGAAAACCCCAAGCAGCTGGGGTTTTCTATCAAGACTAAAATGAAAATTGAACTATTAACTATTATTTTCTGGGTATAAAGAAGAAGCAGAAGTGCTGCATTTAGGTTGGTGCCTTTTTAAGTGTTAAAATCAAAAAGCAAATACCGTTTTAAATCTATGTAGTGACCTACTTCAATCTAAAGGTTGATATCTTATCACCAATTCTTACACTAAACTCTCCTGCTTCTATTGTCTTTTCCCCTTCTGAATTGATGAAAGAAAGATCATCTGAATCCAATTCAAATCTTATCATTTTAGATTCACCAGCTTCAAAGTTCTCCTTGGTAAAGCCCTTCAATACCTTGAAACTAGGAGTCAATGAAGCGTAGTGATCTGATACGAAGAGGTCGATGCTATTTTTTCCAGCCCTATTACCTGTATTGGTGACTTCTACACTTACTTGGATCTTGTCTGTAGTCGTGTATTCAGATTTGTCTAATTTGATCTCTCCGTAAGAAAAAGTAGTGTAGCTGAGTCCATGTCCAAATTCCCACTGAGGATTGTAACCACCTCCGCCATAAGAATCCGGGACGAATTCCGTAACTTCTTCGGTATGTTTTCTGTCATAGAGGATGATGTCTCCCGCATGTCGTGGATAGGAGTATGGTAGTCTGCCATTGGGATTGTAATCTCCAAATAAAATCTCCATTGTCGCAGCAGCACCTTGACTAGCGGGTCGGTACAATTGCATGATGGCGTCTGCACCATCCACGATAGATGAGATCACTCTAGGGCGTCCTTCTGCGATGAGTAGTACTACAGGTTTGCCAGTGGCATAGGCAGCCTTGGCGAGTTGTATTTGATTATCTGCCAAGTTGAGGTCGTGAATGCCTCCTGGAGACTCAGCATAGGATTTTTCACCAATCACCAACATGATCACATCCGATTTGGCTGCATGGCTGTTGAGGAATGCAATGTTGGTGTTTTCAGAATCATCAAAATTGCCAGTTGTGTTGCAGATGACATTGGCGACACCAATTTTAGCTTCCAATGCTTCTTTGAGAGTCAAGGTCTCGTCTGCGAATTGATTTTCATCTTGACCTTGCCAAGTATAGGACCATGATCCGTGCAATGCACCTAGGTTATTGGCTCCTGGTCCCATGAGCAAAACTTTAGCAGTTGTATCCAATGGGAGTGTTCCATTTTCGTTTTTTAGCAGGGTGATAGATTCCAATGCAGCCGTCAGTGCCACTTCTTGGTATGATTCTTTGCCGAAGTTGGCTATGGCAGCTTTTTCCGGGTATGGATTGTCAAACAAGCCCAAATCAAATTTCAATTTCATGATTCTGTACACCGCTTCATCTATCCGAGACATAGGCACTTCACCTTCGTCGACCAAAGCGACCAAGTCATCATAGAATGAGTAATCTTGTGGTACCATGCTCATATCTATGCCTGCGTTGATTGCGATTTTTACAGCCTCTTTGTTGGTGGGAGCCACGTGATGTCTGTAGTTCAATCTGATGATGTCTTCCCAATCAGTCACAGCCAACCCTTCGAATCCTAATTCTCCTCTGAGTAGGTCTGTCAAGTAATACTTGCTCGCATGTACGGGTACGCCGTTGATTTCACCTGAGTTGATCATGACTGTAGAGGTGCCGCTGTTGACCGCCGCGATGAATGGAGGTAAAAATATCTCTCTCAATTGTGCTTCTGGTATATATGCAGGAGTTCGATCCTTGCCACTGAGTGGAACAGAGTAGCCCAAGTAGTGCTTCATGCATGATGCTACCGCGGTGATTTGATCCAACCCGTCTTCTTCATATGCTTTGATAGCCGCACTACCCATAGCAATGGAGAGTGCGGTTGCTTCTCCGTACATTTCTTCAAATCGTGACCAAAGTGGCTGACGGGCAATTCCCAATGCTGGATCAAAATTCCATCTGATACCCGAGGCACGAGTTTCTAGAGCAGTGATTTTGGCTGATTGTCCCACCAGATCAGTATTCCTAGTGGCTCCCATTCCTATGTTGTGGGGAAACAACGTTGAACCTTGCGTATAAGTCGTGCCATGGATCGCATCGATACCATACAATATTGGAATCTTGAGACTAGTCTCTTGTGTGGCTATGTCTTGAATTTGTGTAAGTAACTGGTGCCATTCGGTGATACTCAGTGGAAGGCCATTTACATTGAGTATAGATCCAATGTTTTTGGTGACTATGCCATACCTGAGTTTCTCCAGATCTAACTGACCATCTGTGTAGAGTGCACTGAGTGTAATCTGCGTCATTTGCCCGACTTTTTCTTCGGTAGACATTTGGCTGATCAAGTCTGTCACTCTTTTATCTTGGGACTTTTTGGAAGTAGAGGTTGTCGATGGTTGACAGGAGACCAACGAGATGGCAGCAATTGCTGCGATACCAAAAAGAATTTTAGTATATTTTACTATCATACTTGTTTTGTGTACTTTGATTTTTAACGAGAACAAAGATCATTCTGAAGTACTCTGTTCTACGGCGGTATATATACCAAAGAACAGAGGTAATTTGTACAGTGTATTCGGCTTACGGATAATTATTGAAATATTTACACCAAAGAATGTATTATGAAAGCATTGGGGATATTACTATTCATCAGCCTGATTACTATTCAGTCTGTGGTGTCTCAGGAAGGCATATCTGACTATCAGTTTTTAACCACAGATCAGGAGCTGTCTCAAAACACAGTCTCGGCGATCGTCCAAGACCAGCATGGATTCCTATGGTTGGGGACGAGAGGTGGGCTCAACAAGTATGATGGTATCAACATGCAATCGTATTTGCACGATGCTGATGATTCTTTATCTATTCGTAGCAATTATGTCCGTTCTCTATATGTGACATCTGACAACAAGGTTTTGGTAGGGACATTGGCAGCAGGGTATAGCATCTATGACGAGGCATCCGAAACCTTCTATCAATTGCAAGCTGATAATGTACCATCAGAACTTGCTTCTGCTACCATCAATGGTTTTTATGAGGACAGAGAGGGGAATATTTGGTTTGCGACCGAGCGAAATGGCCTTTTGGTATGGAACAAAAGGGACAATGCATTCTCACAATATCGACACAATGACAATGACTCTTGGAGTATTTCTTCTAACGTAGTGAACGGGGTGATTGGAGATGGAAGGGGCAATCTATGGGTGGCTACCTGGGGTGGAGGACTCAATTTGTTTGATACCAACACCAAGCGTTTTATTCCCTTTAGACATAGTGATGAAAATCCCAATACGCCAATTTCAGATATTGTGCGCTGTATCAACTATGGAGGAAAGGATCATATCTGGATCGGTACGGACCGAGGGATTGATAAAGTGAGCTATGACAAGAGTGGAAAATACCTGTTCGAGCATATACCGACTCCCAATGCCCGAGGAGAAGATCCTTTTGTACTGATGCTCGTGGAGGATCAGCAGCAGCGTCTATGGATTGGTAGTGAAAATCATGGATTGTGCAGAGTGGACTTGACCAACAATCAATACAGATGGTTTACCAACGACTCCAAAAGCTTGTACAGTATCAAAAACAACTCCATATGGTCTGTTTTTGAAGATACCAATGGAGTCATTTGGGTGGGGACTTTCAACAAAGGACTTTTCAAACTGGATGAAAGCAACCGTAAACTGGCAGTGTATAAACACAACCCCTACGATGACCGCTTTTTGACTCACAATGCCATTAGCTCTTTTTTTGAGGACAAAGATCATAACGTATGGATAGCTTCTGACGGAGGAGGTTTAGATTATTGGGATGTCAAAAATGAAACCTTTTCGCACTACAGAAAGGATCAATATCCTCAAATGAGTGATCAAGTTTTAACTCTCATGATAGATCAGCATGAGAATGTTTGGGTTGGCAGTTGGCAGGGAGGAGTACTGGTGAAAAGAAAGGGTCAAAAGGGTTTTAAACCCTTCTTGTTGAAGCATGGATTTGAAAAGCACCTAGGCAAAGAAAATGTATTCTCTATGATGGAAGATGATCAGGGTAGAATATGGTTTGCAGTTTTTCGCTCTGGATTGGTCATGTATGATCCTAGGTCATCTTCTTTCACATCATATGCATTGGACGATAGGGATCCCAATAGTATTAGTTCCAATTTGACCAGACATGTCTACCAAGACTCCAAAGGTAGAATATGGGTAGGCACAGAAGGAACTGGGTTAAACTTGATGCCAGATACTGAATTAGGAAAGTTTCGCAGGTTCATCCATGATGGAAGTGATGCCACATCATTGAGTGACAATACAGTCGAGTGTGTACTCGAGGATCAAGAGGGTAGAATATGGATTGGAACTTCTGGAGGATTGAATCTATACGATGAGAAAGGCGAAAGTTTTATCAAGTATGGGACAGAAAATGGATTTGTAGATGAAGCCATTCATGCGATCCAAGCTGATGAGTTAGGAAATCTTTGGTTAGGGACTAATAAGGGGATTATCCGATTCAATGTTTCAACAGGTCAAGCTCGGAATTTTGATCTCAGTGATGGGATTCAGGCGATGGAATTTTTCAAGAATTCGAGTTTCAAATTGTCAAATGGTTCTTTGTTGTTTGGAGGTGTAGATGGCTTCAATGTGATCGATCCCACGCAGATCAAAGATGATTTTGAAGAACCCCAGATTTATTTGGCAGATTTCAAGATTTCCAATGAATCCATCAAGGGGAGCAAGAAGGAAGGACTTGAGGGTAGTTTGTTGGATGGAGGTCATGTTTCGTTGAAGTATGATCAAAATGACCTCAGTTTTGAATTTTCACAGATCAATTTTAGTCAATCCAGTAAAAACGAGTACGCTTACATTCTCGAAAATTATGACCGTGAATGGCAGCAAGCTGGTAATCGACGAGAGGCATACTATACCAATGTACCTCCAGGAGAATACAGATTCAGAGTAAAGGGCACAGACAATGGAGGTGCTTGGAGCACGAAGGAGGCTTCTTTTGTGGTCAGCATTTCCCCAGCTTGGTATGATACTACTTGGGCACACATTGTCTATGGTATGTTGGTCTTAGGAATTCTATTTTGGGCATTTCAGACGGTAGTCAATCGAGAGAGGCTTCAATCCAAGCTGTACCTAGAGCATATGGAACTCTCTAAAATGCAAGAATTGGATCAAATGAAGTCCAGTTTCTTTGCCAATATTTCTCACGAATTTCGATCACCGCTGACGTTGATCCTCGGGCCACTCAAGGCTATGGTGGAGACGGAGAGATATTCGAGCAGTAAAGAGCAAGCCAGTATGATGCTGCGCAGCGCCGAAAATCTGCTCAACCTGATCAATCAACTCCTTGAACTCTCAAAACTCGAATCTGGCAAGATGAGATTGGAATTGGTCACGACTGATCTGGTCGCTTTTCTCAAACCTATCGTGCATTCGTTTTCATCCATGGCCAATACTAAAAGTATCGCATACAAAGTCGTATTGCCCAAGACCAAGGTCGAGCTTTCGTTTGATAAAGAAAAGATGGAAAAGGTTGTCGTGAATTTGTTGTCCAATGCATTCAAGTACACCAATGATTACGGTAGGGTTGTCATCGGTTTAAAAGAGGATGCAGATAAGGTGATTTTGGAAGTAGAAGACGATGGGATTGGGATTCCTGAAGAGGAACAAGCATATATTTTCAACAGATATTATAGAGTCAGAGACAACAAAAAGAAGAAAAGAAAGGGTACAGGCATTGGACTTTCTTTGACCAAGGAGCTGGTGGAGCTACACCATGGACATGTTGAGTTTCATAGCAAGGAGGATGAGGGCACCACTTTTGAAGTTCATTTGTTCAAGGGAAAGGCACATTTTGATGCAGAGGATTTTGTCGAAGAAGGTGACCTGCCAGCCCAGTCTCTGGAGAAACAGACTATCTATGAACTAGAGGAGCAAATCCATGAATCAACCTCGTCCAACGACATTGCGCTGGAGGAAGAAGGAAAGAAGCTGCCGTTGGTATTGGTTGTGGAGGACAATGCAGACATCAGAAGCTACATCAAGAGCATCCTGGAGATAGAATACCGAGTGATCGAAGGCGAGGATGGAGAAGAGGGGATTGAAAAAGCAAAAGCCCAGATTCCAGACCTCATCATCTCAGACGTCATGATGCCAGGCAAGGATGGATTCGAAGTATGTAGAGAAGTCAAGTTAGATGAAAAAACAAGTCACATTCCAGTCATATTACTCACAGCCAAGGCATCCAATGACAGTGCGCTCAATGGGTTTGAATTGGGCGCTGATTATTACATAACCAAACCCTTCAATCCCAAACTATTGACGTTGAGAGTGAGAAATGCCCTCAAAACCAGAGACCAGATACGTGGACAGCTCCTACACAAAAATACCTTCAACATAGAGCCGAAGAATATAAAGATTGCATCCAGAGACGAAGAGTTCATGCAAAAAGCGGTAGCTGTCATTGAATCCAACATGTCCAACTCGGAGTTTTATGTCGATGATCTGGGTCGAGAACTGGGTATGAGCAGGATGCAGCTGTATCGAAAGCTCAAAGGGCTTATTGGGTTATCTGCCAATGAATTTATCAGGTCAATTCGGTTGAAGCGTGCCGCGCAATTGATCCGTCAGGACGAAATGAATATTTCGGAGATTACGTACCAAGTAGGATTCAATGATTTGCAGTATTTCAGAGATTGTTTCAAGAAACAATATGGTGTGAATCCCTCCGAATACGCACAAGATGTAACAGAAAAAACTTTGTAGAAAGAGTCTGAAAGGACATTTTGAGACATTTTGAAGGAATTACCTACTTCCTTTGTGACAAATCCCCAACGCAAATTGGATGTGGAATTGGGAAGTTTGATGAACGATTATTACTAAATCTATTTACTAATTTTTAAATCTATTAGCATGATTAAACTTAGACAAAAGAAGTTCAGGCTTTCAGGCCTGACACTTTTCTCATTGCTTTCTCTGGTGATGCTTTTTCTGGCATCCTGTGATGAGGACAATACAGTGGAGGGTGATCCTCGACTGTTTATCGAAGGGCCAACTGGAGCACTTCCCGAAACTTCAGCCACGTATGATTTGCAGGCTGATATAGGAGGTACCACATCTTGGACAGTTGAAGGGCCAGCTCAAATCCTTTCATCAACGACATCCACTGCAGAAATTCAGTTTCTTTCTGTAGGAGATGTCACAATTACAGCCACCAATGGAGGATTGTCAGGAACTTATTCTGTCATTGTTAGCTCTGTTGAAGCGGCTGTTGAATCTTCTATGAATTTTGGAAAGGCAAAGAATGGGGCAACTGATACGCTTTTCCTTTCGTTTTCAGCTCCTCTGGCTTCAGCGCCAACGGTAGTTATGAATGGTCTGAATGCAGCTGATACATCTGCCTTTTTTAGAGGGGATATGGATAGTGCCATCTCACCATTTGTTTCTGGGGCTACTTTGTCTTCTGCCGCATCTTATAAGGGTAGCAATATGGAGTACTTTGCCATTTTTACTGGGGGTACAGGCAATGGACAAGCAGAAGCAATTGTGAAAAGTGCAACTTTGAGTGAGTCCTATGGAGGAGGAACAATTGAGAATGTTTATTTACTTATTCAAGAAGTAGACAATGTTGCTCCTATTGGTTCAATTTCATTCTCTCAGTCTGCTGCTAATGACAGTACAGTAGTCACTATCACTGCCCAATTTAATGAAGCAGTAAGGGCAGAGAGCAATTTTATTTTCATTGATATTTCTTATGCAGATGGATCTGGGGTAGCAGTCAAGGATACACTATGGGCTACTGCTGATGCAGCAGTTTGGGCATTGGATTATACAGTAAATGGAGAATCTGATGAAGACCCAAGTACTAACCTGAATGTCTCTGTCAGTGAGGTTGTAGATATGGCAGGCAATGTGCCGACTGTTTTGGATGATGCGTCCTTAATTATCGACAACATAGCTCCAATAGCAGCAGGGACAGCAACTGATAGCAATCCAGGTACGCAGGTAGTAACCGTGATGACTTCTGGAGAATGGTTGATCTTAAAGAGCGGAACAGAAGCTCCAGCCACATTGGCAGAGTTCGGAGCTGGTGGGTCTGGTAATTCTACACTCGTTCTTGATGCGGGTACTTATGATGTTTATTTCATCGAAGTAGATGCTGCAGGAAACGTGAGTGATATTGTAACTCAGACTGGGTTTGTGGTAGCAGCTCCTTAATTAAGTCTCACTAAGAAAACTTATTAACATGAAAAAAATATTAATATCATATATATGTTCTGCCAAGTTATCCAACATGGCAGTAGTGTTGTTGATCTTGTTGGGACTGAATAATTACACAGTTCAAGCACAAGACAGGAGCATTAGCGGAAAGATCGTGTCCACTACTGGCGATGAATTACCAGGGGTGAGTATTTTAGTCAAAGGAACCACCAACGGTACCGTTTCCAATGTTTCAGGACAGTACACATTGTCCGTTGGCAATAATGCTGAAACGCTTGTTTTCTCATTCATCGGAATGAAAACGCAAGAATTGGCAATAGGAAGTAGGTCAGTGATCGATGTAACCATGGAGGAAGATGTTGCTTCTTTGCAAGAGGTTATTGTAACTGGTTATTCATCTGAGTCTAAGAAGACCATTACTGGTTCGATTGATGCATTGGATACAGAGAAGGCATTCTCTATTCCATCTACGTCAGCAGCCGAAGGTTTTCAGGGTAGATTGTCAGGTGTCACAGTCGTATCCAATGGTAGCCCAGGAGCTGCACCGATCGTGAGAATCCGTGGGGTAGCAACTACTGGTAACAACGATCCATTGTACATCATCGATGGCTATCAAACCAACGATCCTGATTTCTTGACTGATTTGAACACCAGTGATATCGAGAGTGTGACTGTATTGAAGGATGCTGCGGTATCTTCAGTATATGGGGCCAGAGCAACCAATGGTGTGATTGTAATCAAAACAAGAAAAGGTGGATATGATGTGTCAGGCAAGCCAAAAGTCACATTAGATATTTCTTATGGTGTACAAACTCCAGTAACCGCTCCAGACATGTTGAACTCTGAGCAATTGGGTGAAGTTTTCTGGGAAAGTGCTATTAACGATGGTGTTGCGCCATCTCATCCTCAGTTTGGTGTAGGTGCAGAACCGAATATTTCTGGTTACTACAGAGGAGACAGAGACCTACCATATGATGCAGAAACCAATCGCTTGACAAAAACCAGTGCTGGTACTGATTGGTTTGGTGAGATCTTCGAAGATGCAACATACCAAAATTACTATGTGTCGGTAAACGGAGGGTCAGAAGCTAGTAAGTACATGATGTCAATGGGCTATTTGGATAGAGAAGGTATCTTGACAGGTACTGGATATGACAGATACACGGGTAGAGCCAATACAGAATTCAGTATCAAGGAAAGATTAAGAATTGGTCAAAATTTGAGTTTCGCTTATTCTAGACAAACTTTGTTCCCAGGTCAAAATGGCGATGACAGTCCATTGGGCTTGGCTTATAGAGCTTCTCCTCTGATGCCTGCTTATGATGAGGGGGGGAACTTTGCAGGGACGTATCAATCGGCCGCTGGTTTGGGAAATGCACAGAACCCTTTAGCAGTTATGACCAGAGCAAAGGACAATTTGAACTCTAACATGAGAATCTATGGAGATGCATATGCGGAAGTAGATATCATCGATGGATTGACTGCACGATCAAATATTGGCGTCAACTATAGGTCTGGAACTGGGGATGTATTCAATTCTTTGAACCCAGAGCACAGTGAAGCGATTACAACCAACAATTTGACAACTGCGAGATACATAAGCTCTGGATATGTGTGGACCAATACTTTGAGATATGAAAAAACTGTTGGGAAACATAACGTTGGAGTGATAGCAGGTATAGAAGCTATCTCAGACCACTTTGAATTTACAGCAGTTTCACAACAAGATTTTTTATTGAATGATGTAGTAGACAATAGACTATTGGGTTATGGAGTAGGCGCTACTTCCATAGGAAGTTCTACCAATACCACTTCAACCTTGTTTTCGTACTTTGGTCAATTGAAATACAACTACGCAGGTAAATATATTTTGACTGCTACAGTTAGAAGAGACAAGACATCAAGATTCGAGGATGGAAACAATACAGGAGTTTTCCCTGCGGTAAGTGCTGGATGGGTTTTGAGTGAAGAAGCTTTCATCCCAGACTTGTTTTCTAATTTGAAGTTGAGAGGTTCCTATGGAGAAATGGGGAACCAATCGATTCCAAATGCTACACCTACCATCAATGTAAATCAAGCAAACAATCAGTTGGCGTTTTATAACTTCGGAGGGAATTATACTCCAGGAGCCGTCTTGTCAACACCAGGAAACCCTAATTTGACTTGGGAGACTTCAGTACAGAAGAACATTGGTGTTGACATAGGTTTGTTGAACGATAAATTGGAAATCACCTTTGATTATTTTGATTTGACAAGTAAGGATAACATTATCTCTACGTCTCTTCCATCAACTGCTCCAGTAGCCAGTAACGGGAATCCATATATCAACAATGGAGAAATCAACAACAGAGGATTTGATTTGAGTTTGAACTACGGAAACACAGGAACAACTTCGGATTTTACCTACAACATCGGTTTGAAATTTTCTAAATACAAGAATGAGATCATCAAAACAGATGAACTTGGGACAAGTATCGTGGGAGGAAACCTAAGAGGGATCACTTTTACCAATTCAGCCGTTGGTGGTCCAGTTTCTAGTTTCTATGGTAGAAAAGTCATAGGAATTTTTAGAAGTGAGACAGAAGTATCTGCTGCTCCCGATCAAGGTTTTGACACTCCTGCAGAGGGCGTGGGTAGATTTCAGTATGCTGACATTGATAACAATGGTATAATTGATGATAACGATCGTACAAACATTGGAAGTCCTAACCCTGATTTTACCTACGGTATCAACATTGATGTAGCTTACAAAGGTTTTGATTTGGCCTTATTCTTCACAGGGTCTCAAGGAAATGAGATTTACAACTACACTCGAATCTTCACAGATTTTCCTAGTTTCTACGATGGAAACAGAAGTACCAGAGTATTAGATGCCTTCAACGAAACAACTAATCCTAATGGGAATGTACCTGCATTGAGTAAAAATGTGACTAACAATGAAACTCAGGCTAATAGTTATTTTGTAGAGGATGGGTCCTATTTCAGAATGAAAAACATTCAGTTAGGTTACACACTACCTAGTACTATTTCTTCAAAAGCTGGAATGTCTAGAGCAAGAGTCTATGTTCAGGCATCTAATCTCTTCACGATTACTGATTACAGCGGTTTGGATCCTGAGATTGGGCGATTCAACAACTCTGATATCGATACAGGGATAGATTTTGGTAGTTACCCGACTTCTCAGACTTATTTGATTGGTTTAAGTGTTGATTTTTAATTAATAAAGAATTAATAAGATGAAAAGAAACATAATAATATATATCCTGACAGTCTTAGTTGTACTGGGGTGTAGTGAGGATTTTTCAGAAGGTACCAACAAGGGTGCTTTGAGTGATGCTGCATTAGCCAATGCAGATGGTGTAGACCTGCTTTTGACTGCTGCATACAGTGCACTAGATGGTCAGGTAGGAGCAGTAGGTGATTGGGAACCAACCGGTGATAACTGGTGGATGGACGTATTGACGGATGATTCGCACAAAGGTAGTACCAATGGAGATCAACCTGCACTACATGCCTTGCAAACCTACAATTGGACAACTGGTAATAGTTACTTCAATAGCAAGTGGGTAGCGTTATATGCTGGAGTGAACAGAGCGAATGCTGTGATTTCATTAGCTAACTCGATTACCGACGTAGATTTGACTACCAAGATTGCTGAGGCTAAATTCCTAAGAGCACATTATAATTTTGAACTGACAAGGTTGTATGGAAATGTAGCATATATAGATGAGGTGAATGCCATTGAGAATCCTGATCAACCAAACGATGGACCACTATGGGCTGAAGTAGAGACTGATTTTCAGTTTGCAATAGACAATCTCCCAGAAGACAATGGCGTAGCAAGAGCCAATTCCTGGACAGCTAAGTCATATATGGCTAAAGCCCTTGTTTACCAACAAAAATGGGCTGAAGCAGAGGCTATCTTCAATGATGTGATCGACAATGGACCATACGCTTTGAATGCAGAATTCAATGATAACTTTAATGCTGCGGGTAAAAATTCAGCGGAAGCAATCTTCTCGATTCAATTTGAAGCAAATGATGGAGCGACCAACAATGCCAATGGCAACAAGGGAGGAACACTGAACTTTCCAGGTAGTGGCCCACTTGGAACTTGTTGTGGATTCTATCAACCTACACAGGATTTGGCCAATGCGTTCAAAACCAAGAATGGTTTGCCAGACGTAACAGGGTACAATGCATCTGATATCAACAATGACTATGGTCTTACTTCTAGTGACTTTTTCTTGACTTATCCAGGAGAGCTTGATCCAAGATTGGATTATACGATAGGAAGAAGAGGCATTGAGTACAATGGATACGGTATTCACGAAGGGTTTGACTGGGTAAGAGCACAATTGGATGCAGGCCCATATCTACCTAAGAAAAATGTGTATAAAAATGGTGAAACAAGCACACAAGGTACTGGCGATTGGGGACAGCAGTTCTCAGGTCTACATTACAATGTGATCAGGTATGCTGATGTTCTTTTGTTGGCAGCAGAAGCAAAGGCTGAGCAAGGTAAATTCGTTGAAGCAATGGCGCTTGTTAATCAAGTGAGAAAGCGTGCGATAAACTCAACTAGAGTAAAGGACGAAAGTGGTAATGATGCAGCAAACTATGTGATTGCTGAGTACACACCAGCAAGTTTCGGTACGGGTGATGCCGCTATAGAAAAAATCAGATTCGAAAGAAGATTGGAGTTATCTATGGAAGGCCACAGATTGTTTGACTTGAGAAGATGGAGTCAAGATGACCCTAACTATGCGGTAAATAAAATTAATACTTTTATAGCCAATGAAAAGAGAACCGTTACCTCTCTTAATTCAAGTCCATATGAAGCAAAGCATAATATTTTCCCAATTCCATTGCGTGCATTGGATATTTCAGAAAATCTGAAACAAAATACAGTCTGGAGCGGTAACTAAGCCCAAACAATATAAATTGAAAAGGGCTGGATTTTCCAGCCCTTTTTTTATTTACAACTTAGTATATAATTAGAGCATAGAGATATGAAAGTAAGTTTTTGGTTCTTTTGTAGTGGAGTGGTTTTGTCAGTATTATTCTCATGTGGGGAAAATACGCTAAAAAGGTTTGAGAAAATCCCAACGGAATACTCACAGGTTTCATTTTCTAATACACTTACTGAGTCCGATACTTTGAATTATTTCAAATACCCCTATCTCTACATGGGTGGAGGGGTTGCCATCGCGGATTTTGACAATGATGGTTTACAGGACTTGGTATTCACTGGCAACATGGTGTCAAATAGATTTTATTTGAACAAAGGAAATTTGATATTTGAGGATTTGACTTCAAAATCAGGGTTAGCAGGTAGTTTGCACAAATGGTACACGGGTGTCAGCATAGTTGATATCAATGCAGATGGCTACATGGATCTCTACTACAGCGTAGCTGGACTAGGAGATGACCGACGCAACGAACTCTACATCAACAACGGTGACTTGACTTTTACTGAGTCGGCCCAAGCTTATGGGTTGGCGGATACAGGCAATTCAGTTCAGACCTCTTTCTTTGATTATGACCATGATGGAGATTTGGATGTCTTTGTAGCCAATTATCCTATCACACCATTTACTACTACCAATTTTTCCTACTATATGTGGGTCAATAACCCAGTGATGGAAAAAAGTGACCACTTCTATAGAAATGACGGCAATGGTCATTTTACCGATGTGACTGAGGAATCTGGTTTGCTTTCATTTGGACTGAGTTTGAGTGCCAGCATTGTGGATTTCAACCAAGATGGCTGGGATGATATCTATGTCTCCAACGATTTTAGTACGCCGGATTATTTTTACATCAACAATGGCGATGGTACTTTCAGAAACGAATTAAAGAAAATCACCAAGCAAACTGCATTTTATGGCATGGGTACGGATGCAGCGGATGTCAACAATGATGGACTCATCGATTTGATACAGGTAGATATGTCCGCCGCAGACAACCGACGATCCAAAGCCAACATGGCGAGCATGAATCCTGCCTTGTTTTGGTCCACGGTCAACAGCGGATTCCACTACCAATACATGTACAACGCACTTCAGTTGAATCAAGGAATCGTGGATTCGCTACCAGTCATGAGCAACGTAGCTTGGATATCAGGCGTCTCATCGACCGATTGGAGCTGGACCCCTCTGCTTGCTGATTTTGACAATGATGGCTTCAAGGATTTATATATATCCAACGGCACCAGAAAGGAAATAAATAACCGTGATTTCTTTCTCGCTCTCGAAGGAGTACTGGACAAGGCCAGCGATCAGGAATTGAAACTACTAGCGGATAGCATTCCCTCCGAACCTATTGACAATTTCATGTTCAGAAACAAAGGTGGTCTTGGATTCGAAAAAGTGAATCAGGACTGGGGTGTAGAAATGGTTGGGTTCTCCAATGGAACGAGCTATGCAGATTTGGACAATGATGGTGACTTGGATTTGGTCATCAACAACATTGACAGTGAGGCAGCCATCTTCAGAAACAACAGCGAGCAGATCAAAGGAAGTAATTATCTGCGAATTGCAGTCACAAGTACAGCAGCCAACAATCGAGGCTACGGATCGGAAGTGAAAATCTACCAACACGGTCAGATGCAAATTGGTCAATTGAATCCTGTCCGAGGTTTTCAATCAGCAGTAGAACCGATATTGCATTTTGGATTGTCCGATGCGAGTACAGTGGATTCATTGCTTTTGCTCCGAAACGGAAAGGTGATAGACAAGCAGTACAATGTGGCAGCTAATCAACTCTTGACTCTCTCTTGGGATCAACCAAAGAGTTTTGCAGCGCAGCTAAACACCACTCAAACTCTATTTTCAGAAGTGACCAGCAAGGTGCTTGCCGAGGATGAGTGGCATGTCGAGAATGAGTTCAATGACTTTGATGTCCAAGTTCTCCTTCCTCACAAGATGTCCAATTTCGGGCCTGCATTGGCAGTGGCTGATGTCAATCAAGATGGACTGGAGGATTTCTACTATGGCGCAGCTTCAGGATACGAAGGTTGGTTGTTCGTCCAGAATATGGATGGCACATATACCAAATCTGTCTTAGACCCATCGGGCAATATATGGCACGAGGATTTAGATGCAGAATTTTACGATGCGGACAACGATGGTGATTTGGATCTTTACATAGTCAGCGGAGGCAATCAAGACGAGGCAGGGCATCAAAACTACCAAGACAGATTGTATCTCAATGATCAGGGTGTTTTCACCAGAGCGATCAATGTACTACCGATGATGTATTACAGCGGCGGATGTGTGAGACCGTTCGATTACGATCAGGACGGAGACATGGATTTGTTTGTAGGAGGTCGATTGTCAGCGCATAACTATCCTTATCCTGGCAAGAGCTTTTTGCTAGAAAACCAACTAGAATCGGGCACACTCAAGTATGTAGAGGTCACTGTTGATTTGATCCCAGCAGTCCAAAATGTAGGCATGGTCACAGATGCCATCTGGACGGATATCAATGGAGACCAAAAGGCTGACTTGATTGTCGTAGGAGAGTGGATGCCGATCAAAGTGTACATTCAGACTACAGCAGGTTTTGAGGATCAGAGTGACAATTACTTCGAAGGCAACACGGTTGGCTGGTGGTTCAGCATTGATCAGGCAGATTTTGACAAGGATGGAGATATGGATTTCGTGCTGGGCAACATGGGGCAGAATTATAAATACCAAGCGTCTCCACAGGCACCATTTGCGATTTATGCAGACGACTTTGACAAGAACAGCAAGAGTGATATAGTACTCAGCTACCGCAATGGAGGCAAAGAGTATCCTGTCCGAGGTAGACAATGTTCGTCTCAGCAGATCCCTGCGATCAAGGTGGCATACAAGGATTACAACTCCTTTTCTACAGCGAGTATGCAGGATATTTTCGGGACGGATATGCTGGATAGTTCATACCATTTCAGTGTAGAGAGTTTCGCCAGTGTTTATATCGAAAATCAAAATGGAAAGATGAAGCTGAAAGAATTGCCATTCCAGGCCCAGTTTTCATCGATCAATGATTGGGCGATCATGGATGTCAATCAAGATGGACATTTGGATATAGTCTCTGTAGGAGGTCTGTACTCGTCGGAAATCGAAACACCACGAAATGACGCAGGGATTGGTCTGGTGATGTTGGGTAATGGAAAGGGTGATTTTGCAGCGCAATCATTGACTACTTCTGGGTTTCTAGTGCCTTTTGATTCCAAGAAAATCAAAATCTTGGATGGGAAAACCAATTCTATAGTCATCGCCAACAACATGGGGCCACTTCAGATTTTTGAAGTGAATAGGTAAAATGGCTCTGCGAGGAGTATTGTGTATATGGAATGATAGTATATAACCCAGGTTACAATCATGCTGAAGCAGGTGATTTCAAACTCTGGGTAGATAAGAATACCAGTGGAGGACTATAAGGAGTATTTCAATTGATCGATGAGTAAGGAAACAAAGCCCATAATAGTAGTGCTAGGCGTGAGTGGCTCAGGCAAGAGTACCATAGGAGCGATGCTAGGAGAGGCGATAGATGTGCCTTTCTACGATGGGGATGATTTTCATCCCAAGGCCAACAAGGATAAAATGGCTGCTGGTCATCCGCTCGATGATGAGGATCGAGAGCCCTGGTTATTGGCTCTGGCACGGCATATTGAGACAAAATCCAAAGAGCGGGGAGCCATCATCGCCTGCTCTGCCCTGAAGGAAAAGTACCGAGAGACTTTGTCCCAGTATTATGATGGGGATATTATTTGGGTGTACTTACACGGAGACCAAAAGACACTAGCAGAGAGACTGAGTGCAAGAAAAGGACATTTCTTTGATCCTAAATTGCTCGCCAATCAACTGGAAGTGTTGGAAGCTCCGGCCTACGCATGGCGCTTCGATATATCCCAAGCACCCAAGCAGATTGTCGCAGGGATTGTTGATTTGATGAATCGGTGATTGGTGGATTTTAGGTTAAGCTGATCCCATCCATTTCCTCCCAAAACAGCCAAGTATATGCCAAATCCATCTCATGATTCCATGTCCTTGAGCAATTGTTTGATTTGATTGAGTTTAGCGAGTGGGAGCTGGCGTAGCTCTCCTACGGTGAGGCTATCCTCGGCGGGCCTTACCAGTTCCATGATGGGATGATCAGCCGAAAGAGAAGTCTGCGTGCTATCCCAAGCCATCAGGTCGTTGGGAGTGCAATGCAGCGCGAGACAAAGTTTCTGCAGCTGATAGAGCTTGATGCCCACTGCCTTGTCGGACAGCATACGGTGCGCCACATTATGACTCAGTCCGAGATTTCTCAAGAAATTATAGGGTTTTTGAATGCCACGGATATGCAGCAATCGCGATACATGCAAGGTCAGCATAATAGAATAAGGTTGATTCAACCTAAATATACTCCAAAATCATAAACTATTAACAGTCAATAAGTAAAAATCACTAAATGATTGAGTAGTACTGAGTTAATGTTATCCTATGCTGCGGTTATTTGATTTTCTACTGCGTTTATTTCATTTTACTTTGTCATTTTATCATTTTTTGCTGAGTTGATATCAATATATAGTGAGCATATGTTAATAAATAATGAGATACTATTAATCAATAGTGAGCTCATGTTGTTGATTGATTAGGTTATTCCTTCATTTATTATATTGTCATGATTGAATAAGTATGTTTTGATTACTCATGCTGTAGTAATGATAATACATGCAGTGTTTGGGAGCAGTTGTAGCAATCCTTTGGGTAAGAGATGCTGGTAGGCGCGATCATTAGATACTCTCCTGTCATTTCGAGTGATAATTACTTGGCTGTTTGCCTAGGAGGGGGTATTTGGATAGAACTCAATATAGGCTTTAGCGCATGTTTCGAGTGGTGTGGGCTGGCTGCTGACTGGAGTGTTTGTCTTGATTTGTGGATCAAGTATAGAGTAGGGTATCATTGAGCGCCACCTTACTGACGGTTGAGTGAAATGTGCGGATATTGCGTGGGTTTAGCACCCACATAGATCAATAAAAAGGCTACTCATTTTGTGAGCAGCCTTTTGTGAAAAAAAAACATTGTTTAGAAGTTGTAAGCCACAGAGAGCTTATAATTTCTGCCTGGCTCGGTCTGCCACCAGTAGGAGGAAAGCGAACCGTAGTATCCACCATCGTACAGGTATTCGTCCAGTAGATTGTAGACATTCAAGTTGATTCTTAGTTTATCATTGGTCCATGACAGTCCTCCGTCCATTTTGAAGTAGTCTGGAAGATTTTCTACTGCATCTGTGTCATTGCTCCAGGTCCCTAGGGCTCTTTCACCTAGATAGCTTCCTCCAAGAGAAATACCCGTACCTTGGAGGGCTCCTTGCTGCAAGGTATAGGTCAACCATGCGTTGGCTGTATGCTTCGCAAAACCTGGTACTACATCGCCCTTCGAAATGGACGTTATTCCTTCGCTTACTTCAGTCACCTTTGAGTCGGTATATGCATAGTTGGTGATTAGGTCGAGTCCAGTGATGATATTTCCTTTCAGGTCAAATTCTACACCTTGAGAAGTTTTTTCTCCCAGCTCCACGCTCAGACCCGAGGTAGGATCTACCGGATCACCAGTCAGTTCATTTCTCTTGATGATTCTATAGGTTGTCAGGGTAGTGCTCCATCTCCCGCCAGCCCATTGTTTTTTCACACCGACTTCCATATTGTTTCCGGTGATCGGTTGTACATCACCTCCATCTTTGAGAATTCCATTTTGAGGAATAAAGGCTTGGTCATACATCGCGTACACGGTGGTCGAGTTGTTCAATGATGCACTCAGTCCCACTCTTGGCGTGAATCGTTTAGCATCTGAGGTGATTCCATAGTTGGTTTGAGTCACGTAGGAATAGCGCCCTGCCAATGTCAGTCTCACTTTGTTGTCGAAGAAGGCCAGTTCATCTTGTAGGTAGAGCCCAGAGTACTGTTGATCAACGGCAGAGCCAATGCTGGCTCTGTTTTCCAGACTGGTGGTTCTGTCGAAATTTGGAAAGCCATTGGGGGGAGTGCCATAGTTGGGATTGTTGGTGTCAAACAAATTGCCTAAAGTGTCGAGTGCATGCCATTGATTCCAGTCAGCAATGTAATTGTTGGTACCTATGTCAATACCTCCTAGCACTCTGTGTCTTACTTCTCCTGTGATAGCTTCGCCATTGATGAAAGCTTGTCCGCGTACAGTTTTGCTTTCAGCATCCCAGATAGATGAGCCTCTGAGCATAGTGCCATCAGGGTTTACCGCTGCTGGCCAGAAGGAAGATCCTTCTTGCTCGTATTTCAAATAAGCGATCTGTGTGGTCAATGACCAGTTGTCATTGAGATGATGTTCTAGGTTGATGAATATACTTTGGTCGTCAATATTGGTGGGAGACATTCCTTTAGGGAGTGTAGTAAAGTCACGTGGCAAAGTGCCATAGCCCTCTGTTGAGAAAACATAGTATGATCCTACATTACTCATGTTGGCATGTTGGTAGGTGTATTCTGCAGTGATCCTTGTCTTGTTGTCTATTTGGTACGAAATGACTGGTGCTATACTGAAGCGGTTGTTGTATTCGTAGGGTCTGTGAGAGCCTTTGTTTTGTGCTGCCGCATTCAGTCTGTATAGTAGTTTGCCATTTTTGCTCAGTTTACCATCTAGATCCAGAGTGGCTCTGTAGAGATCGAAGCTACCCATAGTCATACCTACAGAACCTTTGGTTTCTCCTGTTGGTTTTTTGGTCACCACATTGTAGAGTCCAGCAGGGTCACCATTGGATAGCATGAACCCTGCGGGTCCCTTTACAAATTCAATATGATCTACATAGCTCATGTCCTCAGTCAATGGTCCCCACGAAGAGTTGACTACATTGACTCCATTTCTGAAAGCCTGTACTCGGCTGCCTCTCATGTTGATTTTTGTAAACATATCGCCCCAATGTGCGATGCGAGCTGTGCCACTTACATTTCTGATTACGCCATCACTCATGCTGATCACCTGTTGACCTGCGAGCATACCTGCACTTACTGTTTGGATGTTTTGCGGAGTTTCAAGTATTGGAGTTTTGAGTTTGAGCGAGTTGGAAAGCGCCACATCCTTGTATGGATTGTCTTTTTCCTCTTCTACTACCACTTCGTTTAAACTCTTTATATCCTCTTTGAGAGTAATAATAGGAAGTATCACATGCTCACCAGCAGCTATACTTACCTCTATTTCATGGCTTATGAAGCCTACAGACGAAGTTTGAATCGTGTAGTTGCCAGCTTTTATGTTTCTCAGTTCGAAGCGACCCTGACTGTCAGTGGTTGTGCCTATACTAGTATTCTGAATACCTACGTTAACATAGGCAGCAGGCTGTTTGTTCTCTTCCTGGATAGTTCCCGAAATGCTGCCTTGTTGAGCCCAAGTTGCGGTATTGATAAGGGTCAGAATTAATGTGTAAATGATGTATCTCATGGAGTTTATTGCTTTTTATTTATATGAATTCTAAATAATGCAAAAATAGGTCTACGTCATCTGACACGAAATCCCTAGTCTTAGTGAAAATCGACTCACTACTACTAGTGAGTCGATGCTTGGATTGACCGATTATGGAGGGACTTAAAGGAAAAATTCGATTGAACAGGGAGATAGATATTCGGAGGACAAATGCGAGAGGCTGGATGATGAATTTTTGCGAATAAGATTGGTAACCCGAGTTCGATTTTGAATATCCCTTCAAGGGTTATCATAAGTCATTTGCCCTATTGTGGATCACGAGACTTCTTTAAGATGATAGTATAGATAAGAAATAAGTTGGGTGTCAGAAAGAACGTAGTGCACAGTCTTTCGTTTGAGATTCAGATTAGCTAATACCTAGCCACCCATCAAAAGCAAAATAGTGGGATATTGAGTGATGTCGTCTAGAAAGAATCCTCCAATAGGATAACCATCAGCTGAAAAGCGATACTCAAAAAGGACGCAATGTGGAGGTAGAGTGATTGGTTTGATTGCTTCGACTTGAACCATGTGATAGCAACTTTGGAGAGAATAGAAAATGTTTAAAAAGTGATTGATTTCTTATTAAAGACATCAATTGTAATTTCATCTGTTTGGTTAATAACCAGCGACTCCATTTAAGCATTTTCCATTAACCCCCTCAATTGCATCATTATTAGGTGTTTATTGTTTTAAGTCATTTGCTCCAGTACCTTTTTATACTTTTTTGCATACTTATAGACTAGCGGCAAGGCGAACATCACGAACCCCAAGCTGAGTACTAGTGGAGGACTGGTAAAAAAGGAACTGAAAGAGTAGATGCATATAATCATCAACGTAGAAAACGGCAGTGAACAGGCCATGACAGAGATGGCAAAGTCAATGTCAAATGTAGGGCTCGTTTGATTGTCCTTTTCTTCCAGACTATTGACCGCACTCATATGGGCAAAAGGCCAAAAGCTACAAGAGCTCTGTGGGAAGACCAAAATCAGGAGTACCAATGCAGGACTCAACGCAGGAAATAGCAGGATAAACAGTCCCGATAGCATAAAGGTCAATCCAGCTCTCCAAAATAGGATGTTGGTGATGTGTCTGAGGTCTTTCCATTTGATCTTGGCTGACATCCCGATGAACAGCAACACCAGAGGTGTCATGATGGCACTGATTCTCAAGATAGTACTGCTCATAAATGAAGGAAGGGCGTTGATATTCAGTCCAAATCCGAGCAGTATGAGTGCAGCGATAATCACCAAGTTGATCGGTTCGTTGATCAAGGCGATGACCAGACTCTTTAGTTTGCTAGACGATGAGGTGACAGTAGTAGAGACGGATCTGCTGTGGTACCAGCGCATGGCGAGGATATATAGTAGGATCAAGACAAAGATTTTGTTTCCTACATCAGCCAGAGCAGCCAAGGCCAAACTATCATCTCCCGAATACACCATAATGAAGGGAAAACAAGACAGTCCAGGCGCCAAGGATGGCAGTAGCATGGTGAGGGTTCTGGAGCGACTTTCGTTGTCTGTAGGGATTACTGAGCCAGACATATACTTGGTAGCTAAGAACATCAATAGATTGAAGACCAATGCCAGTGCAGGAAAGATGAGCAATGTGGCATCCAAGTCTATTTTGAGCAAGGCAACGAATATGGTGGCAGGAAGAGCAATGCTCAAAATGATGATTTTGATACCACTGAGACTCTCCTTGGAACTGAGTTTCTTCTGCAAGAAGAATCCTAACGCTATGACCAGTACCAGTTCTAATGTTTTTTGTAAAGCGAAGTTCATTTTTTTCTCGATAAGTGTGCAACAAAGTACTGCTTGACCCCATCGTGAGATTGGAGTGACTCAGCAGGGGTTAGAACATTGTGATGAGTTTAGGAGAATAAGCAAGGCACTTTTCACGAGCGAATGAGTCGTGCCTTGCTGGTTGCATCAGTTGACTAGACTAATACTTGTTTGAGTGAGCTTGTAAATATTTTCATTTCGTCCATGGTACCAATACTTACTCTGCACCATGTTTTATCCATGATTTTGAATGAGCGGACGGCCACACCGAGATCCATCATTTTCTCCAAGAAGACTTTACCGTCCATCTCAATGGGGAAAATCACAAAACTGGTAGAGGAAGGGATGTATTGATATCCTAGCTTGTCTAGCTCTTTGCATACATAGCTTCTTGCTTCGGTATTGAGTTTTCTAGATTTGTTTTGAAACTCTACATCGTCCATACTCGCCGACGCTGCGAAGATGGAAGTATAAGAGATGCCCATTCCACCACGGGTGATTTTACTGATTTGGTCTACGATCTTTTCACTGGCTACTACGTACCCAACTCTCAGACCTGCCATACCATGTATTTTGGAAAAAGTACGTGCGATGATCACATCTTTGCCTTCGTTGACCAAAGACACCATGCTCTTCTTCGCAGCATCGTCTAAGAAACCTAAGTATGCTTCATCGATGAAGATCGGCACTTTTTCGGATACCCTAGAGCAGAAGTCCAACAATTCTGCATGGTCAGTCATGCTGCCAGTTGGGTTGTTGGGATTACAGATATAAACCAGTTTGGTTTCTGAATCAATAGCTTTTTCCATGGCTTTGAGGTCATGCGACCAATCCTTTTTGAGGGGAATGGCTTTCCATTCTGCACCTGTGGATTGAGCTACTTGAATCAAAGACATGTAAGAAGGATCCGCAGAGACGATGTTGCCACCTTCCATGAAGAGCACCATGGCCGTTTTCTCCAAGAGATCAGATGAGCCAGGGCCCATCATGATTCTTTTTGGATCTACTCCTTCTTGTGCGGCGATTTTGTCAATCAGATCAAACAATTCTGTCCACGCATAGCGGTTGCCCATGAAGGCCTTTTCCTGAACCGCCTTGATGGCTTTCGGAGAGGGACCATATGGGTTTTCGTTTGCATTGAGTTTTGCTTTCAAGACTTTGGCGTCTGGAAATGCCTTCGGTACATATTCTTCAAAGAAAGGGCTGTAAAGGGCATTGCCTTTGGCGTTGAACTTGATGGGCGCTTTTGCCAGCTCTGCCATGGTGAAATATGGAGATACGGCCAAGCCACCAGCAGTCAACATGCCTGCCTTCAACCAGTTTCTTCTATTAATTTTAGTTTCCATTTTTATAGTTTTTGATGTTTAAAATATTATTCAACAGGATCTGCATTCAATCCGATATCTCCTCCAGAGATGACAGTGTTGTCCGTCGGACTCATGAAAATCTGGATGCTGGCATCATAGGTATCCAGCTCTTCGAAGAAGGCAGCATCATCAATGATGTAAAACTTAGAGGTCGAGAATTCGCCGAAATCATAGCCTTCGCCTGTATTGGTGATCGTATACAGAGACATGAGTTCTGTCCCCCCAGTCATGAAAGCACCAGATAAGATAGCGGAGGCGTGTTCAGCACTCTCCGAGATGTTGTATAGCGAGATCTGAACCAGTGTTTTGTTATCCAAACTTTTCCAGAAGACTACTTTGCCGTACACTTCGGTGTTTTGTCCAGCGATGGAGTCCAGTGTATATGCTTTGTAGGTAGTCAGGGTGCCTGCTCCGTTGGCGATTTCCAAGGCAGGTTCAGCGGGATCATATTCACATGAGGATAAGAAGCCTACTGCTACCACTGCTAGGAGTGTATATATATGTTTAAATGTATTCTTCATCTTGTATATATTTTAATGATCAATTAGAATGAAAAGCTCAAACGAGTAAAGTAATATGCTCCTCTAGAGCCCTGCTGATAATCAGAGTATAGACCAAAATCTCTGTTTTCATACCTCACTACATCTGGCAGGTTATTGAATACGTTCTGTCCACCTACTGATAGGTTGAGTTTTGGACTCACTGTATAGGTAATCCCCATGTCAAATACCCATTCTGGGCTGTAAGTTTGATCTGCATAAGCGGTTTCTCCTGTAGCAGGAGCTGTTTCGGTGTAGATATCGTAGGCTCCATTTACATCTACAATAGATGACATGTCATTTTGCCTGCTAGTGACTTCACCATAGAAGGTCGGTCTCACCATGAAATTGAACTTGCCAATGTTGTAAGTAACCGTACCAATGAATTTTGTAGAGGAAGTTCCTGTTTCGAACTGTGCTATGCTGGCTCTTCTTACATATTTCTCAGCAAGCTCTTCATCTGTAAGAGCTGTGTTCAAATCAGGAACAGTAGCTTTTTCAAACTTGTTTTCTCTGAAAGTGGCGGCTAATGTTAGTCCCAGTCTACCTGGACCAACTTGGGTGGCGTAGTTGGATACGATTTCAAGACCTTTGGTAGAGATAGTTCCTCCGTTGATTCTGAACTGTGCCTCACCATCTCCGATCAATGGCTCAAGAACTGGCGCATCAGCTGCCGTAAATGGGTCTGTCAGGAAAATTCTGTCCTTCACTGTGATCATATAAGCATCTGCAGTCAAGGTGAAGCCTTTGAATAGTTCGGAAGCAATACCTACACTGTAGTTGACAGAGGTTTCTTCTTTTAGCGATACACCCAATAGTCTCGCTTCTGTGCTGTTGTTGGTGTAGACCGTGGCATCAGCAGGAATCGTATTTACGAAATAGGTGAAAGTCTGAGAGTAATTGAGCTCTTGCAATGAAGGTGCTCTGAAACCAGTACTTGCAGAGCCTCTTACCGCCAGATTGTCTAGGATTGAATACCGAGTAGCTACTTTCCCTGTCAATACACTTCCAAAGTCAAGGAAGGTTTCATATCGGGTAGCACCTTCTACCAACCATTTGTCTGTGATGTCTGCTTCGATATCTAGATAGGCACCCATCACCGTACGTACTGCATTGGCTTCATTGTTGGGGCCGAACCCTGTGAAACACTGGCAGCCTTGAGAGTAATTCTTTACTGTAGTTCCACCATCATAAGGTTGAGTCAACAATGGGGATCCATTGCTATCCACAATTGGGCTAGAGTTTTCGTTTTCAATCGGAAAACCATCAGGACCTACCATGGGTTGGTCAATGCTAGTAGCCTCATAGGTTCCTGCATCGCTGTTGGAGTAACTTTCCAATTGACCTTTGACAATCTCGTACTTTTCTACTCTCATTTCACCACCAAAGGCGATGTTGATACCAGAGAGTGCGTCTGGAAGGAATCGAGACACGTCAATGTTTGTTGTATTTTGTGTGAATGAATGATTACCCAAGTACATTTCTGTTGGAGAGGCATCCCCATATGTCACATTGAGCGTATTTTTCATCCGGATGTCCATGGCATTTCTGCCGAAGGTATTGCTTACATCGATTTTGAAATCTCCCAATTTCCCTTCCACGCCAGTGGTCAAGGCCGTGTTTGATTGGTTGGTCATCATCAGCGGTCTGAATCCATTAGGATACAAGCCTTGAGCGCCTGCTCTGGATGTCCAAGATGGAGACCTGTAGTAGCAGCTAAATCCTTCTACATATTTGAATCCTATATCTCCATTGGCATAAAAGTTAAAATCGTTTCGCAGCGGTAACCCAAGGTTGAAAGATAACCCAGCAATGTTGACATCAGGAGATCCCAGATAGGAAGATACGTCATATTGAGTCAGACCTCTGGCATTCAATAGCCCAACATTTGTACTCAATTGCTCAGGTGTATATCCATTGTATGAACCTTTTGCCATTGCTTCGATGAGTTCAGGGTTGGTGATCATGGGATTGCCATTTTTGTCTGTTCTCTCGTTGTTGAGGTAGGTGCCATCGTAGGTCAAATATCGCTCATAGTCCAAGACGGTGGCTCTGATTGCTCTTTTGTCTTGCCTTACAAAACCCGTGATATTCAAGAATCCGTCATTGCCTAGGTCTAATCCATAGTTAACATCGAATTGCACGGTTTCACCATCCATGTCTCTTGGCACTTCTTTTTGAAGCTCTTTTTCACCAGCCGTCAAACCACCATAGTTGTTGTCAAATGATGGAGTACCAAAGTTGGGTGTAGCACCCATGGTCAGGTTACCAGAAAGCACCCCCGTGTTTTCTTTGAGGATGATATCCATAACGCCTGCGATCGCATCAGATCCATATTGTGCGGCTGCACCATCTCTTAGGATTTGTACACTCGCAATGGACGAAGCAGGAATGAAACTCATATCAACCGCATTGCCAAAAGTTCCAGTTTGATTGCTAGTCAGTAGTGCAGAGGAGTGTCTTCTCTTACCATTGATCAATACCAACATCTGATTAGGAGCCAGTCCTCTCAATGTAGGTGAGTCTACGTGTGAGTTCAAGTCACCACCTTGAGATTTGACCGCACTGAATGAAGGAGCTGTAGCCACCAACATTTGTGCAATATCTACTTGTGCCATGCCTACTGATATTTCAGAGACATTGATCACATCTACCGGTGCGACTGTTTCTATTTTGGTTCTGCCCTCG